>NZ_CP107942.1:8960000-9560000 GCF_036053395.1 Actinoplanes sp. NBC_00393 | reverse complement strand
CACGAAAGTGAGACCGTGAGGTGTCGTAGCGGCAGCCTGGACCGGCAGCGTGATCAGCGCCCCGGCCGACGACGTGTAGCGCAACACCACCAGCCCATCCGGCAGCAGCCCACTGAACGGCGACATCAACAGGCGTGGGATCAGACCGACACCCGCGGGCCGGGCCGGGTCCCGTGGCACTCCACCGGTATTGGTCATGCTGCGAGCATCACTGCTCGCATCGCTGGGTAGAAGAGCAACCACTACTCGATACCGGGACTTTCGTCCCGGTCGGACAACGCAGATCGCTGCAGCAGCGACCTCGTCAAGGCCGCACGCCAGCGGGGCGCTGCTCGGCCGCTCCGAGTCCTCAGCCAGCCGGGATCGTTCCCTTCGAGCGGAAACGACCCACGGTCTATCCGCCGACTTGGAGCTCCACTCCGCCGAACGCTGCCAGCCTCCGGTTGTACAAGACGGCCACCCGAGAGAACCCCCCGACTCTCCGGGTGACCGTCTTGTACGCCGGCATGACTGGCTCTCCGGCTGACGCCGATCAGAGCGCAACCATGGGGTTCGCGAGGAGCCACCCGACGTTCAACCACAACAGCGTCGCATAGCAACAGCGAATCCGGGGGACGTCCAGCGGACTCGGCGGTCGCTGTCCGCCCTGCGGCCGCCGAACTCAACGACATGATCTACAGGTCCCGGATTACGGGTCCATCGGCCCTGACCGGCTGGGACACGCCGGACGACGATGGATACGCAAGCGCAAGGAAGGAGCACATCATGCGTGCCGCCGTGGTCACCGCGTTCAACCAGCCTCTGGAGATCAAGGAGGTGCCCATCCCGGAGCCGGGACCCGGCAAGATCCGTGTGCGGCTCGAAGCAAGCGGCCTGTGCCACACCGACATCCACGCCGCCCGCGGTGACTGGCCGGTCAAGCCGGCTCTGCCGTTCACCCCCGGCCACGAAGGTGTGGGCATAGTCGAGAGGGCCGGCGAAGGTGTCGCCGCACCGGCCGTCGGAGACCGAGTCGCCGTGCCCTGGCTCGGCTTCGCGTGCGGAACTTGCGAGTACTGCATCACCGGCTGGGAGACGCTGTGCGAGGCACAGCTCAACACCGGCTACGCGATCGACGGCGGACACGCCGAATACCTGGTCGCCGATGCCCGCTACGTCGTCCGGGTACCCGACGGCATCGCCCCCGCCGAAGCCGCGCCGCTGACCTGCGCAGGCGTGACCACCTACAAAGCGGTCAAGGTCGGCGGGGTCACCCCCGGCGACCGGGTCGCGATCTTCGGCATCGGTGGACTCGGCCACCTTGCCCAGCAGTACGCGCAGATCTTCGGCGGGGAAACCATCGCCGTGGACGTCACGGAGGAGAAACTCGCCCTCGCCCGGCAGCTCGGCGCCGCGCACACCGTGAACGCCGCCGACACCGACCCGGTCGCGGCGATCGAAGCGCTCGGCGGCGCTGACGTCGCAGTCGTCCTCGCCGCCGACCCGCGGGTTATCGAACAGGCCCACGCGTCGCTGCGCCGCGGTGGCCGACTCATTCTGGTGTCGCTGCCCAAGGACAACGCGATGTCGCTGCCGATCTTCGAAACCGTGCTCAAGGGCATCCGGGTGATCGGCTCGATCGTCGGCACCCGCGCCGACCTGGCCGAGGTGTTCCGGCTGCAAGCCGCTGGCCGGACCGAGGTGCTGTACGAGACCCGCAAGCTTGAGGACATCAACTCCTCGATCGAGGACGTACTGGCCAGCCGCGTCCCTGCCCGCCTGGTGCTGCTCCCCTAAGCGCGAGCCCAGGCGGCCCCGGTGTGCCGAACCCAAACCCCCAGGTGTCCGGCACACCACCCCCTACGCGGGCCCTTCCCTTAGTGGCCCCTCGGCGGGCCCGCGTAGGTGCGGCTAAAACGTCCCGCAACCCCGGATCAGTTGGCATAGCACCGCGCAACGTTATCCACAGCTGCACGCAGCCGGAGGGGGCCGGTGTGCGGGCATGCCGGGTTCGCCACAACGAACAACACCGGTCATCCCGCTCGGCACGGGAGTTGAGTCGTTCTTCGATCTTCCGCACCTGTCGAGGCGCCACAGCGGAGTCGGATACCGCTGCCAAAGTGAAGACCGGGCACTCTACGGCTTTCGATCAACGGCATCAGCCGTGTCAGCCGTCGTTGACGAGGAGCGATCCGATGGATCTGGTCTGGTAGCGGAGGTGAGGGTGAAAATGAAAGTCTTCATCGTCGCCACAACGGTGTCCGCATTGCTGTTGGCCGGTTGCGCGACGGCCGACGATCCCGTGACCGCATCGAACGCCGTACCCTCAACCGCAACCGCAACCGCAACCGCAACCTCAGCGAGCGGACAGGCCGATGCACTTCTCGCGACCCACGGCCTTGCAGGCAAGAACACCGTCGAACTTATCGACCACCTCGACCGGCTGAGCGTCGCGGAACGGCCGACCGCGCTGAAAGCCTCAGTTCGACCCCACGAACTGGTGATCTCCAGCGGGGCACAGGAATACCAACTCGACATACCCGATGGCCAGTTCTACCTGTCCGTGGCGCCGTACGCGAACCAGACGCACCAATGCTTCTACCACTCCCTCACCACTTGCAAGGGCGAACTCGCCGACCAAGACGTGCAGGTGAAGATCGTCGACGAGACGAACAGCAAAGTACTGGTTGACGAGGTCCGGACCACCTTCGACAACGGGTTCGTCGGGCTCTGGCTACCCCAGGGCATCACAGCCACGCTGCGGATCACCCATGACGGCAAAACCGGGCAGACGAAAATCGCCACCGGCGAGCAGGCGCCGACCTGCCTGACCACACTCCGACTCACGTAAGCGGCAACAAGACCCCTCGATACGCCGCCATCGCCGGTCATCGACTCGCTATGGACCCGAGCTGACGCTTTCCCGCTTGCTCTCTTTCCGAGAACGACGACGAGTGACGCCATAACACAGGAGACGCGTCAACCCGGCCGAGGCGCTAACCAAACGCTCGAGCCCAACACCGATTGATCCGGGCCGCGTTGCTCTGCTCGGTCATGCGCCGTCCAAGTGCTTGCACACATCGCCGGCCGCACGTTCACCGCTGACCACACACGCCGGGATGCCGACCCCGTCGAACGCTGCCCCGGCCAGCGCCAGCCCCGGCGGCAGCCCGGCCCGGACCTGCAAGATCCGGTCCCCGTGGCCGGGGGCGTATTGCGGCAGGGCGCCGCCCCAGCGCCGGAGCCAGAACTCGGCCGGCGCCGGCAGCTTGACACCGACCAGCTCGCACAACTCCGCGTGAGTCTGGAGGAAGAGCGTCTCGTCGTCGTGTTGGAGACGCTGTTCCTCACCGGCGTGGCCCAGTGAGGCCCGCACGATCACCGGTCCGTCCGGGTCGGTGAGATGCGGCCATTTACGAGTGAAGAACGTCGCGGCTTTGACTAGTGTGCCCTCGCCCGGCGGCACCAGGAAACCTGACAGGTCCGGCAAGGCGGTCCCGGGTGGCAGGGCCATCGCCATCAGCGCGACACTCGCGTACTGCAGCGCGCCGACCGCCTGCGCGGTCTCCGGCGCGGCCTCGGCCAGCAACCGGGCGGCCGGCTTCGCCGGCACCGCCAGAATCACGGCATCCACGTCGTCGGTCTGCGGAGCCGGCGCAGGCCCGAACGTCAGACGCCAACCCTTCGGGGTACGCGTGAGCTCACGCACCGGCTGCCCGAGGCAGATCCGGGCGTCACTGGCCGACGCGGCGGCCGCCACCAGACGGCTCATCCCTCCCCGGACAGCGGCGAAGACCGGCCTGCCTGGCGTTCGTTTGGACTGCGCCTGAGCGGCCCGGACGGCGTCGCGAAGGGTGTGTTCGGCTTCCGCGGTGCGGGCGAGCTGCGGCATCGTGACCCGCAGGGACAGCCGGTCGGCGCGCCCGGCGTACACCCCGCCGAGCATCGGGTCGACCAGCCGGTCCACCACCTGGTCACCGTACCGGGCGCGGACCAGCTCGCCGACCGTGATGTCCTCGCCCGGGGCGAGCAGCGGGCGGCCGGTGTCGCGGTCCGCGTCGGCCTCCGGCGACGCCGTCCGGTCCAGCGTTGCCAGGTCGCCGGGGATACCGAACATGGTCCCGGGCGGAATCGGGGTCAGTCGGCCGCCGATCGCCAGGGCGGCCGGGCGCGGCGCTGGATGCACCAGGTCGTCGCCGAGTCCGAGTCGCCGGGTCAGGGACACCGCCGCGGACTCGGCGCCGTCCGGGGCGCTGAACAGGAACGACTCGGCGCCCTGCTCGACCGCCAGTCCGGCCAGCTCACCGGTACGGAGTTTGCCGCCCAGGGCAGCGTCTCGCTCGTACAGAATGATCTCGGTGTCCGCCGGCGCTCGCTGCTGCAGCCGCACGGTGGCCGCCAGGCCGGCGATGCCGCCGCCGATGACCGCGATCCGCTTCCCCACGTAGATCACCCTCCCAGCTCGCCGCCGCGCCGTCCCACCGGGGTCCAGGTCTGTGACGCCGACCCAAGGACACCGGCCTGTGAAACGGCGCCGGCTCGCGCCTACCGCGCCGGGCTGTTTTGCTTGGCATAGCCGGCCTAGCCGGTGGCGGAGCCAGTGCTGGCGCTGACGCTGCGCCAGGTTCCGTCGAACAGCATCAGCCCCGCCGCCAGGCTGGTGATTTGCTCAGCGAGGTGAACTGCGCGGTGCGCGTGTCAGCGATGGTTTGCAGCGTGAAGGTTCTTCACTTGCACCTCCACACCCTGCCCGTTCAGCCGGGTACACGCGTGCACGACAGCGCCGACACCGGCGGAGTCACAGACACCCACACCAGTCAGGTCGACGACGACCTGGGCGGCGCCCTGCGCCGCGTGGACGATGACGTCGTGCAGGTGGTCTGCAGCGGATTCGTCGATGTCCCCGGCGACAGCCAGGCGTACGACGCCATCGTTGACCACATGACTGCTGATCTCCAACTGTTTCCTCCCGGAGCGTGTCGGGTTGCAGTCGATCATCGCGCGTAAAGATCCGTTAGTCGCCTCGACCGCAAGAAGACGGCTCGCGGTTTCGCCAGCAGCGAGCACACTGAATCCCACTCGCCTGTGGCGCTACGAAGTCCCAGCGACGTCGCTTTGCCGATTCCCCGGCTTCACCAGGCGGAGTACTCGATGATCGACCTATGGACTGGCGAAACCGAGCCATCTTGAACGAGGCCGTTCAGGCAAGCTGGCGTGGTCGACGCCCAAGTCAACGACCGTCGAACAGCAGATCACCTACAGCCGCAAGATCGGCCGCATCGTGACCGACGCAGCCTTCGGTCGCGGCCATTCGCCGTTGGCGCCAGCGCCGTCGCCCGTATCGCTGACCACAGCGTTGGCGGTGCCCACGAAGCCCACCGCGCCGCCGCGGCGCTCGCTGACGTGGCGCACCGCCGCAGCCGCAACTATCGGGTATGACCACCCCGGTCGAACTCCCCCGCGAGGCCAAGATGCGACCGTCACCGCCGTCGGCGAACCGCAACGACGTACAAGACCTGGTCAATCGTCTGCTTGCCGCTGCCCTACAAGCCAGCGCGGCTGTCGATGCCTCCGTTCACGCCGCCGAGGTCATTACAAGCCGCGCTTCTGATGCAGCACCGGACATGGCCGCCACCATCACCGCCCTGGCTGCTGTCCGTGACAGTCTCCTGCACGCCGCAAACCAACTCAGCGCCGCCTCACCCGACGGCCCCGGTGAGTCACCGGCATGACTGCCGGCATGCCCCTGGGCGAACCGCGCCCGTTCCCTGTGCACCCACCGGGAGCGCATCTGGCATCCAGCACGCCTGTGCTGTGTGCATCGTTTTGGCTGGCCAGAGCAAGGGCATGTCCGACGAGCTGCGACAACGGCATCTGCTTGAGGCTCGAGTACGCCGCTGCCCGGTCGGTGTGGTTGCCCGCAGGGTTGGGTCTCGTCGCAGGTTCACGAAGACGGCGGCTCTATACGTCGCATCCTGTCACGCCGAGACCGCCCGTGTTGGCGCCGCCGTACGACGCCGTACGCGGTGGCAGGCCACCGGACGGCCGACTGGCGACGCTGATCGTCCCCGCGCCGTCAACAGGCCGCCAGCGCTCGTGTTCGCCCGGCGGCGGTCCGACAATGCATCTTCGAGCAACCTCACCTCTCTGCGACGGTCTCTCGCGCGGCCTCTGCGCCGCGTATGGGACGTCAGATACCGGACCAGTCCCGATGCGTTGCCGGTCCCGGCCGGGCCCGCCTGCGCGGATTCGGCGTTGCTCTTGTCTGCCTGCCCTTGCCGCGTCCGCTGTCGGCAACGATCGGGTTGGGCGGTTCGGGACGTAGGTCCTGTCCGCACCGCAAGAACTCACGTCCGGGCGCGGGTGAGCGATGGTGCACCGTGTCACGGCGATACGCGCTGCGGCCCGGCGAAACGGACAACATGATGGTCACCATGCAGCAATACATCATCGCCTCGACCGGCGACGGCGGGGAGAGGGATGCCGGATTGCAGCCATGGAGTTCGGTGGCTGCGTCGAGCCCGCTGCATTCGGTACAGCGACTGGCTGCTGCCTCCCGATTCGCCGGAGCCGGAGCGGCCCTCGCCGCAGACTTCCACACCCTCGCGAAGGCGGTTGCCGGCGCGCTCGAGGTGAAGGCCGTCGCTGTCAATCTGGTTCTGTCGGCCAGGGTATGGATCGTAGGCTCGTATGGCCTGCCAAGTCGGTTGGCCAAGGCCGGCAGCCTGCCGACGGCTTGGGCTCCCTGTACCCGGGTCGTTCTGCAGAACGGCGCGGTGGTCTTCGAGGACCTGCGGGATGCCTACCGCGGCCAGGCCAATCCGGTGGTGTCCGAACACGGCATGCGGTTCTACATCGGCGTGCCGCTACGATTCCGCAGCGACGTGATCGGCACCTTGTGCGTCCTGGACGACCGGCCGGCCGCGCTGTCCGCGGAAGCGGTCACCGTGCTCGCGGCGATAGGCGACGAGGTAATGAGGGCGTTGCTCGAACAGGAACCGCACGGTGAAGGCGCCATTGATGTGCTGGGCGCCACGCCGCCGCACTGAGAATCGTCCCGGCTCGCCAGGGTGCGCGCACCCGAGCCGACTTTCCCGAGTTGCCTCGATGCGAACTCAGCCGTCGAACCCGCGCTTGCGGACCGGCGTTGGCCATGCCGTCGAAGCAATGGCTCTGGCGGAGTGGCGTCGAACGCTGCCGCCACCGGCGGCCTCTACGATCGCTACCGAATAGAGCTCACGCCATCGGATGGTCGATCATGGTGGCGTCCGACGCGCAGTAAGGATGACCGACATGACAGCCGACACGTTGTCCGCGACGCTGCGGGTGCTGGTGGTCGAAGATGATCTCGGGGACGTGGCGCTGGTCGAGAGCGCCTTCGCCGGGCATCGGATCGCCACCGACTTGCATCATGTCGCGGACGGTGCTGAGGCTTTGGCGTTCCTGCGGGCTGAAGGGTCGTATGCCGGTGCGCTGCGGCCTGATCTGATTCTGCTGGATCTGAACATGCCACGCCTCGACGGCCGGCAGCTCCTGCAGGTGATCAAGACCGATGCGCTGTTGAAGGCGATCCCGGTGGTGGTGTTCACGACGTCATCGACGCCGGCTGACATCACGGCCAGCTACCGGGCGCACGCGAACGCGTACGTCACCAAGCCGATCGGTCTCGACGACTTCGATCGGGTGGTGGCCGCGATCCGCAACTTCTACGGCCACACCGTCACCCTGCCCCGCCGGACACCCGATGCCACCCGCCATGACGGATCCGCTGGTGAGCTGAGCAACTGACGGGTGATCAGCTTGTCAGCAGTCGGGCATCTTCCGATTGTCTCGGCGTGTGGGCTCGTTGGCCGGGCGGCTATGGAAGCTTCGCGACGGTCAGCAGGACAACGGCGTCCGTGAGCGCGGACAGGGTGTGCCGGGCATCGGGCACGACGAGCAGGTCCCCGGTGTCACCGTCCCAAGAGGTTTCCTGCGTGGCCAGGCGAACTCGTCCGGACAGGACGTGGACGGTGGCCTCGCCAGGATTCTCGTGTTCGTCGAGGGTTTGACCGCCGCGTAGTGCGATCAACGTCTGGCGCAGCGTGCGGGTGTGCCCACCGACGACGGTGTGGGCGCTACGGCCGCTCGATGAGGTCCGAGCCGCCTCGAGATGCTCGGCGGCGAGGGACGGCAGCGATGACGTAGACACGATCCGGGCTCCTTTCAATCGGTCTTGGGCCGCCCGACCGTGCCCATCTTGACGGCGGTGTAGACGGCGGCGGCCAGAGCGACGTCGGACAGCAGCATCAGGCCGATCGAGTACGAGTTTTCGACGCCGTACACCCATCCCATGATCAGCGGTGGGACGAACCCACCAAGGCCGCCGGCAGCGCCGACCACACCGGTAACGGTGCCGACCTTGTCGGCCGGGGCGACCTTGCCGACGAGGGCGAACACGGCGCCGCTGGCCGCGCCGAGCAGCGCGGACATGCCGAGGAAGGCGATGGTGGCGACCGGCATCAGCGGCGGTTGGAAGGCCTGGATGACGGCGAACACGGCAGTGCCGCTGAAGCACCAGACGAGCACCGGAACCGGGTGGAAGCGGTCGGACAGCCAGCCGCCGGTGGGCCGGGCGATCACTGCCAGGATGACGAACCCGGCGGTGCGCAGGGCGGCGTCGTTGGCGGACAGTTCGTAGGCGGTGCGCAGGTAGGCGGGCAGGTAGACGCTGAACGCGACGAACCCGCCGAACCCGACCGCGTACAGCAGGCACAGTTGCCAGGTGACCGGGAGCCGGCCGACGTCGGCGGTGCGCTGCCACGCGGAGCCGGCGGGGCGTTGCCGGTTCGGCGCATCGCGGATGAGTAGGAACGCGACCACGGCGTAGGCCGCCAGGATTGCGGCGACCAGCAGGAACGGGGTTTTCTGCCCGTAGGTGTCGGCGAGTTTGACGGTGGTGAAGTTGGAGATGGCGGTGCCGCCCATGCCTGCGCCGAAGACGCCGATCGCGAAGCCGCGCTTGGCGGGCGGGTACCAGCCGGAGACCAGGGGTACGCCGACGGCGAAGGCGGTGCCGCCGATGCCGAGGAACAGCCCGGTGATGATCAGCGCCGGATACGACGACACGAACGCCAATGTCAGGACGGGCACGATGGTGGCCACCGACACGACAGGGAACATGATGCGGGCGCCGAACCGGTCGGTGAGCGCGCCGACCGGGATCCGGCCGATCGAGCCGACCACCACCGGCACCGCGACCAGCAGCGACTGGGCGGCGAAACTGAGGCCGAGGCGTTCCTTGACGCCGGGGCCGAGCGGGCCGAGCAGCGCCCACGCCCAGAAGTTGACGGTGAATCCGATGGTGGCCAGGGCCAGGTTCCGGCCGGCGCCGGCCGGTACGGCGTTCGCGGGCACCGGGGTGCTGGCCGGCCCGGCGGCGGCACTGCGTGTACTCATCAGCTGCTACCTCGCAAACGGCATCGAACCGGAGCACCGGCAGGACGGTCTCATCCTGCGGTGCGGCCAAGCGGTGACCAGAAAGATGTCAACGGCGGCGGCCAGGCGGGCTGGTCGGCAGCTTCGGTGGGCCTTCCCAGCCGGGACGAGTCGGGCGCAGGCCGGGACGGGGGTCGCGGTACCGGTAGACGACGTACGGTCGGGTGAGGTAGCCGACCGGGGCGCTGAACGCGTGCACGAGCCGGGTGAACGGCCAGAACGCGAACAGGGTGAACGCGGCCAGGATGTGGATCTGGAAGCTGGTCGGCACGGCGGCCATGATTGCCGGGTCGGGGCTGAGGTAGAACAGCGACCGGAACCATGGTGAGATCGTTTCGCGGTAGTCGTAGCCGCCGCCGGCGATGTTGGCTTTCACGGTCGCCCACAGGCCGAGCACGATGACCGCGGCGAGCACGACGTACATGGCTTTGTCGTTCTTGGTGGTCGCGGCGAACACCGGCCCGGTCAGCCGGCGGCGGGCGATCAGCAGTGCCATGCCGATCAGGGTGCACAGCCCGGCGACGGTGCCGACGAACACGGCCATCAGGTGGTAGGTGTGTTCGGTGATCCCGACGGCTTCGGTCCACGATTTCGGGATGAGCAGGCCGCCGATGTGCCCGACCAGAACCATGAGGACCCCGAAGTGGAACATCGGGCTGGCCCAGCGCAGCAGAGTGGTTTCGTACAGCTGGGAGGAGCGGGTGGTCCAGCCGAACTTGTCGTAGCGGTAACGCCAGACGAGTCCGCCGATCAGGATCACGATCGACAGGTACGGGAAGACCGCCCACAGCAGGACGTCAACGGTGTTCACCTGCGGCCTCCGGTCACATCGGCGAGTCCGAACGGTTCCAGGCCGACCTGTTCGACGGGTGGGCCGGTACGGGCCAGCCGGGCGACGGCGGCCAGGTCGGCGGGCTGGGCGGCCGGCAGCATCCGCCGGACAGCTTCGGCGGCGTGCCGGTAGACCGAGCCGTCCTTGCCGAGCGATTCGGTGAGCAGGTCCAGCCCGATACGGTTGTCGCGCAGCAGCCCCCAGCCGGCGTCGTCGACGGCGGCGAGGTCGAGCACTGCGGGCAGGTAGTCGGGCAGCTCGCCGTCGACCAGTTCCAGGCCGGCGTGTTTATAGGTGGCGGCGAAATCGGCGAGGGCTTCGCCGCGTTTGCGGGTGTCGCCGCAGGTGTAGTAGGTCAGGTGCAGGCAGCTGCGGCGGCGGAAGTCGAACAGCTCCACGTAGTCCGCGCGCAGCTGACCCGGGTCAGTGGCCGCCCGGTGCCCGACGACCATGCGCAACGGGTCGGCGACCTCCGGCGGCATCTCCAGCAAGGCGACGTCGATCAGCGGCAGCGCGTCCATGACGGTGTCGTCCGGGTAGCGCAGCAGCAGGGAGGCGGCGCGCGCGGCGACCGCCCGCCAGGTCGGCGCGGTGCTCATCGTGGTCCTTCCTCGGTGTCGATCACGCCCGGGCCACTGGTGGCCCCGCCGTTGGCGCCGGGATCGCGGCGGGGAGGGAACAGTCCCTCGGGACGGCCGTTGCCGTCCCAGTTGAGCAGGTTCACCCGCCGCGGCTCGTCTCCGGCGTCGGTGAACCCGTCCGAGGTCTGCCGGTCGCGCAGCATGTGGAAGGTCTCCACCTGGACCGGGACCGGGGTGCCGGACGCTTCGCCGAACGGGCCGGTCTGGTACATGCCCGGCCCGCCGTCGTATTCCAGTGAGCATTCGGTGCCGAGCTGTTCGAGGCGGTGCGCGTCCTCGGCGTGCGCGGCCGGGATGACGTAGCGCTGCTCGTACTTGGCGATCGCCAGGAGCCGGTACATCTCGTTCATCTCGTCCGGTGTCATGCCAACCGCGGCCGGGATCGAGTCGTCGGGTGTCTCGCCGAGGTTGATGCGCCGCTGGTAAGAGCGCATCGCGGCGAGCCGGTTCAGCGTCGCCCGGACCGGTTCCGGGTCGCCGGCGGTGAACAGTCCGGCCAGGTATTCGATCGGGATGCGCAGCGCGTCGACCGCGCCGAACAGGTTGTGCGGGTCCTCGCCGTCGTGGCCGGTCTCGCGCAGCACGTCCACGACCGGGGACAGCGGCGGGATGTACCAGACCATCGGCATGGTGCGGTACTCCGGGTGCAGCGGTAGCGCCACCTCGTACTTCATGATCAGGTCCCAGATCGGGGACCGTTTCGCCGCGTCGATCCAGTCGGCGGGGATCCCCGCCCGTTCCGCCGCCGCAGCCACCGCCGGATCATTCGGGTCCAGGAAGACCGAGCGCTGCGCGTCGTACAGATCATGTTCGTCCTTGACCGCGGCGGCTTTGGCGACCTTGTCGGCGTCGTAGAGCATCAGGCCGATGTAGCGCAGCCGGCCGACGCAGGTCTCGGAGCAGATGGTGGGCTGGCCGATCTCGATGCGAGGGAAGCAGAAGGTGCACTTCTCGGCCTTGCCGGTGCGGTGGTTGAAATAGATCTTCTTGTACGGGCAGCCGGTCACGCACATCCGCCAGCCCCGGCACCGGTCCTGGTCGACGAGCACGATGCCGTCCTCGGCCCGCTTGTAGATCGCCCCGGACGGGCACGACGCGGCACACGACGGGTTGAGGCAGTGCTCGCAGATCCGGGGCAGGAAGAACAGGAACGCCTTCTCGTAGTCCTGGCGTACCTGGTCGGACACCTTCTGCAGGATCGGGTCACCTTGGAGGACCTCGTTGCCGCCGCCGAGCGAGTCGTCCCAGTTCGCCGACCAGGTGACTTTCGTGTCCTGTCCGGTCAGCAGGCTCTTGGGCCGGGCCACCGGGAAGTCGTTGCCGGCCGGTGCGGTCAGCAGGTGCTCGTAGTCGTAGGTCCACGGCTCGTAGTAGTCCTGCATCGACGGCAGTTTCGGGTTGGCGAAGATGCTGAACAGCTTCTTCACCCGGCCGCCGGCGCGCGGCTTGAGCCGCCCGGTCCGGGTACGCACCCAGCCGCCCTGCCATTTCTCCTGGTCCTGGTAGGTGCGCGGGTACCCCTGCCCGGGCCTCGACTCGACGTTGTTGAACCAGACGTACTCGACGCCGGAGCGGTTGGTCCACGCCTGCTTGCAGGTGACCGAGCAGGTGTGGCAGCCGATGCACTTGTCGAGGTTCATCACCATCGCCACTTGGGCCATCACGCGCATGTCAGTACTCCACGTCCTGTGAGCGGCGGCGGATGACGGTGACCTCGTCACGTTGGTTGCCGGTCGGGCCGAGGTAGTTGAACGCGAACGACAGCTGCGCGTACCCGCCGATGATGTGGGTGGGTTTGACCAGCAGCCGGGTCAGTGAGTTGTGGATGCCGCCGCGCCGGCCGTTGACCTCGGCTTTCGGCACGTCGATGACGCGTTCCTGGGCGTGGTACATGTACACCGTGCCCTCGGGCATCTTGTGGCTGACGATGGCCCGGCAGACCACTACGCCGTTGCGGTTGACCGCCTCGATCCAGTCGTTGTCCCGCACTTTGATCTTGGCGGCGTCCTGCTCACTGAGCCACATGGTCGGCCCGCCCCGGGACAGGGTCAGCATGATCAGGTTGTCCTGGTACTCGGAGTGGATCGACCACTTCGAGTGCGGCGTCAGGTACCGCAGGGTGATCTCCAGCTCGCCCTTCGGGCCGAGCCGTGGCTCGCCGAACAGCTTGTGCATATCGAGGGGTGGCCGGAAGATCGGCAGCGCCTCACCGGCCTCGTGCATCCAGTCGTGGTCCAGGAAGAAATGCTGCCGCCCGGTCAGCGTGTGCCACGGCTTGAGCCGCTCCACATTGATGGTGAACGGCGAATAGCGGCGCCCGCCGGTCTCACTGCCGGACCACTCCGGGCTGGTGATCACCGGAACCGGCCGGGCCTGGGTGTCGGCGAAGGTGATCTGCTTGCCCTCGTGCTCGGCGGCCAGGTCGGCCAGCTTCACCCCGGTCCGCTTCTCCACGTCGTGGAAACCCTCGGTGGCCACCCGCCCGTTCGTGGTGCCCGACAGCGCCAGGATCGCCTCACAGCACTGGATATCCTTCGCGAGCGACGGCCGGCCGTCGGCGACCCCGCCGCGGACCGTCCCGTTCTTGTGCCGCAGGTACTCGATCTCCGGGTTGACGTCGACCGAGTAGCCCTTGACCGTGGTGCCGAGCGTGTCCAAGGCCGGGCCCAGGGCGGCGAGTTTCTGGTCGATCACTCCGTAGTCGCGTTCCACCACCACGATCTTCGGCATCGTCTTGCCCGGCACCGGCACCTCACCGGTGGCCTGCCAGTCGCGGACCCGCCCGTACGGGGTGGCCATCGCGTCCGGGGTGTCGTGCAACAAGGGTGCCGCAACCAGATCCTTGCGAACCCCGAGATGGGTTTTCGCCATGGCCGAGAAGCTGCGGGCGATGCCGTGGAACGCGTCGAAGTCAGTCCGGGTCTGCCACGGCGGGCTGATCGCCGGGGTGAACGCGTGCACGAACGGATGCATGTCGGTGGTGTTCAGGTCGTGCTTCTCGTACCAGGTAGCGGCGGGCAGCACCACGTCGGAGAGCAGCGTCGTCGAGGTCATCCGGAAGTCCAGGCTGAGCAGCAGGTCCAGCTTGCCCTCGGGCGCCTGCTCCGGCCACGCCACATCCTCCGGGCGCTGGTCCGGTCCGGCTTCGGTGGCCCGGAGGTTGCTGTCGGTGCCGAGCAGATGCCGCAGGAAGTACTCGTTGCCTTTCGCCGATGAGCCGAGCAGGTTGGCCCGCCACACGGTCAGCACCCGCGGCCAGTTCTGCGGCGCATCCGGGTCGGTAACCGCGAACTTCAGCCGCTTCTCATGCAACGCCTGCGCGACGTAGGAACCGGGATCCGCGCCAGCCTCGTCGGCTAGGTCCAGGGGATTGCGGTCGAACGTCGGCATCGACGGCATCCAGCCGGCACGTACCGACTGGGCGTACAGGTCCATGGTGTGCTTACCGGCGAACAACCCGTCCCCGGTCGGCGACGCGACCGTGTCCGCGGAGTAGGTGTCGTAGCGCCACTGGTCAGTGTGGGTGTACCAGAACGCGGTGCCAATCATCTGCCGCGGCGGTCGCACCCAGTCCAGCCCGAACGCCAGCTGCTGCCAGCCGGTCACCGGCCGGCACTTCTCCTGCCCGACATAGTGCGCCCACCCGCCGCCGTTGACCCCCTGACAGCCGGTCAGCGTGACCAGCGCCAGGATCGCCCGGTACGTCGTGTCGGAGTGGAACCAGTGGTTGGTGCCGGCCCCGAGCAGGATCATCGACCGGCCGCCCGAGCGCTCGGCGTTGTCGGCGAACTCCCGCGCCACCCGCGCCACCTGCACGGCTGGCACACCGGTGATCGGCTCCTGCCACGCTGGCGTGTACGGCGAGGCGACATCGTCATAGCCGGACGGCCACTCGCCGGGCAGCCCGTCGCGGGACACCCCGTACTGCGCCAGCATCAGATCGAACACACTGGTGACCAGCTTCCCGGCAACCGTCCGAGTCGGTACCCCACGGCGCAGCACTCCCGGGGCATCGCCGTCGAAGCGCGGCAGCAGCACCTCCACCGGAGAGCTGCCTCCACAGGTGAGAGCGGGTTCGATGTCGCCAAGGTCGAGATTCCAGTGCCCGGCCTCGGAACCCCAGCGGTGCCCGAGCGAGCCCCGCGGAACCGTTGGCGCGTCGGCGACCGAGTCCCACAGCACCGGCTTGAACGCGCCGTTCTCCGCGGCTTCGCCGAGATCCTCGGCGCTGAGGAACTTGCCCGGCCGATAGCCGCCTTCGAACGGCTCCAGGGTGATCAGATACGGCAGGTCGGTGTACTTGCGGACGTAGTCGACGAAGCGTGGGGTGCGCCGCTCGACGAAGAACTCCTTGAGGATCACGTGACCCATCGCCATGGCGAGGGCGCCGTCCGTGCCCGGCTGGGCCGGCATCCACTCGTCGGCGAACTTCACGTTGTCGGCGAAGTCCGGGCTGACCACGATGACCTTCTGCCCCCGGTAGCGGGCCTCGGCCATCCAATGCGCGTCCGGCGTCCGGGTCACCGGCACGTTCGAACCCCACATCATCAGGTAGGACGCGTCCCACCAGTCGCCGGACTCGGGCACGTCGGTCTGGTCGCCGAACACCTGCGGCGAGGCGACCGGCAGGTCCGCGTACCAGTCGTAGAACGACAGCATCGTGCCGCCGAGCAAGCTCATGAACCGGGCGCCGATCGCGTGCGACACCATCGACATGGCCGGGATCGGGGAGAACCCGGCCACCCGGTCCGGACCGTACTTCTTGATCGCGTGCACGTGCGCGGCCGCGACCATCTCCTGGGCCTCGTCCCAGGACACCCGGACAAGGCCGCCCTTGCCGCGGGCCTGCTGATAGGCGCGCCGCCGCAACGGATCGTCCTGAATGTCGGCCCAGGCGGCCACCGGATCGCCCAGGCGCTTCTTGGCCTCACGGAACAGTTCGAGAAGAACACCACGGGCGTACGGGTACCGCACCCGGGTCGGGGAGTAGGTGTACCAGGAGAACGCCGCTCCACGCGGGCAGCCGCGCGGCTCGTACTCCGGCTTGTCCGGCCCGACGCTCGGGTAGTCGGTCTGCTGCTGCTCCCAGGTGATGATCCCGTCGCGGACATACACCTTCCACGAACACGACCCGGTGCAGTTCACCCCATGTGTCGAACGCACCACCTTGTCGTACGACCACCGGTCCCGGTAGAACGAGTCCGCCTCCCGGCCGCCGATCTGGTAAAGGCTCCGGCCGTCACCGGACACCTCAGCCCGGCGTACCAGCCCACCGATCTTCAAGAGCGCCTGCCCCGCACTGTCGGTCCCGCGCGCCATCCGCCTCAATCCCTCAGTTGGTGACCTTGATGACCACGCTCGTCCCTACCCGGGCCCGACGCAACCCGAACACGAGATTTGACGCCTTCAAACCGCTGCCACACAGGATTTCGGAGATTTCCGACATCATCGGGTTGCCGCCTGCCGGGGCTTCCGGGGCATCGGAGAGCGACACGAAGCCTTCTCATCTGCTCATGAGGCTGATCTGCTCGGCTCGCACGCCCTCGCTGAGCGAGCGCCGGAACTGTCGGCCAGGTTGCGGCGCCTGGCATGGCCAGCACGACGAATCTACGGCCCGCACTGGACGCCCGTCTGCCGTTCGCGTCCACGACATTTCTTCGTTGAGCAAGCTCAGGTTGCGCGCATGCCGAAGCGTCGACCCAAGCTCCCTTCTACGCTGGCTGTTGAGTCTGGCCGTCACGAGCTGAGCCGGCGAAGGGAGCCGAGGATGTGCGGGTCGGTATCAGCTATCAGCTTGAACGAACAGGAACGACAGTGGTGGCCGCTGCTGCGGGAGCGCCTGCGTGTACCCGGCCATCTCATGGCGTTCATGCGCGGCGTCCTCGGCGACGTGGAGATCGTCGCCGTTACGGCGGTCACGCCGCACGGAGCCGTCACACCGGTGGCAGTACTGGCAACACCTGACGAGATCGCCCAGGAGATACACCTGATCGACGACGTGAGACAGGGCGAACACCAGCCGGCCGATGTTCGACACGCCGAGATCGGCGGCTATGACGCCCCGGTACTCACAATCCAGGAACCCGACGGACAGGTACGCCCGATCGCCGTATTCATCACACCCTGGATCGAGCAACACCTGCTGCTGTTCGCCCGCACCTTATGGCGACGTTACTGATCTTCGGGACTTCGGCACACCGGAAGCCGCGCGCATGGCTCACCTCCGCCGGCGATGGCCCGGCATGGCGCGTTCTACACCGGTCGCCAGTCAGCACTTCACGACGCCGAGGGAAGCCCACCAGGCAACGCGCCGACAGCGATCAGGGACAGCGGCATGGCCGACACCGCACCGTGATCACGTTGCTGAGGTTGCCGATCTCGGATCGGACCTTCCCGCTCAGGACAAGCTGGCCGGCCTCACCCCGGTGGCAGCGCCGCAGCGGGCAGTAGCGCCATTCGGCGACCGGTGGTCCACCCTTGCCGGCCTCGGACGATTCGGATCGGGGCCGCTCGCCGCTGGCCCGCTGCTGCTTGCTGTGACAGAAGGCCAACCTTCGGTCAGGTGAACAACTGGGAGCCGTATTTGGTTACTACGAGCAAAGCGAGCAGGAGCAGCCAGATGGTCACTGCGATGGCGTCCAGGTCGGCCTCGATCGCGGACTTGAGCGTCGAGCGCAGCCGGACCGGGACCGGTAGGTTGCCGTCGCGAATATTGACGTGCGTCAGGGTAGCGAACACCAGGGTGGTCGAGACCGTGACCAGCAGGCACCACGGGCAGAGCGCCCCGATATTGACCATCGACTGGTAGAACAGCCAGTAGGCGAAGATCACGCCGAGGGTGTAGACGACCTGCGCGGCGAACATGAACCACCGTGGGAATCGCACTCCGCCGAGGCTGGCGACGGCGATGGTGATCACGACCGGCTCGGCGACCAAGCCGAGGAACGCGTTCGGGAAGCCGAACAGTTCTGCCTGCCAGGAGGTCGCGACGGTGCCGCAACTGATCACCGAGTTGATGTTGCACGACAGCGCTGTGTCCGGGTCCGCGGCGAGGCGGACTGCGTCGATCGACAGGACGAACGAGGCGAGCAGGCTCACACACGCGGAGAACAGCATCGTGCCGAAGATCCAGGCGTTGGAGTGCCGGATCCGCCGCAGCCCGGCCAGGGAAACGCTCATTCCTGACCCTTCGCCGCGGTGACCGCCTGGGTCAGCGGCCCGGCGGTGTAGAGGTCACCCTTGAAGACCTCTCCGTTGATCTTCACAGTGGGGGTGCCGGTGATACCGGCGTCGAACACCGCCTCGGTGGATTTCGCGATCCACGGCTCGAAGATGCGGTCGTCGAACACGTCGATGACGTCCTGGGCTATGCCGGCCTGACCGGCCAGTTCCGCGATCCGGGCATCCGACAGACCCTCCGTGCCTTCCTGCGGCTGGTTGTCGAACAACGCCTCGTTGAAGGCCGTCACCTTCTCCGGGGCCCGGTCGGCCACGGTGACGACCGCGTTCGCCGCCCGGGTGGAATACCGCGACCCCTCGGACATGCGGTCCAGGAACGCCAGCGGATACAGCTCCAGCCGCACCGTGCCATCATCGATCAGCTTGTCGATCTCGTCGCTGTTGGCCTGTTCGAACCGGCCGCAGAACGGGCACATGTAGTCCAGGTACACCTCCAGCTTCACCGGCGCGGCGGCCTGGCCGACCACCAGCGCACCGCCCGCCGTAGCACCCTTCGGAGCCACCAGCGCACCGGAACCGCCGGTGTCACGATCGCCGACCGCGTTGACCACGGCGGCCACGATCGCGATCACGAGCACCGCGATGATCACGACTCCGCCCACCACCAGCGGCCGGCGTTTGCCCCGTTGCTCGGCGATCGCCGCCTGTGCCTTGCGCAGCTCCCTGGACCGATCCCGTGCCTGCTTTCCCACAGCGCGCCACCCCTCCACTCACCAGCCGCGGCCGGATCACCGCACCATTCGTGACGCCCGTTCCAGGCGAGGTGGCGGCCCCTTTACGGTCCGTTCTTCTCCGTTCAGACTGCCCGACACCCCCATGGTCAACAAGGCAAAAGGTCCATATCTGGCGGGACCATTGGCTGTCGAGCAAACAGGGCTGAGGCGCCGCTATGCCGGCCCAGGCAGTGGTCTTGAGGGCGGCGCCTCGACCGGCGCCTCCAGCAGATGCCGCACGGTCGCGCCGATCGGCGCCCGCGCCCATGCCCATGCCCAGCCGATGGAGCCGGATGCGCCTGCCCGGTCGCCTTAGCCCAGTGCCAGCCGGGGTACGACCTGAACTCTCCGGGGCAGCCGCGATCCCATGGGATGCCCGACGACGCACGAAGGACGCCCAGAGCCGCTCGGCGGCAATCCAGGACAAACCCATGCCGAGCTCCGACAGACGGCTCCCGCACCCTGCCTGGCCGGCATCCCAGGCCTGCCGAGGATCACGCCAGCTCCGCTCGGCTTATGGCATTTCTTCGGCGGTATTCTCGAAGCTTCGGTTCAGACGGACGGCCCAACAATGACGGACAGGCCGTCTCGCCGCCATCAACAGGCCAGGCCGATCAAATAATCCCCCGCCGAGTGATCACGATCGGTTCATTTCCCGCCCCGGCCACATTTTGATGTGCTCGATGGCTGCGGCCGCCACGGAATCGAACAAGTGAACGACGGCACGGACAAGCTGCACCCAGCCCTTCCGGATGCCGCTGCGGCACGACACCGGACCGGACACACCAGCCGCGGCAGAACGCGTGCGGATCGAGGCGGCGGCCAGCTCCGCGCCGTGCTTGGCCTCCATCAGGGTTCCATGCCATGGGCATGACAACGCCATGGGCACGCCAGGGTCGATACCCTTCCCGGCACGGCCGCCCGGCGACTCGCGCGCGGGAAAGACCTGTGGGTCGAGGTCGTCGGATGCAAACAGCACGGCCAGGATCTACCAAGCGCCTCGACCATCGGCGTGGTTATCACCTCCACGGCGACTCCCGCCGAAGATGGTTTGCCGCACGCCCGGCAATCCGGCCGAATGGAAGGCTCCGCCCGCGGCGCAGCCGCACGATCAGCCCCGCCTGCGGCGCAACCGCTCTGGTGACGACAGCGGCGGCCACACCAGGTCAAACCGCAGTACCGCCCACACCACCTTGCCGCCCGCGCCTTGCCAGCAACCCCATCGATCAGCAATACGGTCGACGATCATCAGTCCACGCCTACCACCGCGGCGATCCGGACCGCCCGCGGTCAAGGGCGCCGGCAGTGCCGGGATCACCGGGCTGCCGTCACACACTTCGATCCGAAGTTGTCCGCGATCGCGTATCACCCGTAGATTCATCATCGTCCGCGCATGCATCACCGCGTTGGTGACCAGCTCGGTGGCCACCAGACTGGCCGGGCCGAGCAGTTGCGCTAACTCCCACCCCAGACACGCCTCGGTGACGACGTCGCGTGCCCGCCGCGCAGCCCCGGTGATGGGCAGCAACACGACACCTACCGACGGCAGACCTTCTCCCTGCAAGTAACCCATTTCCACCGCCGAGAATCCGTCCGAGGCCGGCACCGCATCACAACAGTGGACTTCCCACCCTCGCAGGCAATAGTCCATCGGTCTGGCACATGCACACGACGCGCCGACGAATACTCTGCAGGACCGGTTGACATATAGTGCCGGCACACGGTCGGCGGGGACGCCTGACCCAACCACGACGTGCCCTGGCTGCTCACGAGCCTGCTCCATTCACACCAACCGTGAAGCCGCCTCAGGTGAGAAGCAGCCAACAGCCGAACACCCCGTTCGTCTCTGCTGCATAGGTCGGCCCGAGGCGGCCCGTCACAATACCGAGGGCTCTGATCGGCGCTACGAAATCGGCTTCCGCCTGCGCGGACGCCGGTTTTCCACCGCTGTCCCCTTCGGCGTGAGCGCAACAGCTCCGGCGGCCACAGCCCCCAGCAGCAGCTCGGGCCCCTCTCGGCATGCTGTCATCGGTGTCGCGCATTGACTGATCTCGTACAGGGGGTACGGGAGAATGACCGGCATGTTGGTGGCTGGGGCGGCGTGGTCGGCGAAGGCGGACAGTCCGGAGGACACAGGGCGGCAGCCACTCGCGGTGGAGGCGGTGACGGCAACTCACGCATCCGAGCTCGTGCCGGCGGTAATCACTACGACGCCGCACGCGCGTTATCTTTCACTGCATGCGCGGGTCGCCGTCGAAGCGAACCGACGCGGGTGGTCCCGCGGTGACGGGCCTGCCTTCCGGCGGCTGCTGCGCCGGTGCGAAGTGGTCCTGGCGGCCGTCTCGTTGCACCACGAGGCCACCGATCGGGACGGGCACCGGCGCCGCGCAGGATGGCGGCGGCCGCACGGTGTAAACACCATCATCCAAGTCTTGGACGGCTCCGGCGCTGTACATCTCGATCAGCTGTCACGGGATTACAGCACGGTCGCTGACGGCTTCTTCGGCACTTACGGCGGTATCGAGGCCGCGCTGGGATTGATCACGCCTGGTGTGATCCCGCAGCCGGGCCCGGCCGCGGACCCCCAAGCGCTGACCGCCCTGGATCAAGTTGTCGAGCTCGCACAGGGCAAGGAGGTTTTGAGCGTGGCTGACCTGGACGAGGCTGTCGGTCTCTGCCTGTGCCAGGCGAGCGCGATGCCGGACGGCGAGAACCTGCGGCAGGCGTACTTCGGTACCGACGCACCCGATCCGGAACTGGCCGCCGTGCACCGTGCCAGCGCAGCAGTTTTGGCCGCAGCTGTGCGGGGATGCCCGGTCGACAGCAATATCGACCTGCTGATGGACCGTTTGTGCTGCTACACCCCGGACCTGGTGCAGTTTCTGGGCAGCTCAGACCTGGAGGAACACGCCTTGCGCTGGCGTGGGGCGTTATTGCGCAACTGGTCGGTTTGGGCGTGGCGGATGCTGTGGGCAAGACTCGTCGCCCCGCTCACCAGGCCGGGCACGCGTGAAGAGGCTGCCGGCAGTTTCGTCGACACCCTACCGGCCATCCTGGTGCGGCAAGCGCTGCGCGAGGACCTCCCGCCAACCATGGATTCCAATGGTGTGCTGCAGCCGGCAGAACACGACCTCAACGATGAGGTTGACCGCGACGGCGGTGACTGGCCTGTGCTGCAACTGCTGCGGCTGCTTGCCGTGGGTGCCCAGCGAGCCGGCGAGCTCGACGGCGCCAGCCGGGAAGCGTTCCTCCGCTACGACCAGGCCGGCATGGGACCAGAATGGTTCCGTAGCTGGATCGACGACCACGCCGACATGCCGCTGCCGGACGCGACGCGGGCACTGGCGTTCGGGTTGTTCAACCGGGCGGAGAAAGTGAGCCGGGACAAGATGCAATGGACCCGCACGGGACTGCGGATGCCCACACGGCTGCGCGTGGTCGGCGACCGACTGCGACTGGAAGGACGCGAGGGCAGTGCACCGGCATCACTTCGCCTGGACACCTTCGCCAGTGTGTTACTCCAGCTCGGCGTCCTCGAACTCACCGACAACGGCACCGCCTGGGAACGGGGACCGTACAGCATCGAGTCGGCCAACCACGCATGAACAACGACCTGACCGGAGCGCCGCCGCCGCGGCTCCTGCACGAGTTACCGATCACAGACCCCGAGGAAATCCTCGTCCTCACCTACACCAGCGACCTGCCGTTCTTCGAAGACGTGTGCGTGCGACAGGCCCGCGCCCGCGGCGCGCGCGTCACCATCGTCTACGACGCCGGGTACGTCGAGCCGGGACTCGCCGCAGGAGGTGGACCGATCACCGACTACGTGCCCGTGCCGGTGGTCTGCCGGTCCGGCGGCGCATTCCATCCCAAGCTGCTGGTGGCCGCGTCCGCCACCGAAGCGCTGATCTCGATCGGTTCCGGGAACGCGACCTCAGCGGGATGGCACCACAACGCCGAAGTCTGGACCCACCTGCGTATCGACGGCCCGACCGTCCCCGTCCTGGTTGACGACCTGGCTGCCTGGCTTCGTCGGCTGCCCGACCAGCTGTGGATGGAGCCGCTCGGCAAGCAGCGGCTGTACCGCGTCGCCGACCTGCTCACCACCCGCCCCAGCCAGCGGGAACCGAACGAACCCCGTCTGCTTACCAACGACCGTGCACCGATCGTGGATCAACTACCCTCACCGGAGGGCCGCGTTGACCGGCTGGGGGTCGCCTCGCCGTTCTTCGACCCGCCCGCCGACGCACTGACCGCGCTGCTCACCAAGCTGCAGCCCGGCATGCTCGACGTCCTGCTGACTCGTGATGCCCAGGTTGACGCTGGCCGCTTGCGGCGGGTGTTGGACCGGGTGGGCACCGTACGCGTCATCCAGCCCACAACGTCGCGCTATCACCACGGCAAGGTGCTCGAGTGGTGGTCCGGTACCGGCGGTGTTCTGATCACTGGCAGCGCAAACTGCACCCGAGCCGCACTTCTGCGGTCGATGCACGACGATCGTGGCAACTGCGAGCTGGCGCTGCTCCAGCAGATCACCGAGTCGGTGCTAGACGCGGTCGAGGCGAAGGAGACGGACCTCGACGAACTGCCCTTACGCACACCGGAGCGAGACTCGGATGCCGCCCCGGCCGTCCGAGTGCTGACTGCGCAGATTCTCACCGAACCCGACCGGATCGAGATCACCGTTCTGGTGAACGCGGGCCCGGTGCCCGACACCCTGATCATCGACGTGGCAGGAGAACTACACACCGCAGCGCGCACTGCGACGAGCGAAGCCATTCACACCTATCGGCTCGACGGCGACCCACGCTCGCTGTCACGGACGGTGACCATACGGAGCAGCGACGGCATCCTGCTCGGAACCGCGCTCGTCACCGACGTGCACAGCGCGTTGTCGCGGGTGCGACATCCATCGCCGCTGGAACAGCAGTCACTTCCCGAACTACTCGGTGACGACGTACAGATGCAGGCGTTACTCGACGCACTGCGCAAACTCGCCGAAGTTGTACCGCCTCGACCCGACGATGAAGAAACACAGCTTCCCCGCCGGCGACGCCGCGCCCGGGTAGAAGAGGACATCCGCCGCATGGTCGGGTCCGCACTGTTGAACCTGGCCCTGGGCCGCGACCGCAAGACCACACCACCGGGCGGCCAGGACGACGGCGAACTCAAAGGCGACGACAACCCCGTCGACCGCACGGCCCGGCAACAACCGACCGCCAAGAACGCGACGCCCTCACTGAGCGCGGCAGCTGCGATCCAAGCCCAGACCGAGAATCAGCGCAGAAGGGCACGCGCCTGGTTCCACCGGCTCGTCGAGGAATCGAACGGCTGGCCGTTGGCGGCGCAGCTGGCGTCGTACCGCAGTCTGTTGATCGCTGTCGGGGGCGGCCTCTGGCCGCACCCGCAGGACTGGGCCTGGCTTGTTCACGACGGGTTGAATCACCTTTGGACCACCGAAGAGGAAGAAGCCCTGGCCGAGGAGCACGCCGCTCTGGCCGCCGTCGGACTGCTGGCGCTCCGCCACGGAGTGCTTTCCCAGCCGGACGACCCGGAGCTGTTCGCCGGATTCGAGGACTGCCTCGCCGACTTCCGAGGGTGGAAGGAGTGGGCGCTCGCGGCGACGCAGGAATCGATCGAAAAGTACGCGTACCAGCTCAGCGGCTACACCCTCGGACCACGATTCACCGCAGTCAACATCCGAGCCGACCTGGCGTGGCTGCTGGATCACGACGCGATCGACGACGCCCTCGACCGCCTCGATGACATCGCCGACGCGGTTTACCGAACCGCCGACGGCACCGTGGTGATCCAAGCCAGGAAGGACCCGAAACGGACCGTCATCGACGCGCTCGACCGGTTACGCGACTTCCCGGACACCCACGTCGTCGCCTACTCCAACGGTGAGGCCCACGGCTGGTGGAACGGTCGACGCCTACTGCTGGCCTGGCCGACCCGTACCGGATTGCTAGCCTCGGTATGGCGCAACCTGTTCCTCGGTGTCGCCGGCTACGCCGGCAACCGGCCATTGCCGGCCCCTACAGGAACCGCCCTCGTCAGCAGCCCCGACGAAGCATGGATCAAGCTCGGCTCCGCGTGAGGCTCACACGGTGCACCACGAACCGGTCGACCCCGGTCACCATCCGGACAACGGGCTACCACGTCCGGCGCGCGCCGCCCGCATAGACATCCACGTCACGCCGACGGTGTTCTGGCCCGATCCGGCGACAGGGCTGCAGGTAGCTTCCGAGACCTAACCTGAGGCATGCCCGGTCGGCAGCGATCCGGCTCACAAGGCGAGCGACCAGCGGGCCCGGTAGCAATCCGGTCCGTTCCCACTCGGACCCCGCCGGCCACCCCGCCGGACCGAACACGGCTACCATCAAACGTATGTTCGATAGCCTGCGGTAATGGAGCTCCCCGCCGACTTCACTGACCGCGTTCGGGCACTACGCGACCCGGAGCGTTTCCGGCGAGAAGTGCTCGACATGCTGCACCACCAAGAGCAGATCGACGCACGCCAGCCTGCCGTCGAGAAGCAACGACGGGCGTGGGCCGCATTGGAGCCCGAACTGGCGCGCCGATACGCCGACGCGATCGCCGCCCCCTGGGCTCAACTGCTAGCCCTTGCCCGGCCGACTCCGCAGCTGCTCGCTGAAGCCGCGGCCGCCCGCGAACGTCTCCAGCGCCGGATGGGCGGCGCTCCTGACGCGTTGGAGATTCGAGCACTGGTCCGGGTCGACCGGCAACGCAACGCCGATCGCATCGCCAGCACCCGTGAGCGGGAGAAGATTGCCATCCGGAACCGTCTTGCTGCGGCCGGCCTGCCGTTCCTGCCAGACCTCTTCCTTCCTGTAGACCGGCCAGCCGAGGAAGCGGCTGTTGACCCAGGACGAGAGACTCCACCTGGTGCGCGTCGGGATCGCGGCAGGTGATTCCCTGTCGGGCCACGAACGCGGGCACTCCAGGACCCGCGTGTAGGTGGACGCCCAGCACCCACTCGTGAGGCGACCGGCCGGAAACAGCACCCCGAATGCGAGGATCGTGGCATGGTCACTTCGCTGGCGGATCATGTTGTGGACACCGGCTACGGAAGGCTGTGGGCGGTACAGCTGGACGACGGCCGGCTCGGGTTCACCGGCCAGGTGACCGTCGCTCCCGGCGAGTCACCCGCCGAAGTGACGGTCTCGGTCGACGTCCTGGTCGTCTGCGCCGACGACCTTGCCGACATCCGCCCTGCGGGCGGCGCCGGCGTCCACGTGCGGGACGCGGCTACCCTGCCCGAGGAGATCAGCGCCGCGGTCCGGACCGCCGTCGTCGCGTACCTGCACTCAGCACCGGCCAACGAACTGCTGCTCGATCACCTACGCAACATCCTGGACGACGTCAACACACTGATCGCCCGACACGGCGACGACCGGTCCGGGCACGCCCGGGCGTACCGCGGCGAGGCGATGTACCGGGCCGCCAGTCTGCTCACCGCCAACCCCGAGGTCCTCGAAGTCGTCGACCGCATGGCTAACGAATGGCAACGCTCCCCGGAGGAGCTCATCGAATCAGCGCAGCAGATCCTCCACCGGCAAGGTTTCCAGCAGGGATATCAGGAAGCTGCAGCCAGCTACGCAATCGCCCTGCTCACCGACAGATACGGCAACGCCGACCCCGAACTCGTCGACGCGCTGCGCCAACACACCATCGAGCAGATCACCGCCCTGATCGGCAACGCGGCAAACGCAGAGGAACTCGCCGCCGCACTCTGACAACGTCTACGCACCTCGTGCGGCCGGTACAGCGGTGAAAGCCGCGTACAGCCAGCGCTGGCTACATTGAGGCGGCACCCGCCGCCGAACCCGAAAGTGAACAGCTACGAGCTACCCGGACGACGCGAGACGACGAGGCGGACCGGCCTGCACCGAATACGAGCCTTCAACCACCGCAGATTTCATCGCCACAGTGCGGTGAAATCGTCCCGCCAAATCCGCGCGGTGCGACAGCTCAGTACACTCCACGAACCAAGAATCACCCCGGTCGTGTAACGACGCGCACCCCCGTACCAGGAGCACCAGTGCGAACGCTCGCCCGCCCCGCTGCCCTCGGCGCCCTGCTGCTCACTCTGTCCGGTTGCGGCAGCCCCGAACCCGCGAACCCGCAACCGGCCGGTTCGACCACGGCCGCCGCAACGACAGCTGCCGCTGGATTCGGAACCGCATCCGCCGACGCGGAAGCCGCCGAATCGAAAACAGGCAAGATCCACCTCAAAGCCGGCGAGAAGGCCGAAGCGGCCGCCGAAGGCACCGCTATCGAGGTCACCGTCGCCGACCCGAAGGCCATCAAAGCGCCGGACGGCTGGGGTGACGGCAACATCATCATCGCGACCGTCACGTACAACCTGCTCGACGGGCAGGTGGAGTACGACGAGACCGCGTTCACGCTTGTGCTTGCCGACGGCGAACGGATCGACGCCAGCACCGTCGCCAGCGATACCGGACTGCCCGGCCGGGCACTTGGCTCCGGCCCGCTGACCGCACCCGACAAGGCCAAAGGCCTCATCACCTTCGATCACGACACGAAGTCCCTCGACGGGTTGCGAATCCAATGGACCGCGAGCCCGGCCGGGTTCACCTGGACCCTCAACTGACCCAAGGCCGGCAAGACAAACCGCAGAGTGGCGGCCATCAGCCGGTGGTCGCCGGCGGCGCGTCCCAGCGCTCGCAAGTCGTGCATCATCTTGGAGGCGCCCCGGGAGTCGGTCTGCGAAGGCTGCGGACACGGCCAGATCCGGGTGGTCGACGACGAGGTGCCCACCGACACACGACCCAGTGCACCGGCCGGCAGCACCGCCGCATCGGCGTCAAGTGCAGCCGCAAACCGTGCGGAGCATCCTTGTCGGTGAGCCGCCGGGGCGGTACGGGCGGCCGTCACTCGATCACACCGCCTGCTCCGGCGCACCGACGCCGCGGCCAAACGACGCCGGAGCTGGACGCCGTCCGACCTGGCACCACAGCAACCCGATGTCCAGCATGAGGTGATCCTGATCGTCACCGGGGCTGTGCGCTGCCCTGTCGGGCATACAGCATCGCGGTGATTGCCTCGGCAGGTTGCGGACGGGCGTGCCAGTACCCCTGCTGGACGGTGAAGCCGAGTTCGTCGAGCAGGCGGCTGGCGTGTTCGTCTTCGACGCCTTCAGCAACGCTGTCGATGCCAAGGCGGGCGGCGAGGTTGGCCACGGTCGCCACGATCGCGGCGACTTTGGGTTGGGCCAGCGCCGCGATGAACTGCCGGTCGAGTTTCAGTTCGTCGACGGGCAGGCCTGCCAGAAGGGCGAGGCTGGTATGGCCGGTACCGAAGTCAT
The DNA here is from genome assembly GCF_036053395.1 of Actinoplanes sp. NBC_00393. Lineage (NCBI taxonomy): Bacteria > Bacillati > Actinomycetota > Actinomycetes > Micromonosporales > Micromonosporaceae > Actinoplanes > Actinoplanes sp. NBC_00393. The sequence goes on along the minus strand of NZ_CP107942.1, from coordinate 9,531,767 downwards.
CAATGCTGACCCGTGCGCCGCAGTCACGGACCGCGTGTAGCAGCCGGGACGCCTGCTGCGGCTGGGCTACCACCGCCGTTTCGGTGATCTCGACCGTAAGCAGCTGCGCGGGCAGGTCCCAGCGCAGTAAATGCTGCGCGATCCGGTCCGGTAACGCGTCGTCGGTCAGGCACCGTGCGGACACGTTCACGCTGACCGTCAGCGGCACGCCTGCGGACGACCAGACGCTCCCCTGCCGGATGGCCTCCTGCATGACGTGGTCGGTGATGTCGCTGATGATCGGGCTGTGCTCCGCCGCCGGCATGAATGCCGCCGGGCTCAGCAGCCCACGACGGGGATGGCGCCACCGCACCAGCGCCTCGACTCCGATGATGTGATGGGTGTGCCGGGCCACCTGCGGCTGGAAGAACACGACCAGTTCACCGTTGTCCAGACCGGCCCGCAGCTCCGCCTGCAGGTTCAGGTCTTCGCTGCGGGCGTCGTCCAACGCCGGGGACCAAAGCTGGAAAGGCCGGCCGTCGCGTTTCGCGGCAGCCAATGCCGTCGCCGCCCGGCGCAGCAGCAGCGGCGGCGCGCTGCCGTCCGCCGCGGCGATCCCGGCGGTGAACGTGACATCCACCTGGGCACCGCCCAACCGGTACGGGCCGTGCCGGCCAGCGAGGCGCCGGAGAATGATGTCCGGCAACTCGGCGCTGGCCGGCTGTGCAAGCCAGACGGCGAACACGTCTCCGGCAATACGCGCCAGCGGTGCCCGTGGCCACACCTGCTGCAATGCGCCGGCCACCTCACGTAACAACTCGTCGCCCTGGTCCCGGCCGAGTGCGGCGTTGACGTGAGCGAATCGGTTGATGTCACACATCACCAGCGTTCCGGCCCCAGACGGGTCTGCCGCGAGGGCGGCCCGCAGTCCCTGCTCGTTCAACAGGCCGGTCAACGGGTCGTGCGTCGCCGCGTACCACACCTGCCGGACCAGACGGGCCAGCAGCACGCTCGACGTGGTCATCGCAACCGCCAGCACGGTCACGAAAAAGCCGTTCTCCCGGTTCCCCGGGTCGGTGACCGTCAACGCGGCGCCGGAGATCAGCAGGCTCCAGGCCAGATGGGCGATGAACGCCGGACGGTTGAAGAACATGGCCGCATAGGCGGTCACGAACACCGGCAGAAACGCGAACGCCGCACTGTCGACACCACCGCGGCCAACTACGGTCAAGCAGCCCGCCAGCAGGGACATCGAGCCCGCCACGCCATGCGCGACGCCCTGCCGGATACCGGGTATCAGGGCGAGAATCACGGCGGCCACGCTGGCTACCACTGCGGCAGCCACCAGCGCGGGCTCGGTCACCAGCCAGCCCGGCATCAGCGCCAGCCAGCACACCATCGCGAACACGCCGGACAGGCAGGCGAGCACGAACCGGGCATCGCCCAGACGCCCGGAAGCCACTGCCGCCAAGCCGCCGAAGCGGTTCACCGCCACGCGGGCCGGCCGCCGTGACACTCCCGTTCCTGCCTTCAACCGCGCGACCTACCTCAATCCCACGCACACACCGGCACCGGACCGCCCGCGACTATGATCGGCTTCTCGTCGGCTCGGCTGAGCAGCAACACGCCCCGCGCTCGCGGCGGCACCCCAGCAGCCGTCTCGCCAGCACCCGAAGCGGCCGACTTCTCTAGGGCGACGGCCGAGCCGACGGCGCCGAAGGCGGCTACGAGCGGGCAGTGTCCGGCCAGCGCCGCAACCAGCAGGCCAGCGCCTCATGACCGGCGCAGCTCACCGGCATTGCCTCGAACGGAGGTCTTCCGGTCTGCGTCATCATCCGGCGGACCGTACATGCGTCGCCCGCCGCTGGCGCGATGAGCAGAAGCAGGGTCGTCTTGCCTGAAGCCGGACCTCCAGGACGCGGGCAAGGATCCGCGAGCGCTGCTACGCAGGTCCAGATTGATGCACGGCTTGCGGACGGTTCAGCCATCGATTCGTAAGGGACCGCACTGCCCGGGCGCGCGCCGCCCGACTTTCTGCTGCTGCGCCCAGGTCGTGGCCGAAGTACGCGCCGTATGCCGACGTGAGAACACCGCCCGCGGTGATGCAGGTTCCGACGACGCCCGCGATACCGAGAACCGACTCGTTCACGTTGGGCTGCACGACGTCGTGCACCGATATACCGCCGACGGCCGACAACGCTGCCCTGCCATGCGAAGCGACAGAGGCGGACCGACGCAGGTCCGGCCGATCAGGGAAAACGGTCGCAACCAACTGGCTTACGTCGACATCGCGTGCCGTCGCCGACCCGTCGTCGGTGAAACACAACCGCGGTGGCTCGCCGACGGTCTTGATCCCGGCCTCAGCCATCCGGTCGAGCAGCGTGGTCACACGATCGTTCGCGTCGCGCAGGAGATCTGCCGCGACCTTGCGGCTGACCGGCAGCATCCGCGTAACGTTCTCCCGCAGCGCGGCCTCGTCGAGCAGCAGGGCCACGCCACGCAGCAGCCGCAGGTCGGCATCGATGCCGGGCTCGAGAACATGCGCGACGGTGGCAGCTGCTTCGCACGTCGCCTGGCTCAGCGCAGCGTGCGCGGCCAGCGGTATGGTGTCGGGCGCCTCCAGCAGCCGCTGCGCAGCTTGCAGGTGACCGAGGGCGCTCCCGGTCGTCTCGTCCATGAATACCAGCACGTCGTGCCACAGACGACCTCGTTGCCCGGCCGGGTCGTTCGGTGTCACCCGCCGCCAGCGGTCATCGTCGGCCAGGAAGGGCGATCCCGGTTGAGGTGCACGCCGGTACTGCTCGGCTTCGTCCTGTGAAGCAACACGTTCACGTTCCAGCACCCGGACGATGCGGCGCACCACCAACGGCGTCGAGGAATCGGGCGTTTCGACGTCCCGGAACAATCGGTCGAGCGGGATTCCCAGCGCCCCGGCGAGCAAAAACAGCGTCCGGATCGACGGGATCTTCTTCGCATGCTCGACATCGATCAGGTACCGGCGCGAAAGTCCGCTGCGTTCGGCGATCTCGTCGAGGGTCATTCCTGTCGCACGGCGCGCGGCCGCGAAGGCATGCCCGAAAGCCTCCTTCGGGAAGGGAGGCGGCTGACGGATCACCACGTAAGACAATCCGGGCAAACTCTGCGTGTCAGTGATCTGCAGAGCACCGAAGTTGCGCATACTGCTGCCTGTCGGCAGCTTCCAACGGTTCAGTCAGGTTCTGATCATTACGCCCGCATCGTCAACGACCCGGCGAACTGAGTCATCGGCCGCCGACGGACACGACATTCCTTCATCGCCGCGCGGCCGGGGCTGGCTGCGCGTCCCGGAGATCACCGCAGACACTCGTCAACACGTCAGGAGAGAGCATGGAATCCTGCACGGACACCATCCGGTTCAACGGGGAACGGTTCCGCAGCATCCGCCAAGCTCAGTGGGGCGCTTTCTTCGACCACCTACATGTCCTCTACATCTATGGCGTGGTCAGCTATCACCTGCCAGCAGGCCTGGTGTACACACCCCATTTCTGGCTCGTCGGCCAGCGACTCTGGTTTCAAGTCGGGGAAGAGGACCGCCACGACGACGACTTCGGCAGGTGGCGCACGTTCGCGTCCGCGATCCGGTCACGGCCGTACGGAGTCAAGGTCACCTACGCACCCGGCGCCAACGGCCACGACGACCCCTCCGTAATCCTCGACAAGGACTGGCGGCCGCTGGAGAGCCTCTACAGCATCGGCGGCATCCCCGACCCGGCGACGATGACAGCAACCGGACCCTCGCCGGCTTCAGCGTCGATGCAGACCTTAGGAGTCGGCGGCTATCAGTGGACGATCTGCCCGACGTGCACAAAACTCGACGCCGACCGCAACGGTCGCACGAACCATCTGCGGTGCGGACACGGCAACCATCGACGGGCTGAAGATCCCCAGGCCGATCATCCCCGCCTGCTCGACGCCTACCGATTCGCTCAGCGAACCCGCCCAGCACACGCCGTCGGCCGCTGCCTGACCTGCGGCGAAGCAGTCCACCGCGGAGATCTCATTCTGCCAGGCTCCCAGACCGGCCAGCAGGAAGATCATGCTCATTGCCACCTGCCCCGCGCGCACGACCGCAGCGGACCCGGGCAGCCACCTGCACGCCCGACCACCCGGCGGCCACCCGGCGGTCCAGGCCGCGCGGCATCCAGGCACAAGCGGCGATGACATCCGCCCGGGCCGGCAGGCATCACTCGACCATGGCCACCTCCGTAAATGAATCTGCCGGTAAGCGGGAACCGGGAGGGCCATCCAGATGCCGGCATCCAGTGCAGGTCGACCCCGACACCCGGTCACCCGAATAGGGCATAGGCCATGATTCGGTGCTCTCCAGAGCACCGTTCGCCGGTATGGTGCAGGTCAGCCGCGGCCAATCGCTGGCCCTTCGCCTGATCGGCGTCCCGACGACTCTCGGGGTGACGCCGCCGGACGACCGCACCTCCCCAGCCAGGGAATGGCACTCCCCGCCAGGGAATGGCAGATGGTTACCCGAGACAGAAGGCTTTCCATTGAACGACCTACCAGTGCGCTTCACGGGTGTCGATTTCCCCACCATCGTCCACGCCCGGTGGGCGTTGTTCTTCGAGGACCTCCGGATGTCCTGGCAGTTCAGGCCCACGACATTCGCGTTGGGCGGCGGGCACGTCTACGAACCGGACTTCTGGCTGCCGAAGCAGCGCACATGGTTCCAGGTCGGGGATCCGGATTACCTCGACGACGACTTCCGCCAGTGGCAGCAGTTCGCTGCCGCCGCCGACGAGCAGCCGTGCCCGGCACGGGAGCAGTTCACCACCGGGATGAGCTGCCCTCAGCACAGCTCGCACTCCGATCCCCCGCTGCCGGAGGAATGGCAGGCCCGCCGCCTGATCTTCACAACGGGTGGTGCCCCGGACCCTGATCGGATCACACCGACCGGACTGCAATGCTGCGGCCGCCACGGCTCCCTGTACAGCTGGTGGAGCCCGCACTTCGAGTGGACTGCATGCCCCGAATGCGAACTCGTCGCAGCCGAGGAGAACGGTCGTGTAGATCATCTATCCTGCGGCCATCGCAGTGCCACGGCCCATCGCGCGGATGCGCCGCAACTGCTCGCCGCGTACCGGCTTGCCCGCCAGGTCATTTCCGCGCAGCTCGGCGGGACCTGCGCGCATTGCACAACGCCATTGAACCGAGGCGACCTCGCCGGCGCCGGACGCGCCGTCAAGGGCCGGCGCTGGTACCACGCCGACTGCCTCTTGGCCGCTCGCCGCCGCCGTTACCAGCTTCTGCAGGACCGGACCGAAAACGACGATCCAGACGACAGCACAGGCGAACTACTGGCCGGCTGACGGGCTTCCATCTGTCCTCATCCGCGCAGCAGGCCGCCCCGAAGTCGAAGCCTCGGCCCCCATGGCGTCATGGCAGAGGTCCGGCCAGGCTGCCTACCGCCTCGGCGTAGTAGAGAGACTCATCGAGGTGGAAGGCGATCTGCCGAACGGACCAGGCGCCATCTTGCCGGGCGTCGAGTTCGGCGTCCGAGAGTTGTTGGAGCCGAATAGTGAAGACCTGCGCCAGCCGCGTGAGTCGGCTGTTTGCTTCATCCAGATCCTCGGAGGTGAACGGTGCGAGGTCAGCGGGTGTGGTGATGGCGGATGCGTGCCAGTGATCCGGAATCGTAGGTACGCCAGCGATCAGTGCCTCGATCTGGGCCAGATGGTCGATGAGATGGTCGGTGACGCGCCGGATGGCCTTGTGTGGGCTGTAGACCCGGTCATCCACCACCCGCGGCTCGCCATCCCATCGCGTCCAGGTCCGGGCCAGTTCAAGAACCTCAAGGACCATGCCAGTCACCACTTCGGCGGGGTCACGGGCATCGGTCACGGGGGTGTCGGACATCGCGGCTCCATCGTCAGGTTCGGGTGCCGAGATGGTATCGGCGCCGACCGACAGTCTCCGGCTCTTGTGATTCCGAGCCGCCCGGTCCCAGAAGAGGATTCACAGGTGAGACGGTTATGTCAGAGCCTGCCGGTAGGGTGCCGGGCGTGCCACAGCCAGCAACAGATGTCGGGTTCGCGCAGCGCGTGAAAGCGTTAGCGTGCACCGCGCCGCTCCACGACCTCGACAGTCGCAAGACGCAGGTACAGACGGCGGACTTCTCCGTATACCAGATGAGCGAGCTGGCGCTGAACGCCATCGACCTGGTGACCTTGGCGATGGACTTCGACGCTGGTGCGCCGCCGGAGAAGGTCATCACCGACCTCGCCGTCTTTGCCGGCCGGCAGGCCCCGGACCGAAGCGACGCCGAACACGTGCGGGTCGCACGGTGGATCCTGGAGAACCTGCTGAACGTCGGCTCGCTCGACCGGGGCTTCCGTGCCGTGTACGGCATGACCACAGGCGACGGCAGCTACAGCCGCTACGAGTTCGACTTCAAACTCCTGGAAGAAGTGCCCGCCGCGGACGGCAGCATCTTCCTGCGGGCCACGAACGAGGCCGTCAACGTGCTGGTCGGCGCGCTCGAACTCGACATCGAATCCGCACAGATCGCCGCTGACCTTCGGCTCGAGACCCTCATCCGGCGAGGCCGGCTGTCCGACGCCCAAGCCGCAGCGCAAGCCGCCCGGTACCGGACGATCCAATACGGCGAAAAACTGCGGCAGCGGCTCGAAGCGACCGAACGTGACGTGCGAACGGTGGACTGGCTTACCGAGATGCCGGAGTTCATTGCCGAGGCGGTCGAGCACATCGCCGCCCGGTACAAGGCGGAGAACGCAATCCTCGTCAACATCACTGAAGTTCGCGACACCGCCGACACCGCGCCGCGCAAGCTGCAGGCCGCGCAACTGGTAGAAGTCGTGCGGGACTGCCTGCGCCGGCACGAGCAGCTTCAGGCGGCATTGCAGGGCGCCGGCCGGCGGTTCCGCGCCCAGCAGGACCGGCAGACGTTCGCGCCGGGCAGCGCGGTCGCGGCGCTCGACCTGCACGCACAGCTGCTAGTCCCGGTGCTCACCCTCGCGGTCACCGACGCCGACGAAGCTCTGAACGCCTACTTCGCCCGCAGCACCGGCGTGAACGTGCCACCAGCGGTGCGGCTGCTGGACCTGTTCACCGCTCTGGTGACCCCACCACCGGAACGAGAGCTACTCGGCGGGGAACTCGACGAACCGGAAATCGACGAGGTGCCAGACGAGCCTCCGTTTCCCGCCGAGTGCTACGACCTGCTCGACGACCTGCTCGACCTGGACGTCGACGCGCCACGGCGGCTGTCCGGGCTGCTGGAGGAGGCGCGGACGCTGCACCCGGACCTTCCAGGCCTGGTCGTCGTCCGGGTCGTCGCGCTGGCCGCGCAGGAGATCAACCCGGCTCTGCGGCACAAGCAGCCGACTGTGTTCATCGCCGTGGACGACGGCACCACGCTGGACGACCCGGAGTTCGGCGGCGCCGACCTGATCGTCGCCCGCGCCGCCATCGAGCCGGTGCCGGCCGGCGACCATGCCGGCGTTGCCATGTCTGTCTCGGAAGGGGTTCCCGTATGACGACGACCGCGCAGCTGACAGCGGACGCCGCCCGTCTGGTCACCTACGGACTGCGGCCCAAGCTGGTCCCGGCCCGCGACGACACGTACCGCGACCTGGTGACGCGGGCCCGCACCGACGACGAGTTCGCCGCAACGGTCCAGGCCGTCGCGACCGGCATGGACCTGGTCGTGATGGAGATCAGCGACCGGGCCGGGATCGTGGTCGCCTCGACCGAGGAGAGCATCTTCGCCGTCAGGATGACCGAGTACGCCCGCCGGACCGGCGGGGAAGGCAGAGCCTCCGAACGGGTCCTGCACGCCCTTGCCCATCTGGGTGCGGCAACGATGGCCTTCCCGCGGCCGGCGGATCTGGGCAACGAAACGTACCTGGGGCGGATCACCGTCGAGGGGGTTGAAGCGTTCGTGCGGGAAGCCGCCAGCCGGCTGGCTGAGGCCGCCGCCCAGAACGATGCCGCGGACACGGTGGCCGGCGAGCCGGGCCTGGAGGCGGTGTGGCGGGTGTACACCCGCCGCAAGCAGACCGGCAGCACCGGCGACGGCCGGAAACTGTCCACCAGCACGACCGGGATCACCAACAAGGCACTGATGTTCTTGGCCGATCAAGGACTGCTGGTGCGGACCGGAGACGAACGCGGCGGCACGTTCCGGACCACGCCGCGGTACCGCACCCAGGTACGCGAGGCCGGTGTGGTCATGTTCGACGAGCTGCTGCGTCTCGGGATCACCGAGATCAGCGACGGCACCGCCACCATCGCGGTCGGCTGGACACCCGAGTCGCTGACCGGGCTGTAGAGGAGCCAGAAGAAACATGTACGAGCTCAACCGCATCCGGCTGTTCGGCGTAGGACCGCGTGGCGCCCGGTACACCGACGTCACCCTGGACCTCTCCGGTGTCGGCGCCAGCGTCGGCGGGCAGACCGCCCTGTTCGGGGCACCGGTCCGCCGGCCCAGCCCTTACAGCCTGCTGCTGCTCGAGAACGGCGGCGGGAAAAGCGTGCTGCTGAAGCTGCTGTTCTCGGTCGTGCTGCCCGGCAAACGCAACACGGTCGGCGGCTCGGCCGCCGTCATGGACAAGTTCGTCGTCGGTGACGACGCCGCGCACGTGGTTTTGGAATGGATGAACGTGCGCACCGGTGACCGGGTCATCACCGGCAAGACACTGCAACGCAAGCGCGGCGGCTCGGCCGCGGAGAAACTCGCCGAGCACTGGTGGTCGCTGCGCCCGCACCCGGGCGTCGAGATCGGCACCCTGCCGTTCACCACCGACGGCCGCCGGATGCGCCTGGACGGGTTCCGCGACACGTTGCAGGAGATCGACCGGACCGCACCGGTGACACAGCTGACGTGGGTCGGCTCCGAGGTCGGCGGTTGGGCGGCGCATCTGCGGTCGATAGGCATCGAACCGGACCTGTTCAGCATCCAGCGGCGGATGAACGCCGACGAGGGCGACGCAGCGACCGCGTTCAAGTTCAAGTCCAGCCGCGAGTTCGTCGAATGGCTGCTCAAGGTCGTCCTCGACCCGCAGGACGCGGTCAGCGTCGCCGAAAACTTCGACAGCTACGCCCGCACCGTCGGTGACCGGCAGGCGATGCTGCTTGAACGGGACTTCGCCGACGGCGCCGTCGGATCCCTGCGGCCTGTCGGCGCGGCGCACGACCGGCACCGTGCCTCCCGTCTGGCCCGGGAGACCGCCGAATCCGAAGGCCTTGCTCTGCTGCGACGGGTTCGTGCCCGGGAGGCGGCTGAAGCCGACGCGACCGCCCGGCTGCGGGAACTCGCGAACGAAGCCAGCGCGGCCGCCACGTCACGGGAAACGGACCGGGACCGGGCCCGGGACGTCGTCAACGAGATCGGCCGTCAGACCCTCGTCCTCGAACATGCGGCAGCCATCGAAGAGCAGCGGCAGGCGACCGCCGACCGCGACGGGGCTGACGCCGATCTGCGCGCCTGGGACCTCGCAGGACTCCTTGAACGGAAGACTGCGGCCAACGTGTTGGCCGCCCGGTTCGCCGAAGAGATCGTCCAGGCCGAAGAGACGGCCTTCCCGGCGCTGCAGGCCCGGGACCGGGCGGCCGGTGACTTGTTGAGGAAACTGAGCGCCGAGGTCGCCGCCGCCCGCACCGAACAAAGCAAGCTCACTACCCTGTCCGCGGAACTTCTCGACCGCGCCCGCGAGATTGATGGTGAGCGAACCCAGACGATGCGGGACGCGGAACGGTGGCGCTCCGAGCAGTCGGCGATCAACACCCAGGTCACCGAAAGCCGACAACAAGTGGAAGCCGCGGTCGCCGAAGGGCTGCTCACCGCCGGGCAGCCGGTCGGGCAGGCTGCCGCAGACGCACAAGAGGCGGCGGTAGCCGCCGCCGTCAAACTCAAGGACCTGGAGCAGGCAGCCCGCGACGCGCAGGCCGCTGTCCGCGAAACCGGAAAGCAGGCGCAGGCCGCCCACAACGAGCTGGTCGCCACCCGTGGCCGGCACGCCGACGCAGCCCGGAACCTGCAGACGATCGTCGACCGGACCGTGCCACTGACCAGCGACGAGGTCGTCCGGGCGGCCCTGTCCACCGACACCGTCGACGTCGACCAACTCGACGAGCACATCGACAACCTGATCGGGCAGCTGCATGACGACGCGGCGTTGCGGGAACAACACCTCGACGAGCTGCGCGCGGCACACCGCGACGATCAGCGGCTGCTCAACGCCCTCGGTGACGGCGGTTTCCTGCCACCACGCACCGAGGTCGAGGCCAGCATTCAAGCCCTGCAGGCGGCGGGAATCAGCGCGCACCCAGGCTGGCGGTACCTGGCCGACAGCGTCGCCGCCGGCGAGCGTGACGAGATCATCACCGCTCACCCGCACCTCGCCGACGGTGTCATCATTGTCGACCCTGACGCGCTGCCGGCGGCCCGCGACATCCTGACCGCCGCCAGGCTGCTCCCCGCCGCCGCAGTAGCCGTCGGCACCGGTGAGCGGATGCTGACTGTCACCGGTGGCACCGACGCCCGTGGGCTGTTCGTGATCGAACCGAACCCGGCCCTGTTCGACCCGGAAGCCGCCGAACAACGCCGTGAGCAGCTTCGCGAAGCAATGAGTGCGCGCGGCACCGAGATCCAGAACGGTGCCGCCGCCCTGGCCCACCTCCGGACAGTGTCGACCGACCTGGTCGCCTGGCGCCGCGACTGCCCTCCCGGGCGGCTGGCTGAGCTCCGCGAGGACCTCGCCTGCCGGGAAACAGAGCTTGCCACCGCCACCGAAGCCGACAAAACGTCCCGGGAGGCGGCGGAAACCGCCGAAACCGCCGTCACCCGCATCGACGGTGAACTGACCGAGCTGCGCACACTTGAACGAGGTGCCGCTGACCGGTCCGCTACCCTGGCTCGGCTCGCCCAGGCTGTCGCCGCCGTCGACAAGCAGAAGCAGCGGCTGCCCGAACTCGCCGCGTGGATCAACCTCGCAGACCAAACCGAACGTGAACTGACCGAGAAACGCGACCAGGCGCAACATCAGGCGAGCGAGGCGGCCCGAGCCGCCGACCGGGCCGCCGACCGCGCCGAACGTCACCGCACCGAAATGCGCGGCATCGTCACTTCCACCGGCGAACACGCCACGCAGATCCCCGAATCCCCGGTCGGTGAGCTGCGGTCCGCATACCAAGCCGCCGCGGCCACCTACGCCGCCGTCGAAGTCGGCCAGGACATGCGTGCCGCCGCCGATGCCGCCGAGAACGAAGCCGCCCGGCTACGCGCGGAAGTCAGCCGCCAGGACACCACCGACATCGACCGTGCCCAGCAGCTGCTCGCCACCCCCGACGGTGCCGACGAAACCGGACGACAAGCCGCGATCGCCAGAACAAAACGGGAACGGGAACGGTTCAACAGCGCCGTCACCGCAGCGAACACCAAGGTCGGCGAACTCAGCAGCGAGCTGAAAGCCGCTACACCTGAGAAGAGCACCACCTGGATCCACCTGCCCGACAACCGGCGTCCCACCAGCGTCGACCACGGCCGGCAGCTGCTGATCGCCGCAACCGCCGACCATCGCAGCGCCCAGCAACGGCATGAGGAAGCTGTCGCCCACGCCGCCGACCTGGTCAGGAAAGTGAACGAAGCCGGCGAAGCCGCACGCGCGTTCCGGGAGGTTCTTGCACCCCTGACCGCCATCCTCGACAACCCGCCCGTCGACCCCGGCGACGCCACCGAACCGTACGAAGGAACCCCGGACGCTGCCGGCACCGCCACTGGCCGGGTCCAGGACGCGCTACGCACCGCCGCGACGGCCGAACGTGAAAGCCGCAACGACGTGAGCCGGCTCGTCGACGTCGCCGTACGCCACGCCAGCCAGGCCAAGTTCGAAACGATGACGAACGTGTCCCGCCGCGCGATCGTCGCCCTCGACCGTGATCAGCTGGCTGCCCGCGCGGCCGAGTTCGCCACCCAGCTCGAGCAGCGCCTCGCGACGCTCACCACCGACCTCGACACGGCGGGTCAGCACCGCAAACTTATCGTCGATCGGCTCGCCGCCCTCGTCGTCGGCGCCCTCAAGACGTTGCGGACCGCGTCACGGCTGTCGAAACTACCCGCGGGCCTCGGCGAATGGGAGGGCAAGGAGTTCCTGCGGATCAGGTTTCCCGAACCCGACCCGACCCTGCTCGCCGCCCGCGTCGGCGAAGTCATCGACGACATGTCCACCGCTGCCAGCACCCGAACCAGCGCCGGCAGCGCGCCCAAACGTGACGGGATGACACTGCTGCTGCGCAGCATCGAAGCGGCCGTCCCGAAAGGCTTCACCGTCGACATCCTCAAACCCGACGCGGTCCTGCGCGACGAACGCGTACCGATCGAGAACATGAACGAAGTGTTCTCCGGCGGACAGGAGCTCACCGCCGCGATCGTGCTCTACTGCACGATGGCTGCGCTGAGGGCTAACGAACGCGGCCAGATGCGCACCAGGCACTCCGGTGTGCTGTTCCTCGACAACCCGATCGGCAAGGCCAGCGCCGAGTACCTGCTCGAGCTGCAGCAGGGCGTCGCCGCCGCCCTCGGCGTGCAGCTCGTGTACACGACCGGCCTGTCCGACGACCGGGCCCTGGCCGCGTTCCCGCTGTGGGTGCGGATGCGTAATGACGCCGACCTGCGCGCCGGACTCAAACACATTCGCGTCGCCGAAATCGTCCGCCGGCAGCTCCCCGACCCGTTCACCGAGGCCGAGGCGAACCCCGACGACATCGCGCCAGGAACGATCACCGCCACCCGCGTCTTCCGCCGGCCAACATGACCAGCCCCGTCGTCGGCAACTCGCTGACCCCACGCGCCGCACGTCTGGCCGCCGAACTCGAGACATGGGGCCGGCGCACGATCACCCTCGCCGAACTATGGACCCTGTACGCCCGCGCCGACCCGGCGTCGGCAACCCGTCCAACCCGGCGCGCCGACCTCGCCGCCGCCGTCACCGCACTGGCCGCCGCCGGCGTAGTGACCGCGTCGAAGACTCTCGACCGGACCGTCGCTCCCCCGCTGCCGGCCCGGCTCACCCTGCCCCCACCTACCACATCCGTGTCCGCCGCTGCCCTGGCACGATCGGTGCCGTGGCGGCCCGAACTGGCCTGGGCGGCCACCGCACGGCTGACCGTCGGGCAGGTGAGCCTGCTGCAGACCGTCAACACCTGGCTGCGTGATCGCGGCCGCGACACCGACGTCATACCCGTGCGGGAACGCTCGCTGGAACTGTTCGGCTACGAGAAAACCGTCGACACCCTCAGGGGAACCACCCTGTTCGCGGCGGGCCGCCTGACTCTCACCCTGCTGCGTACGTTCCGAGCCCATCCGCCGTTGCCGGTCCGCCGTGTCGGCGACGGCCCGATCCTGCTTGTCGTCGAGAACGCCGACACCTTCGACACCCTCCGCAAAGCTCTGAACACCACAACCCACGCCGTCGGGCACATCGCATGGGGTGCCGGTGCTGCGTTCGAAGCGTCCGTGCTCAGCGTCGGTGAACTGCCCGACGTCCACGACATCGCCTACTTCGGCGACCTCGACGCCGACGGCCTGCGCATACCCGCATCCGCTGCCTTGACCGTCGCCAGCGAACACTTGCCGGCCGTACGGCCAGCTCACGGCCTGTACCGGCTGCTCATCGAACACGGCATCCCGCAACCAGGGCAACCGCCCATAGACGAGCAGCGGGCAACCGACCTCGCCGGCTGGCTCGACGATACGGCCGCCAGGCCAGCGCAGGCCCTGCTTACCGGGGGATCACGCATCCCGCAGGAAGCAGTGTCAGCCAAACTGCTCACCAGCGTCACCGGCGATTGGCTCGCTGACCTGAGCTAACACTCGATCGACGCGGCAAAGCATGCATCACGGGCGCAGGACACTCCGCAGCTACTGGCATGTAACCGGACGAACGACAGACTCCCACGCCTTAGCGACTACGCCTCGATCGCCTTCCGGATCTGCGCGGTCGGCTTGTACGTCCCGGTCTCGACCCGTTCGATGTGATCGCGAGTCAGCATGCGCTCGAGCGCCTTACGCAACGCGGTCTTCGCTCGGCGTTGCACATCTGCGTCCCACGCCGTGTCCACCAACTCATGAATCAGGTCTTCCACCGGCCACGCACGGCTGCCGTTCTCAACCATCAGCACAGCGACACGGACCGTCCACGGGACGCCAGAGTCCCCCCGAGACAAACTTGGAGTGCGATCCTCTTCCTCTACTTGATCAGACGACTGACGCACATCTGCGGCATCCACACTATCCGGCGCTGAAGGCGACGGTGCCCGGCCAGAACGACGGCGGCCAGATGGTGTCCCGCCAAGAGCTGACCCGAGGCCAGCACGCGTGTCCGTGCTCTGTTTCGGCAGATCAACAACATCGTGCGACCGATCAGCCAGATACTTCTCACGCAACTGCACCAAGAAGGCCATCTTGTCGCGGACTCCGCCGATCCGCTCCTCCAGCGCCGCCTTCTCTGCTGCGAGAAGGTCCAGCTCGCCCGTCAGCTGGTCGATCTCGCCTTGGAGGAAGTCAGGGAGTGCCCTGCTGGTCAACGCATCCGGCATGCGAACACGTTAACCGCCTGTTCCAGTAGACACACCCTCGCACCCGCGATGTCGCGCTAGCGGAGGCACGCCGCGAACCGAAATCACGGTCCATCCCCGCGCCTGCAACAGCGTGACCTGCTCAAACGCCATAGACACGACCGGGACGTCCACAAGACACGACCGTTGATCGCCTCAAGCTCAAACCGAACACAACCGATGGGCGTTTTCGTTCGCAGGCAGGTTCTGATGATGGAAACCCGACTGGCCGAGCCGTCCCGCACCGGATTGACCAGTCCCCACATCGGTTGTCTCGGGAAGGCAGTTGGCTCGGCCCCCTGACCCGACATCCGCAGCGTCGTACACACAGGCTGCCCTGATCTCGTCAGCCGTCCAGGGCAACGCGTTTCAGCGGGCTGCGGCAGCCCAGCCAACGGATCGCCGGCGCATTGTCCGCGGCGGCGGTCTGGATGTGACGCCGTACGCCTGGCCGGTGCCCCTGCGTGGCACGTACCTCCTGAGCCGCTGGGCTGCGGAGCCGGACCCCATCGGTGCCGCACAGTGGCAGAGGGCCGGCACCGCAGCCGCAGCTTGTCACAACTGGCGGACGGTTCTCCAGGCCCGTGCGAGTACCGGTTCAGGCATCCAACGGCCGTCAGACTCGGTCGCAGTCAGCACGTCCAGGAGGCGCAAGACCTCTACGGTGCGAGCCGGGTCGTGGCTGACGCCATCACACAACTGCGTGAGGTCTTCGATGGTGATCGGGTCCGCGTACTCGATCAATGTCTCGAATGCCGCCGCAGCCTGGTGCGCACGAAGCCCAGTCTCGGTGATCAGCTCCCTGCGCCGGAGGCGACGGAAAGCGTAGCCTCGAGCTGGTCGCACACCCGCTTGGATCGGCCGAGGTCGACCGCCAAGGCCGCCGCACGGTCGAGCAGCGACAGCCATCCTCCGGTGACCTGCATCAGTTTCGACTGGCTGGCCGCGTTGTCGAAGCAGCGGGACAGGTCGTTGTCCGACAGCCACGAACGCAAGCCGGTGTCGGACACGCGCCGCAGCGGCATCACGTCGTCAGCACTGATCGCGGGGGTCGATCCGGTCAGCGCGTCGATGATGTCCGGGGCGCTGGCGTCGATGGCGACCACGACGGTTCGGGTGACCCCCGCTTGCGGTTGCATCCGTGCCGCCAGGTCGAGCGTCTCGATCACCGATTCGATCTTCACCCCGATGGGGAGGTCGCTTGAGGACGACCCGGTGCACCCCGCCCGGTTGGCCGGCGCGCAGTTCCCGCCGGTACGCGGCCGGGCTCGATGGGGTGGCCAGCTGGAACTGCGCCCCGAACACCTTGGCTTCCTCGAGCAGGTCGCGTACCCGGCTGATGCCAGTGGCCGGGGTGCCCACCACCACACGGGTACGGCTGCCCCGCACGATGATCCGTGACAGTTGCTGTTCGGTGCACGGTGAGACTAGATGCCCCGCGACCTTGCGCCGGGCCTCCTCCATCGACAGTTTGGTCGGTGTGGTGCGCCAGTGCAGGCTGAACAAATCTTCCTCGATCTGGGCGGCCGACCCGAGCAACCGCAGTACGTTGCTTGACCGCAGCCGCCACCCTCATGACCGGTCGGACCGAAAGTTCGGACACATCGGCGAGCTACCTCGCACGACACGCCTAATCGGGATCGTGGCGTCACAAACACTCCATGCCCAACGGCCGACGCCCATGCCTGTCGCCGCGCCCACGGCGCCACGCGACACCGAGAACCCGCCGAGAGCTGTCAGCGCCCTGTTGTGGCCGCACCGAGGCCCTCGGCTGGTGGGCCCCGCCAGGTCGCATCACTGGTGGGCCCCGCCAGGTCGCATCAAGAACAGAATGATGATCTTGACACCCTTCCATAAAGGTCATCGCCAACCACGGCCGAAGTCCGCTGACTAAGGCTGACGGCTCACAGAGCAGTCCAGCCAACGCAGCACAGGTCGGGCTCATCCAGAAACCGTGCGCTCCGACGCGCCCAACGTCCTTCCCCGTTCGTGCCGTCGACCTTCAAAGTTATGTGGCCGACGTCGAAGTTCACGTACGCAAGGTAATCAGCTCCACCTCCAGGAGGCAGACGAATCCCCAGCTGGACTCCTACCTGAACGAGAGTCATCTACAAGCCGAGCAATCACTTAGCGTTACCATCGGCCAACAAGCCTGAAATCGGCCGACTAAAATAAAAGGTCGCAGCTCGTTGGGCACACGAGACCTCTGGCGCGTGAAAGTTTTCATGCATAGGCTGCGGGCGTGAATGACGTAGTTGTCAATCCGAGTGGCCGGGTGCTCGACTTGTTCCAGGGCGCGCGCCTGACCCCGACCCAGCGGCGGATCGCGCACAGCCTGGTCGAGCACGCGGCGAAAGCGGCATATCTGTCGGCCGCCGAGGTCGCCGAGCTGGCCGGGGTCAGCCAGCCGTCGGTGACCCGGTTCGCCATGGCGCTGGGCTACTCCGGCTATCCGGCGCTGCGGCGCGAGCTGCGGGCGCTGACCGCGACCGGGCCGGCCGAGCCGGCCGGGCAGAACGCGATGCAGCGCGCGGTGCACGCCGAGACCGGGCACCTGCGGCGGCTCGGCGAGCAACTGCAGGACCTCGATGACGTACGCCGGGCCGCGCGCCTGCTCACCGAGAGCCGGCCGCTCCCGGTGCTCGGCCTGCGGGCGGCAGCGCCCCTCGCGGCGTACTTCGGATATTTCGCCGCCAAGGTCTTCCCGGACGTGCGGGTGCTCGACAGCGGCGGCACCGGCCTGCTGGACCGGCTCGATCAGGCCCGCTCGGCCGGTGCCGGTGCCATGCTGGCGATCGTGCTACCGCGTTATCCGCGCGAGTCGGTCGACGCCGTCCGGGAGGCCAAGGCAGCCGGTCTCGCGGTGGTCGCGATCACCGATTCGGCGGTCAGCCCGGTCGCCGAGTCGGCCGACGTGGTCCTGCCCGCCGCGGTCGGCACGCAGCTCGTGTTCGACCTGCACACCGGGCCGATGGCGATGGCGATGGTGCTGCTCCAGGCCATGTGCGACGCCGCGCCGGAGCCGGTGCAGCGCCGGCTCGAAGAGTTCGAGGCGACCGCCGGCCGCCGGCAACTGTTCCTGGCTTGAGAAGGGAGACCACGATGTCGGAGATCAGGGCGCCGCGCGGTACGGCGTACACCGCTCAGGGCTGGCCGCAAGAGGCTGCCAAGCGCATGCTGATGAACAACCTCGACCCGGATGTGGCCGAGAGGCCGCAAGATCTTGTGGTGTACGGCGGCACCGGCCGCGCCGCCCGCGACTGGCCCTCGTTCCACGCGATGGTCCGCGAGCTCGACGCCTTGAAGGGTGACGAGACTCTGCTGGTGCAGTCCGGCAAACCGGTCGGCGTGCTGCGCACCCACGAGTGGGCGCCGCGCGTGCTGATCGCGAACTCGAACCTGGTCGGCGACTGGGCGACCTGGCCGGAGTTCCGCCGGCTGGAGCAGCTCGGCCTGACCATGTACGGCCAGATGACCGCCGGTTCGTGGATCTACATCGGCACCCAGGGCATCCTGCAGGGCACCTACGAGACGTTCGCCGCGGTGGCCGCCAAACGCTACGGCGGCGATCTCGCCGGGACGCTGACGCTGACCGGCGGCTGCGGCGGGATGGGCGGCGCCCAGCCGCTGGCCGTGACGATGAACGGCGGCGTCTGCCTGATCGTCGACGTCGACCGCACCCGGCTGCAGCGCCGTGTCGACACCCGCTACCTGGACGTGATCGCCGACGACTTGGACCAGGCCGTCGAGGTGGCGCTGCAGGCCAAGCGGGAGCGCCGGCCGTTGAGCGTCGGCGTCGTCGGCAACGCGGCCCTGGTCTTCCCCGAATTGCTCACCCGGGGCGTCGAGATCGACATCGTGACCGACCAGACCAGCGCCCACGACCCGCTCAGCTACCTGCCGGTCGGGATCGAGCTGGCGGACGCGGCCGAGTACGCGAGGGCCAAGCCCGAGGAGTTCACCGACCGGGCCCGGGGCAGCATGGCGAAGCAGGTCGCCGCGATGGTCGGCTTCCTGGACGCCGGCGCCGAGGTGTTCGACTACGGCAACTCGATCCGCGGCGAGGCGAAACTGGCCGGCTACACCCGGGCCTTCGACTTCCCCGGCTTCGTGCCCGCCTACATCCGGCCGCTGTTCGCCGAGGGGAAGGGTCCGTTCCGCTGGGCCGCGCTCTCCGGCGACCCGGCCGACATCGCCGCCACCGACCGTGCCGTCCTCGACCTGTTCCCGGAGAACGAGCCGCTGGCCCGCTGGATCCGGCTGGCCGGCGAGCGGGTCGCCTTCCAGGGGCTGCCGGCCCGGATCTGCTGGCTGGGGTACGGCGAGCGCGACAAGGCCGGCGTCCGGTTCAACGAGATGGTCGCGGGCGGCGAGGTCAGCGCACCGATCGTTATCGGACGCGACCACCTGGATTCCGGGTCGGTCGCCTCGCCGTACCGGGAGACCGAGGCGATGCTCGACGGCTCCGACGCGATCGCCGACTGGCCGTTGCTGAACGCGCTGATCAACACCGCGTCCGGGGCCAGCTGGGTGTCGATCCACCACGGCGGCGGGGTCGGTATCGGGCGCAGCATCCACGCCGGGCAGGTCTGCGTCGCGGACGGCACCGCACTGGCCGGGCAGAAGATCGAACGGGTGCTCACCAACGACCCGGCGATGGGGGTGCTGCGGCACGTCGACGCCGGCTACGAGTCGCACTCCACCGCCGGTCTGACGATTCCGATGAGCCATGAGTGAGTTCGCCGAACTCTGGGCCGAGATCGCGCCGATCGGGCGGGCCGACAGCGGCGGTTACCTGCGGTACGCGCTGACCCCGCCGGAGTTGACGCTGCGCGACTGGTTCCGCGCTCAGGCCGCGCGAAGGGACATGACGGTCACCGAGGACGGCAACGGCAACCTCTTCGCGTGGCGGGGCGAACCGTGGTCACCGGGGACGGTTCTGACCGGATCGCACTTCGATTCGGTGCCGCACGGCGGCGGATACGACGGTCCGCTCGGCATCGTGAGCGCGTTCCTGGCCGTGGACCGGCTGCCCCGCGAACGCAAGGTCGGGGTCGCGGCCTTCATCGAGGAGGAGGGCGGGCGGTTCGGCGTACCGTGTCTGGGCTCGCGGCTTCTGACCGGCGTGATCGATCCGGATCGCGCCGCCGCCCTGACCGATCGCGACGGGGTGACGTTCGGCGCCGCGCTGGGGGCGCGTCCGGCCGGAGCGCTACCGGAAATCGGACAGCTGGCCGCGGTGATCGAGTTGCACATCGAGCAGGGGCGGGCGCTGGAGGTGCCGGTCGGGGTCGGCAGCGCGATCTGGCCGCACGGCCGCTGGCGGATGGATTTCGCCGGGGTCGGCGACCACGCCGGCACCACCCGGATGACCGACCGGCGCGACCCGATGCTGACCTTCGCCCACACCGTGCTGGCCGCGAACAAGGAGGCCCGGCTCGCCGGGGCGCACGCGACCGTCGGCCGGGTGCAGGTGGAGCCGAACGCCACCAACGCCATCCCGTCGCTGGTCCGCGGCTGGCTGGACGCCCGTGCCGCGGACACCGCCACGCTGGACCGGCTGGTCGACGCGGTGGTGAAGAAGGCGACCGAGCGGGCCGGCCGGGACGGCACCGAGCTGTCCGTGACGCGAGAGTCGGTGACCGGCGAGGTGACCTTCAACCTTCCGCTGGCCGAGCGGATCGCGGCTCTGCTCGGCGCGCCGATCCTGCCGACCGGCGCCGGGCACGACGCCGGGGTGCTCTCCGCGCACGTGCCGACCGCGATGCTGTTCGTCCGGAACCCGACCGGGGTGTCGCACTCCCCCGCCGAGCACGCCTCCGACGCCGACTGCGAGGCCGGCGTCGAAGCGCTCGCCACGGTGCTGGAGGACCTCACGTGAGGTACTTCGCGGAGCACGCCTGGGTCGGCAGCCGGGTCGAACGGGACGTCCTGATCGAGGTCGCCGACGGCCGGTTCACAGCGGTGACGCCGGGCGCCGCACCGGACGGCACCCGGCTGGCCGGCCTGGTCCTGCCCGGCTTCGCGAATGCGCACTCGCATGCGTTCCACCGGGCGCTGCGCGGCCGCACCCACGGCGACCGCGGCAGCTTCTGGACCTGGCGCGAGCTGATGTACGCGGTGGCCGCCCGCCTCGACCCGGACAGCTACCGCACATTGGCTCGCGCGGTCTTCGCCGAGATGGCGCTGACCGGCGTCACCTGCGTCGGCGAGTTCCACTACCTGCACCACGCCGCCGGTGGCGTCCGCTACTCCGACCCGAACGCCATGGGCGCCGCTCTGATCGAGGCGGCCGACGAGGCCGGCATCCGGATCACCCTGCTGGACACCCTCTACCTGACAGCGCAGGTGGACGGCACGCCCCTGCGGGGTGTCCAGGAACGATTCGGCGACGGTGACGCGGAGAGCTGGGCTCGGCGGGTGGACGGCCTGCGCGCCGGCCCGCATGCCCGGATCGGCGCGGCGATCCACTCTGTTCGCGCGGTCCCCGCCGATCAGCTCGCCGCCCTGGCCGGGCGCGCCCCGCTGCATGTGCACCTCTCCGAGCAGCGCGCGGAGAACGAACAGTGTCGTGCCGTGCACGGCTGCACGCCGACCGAGCTGCTGGACCGGCACGGCATTCTCGGGCCGGGCACCACCGCGGTGCACGCCACCCACCTGACCGGCGCGGACATCGAACTGCTCGGGGACACCGGCGCCGGCGCCTGCTTCTGCCCGACCACCGAGCGCGACCTCGCCGACGGCATCGGCCCGGCCCGCCGGCTCGCGGACGCCGCGGTGCCGCTCAGCCTGGGCAGCGACAGCCACGCCGTGATCGACATGTTCGAAGAGGCACGCGGCCTGGAGATGAACGAGCGACTGGCCTCCGAGCGCCGCGGAAACTTCCGGCCCGCCGACCTGCTCGCCGCGGCCGCCAACCACGCGGCCCTGGGCTGGGACGACGCCGGCGCGATCGAGCCCGGCCGGCACGCCGACCTGGTCGCGGTGAACCTGGCCGGCCCACGCACCGCCGGCAGCCACCCCGACCAGGCGATCTACGCGGCCACCGCCGTCGACGTCACCCATGTCGTCTCCGGCGGCCGGCTGATCGTCGATGGCGGCCGGCACACCAGCATCGATGTACCCCGGGAGCTCACCGACGTGATCGGAGCGCTACAGCCATGAGCGAACTTGCAGCGAAGGTACTGGCATGAACGACTGCACCGAGCGGCACCCCGCCGCACCGGACAACGGCCTCGCAGGCGAGGGCCAGGAGAGCATGCCGAAGGTAGGCACGGCATGAGCCTGATCGTCACCAACATCGGTGAGCTGGTCACCAACGACCCCGAGCACGGCATCCGGCACGACGCCGCCGTGGTGGTCGACGGCGACCGGATCGCCTGGGTCGGCCCGGCCTCCGCGGCGCCCGCGGCGGACCTGCGGCTGGACGCCGACGGCGCGGCGGTGCTGCCCGGCTTCGTGGACAGCCACGCCCACCTGATCTTCGCCGGGGACCGGGCGGCCGAGTTCGGCGCGCGGATGGCCGGGGAGGCGTACACCGGCGGCGGCATCCGCACAACCGTCGCCGCCACCCGCGCCGCGAGCGACGAGGAGCTGCGCCGCAACGCACGGCGCCTGGTGGCCGAGGCGCTGCAGCAGGGCACCACCACGATCGAGATCAAATCGGGGTACGGGCTGAGCGTCCCCGACGAGGCCCGGTCGCTACGGGTGGCGGGCGAACTCGTCGAGGAGACCACGTTCCTCGGGGCGCACGTCGTCCCGGCCGAGTACGCGGACCGGCCCGACGACTACGTCGACCTGGTTCGCGGGGAGATGTTGGACGCGGCCGCGCCGTACGCGAAATGGGTCGACGTCTTCTGCGAGCGCGGCGCGTTCGACGGTGACCAGGCCCGCGCGATCCTGAAGGCCGGCGCGGAACGCGGCCTCGGCCTGCGGCTGCACGCCAACCAGCTCGGACCCGGCCCCGGGGTACGCCTCGCCGTCGAACTCGGTGCGGCGAGCGCCGACCACTGCACCCACCTCGACGACGCCGACGTGGCCGCGCTGGCCGGCTCGGACACCGTGGCCACCCTGCTGCCGGGCGCCGAGTTCTCCACCCGGTCGCCCTATCCGGACGCCCGCCGGCTGCTCGACGCGGGCGTCACCGTGGCGCTGGCGACCGACTGCAACCCGGGTTCGTCGTACACCTCCTCGATGCCGTTCTGCATCGCGCTGGCCGTACGCGAAATGGGTCTGGCCCCCACCGAGGCCGTGCAAGCGGCCACCGCGGGTGGCGCTGCCGCCCTGCGCCGCACCGACCTCGGCCGGATTTCGGCCGGCGCCCGGGCCGACCTGATCGTGCTCGACGCGCCCTCGCACCTGCACCTGGCCTACCGGCCGGGTGTTCCCCTGATCCGCCACGTCCTGCAGCACGGAGCACCGCGATGATCGTCACTGTCCAGCCCACCGGAATCACACCAGCCGACGTGCTCGCCGTCGCCCGCGGCGACGCCCGCGTCGAACTCTCCGCCGCCACCGTCGAGGCGATGGCCGCCAGCCGTGCCATCGTCGACGACATCGAGACCTCCGGCCGGCCGGTCTACGGGGTCTCCACCGGCTTCGGCGCGCTCGCCAACACCTCGATCGCCCCGCAGCGGCGGGCCGAACTGCAGCACGCGCTGATCCGCTCGCACGCCGCCGGGATCGGCGCCCCGATGCCGCGCGAGGTGGTCCGGGCGATGATGCTGCTGCGGGTGCGGTCGCTGGCGATGGGCCGGTCCGGGGTGCGCCCGGTGCTCGCCCAGGGCCTGGTCGACCTGCTCAACCACGAGATCACGCCGTGGGTGCCGGAGCACGGCTCGCTGGGCGCCTCGGGTGACCTGGCGCCGCTCGCCCACTGCGCGATCGTGCTGCTCGGCGAGGGCTGGGTGCTGGGCAAGGACGGCGCCCGGGTGTCCGCCGCCGAGGCCCTGCACGCCGCCGGGCTGCGCCCGCTGGAGCTGGCCGCCAAGGAGGGCCTGGCGCTGATCAACGGCACCGACGGCATGCTCGGCATGCTGCTGCTGGCGATCTCCGACGCGGCCCACCTGTTCGCCATGGCCGACGTGACCGCTGCGCTCGCCATCGAGGCGATGCTCGGCTCGGAGCGGCCGTTCCTGCCGGAGCTGCACAGCATCCGCCCGCACCCCGGGCAGGCCGCGTCCGCCGCGAACATCCACCGGCTGCTGCAGGACTCCCGGATCATGGACTCGCACCGGGACGACCTGGCCCACGCGGTGCAGGACGCGTACTCGATGCGGTGCGCCCCGCAGGTGGCCGGCGCGGCCCGGGACACCCTGGACTTCGTCCGTGTGGTCGCCGGCCGGGAGCTGGTGTCGGTGGTGGACAACCCGGTGGTGCTGACCGACGGCCGGGTCGAGTCCACCGGCAACTTCCACGGCGCGCCGCTCGGCTTCGCGGCGGACTACCTGGCCATCGCGGCCGCCGAGGTGGGCGCGATCGCCGAACGCCGGGTCGACCGCCTGCTCGACGTGACCCGCTCCCGTGAGCTGCCGCCGTTCCTGTCCCCGGACGCCGGGGTGAACTCGGGCCTGATGATCGCCCAGTACACGGCGGCCGGCATCGTGGCGGAGAACCGCCGCCTGTCGTCGCCGGCCTCGGTGGACTCCCTGCCGACCAGCGGCATGCAGGAGGACCACGTGTCGATGGGCTGGGCCGCGGCGAAGAAGCTGCGCACCGTCCTGGACAACCTGACCAGCCTGCTGGCGGTCGAGCTGCTCAGCGCCGTACGCGGCCTTCAGCTGCGCTCCCCGCTGATCCCGTCCCCGGCCGGGCGGGCCGCGGTCGCCGCGGTCTCCCCGTTCGCCGGCGGCCCGGGCCCGGACGTCTTCCTCGCGCCGGTCCTGGAGCAGGCCCGGGCGGTGATCGCCGGCCCGGCCCTGCGCGCCGACATCGAAGCAGCGCTGGGCCCGCTCAGCTGAGCCCGGTCTCCCAGATCGCGCTGACCGGGAGGGCGCGCATCCGATCGCCGAAGGCGAGCGTGCTCGTGCCGGTGTAGAGGACGATGCCGGCGACGAGGTCGTCACCGAGTCGCTCGGCCAGCCGCCGCAGACCGCGGAAGTCGTCGGACCGGACCGTGGAGGCCGCTTTGACCTCGACGGCGACGACCCTGCCCTGCCGGTTCTCCAGGATGACGTCGACCTCCACCTTGTTCTGATCGCGGTAGTGGTAGAGGTCGACGAGCTGGTCCGACCACGTCGCCTGGCGGGCCAGCTCAGCGATGACGAAGCCCTCCAGCAGCGGTCCGAACGGCTGCCCGGGACGCTGCAGCAGATGCGGGTCGACGGCGAGCTGCTGCGCCGCGATGCCGGAGTCGACGAAGACCAGCTTCGGCGCCTGGGTGACCCGGCTGCCCAGGTTGCGGGACCAGCCGGGAATCCGCTTGACGAGAAAGACCTCCTCGAGGAGCCGCAGGTAGCGGGCGATCGTGGGCCTGCTCAACCCCAGTTCGGACTCCAGACTCCCGGCCGGGATCAGCGTCGCGGACCGGGCGGCCAGCAGGCGCGCCAAGGTACGCAACTGGGGCGCCTGCTCGATGCGCGACAATTCCCGGACGTCTCGGTCGATCAGAGCCTGCACATAGCCGTCGAGAAACCGCCCCCGGCGGCGCACGTCGTCCCGGGAGACGGCCTCGGGCAGACCACCACGGACCACGCGGGCGGCATAGTCACCCCTGGCGACGACGGACTCGTGGCGCAGGTCCGGCCCCTGGGCGAAGACCGCATCGATGAATCCGTCGGGCGTGCCGTCGATCTCTCCCTGAGAGAACGGCCACAGCTCCACCGTCTCCATGCGCCCGGGCAGCGCGTCCGGAGCGCCGCGCATCCCGAAGAGCCGTGACGACCCGGTGAGCAGGAACCGGCCCGGCCGCGGGTCCTCGTCGACGGCCACCTTGATGGCGAGCAGCAACTCGGGAACCCGCTGGATCTCGTCGATGACCATCAGGTCGTCGAAGGACACGAAGCCGGTCGGATCGGCCAGCGCCGCAGCCCGGTCCTGCTCCCGGTCCAGGTCCCGGCGCTCGGCTGCCCGGTTTCCGGCGACGACCCGAACGAGCGTGCTCTTACCCGCCTGCCGGGCACCGCTGATCAGCACCACACGGGTGTCCGCCAGCGCTGCCGAGATCAGCTGCTCGGCACGGCGAGGGACCAGCTCAGAGGGCGCCACGGTGCCAGAGTAGCGGTCGGCCCTTTCGATCCGCGAGCCTTGTCCTTTCGATCCGCGAGCGCTTGTCTTTCGTTCTGCGATGAGCCGTCAGCGGGGCAGTTCCTTGGCGATGACCTTGGCGAGCTCGCGGAACGCCTTGCCACGGTGGCTGATCGCGTCCTTCTCGGTGGGGCTCAGCTCCGCGTTCGTCCGGTCCTGGCCGTCCCCGACGAAGACCGGGTCGTAGCCGAAACCGCCCTCGCCGCGCCGGCTGCGCAGCAGGCGGCCGGTCTGCCGGCCCTCGACCAGGTGCTCCCGGCCGTTCGGCAGGACCAGGGCCGCCGCGCAGACGAACGCGCCGCCGCGCTGCTCGTCGCCCACGTCGCTGATCTGGGCCAGCAGCAGGTCGAGATTCGCCTGGTCGTCGCCGTGCCGGCCGGACCAGCGGGCGCTGAACACGCCGGGCATGCCGTTCAGCGCGTTCACCGCGATGCCGGAGTCGTCGGCCACCGTCGGCAGACCGGTCCGCTTCGCGCCCTCCCGAGCCTTGATCAGCGCGTTCTCGCCGAACGTCAGCCCGGTCTCCGGCACGTCCGGGTAGTCGGGGAAGTCACCGAGACCGACGAGCTCGACCTGGCTCCGCCCGAGCGCGGCATCGAGGATGCGCTGCAGCTCGGCGAGCTTCTTCGGGTTGCCGGTCGCCAGCAGCAGCCGGGCGCTCACGCGGCCAGAGCCTTCTGCTGCGCGGCCGCCAGCTCGGCGCACCCGAGCACGCCGAGGTCGAGCATCGCGTCCATCTGGGCCCGCTTGAACACGCCGTTCTCCCCCGTCCCCTGCACCTCGACGAAGTCGCCGGCCGCGGTGCAGACCACGTTCATGTCGACCTCGGCGGCGACATCCTCGGTGTACATCAGGTCCAGCCGGGCCTCGCCGTCGATGATCCCGACGCTGACCGCCTGGATGGAGGTGTGCAGCACCTTCTCCACCTTGCCGGCCAGCGACTTGCGGTCGGCCAGCCAGCTCACCGCGTCGTGCAACGCCACGTACGCCCCGGTGATCGCGGCGGTGCGGGTGCCACCGTCGGCCTGCAGCACGTCGCAGTCGAGGACGATCGAGTTCTCCCCGAGCGCCTTAAGGTCGATGCAGGCCCGCAGGCTGCGGCCGATCAGGCGGGAGATCTCCTGGGTACGCCCACCCAGCTTGCCCTTGACGCTCTCCCGGTCGCCCCGGGTGTTCGTCGCACGCGGCAGCATCGAATACTCCGCGGTCACCCAGCCCAGGCCGGAACCCTTGCGCCAGCGTGGCACCCCCTCGGTGACGCTCGCGGTGCAGAGCACCCGGGTGTTGCCGAACTCCACCAACACCGATCCTTCGGGGTGGATGCTCCAGTGCCGGGTCAGGGTCACCGGTCGCAGCTGGTCGGCCGTCCGGCCGTCGGGTCGCACCATGTCCCCAACCCTATGCGTAGCGTGCCGCGCCGGCTTCGTCCGCCCCGGGCTTGCGGCTGAGCGGAACCGCCGGACGGATCATGCTGACCGGAACCGGAACCGCACCGGAGGCCGGGAGCGCCTCGTGCGCCTGCAGGAAGCCGTTGACCGACTGCTGCCAGCCGAACTGCTCGGCGCGGGCCCGGGCCGCGGCCCGTCGCTCGACGCGCGGCCGTTCCATCAGGCTGCTCACCGCGTCGGCGAACGCCTCCGCGGTGCCCGGAACCGCCACGCCGGCCTCGCCCACCACCTCGGGCAGGGCGCTCTGCTCGTTCACCACCACCGGGGTGCCGCAGGCCAGCGACTCCAGCGCGGCCAGGCCGAAGGTCTCCACCGGTCCGGGCGAGAGCGTGACATCCGCGCTGGCCAGCAGTGCCGCCACGGCGTGCCGGTCGGCGATGTGCCCGGCGAAACGGACGGGCAGGCGGGCCGCCCGGTACGCCAGCGCAGTCCGCCGGGTCCCGTCGCCGGCCATCACCAGGACCGCCGGAATCTTGCCGTTGCGCAGGGCCGCGACCGCGTCCACAGCCAACTCGGGCCGCTTCGCCGCGGAGAGCCGGCTGGCGTAGACGACCAGCAGCTCGTCCGGCCGGGCGTACCGCGAGCGCACGCCGACGTCCATCCGGCTCGGGTGGAAGACGCCGAGATCCACACCGAGCGGGACCTCGACCAGGTTGGGCGCGCCGATCCGGCGGAACTCGGCCGCCGCGAACGCGGTGGTGCAGACGATGGTGTCGAACGCCTCCGCGGTCCGCTGGTTGAACCGGTCGGCGAGGGCGTCCCGCTTCGGCATCCCCCACAGCCCGAGCAGCCCGCCCAGGCTCTCGTGGGAGACCATCATCGAGCGGACGCCGCGCTGCCGGGCCCAGTTGCCGGTCCAGCGCAGGGTGGTCCGGTCGGAGACCTCGATCCGGTCCGGCTCCAGGCTGTCGAGCAGCTTGGTGAGCTCACGCCGGCCGGCGAGGACCCGGTATCCACCGGTCCGCGGCAGCGGCGCGCTGGGCAGCGTGATGACCCGGCCCTGCTTCATCACCTTGTCGGAGTAGCGGCGGCCGGGGATGATCAGGACCGCCTCGTGCCCGGCCCGCTGATAACCGCGGCCGAGCTGCCGGAGCGCCGTACGCAAACCTCCGGTGTGGACCGTGACGAAGTTGGCCAGGCGAACGATGCGCAATGCAACTCCAAGATCACGACTGCCGGCCCCTACCCCCCGCGCCGACTCAGAGATCGTATCGGGCGCCGGGTCGGACGACTTCCACCGGTCCCGCGTATGCCGCGCCGGCCGCTTCCGTGATCGCGGCCTCACTGGCCCAAGCAGGCACGAGATGGGTCAACAGCAACTTGGCCACGTCCGCCTTGGTGGCCGCCTCGCCGGCTTCGCCGCCGGTCAGATGCAGGTCGGGCGGGTTGGGCACGCCGTCCTGGTAGCTCGCCTCGCAGAGGAAGAGGTCCGCTCCGGCGGCGAGGCGCAGGAGGGCCTCGCAGGGCGCGGTGTCCGACGAATACGCCAGCACGCGGCCGTTGTGTTCGATGCGTACGCCGTACGTCTCCACCGGGTGGTTGACCCGGTCCACGGTGACCGTCAGCGGACCGATCGGGAACGTGCCCGGCTGGAGCCCGTAGAAGGTGTAGACGTCGTCCACCGGCTCGCCCTCGGTGCTGTAGGCGGCAGCGATCCGCTCCGCGGCGCCCAGCGGGGCGTAGACCGGCACCGGCGGCAGCGGGCCGGCCGGGTCGTAGCGGCGGACCACCACGTAGGTGCAGGCGTCCAGCATGTGGTCGCAGTGCAGGTGGGTGAGGAGGATCGCGTCGACGCGGCGCATGTCGGAATAACGCTGGAGCGCGGAGAGCGAACCCGACCCGAAGTCGATCAGGAGCCGGTAACCCTCGGCCTCCACGAGGTAGGCCGAACACGCCGACTCGGGGCCGGGGAAACTGCCGGCACAACCGAGAACGGTTAGTCGCATGCGGGTCCCTCTGGCTCACATCGGGTCGAACAACTCCGGGTCGTCCAAGCCCCGCCCGACCGGTCCGCGCTGGACTTGTCAGACCAGTCAATCACGGAGCGAAGCGTACGCCCCGACCAGTGCCTGACGTAAACAACTGATCGATTTGTCGCTAAATCGACAACGCACATCACAGGGGCGGTGACCTCGGTCATCAGCGCCCCTGCCGTCACGTCGAGTGAGCCGTTTGCGTTGCACAGGGTGATATGTCCAAGGTCATCTGCTGGAGGCGACGTGACCGCGGTCGAACAGGCCCGCACTACCCGAACCGCGCCGGCCGGAAACGCGTCGCTCGTACCGTGGGACGACCCGGAACCGGCGATCTTCCGCTTCCCCACCGCCGATGATCCGGCGCCCGGCGCCGGCCGGATGCTCGCCATGGCGCTCTATGGGACGGTGCTCGGTCTCACCGGGGTCGGCGTCGGCCTGTACGCCGTGCTCGCGGTCTTCGGCGGGGCGCCCGGCTGGTACCTGCCGGTGCTGGGCCTGCTGACCCTGCTCAGTGTCGGGCCGGCGGCGGCCGCCTTCCTCGCCATCCACCAGCCCAGGCTGCCCTGGTACCTGATGGCGGCGGCCGCCCCGCCGATGATCGCCGCCGTGCTGGTGGCGCTGGCCTACTAGGCGGTCACGCCCAGAGCTGGCCGTCGAGCGCCTCTTCGGCGTCGTTGAGGGTGCCGCCGTACGCGCCGGTCGACAGGTACTTCCAGCCGCCGTCGGCGATCACGAACGCCACGTCGGCCCGCTTGCCGGCCTTGACGGCCTCGTGCGCGACGGCGAGGGCCGCGTGCAGGATGGCGCCGCTGGAGAAACCGGCGAAGATGCCCTCCACCTCGACCAGCTGGCGGGTCCGCAGCACGGCGTCGCGAGTGCCCACCGAGAACCGGCGGTCCAGCACGGAGGCGTCGTACAGCTCGGGGACGTAGCCCTCGTCGATGTTGCGCAGGCCGTAGACCAGTTCGCCGTACCGCGGCTCGGCGGCGACGATCTGGATGCCCTCGACCTTCTCCTTGAGGAACCGGCCGGTGCCCATCAGGGTGCCGGTGGTGCCCAGACCGGCCACGAAGTGCGTGATCGTCGGCAGGTCGTGCAGCAGCTCGGGACCGGTGGTCTCGTAGTGCGCACGGGCGTTCGCCGGATTGCCGTACTGGAACAGCATCTTCCAGTCGGGGTGCTCGGCGGCGATCTGCTTGGCGGTGGCCACGGCCTGGTTCGAACCGCCCGCGGCCGGCGAGAAGATGATCTCCGCGCCGTACATCCGGAGCAGCTGGGTGCGCTCGGTCGACACGTTCTCCGGCATCACGCAGACCAGCCGGTACCCGCGCAGTTTCGCCACCATGGCCAGCGCGATGCCGGTGTTGCCGCTGGTCGGCTCCAGGATGGTGTCGCCCGGGCGGAGGTGCCCGGACTCCTCGGCCGCGCGCACCATGAACAGCGCGGCGCGGTCCTTGATGCTGCCGGTCGGATTCCGGTCCTCGAGCTTGGCCCACAGCCGCACCGGCGGCGCCCCTTCGGGCACCGCCGGGGAGAGGCGGGGCAGGCCGACCAGCGGCGTGCCCCCGCACGCGTCGAGCAGGCTCTCGAAACGAGCCATGGGACTAAACGCCCAGGAGAGCGGCGGCGGCCGCGAAGCCCAGGGCGCCACCGGCCACGGCCGGGAGGATGGTGATCGAGTCGCCGTCGCTGAGCTTCGCGTCCAGCGCGCCCAGGAAACGGACGTCCTCGTCGTTGACGTAGATGTTCACGAACCGGTGCAGGTTGCCCTCGGGGGTGATCAGCCGGCCCTTGAGGCCACCGTGCTTGGCGTCCAGGTCGTCGATCAGGCCGGAGAGCGTGTCACCCGCGCCCTCGACAACCTTCGCACCGCCGGTGTAGCTGCGCAGGATGGTGGGAACGCGAACTTCGATAGCCATGACTGTCATGCTCCTAGAAACGTCGTACTGAAAACGGGCAGGGGTCGGTTGTACGGGGTCGCGGCTAGCGACAACGACACTCGTAGAACACCGACGCCGGGCTCTGCCCGAACATGTACGACTGCACGGAGGTGGAAATCACGCCTTCACCGTCGCATCCACGATGTTGACCTCTTCTTCGGTCACCACACCGTCCACGATACGGAACGACCGGATCTCTTCAGAATCCGGCTCGCGGGTCGAAACCAGGAGATAATGCGCGTTCGGCTCGCCGGCGAGCGAGATGTCGGTGCGAGACGGGAACGCTTCCGTGGCGGTGTGCGAGTGGTAGATGACCACCGGCTCCTCGTCACGGTCGTCCATCTCACGCCACACCCGCAACTGTTCCATCGAGTCGAACAGGTAGAAGGTCGTCGACCGCTCCGCGTTGTCCATCGGGATGTGCCGCGTCGCGACGTCGCTGCCGATCGGCCCGGCGACGACGCCGCAGGCCTCCTCCGGGTGGTCCCGGCGGGCATGGGCGACGATCGCGTCGATGATCGCCTTGTCGATGGTCAGCACGTCGTTCACATTACCGAAGTATTTCGAGCAGCCGGGCGTGGCAGTCCCCACACTCCGGGCTACTTGATCTCCGGCAGCGCGTTCAACAGCGACTCCTGGAGATATCCCAGGTACGCGTAGACGGAGAGCTGGAACACCCGGCTCGATCCCGGATCCTCGAGCACCGCCTCGTCCAACTCGTCGGCCAGATCGGTGTCGGCCTGGATCTCCAGACGCGTACCCATCGCCAGCCGGGCGTCGTTGATCGCCCGCAACCAGGCCTCGGCGGCCTCGCCGTCCAGCCGGACCTCGCCCTCGCCCTCGTCGGGCAGAGCCGCCAGGATCGCGCCGGCCTGGTCGATCTTGCTGGTCTTGAGATCGCCCTCGGTGTAGAGGCGGAACTCCTGCGAATCCTCCGGCCGATCCGGATAGATGTCCGGGAACAGACGGGACACCACCGGGTCGGTGTGGTCCATGCCGTCGGTCAGCAAACCGACCACCTCAGCGGCCACCTTGCGCAGGACACGCACCTCGTCGTGCTCGAAGGTGGCCACACACTGGCCGCCGCTGCGTCGGAACATGCTCTATCCCCACCCGCTTGTCAGGCCCGGTCCACCGTTGCCCAGAGACCGTATCCGTGCAGTTGGTTAGCGTCCATCTCCATGCGCTCGCGGGCGCCGCTGGACACCACCGCCTTGCCCTTGGTGTGCACATCCATCATCAGCTGCTCCGCTTTCTCCTTGCTAAAGCCGAAGAGCTTCTGGAAGACCCACGTCACGTACGACATGAGGTTGACCGGGTCGTCCCAGACGATGGTCACCCACGGCCGGTCCTCGGCCGGTACTTCCTCGATCTCCGGCGTCTCGACGGGAGCAACCTGAGGCAACGCCATGCCCCCATGTTGCCACCGGATTCGGCGAACCGGTGAACCGGAGCGCCGAACCGCAGGTCAGAACCGGTTCCCGGCCCGTGCCCCGCGCCGCGGCCGAAGGCGCAATAGGGTAGGTCCCGTGGAGAGCATCACGCCGGCCCTGATGACGGACCACTACGAGCTGACCATGATCAGCGCCGCGCTGCGGGACGGCACAGCGGACCGCCGCTGCGTCTTCGAGGTGTTCGCCCGCCGCCTGCCGACCGGGCGGCGCTACGGCGTGGTCGCCGGCACCGGCCGGCTGATCGAGCTGATCAGGAACTTCCGGTTCGAGGCCGGCGAGATCGACTACCTGCGCTCGGCCGGGATCGTCGACGAGACGACCGCGCGCTGGCTGGCCGATTTCCGGTTCAGCGGCGACATCGAGGGCTACCTCGAGGGTGAGTTGTTCTTCCCCGGATCGCCGATCCTGACCGTTTCCGGCGGGTTCGCCGAGTGCGTGGTGCTGGAGACGCTGATCCTGTCGGTGCTCAACCACGACAGCGCGATCGCCGCCGCGGCCGCCCGGATGGTCACCGCCGCCCGCGGCCGGCCGATCATCGAGATGGGCTCGCGGCGCACCCACGAGCACGCCGCCGTGGCCGCGGCCCGCGCGTCGTACCTGGCCGGGTTCGCCTCGACCTCCAACCTCGCGGCGGGCCGGGCCTACGGCATCCCGACCACCGGCACCTCGGCGCACGCCTTCACGCTGCTGCACGACGACGAGCCGACCGCGTTCGGCTCGCAGGTGGCCGCGCTGGGCAAGAACACCACGCTGCTCGTCGACACGTACGACATCAGTCAGGGCATCCGCAACGCCATCGCGATCGCTGGGCCGGACCTGCGGGCCGTGCGGATCGACTCCGGCGACCTGTCCGTGCTGGCCCAGCAGTCCCGCGAGCTGCTCGACTCCCTGGGCGCCAGCGAAACCAAGATCATCGTCTCCGGCGACATGGACGAGTACTCGATCGCCACCCTCGCCGCCGAGCCGGTCGACATGTACGGCGCCGGCACCGCGGTGGTCACCGGCTCCGGCGCGCCCACCGCCGGGCTGGTCTACAAGCTGGTCGAGGTCGACGGGCGCCCGGTCGTCAAGCGCTCGGAGAACAAGGCCACCGTCGGCGGGCGCAAGGTGGCCGTACGCCGTCACAAGCCCACCGGCACCGCCACCGAGGAGATCATCTTCTCGCAGGGGGTGCCCGACCACCACGCCAACGACCGCATGCTGCAGCGGACGTACGTGGCCTCCGGCGAGGTGCAGCCGGCACCCAGCCTGACCGAGTCCCGCGACCACCTCCGGCAGTGCCTGATCTCCATCCCATGGGAAGGCCTCAAGCTCTCCGCCGGCGATCCCGCCATCCCCGTCGTCATCGTTCCCACCGCTTAAAAGGGGTTCCCGTGTCCCGCGCGCTGATCATCGTCGATGTACAGAACGACTTCTGCGAAGGTGGCTCCCTGCCGGTCGCCGGCGGCGCCGCGGTCGCCAAGGGCATCTCGCTGGTCCTCGACAAGGCCGGGCAGCGCTGGGACCACGTGGTCGCCACCAAGGACTACCACGTGGACCCGGGCGCGCACTTCAGCGCGCACCCCGACTACGTCGACTCGTGGCCGGCCCACTGCGTGGTCGGTTCGGCGGGCGCCGACTTCCACCCCGAGCTGGTCACCGACCGGATCGAGGCGATCTTCCACAAGGGCGAGCACCAGGCGGCGTACTCGGGCTTCGAAGGCCACACCGAGACCGGCGAAACCCTCGCCGGCTGGCTGCGGGACAAGGGAGTCACCGAGGTCGAGGTCGTGGGCATTGCCACCGACCATTGCGTACGCGCGACAGCACTCGACGCCGCCGCGGCCGGTTTCGCGACCACGGTCCTGCTGGAGCTCACCGCCGGGGTGGCCCAGGCGACCACGGAGGCCGCGCTGGAGCAGTTCCGCGCCGCCTCCGTCTCGACCACCGGGAAGCCCGTCGTTGACGCCTGAGATCCGGGATCTCGCCGACGGCGACTGGCCATCGGTGTGGGAGATCGTCCGGGAGGTGGTGCAGGCCCGGGAGACGTTTCCGTACGACCCTGACATGACGTCGGCTGAGGCTCGCTCCATGTGGGTTGAGGGGGCGTCTGGGCGTACCGTGGTCGCGGTCTTCGATGGAAAGATCGTCGGCACCGCGAAGATGGGGCCCAACCGGCCCGGGCCCGGCGCCCACATCGCCACCGCGAGCTTCATGGTCGCGGCCGCTGCACGCGGCCGCGGGGTGGGCACCGCGCTGTGCCGCGACGCTGTCGCCTGGGCAAGATCAGCGGGGTACGCCGGGGTGCAGTTCAACGCCGTCGTGGAGACGAACCGCGCGGCCGTCGACCTCTACCGGCGCGAAGGTTTCGACATCATCGGTACGGTGCCGCGATCGTTCTCGCACCCGGTGCACGGGCGGGTCGGCCTCCACATCATGTTTCTGGAATTCTAAGAACATGTCGCGACTTATCGATATCTGGCCGATTTTCGGCCTGGTAGTCCGTACCCCACGGCTCGAGCTCCGCCTCCCCCGCGACTCGGACCTCGCCGGCCTGGCCGACGTGGCAGCCGCCGGCGTGCACCCACCCGGCGAGCAACCGTTCCTGACACCGTGGACCGACGGCACCCCCTCGGACCGCGCCCGCTTCGTCCTGGCCGAACACTGGCGCGGCCTCTCCAGTTGGACCCCCGCCAAGTGGCAGCTGGCCCTCGGCGTCTTCCGCGACGGCGAGCCGCTGGGCGTGGTCGCGCTGCTGGCCCGCGACTTCTCCGTGGTCCGGCAGGTCACGACGTGGTCCTGGCTGGGCATCGACCATCACGGCAAGGGCTACGGCACCGAGGCCCGCATCGGTCTGCTCACGCTGGCCTTCGACCAGCTGGGCGCGGAGACCGCCCGAACCGATGTCTTCCAGGACAATCACGCTTCGCAGAGCGTGTCCCGCAAGCTCGGCTACGAGCCTGACGGCATCTCCGTCGACGCCCGAGGCAGCGAGGCCCTCATCTCCGACCGCCTGCGCCTGAGCCGCGAGACCTGGAAAGCCCAGCCCCACCCAACGGTCACGCTCGAAGGGGTGTCCCCATGCCTGCCGCTGTTCGGCCTGTGACGCCTTCCCTGCCCTCCGGCACGCCGCCTTCCCTGCCCTCCGACACCCCACCTTCCCTGCCCTCCGGCGCCCCACCTTCCCTGCCCTCCGACACCCCACCTTCCCTGCCCTCCGGCGCCCCGCCTTCCCTGCCCTCCGGCGCCCCGCCTTCCCTGCCCTCTAGCGCCCCGCCGATCATCCCGTCCGCGCCCGGCACCTCCTCTGCGTCCGGATCGGCCGCCCTCAACGCGGGCTCGTTCCTGCTGCTGCACGGCTGGCAGAACCGCCGGCCGCCGGCCCACTGGCAGCACTGGCTGGCGGGCGAGCTCACCGTCCGCGGCCACGCTGTGGCATACCCGCAGTTTCCCGACCCCGACTACCCGGACCTGGACGCGTGGCTCACCGAACTGCGAGCCCAGCTCACCGCACAGCCCGGCCCACGCCGAACCCTGCTCTGCCACAGCCTCGGCTGCCTGCTGTGGCTGAACGCAGTAGCCCGCTCCGCAGTCCCCCTCCCCGTGGACCGAGTGCTGCTGGTGGCCCCACCCTCCCGCGAGGTGACACTCAGCCACGCGGAGATCGCCGCCTTCGCCACACCGGAGTCCCTGACCGCTGAGCACGTCCGAGCCGCGGCCAGATACACCGGCCTGTTCGGCACCGACAACGACCCGTACTGCCCGGACGGCCCCACAGCCGCCTACGGCGACCCCCTGGCAATCCCCACCACCGTCCTCCCCGGCGCCGAACATCTGAACGTGGACTCCGGCTACGGCCCGTGGCCCTCCCTCCTCGACTGGTGCCTGAGCCACGACGACAACCACCCCATCACCCTCCGTCCAGCCAGCTGACCAACCGCGGCCCGCCCCTCACAGGCTCGAAACCCCGCTCCGGCACGCGCCACCTCGATCAAGTCCAGCTGACGCCCAGCGTCGCTTCCCGCCCGCTAAGGAGCACTGCCGGTCAGCCAAACCCCCGGGCTGACGCCCAGCGTCGCTTCCCGCCCACCGAAGGAGCACTGCCGGTCAGCCAAACCTCCCGGGCTGACGCCCAGCGTCGCCTCCCCACCCGCTGAAGGAGCACTGCCGGTCAGCCAAACTCCCCGGGCTGACGCCCAGCGTCGCTTGCCGTGCGATGGATGGGCACGGCGGGACAGCGGTTGTCCGGCTCAGGTGTTCGATTTCGGGTCGCAGCCGGCGGTTCGCGCCGGGGCCTGCCCGGGCGTGAGCTACTGCAGCCGAGGGTGACTTGGAGCGGAGCATCCCGGCAGGCACGCACACTTACTGTAAGTCACAGCCGAGCCCGGATTCTCCGGCTTGTTGATCACCCGGCTGTGCGCTACGGCTGCCTGACGCGGGGTTCAGGCAGCCGTAGCGCACAGCCAGCCGCCTTAAACCGGGCGTTGGGGGCACCGAGCTGGGAGTCATGGCGGTGCCAGCGCGGCCGTGCGGCTAGAACCTGATTTCGAGGCTCCGCTAACCACTCGGCTGCGCAGTGGCGTTTCTCCCACCGCTTGGCGCGCCGGGGCGTTGTCCCACCACTCGGCCGCGCGGCGACGATGCGACTCGGCTGCGCGGCGACGATGTCCCACCACAGGATGGACAGCGCTAGTGGGTGGCTCAGTGGTCGAGAAGGCCGAAACGGCAGCCCCGGCCGCCCATTGGCGTCGTCACCCACCGATCCACCGGACGACACAGTCGCACGGCCGTTGGGCGGTCCGGACGGCGACCCGAAGCGCCACCACGAAGGTCAGGTGCCGTCGCCAGGAACAAGCGAACGGGCACGGACCCCAGGTGGCCGATCTGGATGCCGCCGACGGCAGCGGCCACCGCCGCCCGGTCCCCCCGCACACGGACGGACGACCCGGCACGGGGGCTGGTGACGACAGTCGGACTTCGAAAGCCAGAAGCGAACGAGACCAGGCCTGCATGGGCATGGGTTGGGCTGGGTGGTTCGGTCGCGGCGCCAGGGTGTTCGGCGATGAGGCGGCGTGGGCGTCAGACCGTTACGGAGCGGTCCGTGGGGTTGGGGGAAGGGTCGGGGTGAGGTGGGGACCCAGGGGACCCACCGGGGGCGGCGTCCTGGGGTGAGATCGTCCCGGGCGTCGAGCTTGGGGTTGTGTCGGCCGCTGGGGGCTCTGGGGTGTCGCGGCGGCGGCGTAGTTCGGCGGGGAGGACCAGTAGGGCTACCAGGATGCCTACCGCGCCCACGGCTACGAAGCCCCAGGCTGGGCCCTGCGTGTCGATGGCCAGGCCGGCGAGCGGGCCGCCCAGGGCGACGCCGACGGTCAGGGCGGAGTTGTGCAGGCCCATGGCTTCGCCGCGGGCGGCGGCGGGGATCATGCGGCTGATGGCGTCGGAGCTGGCGGTGATCGTGGGGGCGCAGAGGGCGCCTGCGGGGATCAGCAGGAGGGCGAGCAGCCACCAATGGTCGCCGCCGAGGCCGACCGGGACTGTGAGCAGAGCCATCGGGGCGAACAGTGCCAAGGCGGGGACGCCGCGCCGGACCGTGCCGTAGACGAAGCCGCCGATCAGTGAGAACAGCGCCCAAAGGGACAGGACCGCGCCGGTCCAGGCGACCTGGTCTGACTCGCGGAGGACGGCGACCACGGCGACGTCGGTGCCGGAGAGGACTAGCGTCGCGGCCATCGTGACGGCGAGGATCGCGATGAACCGGGGCTTCAGCCAGCTGCGTCGCGGGACTCGCTCGCTGCTGGTCACCGGGGCCTCGTGGGCGGCTCTGATCGGCGGGTTCAGCAGCCACAGGCCCAGGCCGGCCAAGAGGATGCCGACGGCCAGCGAGATCATGGCGACGCGAGGGCCGGCGGTGGTCGCGATGAGCACGCCCAGCGCTGGGCCGGCCATGAACGACATCTCGGTGGTGATCGAGTCGAGGGCGAAGGCGGGCAGCCGATGCGACTCGGGGGTCAGGGCGGCGATCGACTGCCGGGCGACCGAGAAGGCCGGCAGGGCCAGGAAGCCGCCGATCGCGGCCACCGGGAGCAGCAGCCAGTACGGCAGGCTCTGGGCCACCAGCCAGTAGATCACCTCGGCGACGGTGGTCAGCACGAGCACCGGACGCAGCCCGCGACGGTCGATCAGGCGGCCCATCACCGGAGCGCCGACCGAACCGCCGATCGTGGCGGCCGCACCGATCAGACCGGCCGCGCCGTAACCCCGGCCGAGGTCGGTCACCACGTGCAGGGTGAGCACGACCGTCGCGGCCGCGATCGGGATGCGGGCGAGCGTGGCGACCACCAGCAACGACCGGATCTTCGGCAGCGCGAGTGTTTCCCGGTAAGGCGTGAGCAACATGTCGATCCTGACCTCCGCGGACCATCCTGCCGCGGGGGTACGACACAAATCCAACGACTTCCGCTGTTGCAGTAACCACCATCACGCGCGAGCGAGGCGAGGAGAGCGGGGAGGAGCGGGCGCGCGCCAAACGCAGATAGGAGAAGAGGCAGAGGCACGCCAAACGCAGGAGGGAAGAGAAGCCGAGGGCTCAGGGAGAGAGACCGAGGA
The DNA here is from genome assembly GCF_036053395.1 of Actinoplanes sp. NBC_00393. Classification (NCBI taxonomy): domain Bacteria; kingdom Bacillati; phylum Actinomycetota; class Actinomycetes; order Micromonosporales; family Micromonosporaceae; genus Actinoplanes; species Actinoplanes sp. NBC_00393. The sequence goes on along the minus strand of NZ_CP107942.1, from coordinate 9,492,516 downwards.
CGCAGGAAGGAAGGCCGACGGCGCAGAGAGGAAGGCCGAGGACGCAGGAGAAAGGCCGAGGGCGTAGGGAGAGAGACCCAGGCGCAGGGAGAGCGGCCGGGCGGCACGCGGGAACGGAAACGGCCCGCCCTCCCGAAGGAGTGCGGGCCCAATCGGCGTTACGGCGCTTACTTGTCGCGGTCGCTCGCGACATCTTCCTGGTAGGTCGCCCCGCCGTCGGACTCCCCGGTCAGCGGGCGGGCGCCACCTTCCGGAGGCCCGGCGATCGACTGGGCGCCGGCCGCCAGCTCCGGGAACTTCTCGTCGAACGCGGGCCGCTCGGAGCGGATCCGCGGCATCCGGTCGAAGTTGCGCAGCGGCGGCGGCGTCGTGGTCGCCCACTCCAGCGAGTTGCCGTGGCCCCACGGGTCGTTGAGCGTGGTGACCTGGCCGACCTTGTACGACTTCCAAATGTTGTACAGGAAGGGCAGGGTCGACAGGCCGAGCACGAACGAGCCGACCGTGGAGAACGTGTTCAGGAACGTGAAGCCGTCACTGGGCAGGTAGTCCGCGTACCGCCGGGGCATGCCCTTGGTGCCCAGCCAGTGCTGCACCAGGAACGTGGCGTGGAAGCCGATGAACGTCAGCCAGAAGTGAATCTTGGCGAGCCGCTCGTCGAGCATCCGGCCGAACATCTTCGGGAACCAGAAGTAGATGCCGGCGAACACTGCGAACACGATCGTGCCGAAGAGCACGTAGTGGAAGTGCGCGATCACGAAGTACGAGTCGGAGACGTGGAAGTCAATCGGCGGGGACGCCAGCAGCACGCCGGAGAGACCGCCGAAGAGGAACGTCACCATGAAGCCGAGGGCGAATAGCATCGGTGACTCGAAGCTGATCTGGCCGCGCCACATGGTGCCGATCCAGACGAAGAACTTCATGCCGGTCGGGACCGCGATCAGGAAGCTCAGGAAGCTGAAGAACGGCAGCAGCACCTGGCCGGTGGCGAACATGTGGTGCGCCCACACGCTCATCGACAGGGCGGCGATCAGCAGGGTCGCGGCGACCAGGCCCTTGTAGCCGAAGACGGGCTTGCGGCTGAAGACCGGGATGACTTCGGTGATGATGCCGAAGAACGGCAGCGCGATGATGTACACCTCGGGGTGCCCGAAGAACCAGAAGAGGTGCTGCCACAGCATCGGCCCGCCGGTCTCCACGTCGAAGACGTGCGCGCCGAGGATCCGGTCGGCTGCCAGCGCGAAGAGCGCGGCCGCCAGGAACGGGAAGACCAGGATCGCGAGCAGCGCGGTGACCAGCATGTTCCAGGTCATGATCGGCATGCGGAACATGGTCATGCCGGGGGCCCGCAGGGTCAGGATCGTGGTGATCAGGTTGACCGAGCCGAGGATCGTGCCCAGACCGGAGAGGGCCAGGCCGACCACCCACATGTTGCCGCCGACGCCCGGCGAGTGCAGCGAGTCGCTCAGCGGCGTGTAGGCGAACCAGCCGAAGTCAGCTGCGCCACCCGGGGTCAGGAAGCCACCGATGGTGATCAGACCGCCGAACAGGTACAGCCAGTACGCGAATGCGTTGAGCCGCGGGAACGACACGTCCGGCGCGCCGATCTGGATCGGCACGATGTAGTTGCCGAACGCGAACACGATCGGTGTCGCGAAGAACAGCAGCATGATCGTGCCGTGCATGGTGAACAGCTGGTTGAACTGCTCCGGTGAGAGCAGCTGCATGCCCGGCCGTGCCAGCTCCGCACGCATCAGGAGGGCCATCAGGCCGCCCAGCAGGAAGAACACGAAGGCCGTGATCATGTACATGATCCCGATCTGCTTCGCGTCCGTCGTGCGCAGGATCCGAGCAAACGCCGAACCCTTGACCTGCCGCCGCACCGGATATGGTCGGGTCGCGATCGGCGACGGCGCAACGGTCGTCACGAATTGCCTCCGTTGTCTCGTTCGTCCTCTCAGGTGCCCCGATGATCGGGCGTACCCCGTGGGCAGAATAGTCCCCCACCGACCTTGGGCTGGCGCGGGGTGACCTAACTGTCAGACCGAGGACACAAGCTCGCGATAGTGATCGGTGAAGATCCGGAGGCCGCGACGGCGCAGCATGGGGTCGCGTAGGGACGGCGGGACGTCACGGGTGCGGTCGCGCTCGCGGGTCCGCTCGCGCACCTCCGTACAGCGTGGACGGCGCCGCGACTCGTACGCCCGAAGCGCCCCCGGAATGTCACCGGGGGCATTGCGCAGCTCCTGACCGAGCACCCAGCCGTCCTCGAACGACATGGCGGCCCCCTGCGCGAGAGTCGGCGCGGTGGCGTGCGCCGCATCGCCGACGAGCACGACCGGCCCCTGCGACCACGCCGGCAGGACGACCTCGTCGGTCCGGGCGACCTGCACCTTCTCGACCTTCTCCAGGATGGCCGGCACCGGCCCCCCGTACGCCCCGAACAGCTCGAGCAGACGCTTGCGCGGATCCTCCGGGGTGGGGCTGTCTGGCGCGGTCTCGTCGGCGTAGCAGTAGAGCCTGCGCCCGCCCATTGGCATCGCCACGAACGACGACCGGCGGCCGAGCAGAGCGGTCCAGTCGGTCAGCGGCGGCCCGCCACTGACCACCGCCCGGTAGACGATCTGACCGGTGGGCACCGCTGGTCCACCGAGGCCGACCACATTGCGGATCATGGAGCGCCGCCCGTCGGCTCCGACGACCAGGTCGTACTCCGAGATGCTGCCGTCGGAGAACTCGACCTTGGCGGCCCCGTCGACGATCTCCAGCCCGCGCACCTCGGTCTCGAACCGCACCTCGCCGCCCACGCCGGTGAGCAGCACCTGCTGGAGGTCGGCCCGGGAGAGCGCCCGGGACTCGCCGACACCGGCCCAGAGCGCGGCCACGTCCATCTCGAAGAGATCGCGCCCGCGCGCGTCGAGGAAGACCTGGCGGAAGATCAGGTCACCCAGCGGGCGCAGCGGGACGTCGAGGCCGAGCAGCCGCAGCGCACGTGACGCGTTACCGGGGAGATAGATGCCCGCACCCGGCACGACGGTGGCGGGTAACGCCTCCACGACCTCCGGCCGAAAGCCGGCGACACGCAGCCCCCGGGCCGCAGCCAGGCCGGCAATGCCGGCGCCCACCACGAGGATGCGCAAGGTCATTGCACCAACGCCTTCTTGTCGATGGATACGCGTCGGAGCCAGAACACTACCTTCTGCCATCGTCGCGGGGGAACACCCGCGATCGACATCAAGTCCGATTTGTTCAAGACGGACGCGCGCCCGGCTCGTAGCGTCACTGTCATGACTCCTGTTCTGAACGCGATCGGCCTGGCCGTGGCCGACATGGCCGCGTCCCTTGCCTTCTACCGTCTGCTGGGGATGGAATTCGAGGCGGGCGCCGACGAGGCGCCGCACGTCGAGGTGACCCTCCCCGGCGGTGTGCGTCTCATGTGGGACTCGCACGCGTCGATCAAGACCTTCGATCCGGGCTTCACCCCGCCCGGGCCGGACGGCGCCCGGATCAGCCTCGCCTTCCAGTGCGACGGACCGGCCGGAGTGGATGCCGCATACCGCAAGCTCGTCGAGGCGGGCCACGCCGGCGTCATGGAGCCGTGGGACGCGCCGTGGGGCCAGCGATACGCCGTCGTGCACGACCCGGACGGCAACGGCGTGGACCTTTACGCCGCGTCGGCCACCTGAGTGACGAGCTCACCCAACGGGACGCCGGCCAGGTCGCGCACCTCCCGGGCGAGGTGGGCCTGGTCGGCGTAGCCGGAGTCGGCGGCCACGGCGGCGAACGCCCGGCCGGCCCGGGCCAGGGCGACGGCCCGGCGCATCCGGAAGATGCGGTTGAGTGTCTTCGGCCCGTACCCATACGCGGCCACACTGCGCCGGCGCAACTGGCGCTCGCCCAGGCCGGCGCCGGCCGCGATCTCGCTGACCGGCCGGTCGGCCCGGGCGCCCTCGGCGACCGCGACCATGACCGGATCCGGTGGCTGCCAGCGTTCTCGCGCGGCGGCCTCCAGCGCGGCGCCGGGGTCGTCGGCCTCGGCGATCCGGCGGACCTCGGTGGCCGGCCAGATCTGGTCGAGCGGCACGTGCCGGTCGACCAGCTCGGAGGCGGGCACGCCGAGCACGCCTGGGCCGGTGCCCGCGCCGAAGCGCAGCGCGTGGTGGCGATCGCCCGGCGTCGGCGCGCTGAGCTGTGCCGTGGTGTCGGGCCCGGCCACGAAGACCGAACCCTCGTGCCAGATCAGGTCGAGGCACCCGTCCGGCAGGATGCGCCCGGTGCCGGTGTGTGGCGCGGCGATGCTGCGCCAGGCGACCACGTGCGGCAGCGAGGAAGGCCATTCGGTGTACATGCCGACACTCAACCATCGGGGTACGACAATTCCCGGCCGAGTTACACCCGTGTATTTCCCGGCCGGGGCGGGCAGAGAATCGAACTATGACGGACCGCCTCGACGACTACCGCCGCAAGCGGGACGCCCGGCGCACCCCGGAACCCGTCCCACCGGCCACGCCCGGGCCGACCGGGCAGTGCCGCTTCGTCATCCAGCAGCACCACGCCCGCAGCCTGCACTGGGACGTCCGGCTGGAACGGGACGGCGTGCTGGTCTCGTTCGCCGTGCCGCGTGGCCTGCCCCGCGACCGGGCCCGCAACAACCTGGCCAAACACACCGAGGACCATCCGCTGGAGTATCTGGACTTCGCCGGCGAGATCCCGGCCGGTGAGTACGGCGGCGGCCGGATGACGATCCACGACCAGGGGACGTACGAGGCCGACAAGTGGCGGGACGACGAGATCGGCGTCACCTTTCACGGTGAGCGCACGAACGGTCGATACGTCTTCTTTCAGACCGGCGGCCGGGACTGGATGGTCCGCCGGATGGATCCGGCCGAGCCGGGCTGGGAGGCGATGCCGGACGCCGTGCAGCCGATGCTCGCGACCCGGACCGCAGGACTCCCGCCGGACGACGGCGACTGGGGATACGAGCTGAACTGGGGCGGGCGCCGCGTCATCGCGTACATCTCCGGTGGAAGAGTGCGCCTCAGCGATGCCGACGGCGCCGATGTGACCTCGTGGTATCCGGAGATCCGGCCGCTCGGGCCGGCGCTCGCGCCGATCGAGGCAGTGCTCGACGGCGAGATCGTCGCGTTCGACGGCGCCCGGCCGGCGCCGGAACTGCTGGCCCGGCGCAAAGCGCCGAAGGACTCGGCAGCGGCCCGGCGGGCAGCGGAGCGCACGCCGGCACACCTTCTGCTGTACGACCTACTGTGGCTCGAGGGTCATGCCACGACCGAATTGGTCCGTTACGCCGAACGCCGGGAGTTGCTGGACGGCCTCGACCTGGCCGGCGACCACTGGCAGACCCCGCCCTACTTCCCGGGCGGCGGCGAGTTCGCCCTGGAGACGGCCCGGACGCAGGGCCTGAACGGCGTCATCGCCAAGCGGCTCGACTCGCCCTATCTGCCCGGGCGCCGGAGTCGTCTCTGGTTGTCCATCCCGGCATGAGGACAGCCTGCTGGCCGACCAGCAGAGCGCCGCCATTCAGGGCCGGAGCAGCGCCTCCGCCAGTTTGGCCAGCTGACGCATCTGAGCCGTGGTCAACCGGTCGAAGATGAGCTGCTGCACCGCTTCGGCGTGCCCGGGCGCCGTCTCGACCACCTTGGCGAACCCCGCCTCGGTGAGGACCGCGATCTGCACCCGGCCGTCCTCGGGGTCACGCTCGCGGCGCACCCAGCCCCGCTCCTCCAGCCGGGCCACCACATGGGACAGTCGTGACAGTGACGCGCAGGCCAGTTTCGCCAGCTTGCTCATGGCGAGCCGGCGGTCCGGGCGCTCGGAGAGGGTCATCAGGACGAGGTAGCCCATATGGGTCAGCCCGGCGTCGCGCTGAAGCTGCCCCTCCAGGGCCGCGGGCACTCTGACCAGCACCTCGACCAGGCGCCGCCAGGTATGTTGCTGCTCCTCGGTCAACCAGCGGGGCTCGTCCATGCAGGAAGATTAGTGCCGACTACCGATCGGTCGCCGAATCGATCGACTTACGTGAACCTGGCCGGGTACTCTGTCCGGGGACTTTCACCCCGAACACGGCGCCGGAACCGGCTGGCTGGGGGGCCTCGGCCGGTTCCGGCGTCGTGTACCTACGCCCGAGATTCACGACGAGGGCGGCTCGTCCTTGCCGGCTTCCTCGAGAGCGTCAGCCTCTTCCTTGGTCTTGTGCACAGCACCGTCGGCGTGCTCCGGCGGGCCGTAAACGGTGTAGAGGACCAGCGGGTTCGGACCCTCGTTGAGGAAGTTGTGCTTGCGGCCGGCGGGCACGACGACCAGGTCACCCTGCTGGACCTTGCGGGTCTCGCCGGAGATGACCGCCTTGCCGACACCGCTGACGAAGGTGAGGATCTGGTCCACCTCGTGGACCTCCTCGCCGATCTCGCCGCCCGGCGGAACGGTCATGATCACGAGTTGGGTGTGCTTCCCGGTCCACAGGACCCGACGGAAATCCTTGCTCTGCTCCGCAACGGTGGCAATCGTGAAGTGCTCCATGCCCGCACGTTACCCGGGTCAGGCTCCCCGCAATCGGCTCGGCGGAACAGGCGACGGCCGCCCGATCAGATAACCCTGCACGTAATCGACGCCGAGCTCGCGCAACATCCGCAGCGTCGCCTCGTCCTGAACGAACTCGGCCACCGTGTGGATCCCGTACGCCTGGCACACCTGCACCAGCGCCCGCACGAGCACCTGATCCTGCGGATTGTCGACCAGATCCACCACGTACTCACCGTCGATCTTGACCAGGTCGATCGGGAAGAGCCGCAGGTAGCGGAAGGACGCGTACCCGGAGCCGAAGTCGTCCAGCGCGAGCCCGCAGCCGAGATCCCGGACCCGGTCGGCGAACCGGCGGGCCTCACTCAGGTTCCCGATCAGCGCGGTCTCGGTGATCTCGAAGGTGAGCTGGGCCGGGTCCACCCGGTAGCGGTCCAGCAGCTTCTCCACCTCGGTGGTCAGCCGCGGGTCGCCGACCGAGCGGCCGGAGAGGTTGACCTGCAGGCAGAGGCCCGGCTCCTCGGCGGCGAGCCGCATGGCCCGCTCCACCACCCAGAGGTCGATGTCGAAGACCGCGTCCAGCCGCTCCGCGGCGTCCAGCACCTGGATCGGCGACTGCGGGCCGTCCGCCTCGTCCAGGACGCGGAGCAGCAGCTCGTGCCGGGTGACCTTGTTGGTCTGCAGCTCCAGGATCGGCTGCGAGTAGAGAGTGAACCGGTCGGTGCCGAGCGCGTCGGCCAGCCGGGTCCGGTACGAACCCTGCCGGTCACGAACCGGCACCGGATGCGCCAGCCGGGTGAGCGAGCGTTCCGCCTCACGGGACTGCCGCCAGGCCTGCTCGGCGTCGATCAGCAGACCGTGGCTGCCGGCCTCGGCATCACGTTCGAAACGGACCAGCCCACCCCAGGCCTGGACTTCCTCGCGCAGCGTCGCCATCAGAACCCGCGACTGTTCCCGTGCGTCCCGCCACGAGGTTCCCGCGTACAGCACGGCGACCTCGTTGGGTCCGACCCGGCCGAGCAGGTGCTCCGGCCGGACGTGTTCCTCCAGCACCCGGGCCACCTGGTGCAGCAGCTCGGCGTTGTCATCCGGACGCTGGCGGCCCTGTACGCGCACCACCAGCAACGCGCCGCCGGCGTTGCGCAGGGCGCGGTCGATCTCGTCGGCGAACCGGGCCCGGATGAGCAGGCCGGTGGCCGGGTCGGGCTCGACCAGCGACGCCTGCACGGTCTCGCCACGCCGGGTGAGCCGCGCCGACTCCCGGCGCGCCCGCTCGCGGGACGAGACGTCGCGAACCGTGCCGCGGATCCCGCGGACCGTGCCGTCGGAGCTCATCATCGGCTCGAGGCGGCAGTCGACGTCGAACCAGCCACCATCCGTACGCATCAACCGCACCGTCGTGTGCACGGTGTGCCGGCTGGTCCAGGCCTCGGTGATCGATCCGAGCGCCTTGGCGTGGTCGTCGCGGTGCACGTAACGCGCCAGGATCTGCCGGGTCATCTCCTTCTCGGCCGGCGGCCGGCCGATCATCGCGGAGAGCGCGGCGGACCAGACGATCTGGTCACCGGCGGCGGTGTACGTGAACCAGGCGGCCCGCTCGTCGGTGGGTTGCCGGGGCTCGGGCAGCATGGCTGGTGGCGCCGGCGTCCAACGCTCCCGTTCTTCGGGCACCGTCATCCGCCGTCACCTCCCCCCTTGCGCACGGCTGATCCCCCTGCCACCAAGTCCCCTCACCTATTACGACCTGTCACCAGGCCGTAGTAACAGTGGATACCGGCGTCAAAGTTTTGACGTTTCCGCCGGCAAGGCCAGGAGCAGGGAATTATCGCCCATCCAGAGTAACGAAACAACCGATCGGATGACCTCGTTCCCCCGCAATTACGCCGAAAACCCCTCACGCCTCCATGACAGACAGTTACTTCAAGTATTCACTTTGGAACCTTGCGCAGTTTCCTACCCGCAACCAGCCATCGACATGCACGCAACGCGTCCAAAGACATGCACGCAGTGACGGTCAGACCGGTGTGATCTCCAGCTCGGCGATCCGCTGCCAGACCGGGCGCATCGCCGCCTCCGGTTCCCGGGCGAAGACGCTGCCCCGGATCCGCACGAAGACGCAGTTGCCGACCCGCTCCAGCACCGACTGCCGGCGCATGTCGCTCTCCCACTGCTCCGGCCCGTGATAGGCGTCGCCGTCGCACTCGATCGCCAGCCGCCGCCCGTCCGGCGCGTTCAGCACGAAGTCGATCCGGTAGCCGCCGATCCGGAACTGCGGGATCGGCCGGAAACCCCGGCCGACCAGGAGCTTGAGCACGGCACGCTCGAAATCACTCTCGCAGCGCGCGGCCAGGTCGGCAGTGGCGCCCTCCACCGGAAGATCGAGGGCGTACGCGAGAAGCAGCCCCCGAGCGTCATCAGCGAGAAGAGCGTTCGGGCGCACCGAATGGAAGATCCACAACTGATCACGCGCCCGGGACGCGGCCACGTTGATCCGCCGGTGGTAGTCGCGTTTCGTGAACGCCGCGATCCGCGGATCGTTCTCGGACACCACCATCGAGATCAGTACGACGTCCCGCTCGTCGCCCTGGAACGTGTACGCGTCGCCCACCCGCAACCGCCGCGCCTGGATCTCGTCCTCGCCGATCGCCTCGCGCAACTGGGTGAGCAGATAGTTCGCCTGTCCACTGCTGCTCAACAGGCTGATCACGCCGAGCGTCTTCCCGTCGTACCGCGGGTCGGCCACGATCTTCGTGACCCGCTCGACCAGCGCGTTCGCCTCCTCCAGGTTGACGTCGCCGAGGCCGGGCTGCGGCTGGCGTACGCCGGTGGCGGCAAAAACGGTCTGAATCGGCGGCAGAGCCGGCCGGTCCGCCCGCAGCGGCATGATCTTGCCGTCGTAGTAGTGCCGCGACGAGAACTCGATGATCTGCGGTACGCAGCGGAAGTGCTCGGTCAGCAGGATCCGCTCCGGGGAACGGCGCACCGCGTGGTCGTAGAGCGAGGACTCCGGGTCGAAATGCTCGGCCGACGGCACGCCGTCCAGATGACGCCGGATCAGCCCGGACACCGAACCGACGAACCCGAGCTGCGGCCCGATCTGCTGGTCGTCGCCGACCACCACGGCCCGCTCGGCCAGCGAGAGCACCGGCAGCGCGAAGAGATCCGCCTGGGACGCCTCGTCGACGATCACCACGTCGAACTTCGCCCCACCGGCGAACTGCTCGATCGCCCGGTCCACCGACATGACCCAGACCGGCACCGCGGTGACCGCCTGCTCCATGGCCCGCTGCGCGTGCGCCTGCCAGGCCGCGGCACCCCGCCCGGTGCCCTTGCCGATCTTGCGCAGCGCGGTGGTCCAGTCGGCCAGCGCGGCCCGGCGCCGGTCGTCGAGGGCCCGGGCCACCTCCAGCCAGGCCGAGGCCACGACCAGCTCGCCGGTCAGCCGCCGGATCTTGGCACGGGCGCGCTCCACGCGGCGGGACAGCACCGCCGGATCGACGTCGCCGACCACCCCGTCGAACCAGGTCTGCGCACGCCGCCACTCCCAGGCGTCCAGGCAGGCCTGCCCGGAGACGACCGGATGCTCACCGCCCGCGATCTGGGCGGCCCACTCCGGAGCGATCGACGCCAGCCGGTCGTGCGCGGCATGGAACCGCATCACATCCGGTTGCAGCAGAACCAGCCGGCGCACCTCGGCGACCGCCTCGTCCCAGCCGTCCAGGCTCTTCCAGGCCTCCACCAGGTCCGGCCACAGCGCCAGCCGGTCGGCCACCGCCCGCTCCACGGTCTGCGCCTTGTCCAGCGCGAACACTTCGAGGGCGCCGGCCAGCTGATCCGCCACCTCGGCCAGGCAGGCCGCATCCGGCTGCAATTCCCGCTGGGGTACGAGTGCCGCGAGCCGCCCCGCGAGAGGCGGCCACCGGTGCAGATCGAAGTCGAGGGACTGCGACGCGTCGGCGAGCAGCGCACCGGCCCAGACCTCCGGATCGCCCCAGCCGCTCGCCGGGTCCGGGATCGACAGGCGCTCCACCCACTCCTGCCACACCTCACCCAGCCGGCGGCGGGCCTGGGTACGCCGTACCCCGGCGATCGCAAGATCCACGTCGGCCGTCGTGCGCACCGGCTCGCCGTCGACCCGGATCTCCTCGGCCAGCCGGTACAGAGCGGCCTGCAACAGCCGGTTCAGGCCCCTACCCGCGGCGAACCGCTGCCGGATCTCGGCCAGCCGGATCAGCAGCAGCTTCGGCTCGGCCAGCAGCGGATCCGGCACGACGATCCGGTGCCCGGTCACCTCCCGGGCCAGCCCGGCCAGCTCCCCGTAGATCGCCTCGGTGGCCGCCACATGATCGGTCCAGACGGTGCGCCAGTGCGGGTCGTCCAGCAGCCGGCCGAGACGGTCGGTCCACGTACCCTCCCGCCGGCGCAGCCAGTTCACCGCCTCCCGCAGGTCGCCCACCAGCTCCGCCATACCGGCGCGGCGCTCCACGCGTACCGATGCCAGATCGACGCCCGCATCTGCCAAGAGCGACAGGCGCGCCTCGGTCTGGGCGCTCTTCTCCCGCTGGGCCGCCGTCTCGGCGGCATCCGGCAGATCCTGGATCTCCGGCAACGGCCGCATCGCGGCCGCGCGATCCTCCGGCGACAGTCGCGCCGCCAGCTTGAGCAGCGTCGCGAAATCCTCGATGGTGAGCGGCGCCGGACCCGAGATCGGATCCGGAATGCCGCCGTGCGCGGCAGCACGCTCGCGCAACCAGGCGCCGACCTCGGCGGGGAGCAGAGCAACCCCACCGATCTGGTACGAGACAGCCTCGCTCTCAGCGATCAATCGCAGTCCCGCCAGCGCGGCGGCATGCTCGCGCTCGGCCTCCTCCAGAGTGCGGGTGAGCCGCTCCACCCGGCGCGCCTCGGCGTCCTTGTCCAGCGTCGCCGCCCGGTCGGAGAGCTCGCGCGCGGCCAGCTGGAGCTGCACCAGCTGGTCCGTGGTCCGGCCGAGCACCGCCAGGCAGAGCGCCTGCACCTCCTCGGGCAGGCCGTCGCGGAGCACGCGCAGCGGCTCCTCCTTCTGCGCGACCACCAGGACCCGCTTGCCGTTCGCCATCAGGTGGCAGATCAGGTTGCGGATGGTGTGGGTCTTGCCGGTGCCGGGCGGACCCTGCACCGCGACGTTGCGGTGATGGGCCAGCCGGCGCGCGATCGACTCCTGCGCCTCGTTCGTGGGCAGTGGCATGAGGAGGCGGCCGCCCACCCGCTCCCAGCGTTCCGGCTGGTCGTCGGGCATGGTGAGGCGGCTCGGCTCATGCGCGACGACGGCGGCCAGCGAACCTACCGCGCTGAAGTCGCCGCTGGTCAGGCGGTCGCGCAGGTTCTCCAGGAAGCCTCGCAGCTGCCGCTGTCGGGGTCGCGCGAAGAGGACTGCGGTGTCGCGGATGAAGGTCTTGGCATCGGATCTTTCGGACTCATCCAGAATTATCCGGTCATGGCCGAGGCGGGTGAGCGCGCGTTCGAAGAACTCGCGCCGCTCGAACTCGCTCCAGAGATCCACCTCGACCACGCCGCCCGGGCCGGCGAGCCCGGCCAGCTGATTCAGGTAGCGCTCGTCGAGGCCGCTCAGCACCGCGGTCTGCAGCCGGGACGGACCAGCCGGGGAGACGCTGACCAGCGCCCGGTCCGGGTCGTACTCGATCAGCACCGGCGTGGCGACCAGCGGATAACGCACCCGGGTGCCGTCGATCGTGGTCTCCAGGATGCCGTGCCCCCAGACCAGCTCGGTGGTGGCCACCGCCATGTCCAGCTGATGCATCCGGTCGAAGAGCCGGCGATGCAGCTCCCGTGTCTGCTCGGCGGCGGCGGTCGCTTCCGACCAGGGGCGCCAGGCTTCCTCCCGCCACAGCTCGAAGGGGTCCGGCTCAGCTTCTCCGTACTTACTGTCTCCCTCTGCCGAGCCTTCGGCCCTGGCTTCCGGCTTGCCTGCTACCTCGGCTACCGGCTTGCCTAGTGCCTTGGCCTGCTCCTTCTGGGCTTCTGCTGTCAGCTCGGTCGGGGCGGGTTCGTCCGTCGCGGAGATCTCGCCACGCAGCCTGCGACGCAAGGCCGCCGGAACCGCCACCGGCGGCGGAAGATCAGGCCGACCCACCCTCAGCCAGGACGTGCCATCAACCCCCGGGCCGACCTGACAATCCGGATGCCGCGGAAGGGAATCGAGCCAGTGCGCATCCGTCGGGACAGTACGAGCCGGACGATCCATCTGAGCCCGCACGGCCAGCAGATAGTCCGCCACCGCCACGGCCCGATCCCGGATCGTCGTGGGCGACTCCCGCTGCTCAGCCATCCCCAGGAGTTTAGGCCGTACCGTCGATCCCGCGAGCCTGCCATTTCCGGCGGCGTGCCGACATCAAGCCGGCGTCGGCCACGGCCTGGCAGCCGCTCCTCTCCCGGCCTCTCCGCCTTCCCCGACTTCCGGCCTCCGCCGCGCTCACCGGCTCCGCCGCCTGCCACGGTTCCAGCCTTCTCCGATCGATCCGCCGAGCCGCCATCTCTTGGGCGGTGCTCCCCTTCGAGGTCACGCCTCTCGGACCTGCCGTCTCGTGGGCGCCTCTCAGGGATTCCGCTCTTCCGGGTCCCGGCCGACCGCCGAGCGCCCACCGTCGATCGGGATGATCGCGCCGTTGATGAAGCTGGCCGCTTCGGAGAGCAAGAAGGCAGCCGCCTCAGCAACTTCGCCGGGACGACCCATCCGCCCAAGCGGCTGAAGCCGGCGAATCTCCTCCGCGAACCACTGCTGCCCAGCAGCCGACAGCCCAGCAAGGTGAGAATCGGAACGCTCAGTAGCAATAGACCCAAGAGCCAAAGCATTGACGCGTACGCCAAAAGGCCCGTAATCCACCGAAAGCGCCCTGGTCAACCCCTCGATAGCCGCCTTGGCAGTCGCGTAGGGCACGGCTCCCCGCACGGCCCGCTGCGCCTGATGAGACGAGATGTTGACGATGGCACCGCCGGCGTCGTCGCGGCCCTGGTCAGCAGCGAGGAAGTGGCGTAGGGCGACCGCGCACCCAACCAGCACCGGATCCAGGTTGCTCCGGATGAGTGCAGCAACCTCCGCGGGCGCCTCATGCAGTCGAGCGTCCCGAAAGACCGCGGCGTTGTTGACCCAGCCACGCAAAGGCGCCGCCGCAGCAGCCGCCTCGGCCGCGCGCCCGGCAACGCTCTCGTCAGCAGCGTCCCCGATCACCGGGATGATCCGCTCTCCGTCCGGATGCCGCCCGATCCAATCGAACCCGGCGCCATCAAAGTCAAGAACGGCCACGACAGCGTTCGCAGCCACAAGCCGTTCGACGATTGCCCGCCCGATGCCACGGCCACCACCGGTGACGACGTAGGAGACCCGCTCACCCATGCCGATCATCCTGGCGCGGTCCACCTTCAATCACCACCGAACCGCGCGTCCGTCATGACAACCCCACCGGCCCAGCAGCCGCACTCCGGTACAGCACACCCGGCAGACGGCGACCCGAGCGGCAATACCCGGAAACGGCCACCTCCTGGCGGCAACCCAAACAGGTCCACCTGGAACGGTGCCACCCTGCAGGCGATGACCCGGACTGCATTGCCTAGGGGACACCACCCGCCGAAGCCAGCACAGCAAGATGAAGAGCTGCGCCAGCCCGCAACGGCGACCGGAGGAAGCGCGTCCCCGAGGCTGCGCCGAACGGCCGGCAGGACAACGGCCCCCTGACCCGTCCCGTGGCGCAGGAGGATGCGCCGAACGGTGGCGTGGGAGCGCTTGACCAAGAGATCCGCCCAGGCCGAGGCGATGCTCCGGCGGGCGGGAGGCGCTTGCTCGAGCGGCGATCTTTGTGGCTGGCTCACAGTGCTGTCTCAACGGCCTTCAGACAGCACTGCGAGCCAGCCGAGGGGATCTGGCTGACTCACAGTGCTGTTTAATCCGGGCGGAGAAGACACTGTGGGTCAGCCGGACCAGGCTCGTGATCGTTTTGCTCTGCAGCGCGGATCTGGCTGAATCAGGCACGTACCTCAGAACTGGAAGAGGTAGCGCGCGGCTCGGGTCAGGGGAACTGCATGCGGCGAGGGCGCGGGATCACCGGCGGCGGCAACGGCAGGTCGTCCAGGTGGCTCCAATTCAGGGTGCCGTTGTCGGTCGACTTGATCTCGCCCAGGCAGGCGCGGAGAAGGCCGAGGTTGGGGGCTCCGGCGTAGCCGGCGATGACAACCTCCGGTTTCGGTGCGATCTGAGCGATCGCCGCGCAGATCTTGGCCACCTCACGCTCGTCGACGGCGTCGAGCGGGAGCGGGGCCTCGACCGGTGAACGGCGCCACGGCGGACCGAACCGCCGGAGCAATTCGCGGGCGAGCCGGCCGAAGGAGCGGCCGATCTCGGCGTCCCGCATCGAGAGCCGGGCTGACTGGCCGTAACACCACGGCACCACGACGTGCCCGTTGATCAGGACCAGTTGATAGACGGACCTGGGAACACTGATGATTTCCGCTCCGGGAAGGGTGCCGAGGAAGAGAACCAGTTCCTCGTACGGCAAAGGCCAGCGCGGATTTGCTAGGACACGTTCCATGGTCTGGGTCATGGCTGGGTGAGCGTGGACCTCGCGGTCGATCGCAGTGCTCAAGGCTTCTGGCACTCGGGTCCACAACTCGTCGGCGACCTTGTCACCGAACTGCTCGATCAGCCAATCACTCGGACCGACGAGAACGTCTGGGCGCATTCCCCACCACCACCGTCCGTGTTACTGACGTCACTGCTGGCTAGAAGAGTTGCACTTCCAATGATCGACTGGAAGGGGGATGTTGCTAGATCATAGAAACATCCGTGAATGAAAGTCCGCATGTCGATCAATGCTTAGCCACGACGATGGAGCCGCCGGACGCATAGCGTCGAAACCTGCAACTTGCACGGCGAACCACACGCGCAAGTTGCAGATCAGTTTCGCTTTTCACCCGTACCCGATATTGAAGACGAGAGTTATTTCCGGGCAGTGACGAAGAAGCAAACATCATTTCACGCGGCATGATCAAATGGTGCGCCACCAGCGTCACCGGAACTTCTATGATCGCTTGGAGCCGGTCCTCAAAGGATGGCCGCCATGGCCGAAACCGGCTGCAGACGCGCGACGGACTTGCACCGAGATCCGCCGCAAGCCGATGGCCCCGTCGGGCCACATGATCACCAGACATCGGGCGACAGGACAACTGTCGGATACTTGTCACTTCCCACCCAGCGGTCAGAAGCGGCGACGCAACCCACGCCCAGACGCTCTCTTACACAGCATCCACAGGTCCGGCCCAACGCCGCAGCCCGCCGACCCACAGCCTGCCGCCCGCCGCCATCACCCGAGAAGCCGAGTCAGCCCACGCGCTACAAGCCCGCTCGGCCTCGCCCCGCCTGCCTAGCCTCGCCCTGCCTAGCCTCGCCCCGCCTGCCTAGCCTCGCCCCGCCTGCCTGCCTAGCCTCGCCCCTCCTGCCTAGCCTCGCCCGCACTAGCTTCACCCCGCGTCGGCTCACCCACGCGCGCTAGTTCCGCCTACGGCCGCCCGTCCTGCGCGCAACACCACCGCGCTCCGGACCTAACTCCGTCGTCCAGCCGACTTGATCATGCTCAGCTGACGCAGAGCGTCGCTTCCCGACTGTCGAAGGAGCGCTAAGCGTCAGCCAGACGCCCTGCCATTGACGCCCGGCACAACTGAAGTCAAAACGCCGACTCGGCGCCCTTCCACTCGATCGTCAGCGAGAGCTCGGATTCCAGGTATCTTCCGGCCGCTTCTGAATCAGGGCGATTGGCTGGCCTATTCATCAAGGGCAAATCGCATTCTTCAACTGAACCGCAGAAAGAAAATGGCATCAGGGATGGTGTTGCAGACGCTGACACTAAACTGATTCAACGAGCCCAGAACGGGCGACGTTCGACATGGCGAGCGTCCAGCGCCCGAGGCGAAACCGCGGATACGGGCAGGCCACGTCACCGCCGGGCGGGCCGGCACCGCTGGGCGGCCTCGGGCGGGCGCCTCTTTCCCATCGGAACGTGAACGGTCACAGCTTGACGGGTTCAGGTTGTTCCCACTACTCCCTCGCCCGAGGTCGGCGCTTCGGCGAAGTGACACCTCGGCCCGCCCAGGGCCGAAACCGGCGGGAAAGGCGGTCGCCCGGACACAACCCTCGGCAAGCCAATCCACAAGTGCACGAAGCGCCTGTGGACAACCCGCTTCAGGACGGGTCGACGGTGTCCCAGGAGTACCGGAATCCGGCCGGGGGCAGCCGCCACTCCCGCAGCACCGCAAGAAGCTCACTCTCGTCCGCCGCCTCCGCATGACGCAGCCGGACGAAGCCGAGGTCGTGGTCGTACCCCTCTAATCTGTCGGCCTCGAATTCCCACTGGGCGACGCGGAAGCTGCGGCCGGAGTTGCTGTGCACCCGGCCCGCCCGGACCGCCGCCTCGTCGGCGGGCCCGAGGCTGGGCACGATGTGCACGAACGACCAGCGGTACGGCTGGGACGCCGGAACCGGCATGCCGAGCCGTCGGCCCAGCCGCAGGGCGGCCAGTTCCACTGCCGGCCACGCCCATTCACGATCTTCCATGATGGGGGCAGCCTACCTACCCGATGTGTCGAAGTGGCGACCGAGCGTTTTTGTCGGAGGCGGGCGCTACGGTGCCCGGGTGAGTTCGAACGCGATCGTCAGCCCGGCCGAGGAGGCCGCCACCGTCATCTCCGCGGTGCTGAGTGACCTCAGTTCCGGCCGCCATCGCGGCGTGGTCGTCGACTCCCCACCCGGCGCCGGCAAGTCGACGCTGGTGGTCCGGGCGGCCGGTGAGGTGGCCGCCACCGGCGAGCCGTTGATGATCGTGGCGCAGACCAACGAGCAGGTGGACGACCTGATCGACCGGCTGGGCGCCCGCTCGCCGGAGGTCACTGTGGGCCGGCTCTCGGCGGTCGATTACGAGCCTTCGGCTCGGGTCCGGGCACATCAGGCATGCCGGGTCGCGGCCAAGGTCGCCGATCTGGGTTCGCCGGCAATCACTATCGGTACGGCGGCGAAGTGGGCCACCGTCACCGAAGGCACCTGGCCGTGGGCGATCGTCGACGAGGCGTACCAGATGCGGTCTGACGCGTTGTTGCGCGTCGCGCCGCGCTTCGAGCGCGCCCTCTTCGTCGGTGACCCAGGCCAGCTCGACCCGTTCTCCACCGTCGAGGTCGACCGCTGGGTCGGTCTCTCCTGGGATCCGATGCAGAGCGCCGTGGCCGTGCTGCTCCGGCACAATCCCGACCTGCCCGTGCACCGCCTGCCGGTCTCCTGGCGTCTGCCCGCCTCGGCGGCGCCGGTCGTCGCCGAGGCCTTCTACCCGTTCACCGGGTTCCGCTCAGGCACTGGTCCCATGGACCGCACACTCGCCTTCCAGCGCTCGGCGGAGAGCCCACTCGACGAGGTGCTGGACACCGCGGCGGCAACCGGGTGGGGGTTGCACGAGCTGCCGGCCCGGTTCACGGTGCGGACCGACGCCGAGGCGGCTGCCGCCTGCGCGGCACTTGCCGGCCGCGCCCTGCTCCGCGACGGCGTGGCCGCCTCCGAGTCCGGGACCGGCCCGCTCACCGCGGACCGGATCGCCATCGGCGCCGCCCACCGCGACCAGGTCGCGGTGATCCGCTCCCTGCTGCCACCGGAGGCCGCCGAGGTCACCGTGGACACGGCGAACCGTCTACAGGGCCGGGAGTACGACTTGACCGTCGTGCTGCACCCACTCTCCGGCCGGCGGGATGCCACCGCCTTCCACCTGGAGTCCGGCCGGCTCTGCGTGCTCACTTCCCGGCACCGGCACTCGTGTGTGGTGGTGGCGCGGGCCGGGATCGCCGAGCTGCTGGACGCGCACCCCTCCACCGAGCCGATGCACCTCAACGTGCCGGTCAAATTTCCGGACGGATGGGAGGCAAATCAATCGATGCTTGCGCATTTATACGATTCGTAACACTGTGTATGGATGGAGCGTGACGGGGTCTACCGCCCGATCCTGCGGCCGCGTCGCGGCGAGCTGGCCGCACTGGCTCACCTGTCCGACGACGAAGCCGAGCGGGTCGCGCCCGTTCTGGAAGTCGATGCGATCGACAACGTCCTCGCCCTGCTCCGCGAGCTGCGACCGAGGACCGCCACGCTGGCGCTGGACCTCGGCAACCTGTCCGAGCCGTACCCGGCGCTGCTCGCCGAGAAACTGGCCGCCCTCGGGGTGGCGATGGTCCCGGTGCTGCGGCCGCACGAGAGTGGTCGGCAACTAGTGGCGCACGGGCTGGCCGCCCGGATGCACCTGCGCCGCGCGATCCTGCGACTTCAGCCGCACGCCGACGCCGGGAATCCGGCCGAGGCGGACGCCGTCATCGACCGGGTCCTGGCGATCACGGCGCTCGATCCGGCCGACGTCGACCTGCTGATCGATCTGGCCGAGACCGCCTGCGTCGCGCACGCCGACGAGGTGGTGGAACGCGCCCGGCGGGTGATCCGCTGGGCGAAGGGACTGCCGTGGCGGTCAGTGAGCGTGGCTTCCGGCGCGATGCCGCCGAACCTCGACGATCTGCCCACCGACCGTCCGGTGCGGCTGGGCCGGCTGGACGCGCGCGTCTGGGAACGTCTCGGCGAACCAGGCGTCGGGTACGCGGATTACGGGGTGACGTCACCGGTCCGGCGACACGGCGTGCAGTATCACCGGCAGTTGCCCACGCTGCGCTACACCACCGAGCAGGACTGGTGGATCTACCGGTGGGCGCGGCGGGGTGGGCGCAGCGACGACCGCTGCCACGATCTGTGCCGGACCCTGGTGACGTCGGAGCAGTGGCCGGCGGCGGGGGCGCGGTTCTCCTGGGGTGATGCCGAGATCGCGCGCCGGGCTCGGACCGCGCGGGGCGCCGGCAGCCAGGCCAGCTGGATCGCGTGGAGCACCTCGCACCACATCTCGCATGTCCTGCGGACGATGCCGGGAACCTGAAATTGTCGTACGGTTGTTCTAATGTCGCTTACGGCTGCCCTTGCGTACGCCCGGCACGGCATCCCGGTCCTGCCGGTGCACACGCCTGACCAGGGTGGCGGCTGTTCCTGCCATCGAGGAGCCCGATGCGACCATCCCGGCAAACATCCCCGCCTCCGGCACGGGGTGACCGAGGCCTCGACCGACCCACGGCTGATCACGGTCTGGTGGACCCACTGGCCCCAGGCCAACGTCGGCCTGCGCACCGGCGTCGTCATGGACGTGGCGGATGTCGACTCGGCCGAGGGCTGGCACGGGCTGCGCCATCTGCTCGACGACGACGTGCCGCCCGGCCCGCAGGTGCGCACCGGTGGGGGCGGCCGCCACCTCTGGTTCCAGCCCACCGGCTTCGGTAACCGTGTCCGGCTGCTGCCCGGCCTCGACTGGCGCGGCGCGGGCGGATATGTGCTGGCGCCGCCGTCGCAGCACGCCACCGGCGTCAGCTACAGCTGGTTGCAGCGCCCCACGGGCGGCCTTCCGGCCAGCCCGGCGACGCTGCGTGCGCTGATCGAGGGCCCGCAACTGCTTCCGCGGGACCAGCCGGTCACCCACCCGGATCGGTACGCGGAAGCCGCACTGGACGCCGAAGCGGACCGGGTGGCCCGCGCCCCGGTCGGGACACGCAACGACACGCTCAACCGCGCGGCGTTCGCGCTCGGCCGTTTCGTCGGCGCTGGCCTCTTGGACGCGGCAGCCGTGCGGTGGGAGTTGACGGTGGCCGCCCGCTACGCGGGTCTCGGCCCAGCAGAGATCCGCGGCACCATCCGCTCCGGCTTGACCGCCGGCCGCCGCCAGCCCTTCACCAGATACCCCCGCGACGCCGCCTGACCAGCGGTCACGCCGCGCCTCGAGCGACGGTCGGCATGGCTAGGTCCAGCTGAGCGGGCACCCACGGCGTGGCTACTCCCGGTCCGCGCGGATGTCAGACCGGTCGGGAAACGCAGCCTGGCCAGCGAAGTGGCGACCGTGGCCGCGCTACTCGGGGCCGGAGCCGGAGCCGGGGCCGGAGCCGGAGCCGGGGCCGGGGCCGGGGCCGGGGCCGGAGTCGGAGCCGGGGCCGGGGCCGGGGCCGGGGCCGGGGCCGGGGCCGGGGCCGGGGCCGGAGTCGGAGCCGGGGCCGGGGCCGGGGCCGGGGCCGGGGCCGGGGCCGGAGTCGGAGCCGGGGCCGGGGCCAGAGTCGGAGCCGGGGCCGGGGCCGGGGCCGGGGTCGGGGTCGGTGGAGGGTGGGCCGCCGTGGGTCCAGGGGGTGTCGGATGGTTCGGGGAAGGCGCCGCCGGGGCGGTAGGCCTCGCTCAGCGTGGTCAGGACCAGATATTCGCCTACGGCCGGCACGCTTCCCGGCTCGGCGACCAGTTTGCGGCCCATTCCGCCGGAGAGTTCCAGCAGGACGTCGCGGCCGTCGCCGGCCGGGGTCACCGAGATCACTCGGGCTTTCTGGGTGGGGCGGGCCGGGGAGGTCAGGGCGGTTCCGGGCTCTACCCGGACCTCCTCGGTGGTGTGGAGCATGATCCGCGGGCGGAGGACCGGCCGTTTGCCGCTGTCGTCGATCCGGTCCGGGTTGGCGAGGGTGACGGTGCCGGCGAAGGCGTTTCCGGTCAGGCGGTATTCGGCCAGGACCAGGGGGTCGTCGAAGGCGCGCTGTACGGCGTACCGGGCTGCGGCATTTTCCAGGCGCTGGAGCCGGGCCGCGGCAGCCACCGCGCCGTCCCGCCTGGGTTGCGGTGCCCCGCCCTCGGCCAGGTATTGGGCGAATGCCGTGAATGCGTCCTTGTCGGAGTCCCAGCGGGAGGCGACGCGTTCGCCGGGCGGGAGGCGGCGCAGCAGGTCCAGGGTTCGCCACATCCGCTCCCAGGTGGGGAGGAGCAGGTCGCGGAGTACGTCGGGGAGCTCGGGGGTGGACCGTTCGATCAGCGGGGCCAGCACGCGGTTGTCGAAGTCGGGGTCGGTGGCGGGGCCGGCGACCACATCGTTCTCGGCTTCACGTGCGGCGTCGGCGCCGGACTCGATCCACGCGAGCTGGACGCCGAGTTGAGCGTCCTCGGCTGCGCTCTGGCCGGTGGCCCAGTGCAGCCCGAGGGCCTGCACGGCGTTGAGCAGCAGACATGAGCCCGGCATTTCGGCGGTGTTGGCGAAGAAGGTCAGCCAGCGGCCGAGCACCGGTACGCCGGCCGGGACCGGGTATTCGCCGTCGGTGGTGCGGAACCGGGTGGATCGGCCGAGCATCCGGAGGAAGTCGACGCCGGCCGGGTTCGGGACCCAGATCTGCGGGGCGTCGCGGTAGCGCTGGCGGACATCCTTGCCGCGGTCCACCGGCACGTCTTCGGTCTCGGTGGCGAACGAGTCGAGGTACGGGACGAGGATCTCGGCCAAAGCGGCGAAGAAGGCGAATCGGTCGTCTCGGTTGCGCGGCTGGGTGACCACCAGGAGGGTCGGATCGGAACGATTCGTTCCGATCAGGGCGGCCAGCGGCGCGTTCGCCTCGCCGGCCATCGCGAGCGGGATCAGCACCAGCGGATGATCATGGGCGTGGAGGTGACGGACCGCGGCAATCTGCTGCGCCCGGCCGGACGCCAGCGCCTGAGCCCGAGCAAAAGCGGTGAGCGTGCTCACGAGGCCGGCGACGAAGAGGGCGCCGCGAAGGAAACCGGCTGACCAGGGGAAGGCTGCGGAGCCCCCGGCGGGGAGGGAGGCGAGGAAGAAGGCCGCACGGAGGAAAGCGGCACGGAAGAAGGCCCCGCAGAAGTCGACTGCCCGGCAGGGACCACCAGCTGAGCAGACGCGAGCGCCTCATTGCGCAACCGCAACGCCGCCTGGAGGACTGCCGCCGCCTCGGCCTGGTCCGGGGTCGGGGTGCGGCTTCCGTCAGCCAGCGCAAGCACCTCCCCTACAGTCTCGATCCCGCCGAGCGCCTCCCGCACCGTCCGGCCCAGCGCCGCGGTGCTGCCCGCCGCCTCGCTCCGGCAGTAGACGGAGAGTTCGCAGCTGGAGAGGCACTCCGGCGCATACCGCGGCTCGATGTGCCCGAGCGCAACGGTCAGATCTTCCGGCGCCAGCGCGAGGTCGAAGGTCATCCCGTCCGGCAGGGCGTCGATCAGGGAGGCCACCGAGGCCAGCCGGGACAGTTGGCGGCGCAGGGTGGAGAGCTGTTTGCGGACGTCCAGGGTCACCGCGACCGGGCTGAGCGAGAAGTTCTCCGGGCAGACCAGCACCACCTCGTGGCTGACCAGCCCGGGGTCGCGGCCGAGGCGCTGCAGCAACGATCGCAGGGCGAGCACGTAGACGGCGGCCTGCACGGCCGCGGCGGAGACCTTGGCGCTGTCGGCCTGCCCGTCCACGATCGCGAACGACTTGATCTCGACGACCTGGAGGCGGCCGCGGCTGGCGTACGCGATCAGGTCCGGCTCGAGGTAGACGGTCTGCCCGGCCACCTCGAGAGTGAGCAGCGGGTGGTCGATCAGCGCGGCCTGCGCGTCGGCGAGCAGCTGCACCGTACGGTCGTGCCGGTCACCCAGCGTGTCGTCGGAGTCTGCGCCGAGGTCCGCATAGCTGAGCGACGAGGCGCCGAGCAGCGAGCGCAGCGGGGCACAGTCGTCGGCCTTGAGCATCGCCTCGAATGCGTTCCCCCGGGAGAGTGCGAACCGGGACTGCCCGAAGCTGCCCGGAAGGCCGATCCGCTCGGCCAGTTTCACCTTGTCGACCCCGGCCGCGTCGAGGACCGCCCGCCGGGAACAGCCCGGATTGCCGGTCAGCGCGGCGATCGTGCGCGCGTTGTGCCGTTTGGCCCGCCCGGGGCCACGGAGCTGATCAAGCCGATTGCTCTGCATGAACGCCGTTCTCGTGGGGAAACGAAAACCACTGTAGATCTTCGTACAGCACCGGGCCAATGTCCGGGCGACGCGCCGGGTTTCACCCACCAGAGGTGAATAAACCGCACGTATCAGACGCAAACTCCGCGGCGCGCTAGGTTCGGAGGCATGCCGAAGGCCATCTGGAACGACGAAGTGATCGCCGAAAGCGACGACACGGTGATTGTCGAGGGCAACACCTACTTCCCCCGCACCAGCGTGCGCGACGACGTCCTGGTGCCGTCGGAGACGCACACCGTCTGCCCATGGAAGGGCAAGGCGTCGTATTACTCACTGCGCGCCGACGGGCACACCGCGCCGGACGCGGCCTGGTTCTACCCCGATCCGAAACCGGACGCCTCCGCGGTACGCGACCGAGTCGCCTTCCGCAGAGACGTCCGCGTGGAAGCCTGACCGCTGAGGCCCGCTCACGTGATGCGCGGGTGGGCCTCCTCGATCGCACCGACCTCCAGGTAGTCCAGCATGTCCTGCTGCTCCCCGGGTTCCAGTGCGCCGAACGCCGCGTACGCCTCCTCGCGCGCGTGCGCCGTCTCCGCCGCGAGCAGCGCGATGATCGCCGACCAGGCCAGCGAGACCCGGTCGAAGAGACGCGCGCGGCGCAGCGACGGCAGCCGGGACAGCATCGCGACCTTGGTGGCCGCGTCGTCGTCCTGCGGCACCCGGTCGCAGAGCTCGAAAAGAGCCTTACCACGGTACGGATGCTCGGCCTCGACCATCCGGACCAGCTCCGGGTTGCTCATCTTGTCCACCGGCGGGGCCGGGCCACGCCGGGGAAGCGACGGTCTCGGTTCACCGTGCACGACTGTCCCGCCCACTCTCGAATCCGTTGCCCGGCGCCTGGTGTGGCAGCGTGGGAGTGTTCTGGAAGGTCGGGAACGGCGGCGACGGCATCACCGGCTCGGCCGGATCCTCCCCCGCTGCGGCCGCTGTCGCCACCGGGGCCTCCATCACGCCGTCACCGGCGCCTGACTCTCCACCCAGCACTATTTGCCCTCCGTTACCGACTTGCGGCGGTCATGTCCCATCAGATCACGCCTACGCAAGTGTGTGCGAACACCCACCGTAGTGACTCCCGCCGGTCACCCGACCCGACGACCGCCGTAACCTGCAGGCAACGCATCGACCGCACTGCCGGTCCTGAAGGGGGTGCCGTGGACGCAGGTGAGGCCGCCGAGAAGACGCCGGCGGAATGGCAGTCCGTCATGGTCGATCTTGCCGACTCGTCCCTCGAGGAGCTCGCAGAGCTCGTGGAGCACGACGACTCCGCCCTGGCCCGTGCCCTGCGCCGCGTCACCGACGAGCTGACCAGTCCCGGCGAGCCGATCGCCGGCTTCAACTCCGCGGTCTGACCGCCCGAAGCCGCCACGGATGACCCCACGCACCTTCCGGCTCACCGACGACGCCTTCGCCGCGCTCGGCGCCGGCCGTCCGGACGCCACCACCCTCGGCACGTTGCGCCGGGCGCAGCTCAGCCGCCATCTGCTGCTGTTGCGCGAGGTCCGGCGCGGGCTGCCGCAGAACCCGGCCTGGTATGCGCGCCTCACGGCCGCCGATCCGGCCGAGGCGCGCCGGCTGATCGCCGACCCGATGACCGGGTTGTGGGCCGCGCACGCTCTGCGGTCCGGCGCCGCGGGCGCCGACGGGCCCCGTCCGGGTGGTCACCCGATGCGGTTCACCTGCGCTGATCTCACTTTGACGGTACGCGTGGACGACGCCGATCCGGTCCGCCGGCGGCTCGGCCTCGATCCGGTCGACGCGCTCTCCCCCGACGAGCTGGAGCATTGGCAGCACTGCCTCGACGAGGCCTGGCAGATCCTGGCGCGCCGGCACCGGGCGGCGGCCGAGACGATGTCCACGGTGCTCCGGGTGATCGTGCCGGTCCGCCCCGACCCGGCCGCCGAGGGCATCAGCGCCACGTCGGCGGAGGCGTTCGGAGCGGTCGCCATCTCCGCGCCGGCGGACGCGACCGCCTTGGCCGTCGGCCTGCTGCACGAGACGCAGCACAGCGTCCTGAACGCCGTCCACCAGCTGTTCGACCTGGTCGAGCCCGGCGGCGACCGGGGCTACTCACCGTGGCGCGACGACCCGCGCCCCCCGTTCGGCATCCTGCACGGCGCCTACGCCTACCTCGCGGTGACCCGCTTCTGGCGAGCCGAAATGCAATCCCCACCTCCCAAGATCAACGAGCCGGGGATGGGGGTCGGCGCGGAGAGCGGGGCCGGCGCGGACAGCAGGGCCGGCGCGGACAGCAGAGCCGGCGCGGACAGCAGAGCCGGCGCGGACAGCAGAGCCGGCGCCGGAAGCAGGGCCGACGCGGAAAGCAGGGCCGACGCAGGAAGCACGGCCGGGGCCGCCCGGGTGGCGGCGTTTGAATTCGCTCGGTGGCGGGCTGCGGTGCTGGCGGCGGCTGAGGGGCTGAGCGGCGGCGGGCGACTGACCGCTGCTGGCCGGCGGTTTGTGGCGGCGCTGGCCAGGGAGGTTCGGCCGTGGCTGGATGAAGCGGTCGATCCGGAGATCGCGCGCCTGGCCGGGCTGGCGGTTGCGGACCACCGGGTGCGCTGGCGGCTGCGGAATCTGGCGGTGACGCCCGGTGACGCGGCGGCGCTGGCGTCGGCCTGGCGGGATGGGCGGCGGCCACCTGAGGTGCGGCCGGTGGCGGCGCCCGCACCGGGGCGGGAGCTGGTGAACAGCCCGCGTGTGCGTCTGGCGCACGCGCTGGTCAAGGGTGACCCCGTGCTCAAGCCCGGCGGCCGCGTTGCTGCCGCGGATCTTG
This sequence comes from Actinoplanes sp. NBC_00393, assembly GCF_036053395.1. Taxonomy (NCBI): domain Bacteria; kingdom Bacillati; phylum Actinomycetota; class Actinomycetes; order Micromonosporales; family Micromonosporaceae; genus Actinoplanes; species Actinoplanes sp. NBC_00393. Next base: position 9,466,312 of record NZ_CP107942.1, on the reverse strand, counting down.
CGTGCTTGCGTGGGGAAGCGGGAACTGCTGCAGACGCGTACCAGAAATGTCTTGAATTTGATCTTGCAGATGATCAGGCCTGGTCGGGCCTTGCCCTGGTCTCCCCGCGCCCGGCTCTGCGTCTGCGGCCGGAAGTGGTGAAGGCGGCCGCGTGCGCGGCGCCGGAGGCCGCGGTGGATGCGCTGGCCGATTGGCTGTCCGGATAGCTCAAGCGCGCCCACCCGGGACCGATGTGTCTCGCCGGAGGTGGACCGTGGGTCGCAATGCTCTGTTGGACCGGGTACGGATCGGCGTCGACGACGCCGCAGTGCTCGCGTCGCTGGTACTGCTGGCCTGGCCGGTGGCCGATGCCGCGCACCCGGGCGGGATGTTCGGCCGGATCGTGCCGCTGGTCGCGGCGATCTGTCTCGGCCTCGCCGTGCTGCTGGTCGACGGAAGCCGGCCGCTGCTGCGGCACACGGTGACCGCCGCGGCGCTGATCGCGGCCGGGATCCGGCATCTGAACCACGAGCTGTCGCCGACCGCGACCTGGCTGGTGATGCTGGTGACGGCCGCGGTGATCGTGCGGCAGGCCATCGGTGACCGGCCCGAGGTGGACCTCAACCGTCAGCAGGTGCTGCTGGCCCAGCAGGCCTTCCGCGACCCGCTGACCGGGCTGGGCAACCGGAAGATGTTCGTCGAGTACGCCGAGGAGGTGCTCGCCGAACCGGCCCGCACCCACACCGCGGTGATCCTGGTGAACCTGGACGGCTTCAAGCACGTCAACGATCACTTCGGGCACATCGTCGGCGACGACCTGCTGCGGGCCGCCGGCGAACGCCTGGCCGTCAACGTGCGCGCCAACGACACCGTGGCCCGGCTGGACAGCGACGAGTTCGCGGTGCTGCTGCCCGGGCTGGAGGACGAGGAGGCAGCGCTGTCCGTCGCCGAGCGCGTCCTCACCGAGCTGCACCGGCCGCTCGAGGTGGCCGGGGTCGCGGTGACGATCCGGGCCCGGGCCGGTGTCGCGGTCGCCGCCTCCGGTGACGTGCTCGACCACGTGCTGCGCCGCGCCGACCAGGCGCTGCTGCGGGCGAAGGTGGAGGGCGGCGGGGTGGCCCGGCGGTTCGACCCGGCGCTGTTCGCCGCGGCCGAGCAGCGCCGCCTCGCCGAGGCCGACCTGCTGCGCGGCATCGAGGCGGGCGAGTTCGAGGTGCACTACCAGCCGATCGTCGACCTGGACGGCGGCCACACGGTCGGCGTCGAGGCGCTGGTCCGCTGGCAGCACCCGGAGCGCGGCCTGGTCCCGCCCGCGGTCTTCCTGGATCTGGCCGAGTCGCTCGGCATGCTGCCCCGGCTCGGCGGCTGGGTGCTGGAGGAGGCGTGCCGGCAGGCGATCGACTGGCAGACCCGGTTCCCCGGCTTCGAGCTCAACGTGAACCTGTCCGCCTCTCAGCTGGGCAACCCTCGCCTGATCGACGAGGTGCGCACGATCCTGGAGACCACCGGCCTGCCGCCACAGGACCTGGTGCTGGAGCTGACCGAGTCGGTGGCACTCACCGACCTGGTCGAGTCCGCCCGGGTGCTGAGCGCGCTGAAGTCGCTCGGCGTACGGATCGCCCTGGACGACTTCGGCACCGGCTTCTCCTCGCTGAGCCACCTCAGCACGCTGCCGGTCGACGTGATCAAGATCGACCACTCGTTCGTGCAGGCCATGCCGGAGAGCGGGGACGCGTCGGTGGCCGAGGCGGTGCTGCACATCGCGCGCACCTTCAATTTGTCACCGGTCGCCGAGGGCATCGAGAACGCCGAGCAAGCCTCCCGCCTGCGGGAACTGGCCTGTGGGCGGGCACAGGGTTACCACTTCGCCCGGCCGATGCCGGCCGGCAGCGTGACCGAGCTGCTCGACAAGCAGGGGATGCCGATCAAGTCGCTGTGAGGCGCTACAGCGGCGGGAGATCAATATCGGTCTCCAGCCGCAGACCGGCGGCGGTCGTCCGGAACACCGGATGGCCGTCGCCGTAGACCTTGGTGAGCGCGGTCAGAGCCTGCTGCCGGGCGGTCTCGTCATCGTCGGCCAGCGCCAGGTTCCACGCGCAGGCCACCGTGTCCGGGTGGTCGAGGCCGCGGACCGCCCGGGACCGGCGCAGGGTGTCGGCCGCGAGCTCACGGCCCCGCTGCGCCTCGCCGGCCGCGGCCAGGTCGGCGGCAAGCCCGTTGGCGCAGCTCATCGCGAACGGATGGTCCGCGCCCACGCTGCGCCGCAGGCCGCTCAGCACCTCCTCGTCGATGGTGCGGGCCTCGTTGTGCCGGCCGGCCGCCCGGACCACCCCGGCCAGGCCGGCGGAGGCGGCGAGGGTGAACGGATGCTCGTCGCCGAGCACCGCGTGGTACCGGATGACAGCCCGTTCCAGCAGCTCGTGGGCGTCGTCCAGGGCACCCTCGGAGCGGGCGCAGTTGGCCAGCGAGACCGCCGCGGCGAGGGTGTCGACGCTCAGGTCGCCGAACTTCTGCCGGCAGGTGGCCAGGTTCGCCTCGGCCAGGGTCCGGGCGTGCGGGTCACCGCGGCGGCGGGCAGCCATCGCGGCGAACCGCCCGGCCCAGAGCGCGAACGGGTGATCCGGCGGAACCTGCTCCAGGTGCGCGGCGGCCAGCAGCGCGGCCGCGCCGGCGTAGTCACCGAGCCCGAACAGGTCGAAGGCCAGCCCGGTACGCGACGACAGGGTCTCCGGATGCCCCGGCACGAAGATCGCCTGCCGGTGTCGCAGTACCTGCTCATCGAGCGCCCGGGCGCCCCGGAAGTCGCCGAGCAGCCGCAGGTCGGCCGCCAGATTGTTGGCACACCGCAGCGCGGTCGGGTAGCTCTCGCCGAACAACCGCCGGTATCGCACCAGATTGTCCGCGTCGAGCTGCCGGGCCTGCCCGAAGTGCCCCTGAAAGCGCAGGTCGCCGCCGACGCTGTTGGCGGTGGCCAGGGTGGCCTCGTCGTCCGCGCCGAAGACCTCCCGCTGGGTGCGCAGGGTCTGCAGGTTCAGGTTGCGGGCGTCGACCGTACGCCCCACCGCCCGTAGAGCGTTGGCCAGGTGGAAAGCCGCGAGCAGTGTCTGCTCGGCCGACTCGCCGAGCGCATCACGCCACCGCGCGACGGCGGAGCCCGCCAGATCCCGGCTGGAGTCGTAGTCGCCGCGGGCGAAGTGGTACCGGACGCAGTTGATGACCAGCTGCCGGACCTCCTCGGCGTCACCGCCGAGCAGGTCGGAGTGGATCAGGTGCGGGGCCAGTTCGGCGTACCGGTACCAGCCCGCCGGGTTGTCCGGATCGCCGGGATCGGCCGCGGCCAGCATGCTCCGGACCGTCCGCAGCAGGGCCGCGTGCCGCTCCGAGCTGAGCTCCTGACCGAACATGCCGCGGACCAGCGGATGCACGGTGAGCTGCTCGCCGGCCGGGTCCAGGTCGGCCAGTCCGTACCGGCTGATCCGGCGCATCGCGGCCCGCAGCCGGCGCTCCACCCGGACCGTGCGGGCCAGATCCGTCTCCAGCGACAGGGTCCGCGCCGCCCAGAGCAGCCGCCACGAGATCGGCGCGCTGGCCAGGAAGGTGCACAGCTCCAACAGGATCCGGTCGGCCGGTGCGGTCTCGCCGAGCGCCTCGGCGGCCAGTCCCCAGGCGACCCGGATCGGGGTGGGGAACGCCAGCTCGGCGGCGCGCCGTTCGTACCGCTCCAGGTAGTCGTCGACCGACCAGCCGCCGGCGTCGCGGACCGCGGCGGCCAGGTCGAGCGCCATCGGCACGTCGTCCAGCCGGGTGGCCAGCCGGTCCGCATCCGCCGGGGAGAGGTCGGCGGAGCGCGCGCAGAGCAGGTCCAGACTGTCCGCCCGGTCGAACACCGGCACCGGCAAGGCCTGCGCCACCTCGGCGGTCCAGCGCGGGTTGCGGCTGGTCACCAGCACGTGCCCGGCGCCGGAAGGCAGGTACGGCATGATGTCCTCGGGCCGGTTGGCGTTCTCGAAGACGACCAGCCAGTCCCTATACGGCTCGCCGCGGCTCAGCGCGTCCCGGACCGCCCCGAGCGTCCGGTTGAGGTCGCGCGCCTCGGGCACCCCGAGTTCCTGCGCCAGACCGGCCAGCGCGGCCCGCATCCCGGCGTTCTGCTCGGCGGGGATCCACCACACCAACTCGTACCCCTCGGCATGCCGGTAGGCATACTCGACGGCCAGTTGGGTACGTCCCGTTCCACCGAGTTGGTGGTCGGGGCTCGGAAGCAGTACTACTGGACCGTTGCCGAGCATGCCGCGCACCCGGGTCAGAAGTTCCTCACGACCCACGAAGCGGGGGTTGCGCGGCGGCAGACCGCCACGGATCGGCACACCGTGCTCCTCACGTGTTGGTGATGCCGATTACCGTACGTGGAACCCCCGCCAACGCAAAGCGGGCGCGCGTCGAGACGGAAGGGTCCTGCCGTGACCGATGAGAGCGTGACGAGTTTGGATGCCGTCGACGGCACGACGACCGTGTCGTTGCATGGCGAAATCGACATCTCGACGGTCGAGCAGGTGCGCGTCGTGCTGGGCGAGGCGGTCACCGCCGGCCCGCAGCGGATCGTGGTGGACATGGCCGACGTGGCGTTCATCGACTCGACCGGTCTGGGCGCGCTGATCTCCGGCTTTCAGCGGGCCCGCGACCGCGGCATCCCGTTCCGGCTGGCCCGGCCCAGCAGCAACGTGCGGCAGATCCTGGTGCTGAGCGGCCTGTTGGAAGTCGTCGAGCTCACCGGCTAGCTCTTTCTATCGATTCGCCGGCACCGCCAGTCCGATCCCAGGGGCGATCGGCTTGAGCCGTTTCCCGGCGAACAGCATCAGGCTCAGGATCGAGGCCAGGATGGCCAGGGCGCCGGCGCCGTACCAGGCCCAGGTGTACGCGCCGAACTGATCACGGACCAGGCCGGCCGAGGTGGCCGCGACCGCCGCGCCGAACTGGTGCGAGGCGAAGACCCAGCCGAAGACGATCGGTCCCCGCTCACCGAAGTACTCCCGGCACAGCGTGACCGTCGGTGGCACGGTCGCCACCCAGTCCAGACCGTAGAACAGGATGAAGACCAGCATCCCGGGGTGCGCGACGGCGGCCAGGATCGACGGCAGGATCAGCAGCGAGAGCCCGCGCAGCGCGTAGTAGGCGCCGAGCAGGATCCGGCTGTCCACCCGGTCGGTCAGCCAGCCGGAGGCGATGGTCCCGGCGATGTCGAAGAGCCCGACCAGGGCGAGCAGGCCGGCCGCGGTGGTCTGCGCCATGCCGTGATCGTGGGCGGCCGGGATGAAGTGCGTGCCGACCAGGCCGTTGGTGGTCGCGCCGCAGATCGCGAAACCGCCGGCCAGCAGCCAGAACGGCCGGGTCCGCGCGGCGTCACGCAGGCCGCGCAGGGCGTTGCGGGCCGCGCCTCCGGCCGCCTTCGGCGGCCTCTCCTGGAAGACGGTGGTTCCGTAGGCGGTCACGCCGAGGTCCGCCGGGTGGTCCCGCAGACGCCACCAGATCAGCGGTACGACCGCGAGCGCGGCCACCGACACCGTGAGCGCTGCTGTCCGCCACCCGCCCGACTCGGTGAGCTGGGCCAGGACCGGCAGGAAGATCAGGTTGCCGGTCGCGCCCCCGGCCGTCAGGACGCCGGTGACGAGTCCCCGGTGCTTCACGAACCAGCGCCCGGTGATGGTCGCGACGAAGCCCAGGGCCAGCGAACCGGTGCCGAGCCCGACCAGCACGCCCCAGCAGAGCATCAGCTGCCAGCTCTGCTCCATCCACAGGGTCAGCCCGGACCCGGCCGAGACCAGCAGCAGCGCGCCCATGGCGACCCGCCGGATGCCGAACTTGTCCATCAGGGCCGCGGCGAACGGCGCGGTCAGGCCGTAGAGCAGCAGGTTCACCGAGACCGCGGCGGAGATCGTGCCGAGCGACCAGCCGAACTCCTCGTTGAGCGGCTGGATCAGCACGGACGGGGTGGCCCGGAAACCGGCCGCGCCGATCAGGGCGACGAAGGCCGCCGCGGCGACGAACCAGGCGGGATGGATGCGGAGCTTCACGTGCCCGATTCTGCTTTCCCCCGCCCGGACGGACGAGTGGCCGGAGAGCCATCATGCGCAAGAATCAGGCCATGACCCCGCACCGGATCGTGCTGCTGGCCCTGGACGGCGTGGTGCCCTTCGACCTGGGCGTGCCGCCGCAGGTGTTCGGGGCGGCCCGGGACAGTCACCGGAATCGCTTCTACGACGTGTGGGTCTGTGGCCCCGGCCCGATCCATACCGAAGCCGGCTTCACCGTGGTTCCGGATCACGGCCTCGACGCTCTGGAGGACGCGGACACCGTGATCGTGCCTGGCATCCACCGGGGCGGTCCGGTCACCGATGGCACACTGCGTCCCGATGTCACGACCGCCCTGCTGGCCGCGGCCGCACGCGGTGCCCGCATCGTGTCGATCTGCACCGGCGCATCGGTGCTGGCCGCGGCCGGCCTGCTGGACGGCCGTCCGGCCGCCACGCACTGGGCCTGGGCGCGCCGGATCGGCGGACTGTATCCGCAGGTGAAGTGGGACTTCGACGTGCTCTTCGTGGACGACGGCGACGTGCTCACCTCGGCCGGCGTCGGCGCCGGGGTGGACCTGTGCCTGCACATCATCCGGACCGATCACGGCGCCGACGTGGCGAACCGGGCGGCCCGGCGCTGCGTGGTGCCGCCCTGGCGGGACGGCGGGCAGGCGCAGTACATCGAGCGGCCGGTGCCGGCCGCTGCCGGCAGCGGCACCGAGGCCACCCGGACCTGGGTGCTGGGACGGCTGGCCGACCCGGTCACCCTGGAGGAGATGGCCGGGCACGCCCGGATGAGCGTACGGACGTTCACCCGCCGGTTCCGCGACGAGACCGGCCTGAGCCCGCGGCAGTGGCTGCTCCGGCAGCGCGTCGAGCACGCCCGGATCCTGCTGGAGTCGACCGATCTGGCCGTCGAGTCGGTGGCCCGGCGCGCGGGGCTGGGCAGCGCCACCGCCCTGCGCCAGCACCTGCACGCCACGATCGGGGTGGCGCCCTCGGCGTACCGGCGGACCTTCCGGCACGCGGGCTGACTGCGCCTCAGTTTCGCGGCGAAATGTCCGATGGGCTGGGTGTATACCCTGCCCGGCCGCACCCGAGGACCCCATGGATCAGACCTTCCGCCCGCTGCTTGATGCCCTGAAGCAGATCGGCGTCGACCCGCATGCCGTCGACGCGGCTGCCGAGGAGGCGCAACGCAGCGGCCGGTCGGTCCGGGCCGTCCTGATCAACGACCAGGTGGTCACCGAGGAGCAGCTGACCCAGGCGGCGGCCGCGGCGTTCGGGATCAACACCCTCGACCTGGTCGGCTTCACCCCGGACCCGACCGCGCTCAAGCGGATCCCGCTGCCGGTGGTGCTCCGGCACCGGGTGCTCGGCCTGGCGATCAACGACGGCGAGCTCGTGGTCGGCGTGACCGATCCGGCCGACGTGGTAGCGCTCGACGACGTACGCGCGGCGACCGGCATGACCATCCGCCCGGTGGTGGTGGCCCGCAGCGAGACCCGCCGGATCATCGAACGCCTCCAGCGCGAGGGCGCCGACCTCGGCGACCTGGCCGACGCGGTCGACGACCAGGGCGGCATGGCCGCGCAGACCACCAGCACCGAGGACGCCCCGATCGTCCGGTACGTGAACAGCCTGATCGAGCAGGCGGTCATGAACCGCGCCTCCGACCTGCACCTGGAGCCGACCGAGGACGACATGCGGGTCCGGTACCGGATCGACGGCGTGCTGCACGAGGTGGACGTGGTGCCCCGGGGCGTGATGGCGGCGCTCACCTCGCGCATCAAGATCATGTCCGGGGTCGACATCACCGAGAAGCGGATCCCGCAGAACGGCCGGATCACCGCGCTGATCCGCGACCGTACGGTCGACCTGCGTACCGCCACGCTCCCGACGGTCTGGGGCGAGAAGATCGTGCTCCGTGTCCTCGACACCGGCGGCATCGACCTGGACTTGGCCAAACTCGGCTTCACCCAGCACAACCTCGAACGCTTCAGCGCCTCGTTCAGCAAGCCGCACGGGATGGTGCTGGTCACCGGCCCGACCGGGTCCGGCAAGTCGACCACCCTGTACGCCACGCTCGGCAAGATCAGCCGGCCGGAGGTCAACGTGATCACGGTCGAGGACCCGGTCGAGTACCGCCTGCGGGGCATCAACCAGGTGCAGGTCAACGCCAAGGCGGGGCTGACCTTCGCAGCGGTTCTGCCGGCGATTCTGCGTACCGACCCGGACGTGGTGCTGATCGGTGAGATCCGGGACGGCAACACCGCGCAGATCGCGGTCGAGGCCGCGCTCACCGGTCACCTGCTGCTCTCCACGCTGCACACCAACGACGCGCCGGGCGCGGTCACCCGTCTCACCGAGATGGGCATCGAGCCGTTCCTGGTCGGGTCGTCGCTGGACTGCGTGCTGGCCCAGCGACTGGCCCGCCGGATCTGCGACTGGTGCAAGGAGGCGTACGCGCCAACCGAGGAGGAGATCGTCGCCGCCCGATGGCCGCTCGAGGACCTCGACTTCCCGTCCGTGCTCTACCGCCCGGTCGGCTGCCGGAACTGCGCCAACACCGGGTACAAGGGCCGGATCGCGATCCACGAGGTGATGCCGGTGTCCCCCGAGATCGAGTCGCTGACCATCCGCCGGGCGGCGGCCGGCGAGATCCGCGAGGTCGCCCTGGCCCAGGGAATGTACGAGCTGCGCGCCGACGGCCTGGCCAAGGCGGCCGGCGGGCTGACCTCGATCCGCGAGGTGTCCCGAGTCGCCGTTTAGTCCCCTTTCCGCACCACAGCGGCTACTAAACCCGGTCCCCCCGGTGCCGATTCAACAGGCGTCGGAACGTGAGAGAGGGCCGGAACACCAGATGGACACGATCGAGCGCCAGGCACAGCAGTCGGCGGCGCCGTCCGCGGACGACCTGGACGTCCTCGACCAGCTGCTCATCACGCTGGTCGAATCCCGCGGCTCCGACCTGCACCTCACGGTCGGCTCGCCGCCGATGATGCGGGTGGACGGCTCGCTGCGCCCGATCCCCGGGTACGGCAAGCTGAACGCCGCCGACACCGAGTTGCTCGCCCGCGCGGCGGTCACCCCCGCTCAGTGGGAGCAGTTCCTCGCCGAGCAGGAGATGGACTTCGCGCATAGCATCGTCGGCGTCTCCCGGTTCCGGGGCAACCTGTACCGGCAGCGGACCTCCTGCGGCGCGGTCTTCCGGGCCATCCCGCACAAGATCAAGCCGCTGGACGAGCTGGGCATGCCGGAGTCGGTGGCCCGCTTCGCCCACCTGCCGCGTGGTCTCGTCCTGGTGACCGGCCCGACCGGTTCCGGCAAGACCACCACCCTGGCCTCCCTGCTCGACCTGGCCAACCGCAGCCGGGCCGACCACATCATCACGATCGAGGACCCGATCGAGTTCCTCCACCCGCACAAGCGCAGCGTGGTGAACCAGCGTGAGGTCGGCGCCGACACCGAGAACTTCGCCAGCGCGCTCAAGCACGCGCTGCGGCAGGACCCGGACATCATCCTGGTCGGTGAGCTCCGCGACCTGGAGACCACCGCGACCGCGCTGACCGCCGCGGAGACCGGTCACCTGGTGCTGGCCACCCTGCACACGCAGAGCGCCACCCAGACCATCGACCGGGTCATCGACATCTTCCCGCCGCACCAGCAGCTGCAGATCCGCGCCCAGCTGGCCGCCAGCCTCCAGGGCGTGATCACCCAGGCGCTGGCGCCGAAGGCCGACGGCAAGGGACGTGCGGTGATCGCCGAGATCCTCACCTGCACCCCGGCCATCCGCAGCCTGATCCGGGAGGGCAAGACCCACCAGATCCCGTCGTTCATGCAGGCCGGCGCCAGCGAGGGCATGCTCGCCTTCGACCAGCACCTGGCCGAGAAGATCCGGGACGGCGTGATCAACATGCAGGCCGCTCTGGAGATCTGCCACTCGGCGGAGGAACTCAAGCGGCTCGTCGGACGGGCGTGACCTGATGGCCAACACGAAGACCTTCCACTACGAGGCCATCGACGCCACCGGCAAGAAGGCCAAGGGCACCATCGAGGCGCCCACCGAGGCGGCCGCCACCCACATGCTGCGGCAGCGTGGCGAGGTGCCGCTCGGTGTCACCGAGGCCGGCCAGGGCCTGAACCGGGACGTCAAGATTCCCGGTCTGGGCGGCCGGCTCAAGCTCAAGGACCTCGCGGTCTTCGCCCGGCAGTTCGCCACGATGACCGCGTCCGGCATGTCGCTGCTGCGGTCACTGTCGATCCTCGAGGAACAGACCTCGTCGCCGCAGCTCAAGAAGGCGATCGGCGAGGTGCGTACCGACGTGGCCGGCGGCGCCGGGCTGTCGGCGTCGATGGCCAAGCACGACCGCGTCTTCCCGCGCCTGATGATCGCCATGATCCGGGCCGGCGAGGCGGGCGGCATGATCGACATGGCACTCGAGCAGATCGCCGACAGCCTGGAGAAGGACACCGCGCTCCGCGGCAAGATCAAGAGCGCGCTGACGTACCCGGCGATCGTTCTGGGCTTCACCTTCGTACTGATCGCAGCGATGTTGATCTTCATCGTCCCGGTCTTCGAGGGCATGTTCAAGAATCTCGGCGGCGAACTGCCCGGGATCACCCAGTTCCTGGTCACCACCAGCCACAACATGTACTGGATCGGCCCGCTGGTGATCGCGATCGGGGTCAGCCTGACCGTCGCGTACAAGCGGCAGGTCCGCACCAGTGCCGAATTCCGGCTCAAAAAGGACGAGCTGAAGATCAAGATGCCGGTCTTCGGATCGCTCTTCCGCAAGCTCGCCATGAGCCGGTTCGCCCGCAACCTCGGCCTGCTCCTGAACGTCGGTGTTCCGGTCATGCAGGCGCTCGCCGTGGTCGGCGAGACCACCGGCAACGAAGTCATCAATGCCGCGATGAAGGACGTGCAGGCCACCGTACGCGATGGCCAGCCCATGTCCACGGCGTTGCGCAGTCACCCGATCTTCCCCGAGATGGTCACTCAAATGATCGAGGTCGGGGAAGAGAGCGGCCAGATCAGTCAGATGCTCGACAAGGTTGCCGACTTCTACGACAGGGAAGTCGACTCCGCCGCCGAGTCCCTGGCCGCATCGATCGAACCCATCATGGTGCTCATCATGGGCGCCGTGGTCGGCGGCATGGTCGTCTGCCTCTACCTGCCGATGTTCACGATCTACCAGAACATCGGCGCCTGAGCGGACGCGTGCCGCACCTCCGACCGCTCCCGACGGTCGGCTTGCAACACCCCGGGCGCCCGAGCCCGTCCCCACCCCACCCTGTAAACGCCCATGGAGGCACCCCGAAATGCTGCAGGCCACCATCAACCGTCTTCGCGCCGGCAAGAAGGACGACGAAGGCTTCACCCTGATCGAGCTCCTGGTCGTCGTGGTCATCATCGGCGTCCTGGTCGCGATCGCGGTCCCGGTCTACCTGAACTACCGCGAGGGCGCGGCGGACAAGTCGGCGCAGTCCGACGTCCGCGGTGCGATCAGCGCGATCGAGCAGTACTACACCAGCAACAGCAACACCTACCCGGCCGCCGCCACGTCGACCGGTAAGACGGACGGGAAGATCACGCTGGCCGCTCAGCCCAATGGTCAGGCCGGCACCATCACGTTCTCCGGGGGCACGACCCTCAACTACGTGACCGCCGACGGCGGCTACCTCATCTGCGCCTGGAACCAGGGCGGCAGCAAGGACAAGTGGTTCCTGTACAGCAGCGCGGAGGGCGGCTCGGTCAAGGACAAGACCGGCACCAAGCCGAGCGCCGGCAGCTGCACCGTCTGACAAGGCTGAAGAACCGCCAGGTGGTGGCGCCCGAGGCGCCACCACCTGGTTGCCGGAACGCTGCCGATGGAAAGAGAGGATGGACCGTGCCGCTGCTCCCACTGCTCAGCATCGTCGCCCTGCTCGGTCTGGCCGTCGGCTCGTTCCTGAACGTCGTGATCCACCGGGTGCCGCGGGACGAGTCGCTGGTCCGGCCCGGCTCCCACTGCCCACAGTGCGGCCACGCCGTCCGGAACCGGCACAACGTGCCGGTTCTCGGCTGGCTGCTGCTGCGCGGCCGGTGCGCCGACTGCGGCACCCGGATCAGCCCTCGCTACCCCCTGGTCGAAGCCGGCACCGCCGCCCTGTTCGTCGCGGTGGCGGCCCGCTTCGGCTGGTCCTGGGAACTCCCCGCCTACCTGTACCTCGCCGCCATCGCAATCGCCCTGGCTCTCATCGACCTGGATGTGATGCGGCTTCCCGACAAGATCGTCCTACCCTCTTACGCGGTTGCCGCCGCGCTGCTCGTACCGGTCTCGCTGGCCGAGGGTGACGTGACCGCGCCGCTGCGCGGCCTGGTCGCCGCCGCGCTGCTCTACGCGGTGTACCGGCTGCTGGCGATCTGGGGCATGGGCGGCGGCGATGTGAAGCTCGCCCCACTGCTGGGCTTCTACCTCGGCTGGCTGGGCTGGAGCGCGGTGGCGTTCGGCGCCTTCGCCGGTTTCCTGCTCGGCGGCGTGGTCGGCGCGGCGCTCCTCGCCTTCAAGCTGGCCAGTCGCAAGAGCCGCATCCCGTTCGGCCCGTACATGCTGGCCGGCGCGTTCCTCGCGGTCTTCGCCGCGGCGCCGGTCGCCGACTGGTACATCTCCCTGCTCACCCCGACCATCTGAGGAAGGAAGACCGATGGCTGGCGCAACGCCGATCGGGCTGGACATCGGCTCGTCCTCGATTCGAGCCGTGGAAGTCCGGCGCTCTAAGGACGACTACTCGCTCATCAACTTCGGTCAGATCCCGCTCCTGCCCGGCACCGTCGCGGCCGGCGTGGTGCAGGATCCGGGCGCGGTGACCGCGGCACTCAAGCAGCTCTGGGCCGCCTCCCGGTTCGGCAGCAAGCGGGTGAGCCTCGGCGTCACCAACCCGCAGCTCGTGGTCCGCGAGATGTCGGTGGCCAACCTGCCCGCGAGCCAGATGAAGCAGGCCCTGCCGTTCCAGGTCAAGGAGCAGCTGCCGCTCGCCGTGGAGAAGTCGCTGCTCGACTTCTACCCGCTGGAGCAGCCCGGCGAGAGCCCGACCATCCGCGGTCTGCTGATCGCCATGCCGAAGGACGCCGTGATCGACCTGGTGCACGCCGTCGAAAAGGCCGGCCTGTACGTCACCGGAGTCGACCTCGCCTCGTTCGCCCTGCTCCGCGCCGCTTCCCGGCTGGATGCCCAGGTCGAGGCAATCGTCGACATCGGCGCCAACATCACCAGCGTCGTCGTGCACGCGGACGGCGAGCCGATCTTCGTACGGACCCTGCCCCGCGGTGGCGCCGAGGTCACCGAGAGCATCGCCACCCGGCTCGGCCTCAGCTCCAGCGAGGCGGAGGTGCTGAAGTGCCGGCACGGCCTGCACGGTGACGGCAGCCCGGACACGGTCGCCGCGCTCACCGACGCGGTCCGGCCGCTCGCCAACGAGCTGCGCAGCTCGTTCACCTACCTGGCCTCGGGTGAGCGGCAGAAGCAGGTCACCCGGATCTCGCTCTGCGGCGGCAGCGCGCTCATGCCCGGCCTCGCCGAGCACCTACAGGAGCAGCTCGGGGTCGCCGTGATGTACGCGGACAACGGAGCCCGCCTGCGCGACACCCGCAAGGCGCGGGAACGCGGCTTCGACAGTTTCGTGCCGTCGGCGGCGGTGTCGATCGGCCTCACCCTGGGAGCGTCCCGATGACCACGGCACTGATGCCCCTGGACCCGACGGTCTCGCCGCAGCAGGCGTCCCGCGTCCTCAGCATCCGCGCGGACCTGCTGCCGTCGGAGATCCGCGACAGCCGGCGTGCCCGGCGGACCCGCGCCTTCATCCTGATCACGCTGATCCTCGTGCTGGTCGCGCTGGGTGGCTGGTACGCGCTCGTCACCGCCGCCAAGAACGCAGCCGACGACGAGTACAACCAGACTCTGGAACAACTCGCCACGGTTCAGAGCCAGCAGAAGAAGAACGAAGACATCCAGCAGATGATCGACGTCAAGCAGGGCAACACGCTGCTCTCCAAGGAGCTCGGGACTCTGCTCGCTCAAGACATGTCCTGGGCGAACCTGCTCGATCTGATCCGTGACACCGGCACCGACGCGACCGTGGACATCACCGATATCAGCGGCGGTCTGCAGGACAGCAGCGACGGCAAGGCTGTCGTGGAAGGCGCCATCGGTTCGCTGACGATCTCCGGCACCGCGGACAACAAGAAGGAGGTCGCCGAGTACGTCGAGGCGCTCGGCAAGCTGACCTACCTGTCTGACCCGTTCGTGAACTCTGTCACCGAGAAGGACGGCGCGGTCACCTACAGCCTCACGGTGACCGTCACTGATGAAGGTCTGTGCGGCCGCTTCACCACCGAATGCAAGAGCGGAGGCAAATGATGAGCGCACGCCGCATCGACCAGATCTGGCTCTTCGGCGGGCTGGCGTTGATCGTCCTGCTCGTCGCGGGTGGCTGGTTCCTGCTGATCAACCCCAAGCACGCCGAGACGGCTGAGGTCGAGACCGCTACCCAGGACACCGAGATTCAGCTGACCAGGGCGAAGAACAGCTTCGCGGCCCTCAAGAAGGAGGCCGAGAAGCTGGACGAGTACGAGGCCCAGCTCGCCGAATATCAGGCGGCCCTGCCGGTGACCAGCAAGACCAACGGCATCCCGGACTTCCTCAAGGAGCTGCAGAAGATCGGTCTCAAGCTCGACGTCGACGTCAGCGGGTACAGCGCCTCGGCGCAGGAAGCCTCCAAGGAGGTGACCTCGGCAAAGGTTCTGCCGATCACGCTCAACGTCGAGGGTGCCGAGCCGGAGAACATCAGCAAGTTCCTCAAGCAGCTGCAGAACGTCCAGCCGCGCGCGGTCCAGATCGACACCGTCAGCCTCACCTCCAAGGAGGATTCGGTCGAGATGACGCTGACGCTCAACGCGTACGTCACCTCCACCGAAACAGCGAAGATCGGCTGAACCAGAAGCATCGCCGGCCGGGTCCCGTCAGGGGCCCGGCCGACACTTTTCCGGCCGGGACGCTGCTCCCCCATCGCAACACGGACAACGCTGATGGCCCGGCCCGGCCTGCCGATGAGTCGGATGCAGCCGAGCTAGGAGAGCCCCGAATGAACCAGAACCTGATCCTGATCGCCGACGACGACAGCGACATCCGAGACATGCTCTCGATCACGCTGGAGGAGGCGGGTTATCGGGCGCTCGGCGCGAAGGACGGCCACACCGCCGCGCGCATCCTCACCGTGGCGAAGCCGGTCGGCCTGATCACCGACGTGCGGATGCCGGCCATGAACGGCATGGAACTCTGCCAGCTCGCCCGCAACACCCCGTCGATCCGCGACATGGCGATCCTGATGGTCTCCGGCAACGCGCACGCCTACGACGTGGACGCCGGCATCGAGTCGGGCGCGGACGGCTACCTGCCCAAGCCGTTGTCGCCCCGGCGTCTGGTGAACGAGCTGCAGACGCTGATCAGCCGCCGCCACCTGGGCGTGTGAGGTGGGAGGAACCGGTCGAACGCATGATCCAGCCCTGAACTGATCGCCCTCGATGTCCAAGATAGATTGACGCTTCGACGATCTTGGATAACGGGGAGTTTGCATGCGTCTGTACAAACGGTTCGCGGTTGCTGCTGCGGCCATGCTGCTCGCGATGGGCGCCGCCATCACGCCGGGTGCTCCGGCATCGGCGGCGGCGAACGTCAAATACACCATGTGGGTGTGGAACGTCGCCGGCGCCAAGTTGCACGGCGGCAGCACCACCAACGGCCTGATCGACGCGGCCGCGAGCTCGATCAAGAACCGGGCCGCCGACTTCGTGGCGTTCAACGAGATCTGCGAAGGCCAGTACTACGCACTGATCGCCCGCCTGCGGGAGCTCAACTACCCGACCGACGAAACCAACTTCGCGCGGTTCACACCCAGCTCGAACGCGGAAGGCTGCGCACCCGGCGCGGGCAACACCCAGCCGTTCGGCAACGCCGTGTTCAGCCGGTTCCCGCTGGGCGGCGCCCAGCGCTGGACGCTGCCTTCGGACGGCACGGCTGAGAAGCTGAGCCTGACCTGCGTGGCGCCGACCGCGCAGCCGAAGATGCACTTCTGCACCACGCACATCACGACGAGCAACGAGACGGCGTCGAACGGCAAGAAGCACAACGAGAATCAGCTGGACTTCGTGCTGGGCAGGATGGAGGCCTACAACAGCGCCGGCGACACTGCCATCATCGGCGGCGACTTCAACGCCCAGCCGAACTACGGACGACTCAACAACTGGTACTCGCCGACACTGAACGTGGCCAACAACAACGGCAACACCGGCGCGTACCGCGAACTCGACGACAACGACTCGGGCAACTGCCTGGGCTACGGCGAGTGGACCGCCACGGGCACGCACCCCGCCACCCCGCCCTGCGGCGGCCTATCCAAGATCGACCTGATCTTCGCCCGGCAGAGCCGCTTGGTCGGCGCCTACAGCGGCGACTCGCTGAACATCTCGACGGCGTGCTCGGGCGTTCCGGCGACGTCTGCCTACCCTGCGGGCTCCTGCTCCGACCACCGCATCGTCATCGGCACAGCCACCGTCTCCATCGGCTGACCTGCTCCGGCCCCCGGAACCAAATTCCGGGGGCCGGTTCAGCCGCCATCGGGAAACACAAAAACGCCCGGACCGAAGTCCGGGCGTTGCTCAAGGGTGGAGCTGAGGGGACTCGAACCCCTGACCCCCACACTGCCAGTGTGGTGCGCTACCAGCTGCGCCACAGCCCCTTGCCGTTGTCCCCGGTCGCCCGGGCACGCTGGAAATACTACACACTCCCCGGAGGGGTCTTGCGGCACCCCCTCAGTTGAGGGAGACGTCCGGCGGGAAGTGGGCCACCGCGGCCAGGATGTCGCCCTGGCGGCGCAGCACCATCGCCCACAGGTCATCCGGGCGCTCCACGAACGGGTCGCCGGGCAGGGCGTCGAAGACGAACCAGGAGCCGGCCGCTATCTCCTCCTCCAGTTGGCCCGCGGACCAGCCCGAGTAGCCGGCGAAGACCCGGATGCCGGCGACGTTGTCGCGCATCCGGTCCGGGTCGACGGAGAGGTCCAGGGTGCCGAGGGACCCGCTGACCGGGTGGAAACCGGACACCCGCTTCTTCGCCTCCGGCCGGGTCCGCGCCAGGCAGATCGCCGACTCGGGCTGCACCGGGCCGCCCTCGAAGAGGACCGCCGGGTCGCCGGCCAGCTCTCCCCAGTTGCCGAGCACCTCGGAGACCGGCACCTCGGTCGCCCGGTTGAGGACGACGCCGAGGGCGCCGCCGGTCTCGTGGGCGACGAGCAACACGACCGTACGGTCGAAGTTGGGGTCTTTGAGGGTGGGCGTGGCAACGAGCAGCTGACCGGTCATCGACTCCACCGACCGGCCTCCGATCCGCTGCCCCTCACCGAACACGTGCATACCGCCGTCCGCTCGACGTAGCCATGCCTCGCACATTACTGGGGGCTGACCGAACGGACTAGCGATCACACGTCCAGGCCCCCCACTCGGTCAGGCCCCACCCGGCCACCCGGCCAGGCCGTGAGCAGCGGCCCCGGCCGCACGTCGTACCTCCCGCGGGCGACACGCAAAAAGCGGGACCGGTAGCCGATGAACAGACTTCACGTCACCGACGACGCTCAGGCCATGGAGATCATCGAGCAGTACCTGGAGCACCTGCGCCGGCTGAACCGCAGCGCAGAGACGATCCGCGGGCGCACCGAGATCCTCGGCCGGCTCAACCGGGACCTGCCGCACGGCATCGGCCGGACCACGAAGGAAGAGTTGTCCGACTGGCTCTACCGCGACAGCTGGTCGCAGAACACCAAGGCCGGCTACTACTGCGCGATCAAGAGCTTCTACCTGTGGGCCACCGACCCGGACGACCCGTGGATCGACGGTAACCCGGCCGCGAAGCTGGAGCCGGTGAAGTTCCCGCCGGGCCGGTCCCGGGCGGTCACCGACGACCAGGCGCGACGGATCCTCACCGAGTCGGCCGCGCCGTTCCGCGTCTGGGCGCTGCTGGCCGCATACAACGGGCTGCGGTGTATCGAGATCAGCCGCCTCGATCGGGAGCACATCACCGAACAGCAGCTGTTCATCGTCAAAGGCAAGGGGGGCTATCCGCGGGCTCACGACACCGACGTGGCCGTGTGGGCGGCAGTGAAGGACCTGCCGCCCGGGCCGATCGCGATTCACCCGCGGACTGGCGAGCGGTGCACGCCGTTCGAGGTGTCGGCAGAGGCGGCGCTCTACTTCCGCCGGACGCTGAAGATGCCCGGAGCGACGCTGCACCGGCTGCGCCACTGGCTGGGCGCCACCGTCCAGCGCGAGTACAGGGACATTCGGGTGACGCAGAGGGTGCTGGGGCACCGCTCGCTGACCTCGACGCAGATCTACACGGATGCGACCGACGAGCAGCAGCGAGCGGCGCGCGCTACGCTCCCCCGGTTTCCCGGCGTTTGATGATCCGGCTGCGGCGGTTTCCGGCCGCGTCGTGCTGGTTTGCGATCTCGATCCGCGGGTACGCGGTGCCGCAGTTAAGGTGCTCTTCATCGGCGACGATTAGGGTTCCGGCGTCGCGGTCGGCGAGCATTTTGATCGCGGCTGCGAAGTCCCCGTGCACGATGCCGGCGAGGTCGAGGCCGCGGTCCTCGCAGTACTGCACGCACCGGGCCCCATGCGGGTCCGCCTTGCCTTCCGGGATGAAGATGATTGCCCGGTTAGGGTCCACCGGCCGCGCCGAATTGGAGTCGGCGCGGCCGGTGTTCCGGGCCCGAACTTTGGCCCGGCCTGGGGTGCAGCGCTTGATCCGCTGCGTTGCCTCCGCCGAGGGCGCGACCTCGAGCGGGACGGGGGCGATGATGTGCGACAGGTCGGCGAAGATGACGACCTGGGCGCGGCCGTTCTTGAGTACCTGCTCGACGTCCTCCCACTTGCGGTAGACGGCGACGAGTTCGTAGCCGCGGCGGGCGATGTAGGCGGTGCACTGGTTGGAGTAGGCGCCGTCGAGCACGAGGTTGGGCGGGATGAAGATGATGGCTTGGATCATGGTTTCCCCCGGTCCTTCGTTCCCCGGGTGGCTCCCGGGGAGGAGATCCAATTAGGCCTCATGATCGCGTTACGCAACATCGCCGTAACGGTGCGCCGCTGGAACCTTCGTTTCCTTTCACTTGCAAACAATCGATGGCCGCTCATCTGTTTGGACGGATTCCAGATCAGACCTTGATCGACCCTCAGTGGATCGGGCATCCTGTCGCGCGACCAGTGACGCCAACGGCAGTGCCGGAGGCGTCCGTACCGAACTCCATAGCGTCGAGGTCATGCCGCGAACAGGCCGCCTCATGGGAGCCGCCGAGATCATGCTGCGGCTACGCATCCGTGAAACGCGGCTGAAGTACTACCTCGCGCTGCCGACCTGGCCTGCAACCTTCGACGAGCCGGCGGCCGGACGGATGTGGCTGACCAAGGACATCGAGGCGTGGATCGCTAAGTACCGTCCGGACCTGGCTGAGGAGCCCGAAGGCGAATAGGGCGGCGACCGGGGACCCTCCCCCCGGTCGCCGCCGTCTCACCCGGCTGCCGCTACTCGGGCAGCTCGAACTCGCCGTCCTTCACCCCGCCGGCGAACGCCTCCCACTCCTTGCGGGTGAACACCAGCGCAGCCCCGTCCGGCTGCCGACTGTTGCGGACACCGACGTAGTGGCCGTCGGCCACCATGGCGACCTCGACGCAGTGGCCAGCCGAACCGCTGCGGCTCGACTTACGCCAGACCGCGCCTTCCAGGACGCCTGCCTCGGGTGTGAGCATGTGTTGCTCCTTCGGTTGTTGGTTTTGGGGTGGCCATGGAGGCGAGCTGCCGGAGGTAGGCCTCCGCCTGCGCCTGGTCCTGGTGCATGCCGATCGGGCCGGAGTTCGGTGGCTTCAGATCTTCCGGCCGCCAGCTCCGCCAGCGCGTCGTGCCGTCGATGACCACTGGCTGGACGCGACCTACCGAAGTTCCGTCGGTCAACGTCACGTCGATCCCGGTCATCAGCTGTGCCCTGGGATGAAAAGCCGGCCCGGGACGGGCTCGGCCGGCGGCTGCTCGCCGTGGGTGCCTCGGCAGATGCGGCACAGCGGGCGGGTCGCCTGGATGCCGTCCTCGCAAGACAGGATCGTCGACGCCTCGTAGGCGTGCGGCTCGTACTCCACTGGCTCGATCACCACGTCGTGGCGCCACACGACCGTCACTCGGCTAAAGCAGCGGTGCGCGCGGGCGTTCGGTGCCGCCTCCCGGGCCGCATTTGCCGAGACCCTGATGCCTGCTGGGGCGTCGTCGCACCGGTGCGCGTCGTGCACGACGGGTGCCGGCGGATAGTCCTTGGCTGTCATCGTCCGGACCCCCGGGCCCGGCCCGGAGCGTGAGCGGGCAACGCGTCCGCGACATCGCACGGGTCGACGCGGCCGGGTGACTCAATGCGGAGCCCGTCACGTCGCGCCCGGAGCGCCTTCTCGGCGGTGCATGGCCAGGACTCACGGTCGTAAGCACACTGCTGTACCCACGGCCGTAGTAGCCGCCGTCGAGGGTGGTGCTCTATCGCGTACGCCGTCGCCATCGCTCATCGCCTCCGCCACGAGCCGGATCACCGGGGGTCGGGCGACGGCGAGCACCACGTGCTTCTCACGGCTCCGCTGCACCCGCCGTCGCTACAAGCAGCCTTCCGATCACCCGGCGGGGTTGGAAGTTCATCCGCGTTGCCAGACGGGGTCGCGCAAGGTTGGCAACAGTGGCAACACTGGATGCAGGACAACCCAGGGGGCAGCCTGTGGAGACCTTCGGCGACGCGCTACGGCGCCTACGGACAGCACGCGGCATGTCCCTGCGCGGGCTCGCCCAAGCCGCACTGACCGATCCCGGTCATCTGAGCCGCATCGAGAACGGCCGCCGCGGCGTGCCCGACCTCGCGATCGTCCGCAAACTCGACGAGGTCCTCGACACCGGCGGCGAGCTCGCCGCGATGCTGCGCGGCCCGTGGGTGTGCGACGGAGGTATCTGGCGGCCGGCCGACTCCGAGCGGCTCAGCGCCGAGCTGGTCGCCGAGAAGCCCACCCCGGAGAACGCGGTCAACATCGCCCACGAGTGGCTGATCGCCGAACCACCGCAGGTCACCGAATCCCGGTCCGGCCGGCGCATCGGCTTGGGCATGGTCCGCAAGGTCGAGCGGCGGGTACGCCAGCTCCGCCTCCTGGACGACCACGTCGGCGGCTCCGACACCTACGCGATGGTGACCGCCGAACTCGCCGCCACCATCGACCTGCTGCAGACCCGCTCCTACACCGAGGAAGTCGGCAAGCGGCTGCTCGTCGCGGTCGGGGAGCTGTGCCAGCTGGCCGGGTGGACAACCTCAGACGCCGGACGGTACGCCGAGGCGGAACGGATCTACCTGCTCGGCGTGAGCGCGGCGCATGCCGGCGGTGATCCGGTCGGCGCCGCGAACAACCTGAGCAGTCTGGCCTACCAGATGTCGAACGTTGGTGACTCGACCACCGCGGTGACGCTGGCCCGGTCGGCGTACGCAGGTGCGAAGCACACGGCGACGTCGAAGACTCGGGCGCTGCTCGGTGAGCGGGTCGCATGGGCGGCCGCGAGGGCGGGTGACGCGCAGGCGGCCGAGCGGGCGTTGGGTGTCGTGGAGGCCGACTACGCCGGCCAGAAGCCATGGGAGGAAGACCCGGAATGGGTGTACTGGCTCAGCCCGGAAGAGGTCGAGGTGATGGCGGGCCGGGTGTGGACGCAGCTGAAGCGGCCGTTGCGGGCGGTGCCGATCCTGGAGCGGGCGATCGTCGGGTACGGCGCTGACACTGGCCGGGAGACCGCCCTGTATCAGTCTTGGATGGCGGAGAGCTTGGTGCAGGCGAACGAGCCGGAGCGGGCGGCGGCCGCGGCGGCGAAGTCGTATCGGCTGTCGCGGCAGGCCGGGTCGGTGCGGGCTGATGACCGGGTCGGGTTGCTGCGCCGCAAGCTGCGGAAGTTCACAGGTAACGCGGCGGTCGACGCGTTCCTCGAGGAGTCCGCGTAGACGCAAAAGGGGCCGCCCCTGTGGGCAGCCGGGCAGGGCTATCCACAGGGGCGGCACTAAGTTCTCAGGGTACGGCTACGGTCGAGTAATGGATGACCTGCAGGCACGGATCGCCGGGCGGCTGCGTGAGGCGTTGGACCGGCAGTATGCCGGTGAGTTCTGCGCTGTCACCAGCAGCAGCGGCCTGATCGACCTGGACCAGGAGGTGCCGGGCGAGGAGCCTTGCGTGCGGCTGAGCATCGACGACGTGGCCCGGATCGCGGCCGCCGAGGCCCGGGCCACGTCCTGAAGTTGGGGACTACGGTGGTCTGAGGCGGGCTGGCAAAGCTGGCCGCCTGGGGCCGTGAGAACCCAGGGCCAGCCCGCGTTAGAAGATGCCGCCGGTGAGCAGGTGCACGACCAGCCAGGCAAGCCCGGCCAGCAGCATGAACCGGCGTAGCCGCGTCCAGCCTGTCGGCCGGCGCAGGTCCTGCTGGCCGGTGACCGCGTACCCGAGCCAGGCCCAGGCGTGCTCGGAGAGGGTGTCGCCGGGCTTCGAGTTGAAAAGGGCCATGCCCTCGACGATCGCGAAGTACAGCCCCCAGCCGATCCACGCCCACGTCCAAGCGCTCACCGGTCGGCCAGCTTCCACTCGCGCACGCCAGCGTGCGGAATCGCCGTAATCAGCTCGGCCGGGCCGCCGATCTTGCGTCGTCCGTAGAGCCGCAGCACTTGGTCAGTACCCGCCTCGGACTTGTCGATGTCGTCGTAGATGCGGACCTCGCCGTCCAGCCACTCGACGGTGACCTTCACCGGCTCACCGCCGGGGCGTTCGGGACGCGCCACGCGGCCCAGCCGACGCTGACAGCCGCGGCGACGCCGAGACCGATGGCGCGCGACACCTCGTCCCGGTTGACGTTGCCCTCGGTCGCGGACTGGACCAGAGCGGCGACCACTGCCGCCGCGCCGGCGCCGACACCGGCGATGACAGCCTTGCGGATACGAGCGAGCATGATGATTCTCCTCAAGGGGGTGATGGGATGGTGCACGTGCCGTACGGCGCCCAGCTGGACACCCGGCAGCGCATGGGAGTGGCGAAGGTCAGCGGGCACGCCGAGTGGCTCATTCAAGGCCAGGGCTGGCCCGTCGACGAGCAGACGGTCGCCGAGCTGCACGCGATCACCCGCGACCCGGTCGTCTACGGCATCGCCCTCGGAAACCTGCTCGGCCGGATGGAGACGGCACCTGAGATGTGGGCGCACCTGGAGCCGATGGCCGAGCTCTACCGGCAGTGCGGCGCCGACCTCGAGGTGGCCGACCGGCAGCGGCAGTGGCGGGCCTCGCGGCTCTGGACGACGTAAGCCCTAATCCCCACGGACCATGAAGGGATAGCGCGTCACTTCAGCGCCGCGATCAGCAGACCAGCAGCGACCGAAACCGCCAGCGACAGCGGCATCGAGATGATCGCCAACCGGATCGACCACGACGCCTGCCACGACCGCTGCTGCGCGATCTTCTGATCCTCGCGCCGCTCCTGCCGTTCCTCGTCCAGGTCGCCCTCTAGGCGCTGGATCTTGTCCCGGTACGCCAGCATGTCGGCCGCGTACACCGCGGCCGGCACGAAGCTGAGACCGGAGATTTCCTTGCGGATCGCAGAGAATCCCTCGCGCATCTCACGCTCCACGCGGGACAGACCGCGGGACAGCTCGCCGGTGGTGACGTCGCTCGGGTCGACCGTCGTCACGCCGGATCGGCGTCGGCCAGCTGGTCGACCTTGAAGTTAGTCTCCTGGATCGCCTGGCCGATCGTCGTCTCGGTGCGGCCCAGCTTCTGGTTGTGGGTGCCCCGACCGGCCGCCTTGCCGATCTCGTCTAGCAAGCCAGTGACGGCGACCTTGGTCTGCGCCAGGATCTGCCCGGCGATCCAGTCCTTGTCGGCAGGGGTGAGTGCCACGGGAACCTCCTCAAGGTGCCAGCTGCTCGTGTTGTTCTCTCGGGCCGGGTTGCTGCTGGCCGAGAAGTGCGCGTGCGCGGTGTGCGGGTTGTCGCCGGTGTAGCGCCGGCCGACCCAGCCGTAGCTGGCCGACCAGATGATCCGGTTGTGGATCACGTACGTGAGGCGCTTCTCCTTGCCGGACCGGCAGCGCGCCACGACGAACTCGACGAAGTCGCGCATGTCGACGCCTGGCCCGAGGTCCGCGTCGACGTCGATCGCGTGGACCAGGCCGCGCTCGTCCGGGTTGTGGTCGCTGTCGCGAGCCTGGTGGGCCGGGTCGCCGATCCAGCCGTCCGAGCCTCGGCCACGGCCGGGAAACAGGGTGTTGAAGTCGGTGCGCAGACGCACCAGGGACGGCACCAATGCGGGCATGAGGGGGCCTCCTTACGAGAACTTCTCGGTGACCTGGACCGTCAGAGTGGAGTACAGGTTGATCGCCTGGTTCGCCGCGGTAGAGCCCTTGACGACGATCGTGTACGTCCCCGGCACCCCGAGCTGCGTCGCCCAGGACTGGCTCACCGTGGCCTGCTCAGCGGCGACACCGGACGGCCCGTACGTGGCGTACACCGGCGAATCAGTAGTGCCGCCGCCCGGCGCCGTGATCCGCGGCCGCGCCGAGATCAGCGCGCTGGTCGACGCGGCGGTCGGGTCGGCCTGGATCGTCCACCACAGCGTCACATCGGCGTTGGCCACCTCGGTGGTGAACGAGATGCTGATGCCGGGGATGTCGACCGCCGACGAGGATGCCGGCAGGGTGCCGGACGCCTGGTCGTAGTAGGTCGTCGGCCGGGCCCGGGTGACGTCGGAGGCGCGGATCCTCTGGCCTGCCTGGGGCATGCGACCTCCTCAGAGTGCGTACCGGGCCGGGTAGGCGAGAACAACCTCGGACCCAGCCGGCAGAGCTTTTGAGATCCCGTTGACGGCCCGGGTCACCGTGGCGGTCTGGGTGTAGGGACCGGATCCGGCCGGCGCGGTGACCGCGGTGACGGTCATCTCCTCACCGGCGATCAGCCAGTTGAACGGGCCGTCGCTGACCGACCAGGCATCGGCCGCGTACACCGACGTGATCGGCAGCGACGTCACGCCCGCCGCGACCGTGGACACCAACGTCGTCGACGCGGAGTCGTACCGGGCGTCCGTATCGTCGTAGACACCGACGAGCCACGGCTTGGCTGGTGAGCAGACCAGCACCACATCCCAGGAGTAGATCGACATGGTCTCGGTCCAGCCCTCGACGATCAAGTCCAGGGCGTCGGTGCCGACCGCGTCGGGCGGGTGCTCGATCGTGATCCGGCTGCCGATCCGCACCCGACACCAGGCGGCGATCAGGCTCGGGTTGCGGGCCAGGTTCAGCTCGATGCGTGGCCACCGCAGCCCGTCCTGGGTGCCGAGGTGCAGCCGCCAGGCCGCGTAGTCCTTCAGCTGGCTGTCCGCCTCGAGGTTGACGGTCAGCTCGTCGGAGTAGATGCCTACCTCGGCGATCGAGTCCTCGTCCTCGACGGTCTCTTCCGAGCCGCCGACCCGCGTCGCTGTGACCCGGTTCCGCAACCTTTGGTCGTCGTCGACCGGCTCCGGCGGCGCGGCGATGTGCCCGTCGTCGAAGTCGAGCTCCATCACCGGGTTCTGGTTGTACAGCGTGGCCCGGGTCAGGTAGGCCAGCCCGGCGCCGCGCTCGTAGAGCACGCCCTGGTCGGCTTCCTCGCACTCGCGCATCAGCTCGAGCAGGGTGCCCGGCCTCTGCGGACCCATCAGCATGGTGTCGTCCACGTCGCCGGTGACCGCCAGCAGCACGCCCTCCTCGGCCGCGAGCCGCTCCAGCCGGTCGCCTGCGGTCTCGCCGGCGTACCCGTCAAACGCCCGGGTCGCCCGGTAGCTGTGGAGGTTGTCGGTGCCGGTGGTGACGCCGAAAACGTGGCTCCACAACGCGTCGGTGGTCATGGCGTTCGTGGTCTGCCGCCAGCTCTGCAACCGGCCGAGGGAGTAGACGTACGAGTCGGTGACGCCGGTGACCGTGCTGGAACCCGCGCTGAACCATGCGGGTTCGACCGTGACGGTGCCGCCGGACTCGGTCACCTTGACCCGGTACGACATCCACTGCTGCGGATCGTTCGCGCCGCGAAGGAACTGCGAGTCGAGCAGGGTGATCGGGCCGTCGGTGATCACGATTTTGAAGCGGGTGTCGGACACCTGGAACGAGAAGAGATGCCCGCCGGTGGTCGCGAACCTGATCATCTCGGCGAACGTGCCGGTCGGCGCAGCCGTGAGTTTGCAGCTCCAGGCGAACTGGAAGCCGTTGTCCAGGAAATCCGGGAGGACGAAGACCCCGCCCATGAAGCTGCCGGCCGGGCTCTTCGCCACCGATGCCGCACCGCCCGGACCGCCGCTGTCGCCGAGCGTCGTACCGGAGAACGTGCCCATCTGGCCGCCGGGATAGGTGTTGGCGAGCCGTCCCGCTTCGGAGCCGTCCTCCAGCGTCCAGTGCCCGCGGCGCCGGGTGTAGCTGGTGATCTGCCGGTACTGCGACGACCGCAGGGCGGCCTGTCCCTGGGACAGCCGCCGGATGGTGCCGGCGCCGACGAGCGGGGCGACGACGTTGGTTCCGGTCTGGTCCCAGCGGACCGGCCACTCGGGCACCGGGGTGGTCGCCCGGATGACGTCCATCCGGAAGTCGTCGACCGTGACGGTGAGGCTGCCCGGGTTGGTGTTGCCGGGCACGCGCCATTCGAAGATGCCGGTGCCGGTGCCGGTCACCTGGTCGTCGTCGACCTGGAGGTGCCAGACGTCCGGCTCCGTTCCGGACTCCAGCCACACCCGGACCTGGATCGTCTTGCCAACCGCGCGGACCCGGCTCCGGATCCGCGTGCCGGACGTGTAGGTGACCCCGGTGCTGGTGTTCTCGCCCAGGTCGGAATTGGCCCCGGCGAGCATGCGCGCGACCTTCACGCCGATGCCGCCGCCGAGACGGAACTCGGTGTGCACCTTGTAGTAGTTGCTGGTGTCGGCGTACCGGATCACCGCACCGTGCGCCCACGCCGACCCGGTCATCACCGCGGGCACGCTCGCGGTGTACGTGATCTCGACGTCGTGGCCGGCCGCCTCGGTGAGGATCGCCAGGTCCCCGCTGCCCGGAGAGGCAGCGGTGTAGCTGCCACCGCTTCCTGAGGTCGACCACTTCGCGATGTTGGTGTGCGACCAGATCAGCCCGGAGGACGGCTCCGTACCCCAGCCCGAGCCGGTCACCCGGGAGAAGGTGTCGGTGATCCGGGTGACCCGGGCCTCGAGCGGCGTACCCCGGCCGAGCCTCCCGAAGTAGGCGCCGAGCGGGTTGACCCGGGAGTAGTGCCCGTCCCGGTTGTCGATCGTTGCCGACACCTTGGTCGTGTCGGTCTGAGAGCCCTCGTCCTGCCGGCCAACCTGGATCGTCACGCCGTCGGCGACCCGCACGTCGTCGGTGATGTCGACGAACGACCACGACGACGGGTCGGCCGGGTCAGCCCCGGGCGCGATCAGCGCACGCAGCGGCAGCGGCGTGACCGGAAATGCCACGTCACACCGCCTTAATGCCGAGGTGCTGCCGCATGGTCGACTGCATCGAGCTGGAGTTGCGCAACAGCTTGAGGAACATCCGGGCGAACTCCTGGTCGGCGCCGCGCAGGTCGATCTCCAGGGCCATCTTGGCGGCGCCACGAGCACCGGTCAGTGGGGTGACCTGAGCGCCGCGGGACAGCGACACCAGCTCGGGGCCGCGCTCGCCGACGACTGCCGTGCCGGACCGCTGGATGTTGCCGCCCTTGGCCAGGTACGGAATGTTCGGCGTCCCCAGGGTGACGCTCGGAATCGAGACGCCGGCAAAAGACCCGCCGCCGATGGTGAACTGCAGCCGGTTCCAGCCCGCGATGATCCGGTTGGCCACCGACTTGAAGCCGGTCCACAGCCCGTTGAACATGCTGCTCAGCTTGTTGCTGACCTTGCCAGGCAGCCCGGTGATCCACGTGTAGAACTGGGCGACCTTCGTCTTGATCCAGTTCCAGGCGTTACCGGCGTTCGTCTTGATCGAGCCCCAGATGCTGTTCCACCGGTCCCGGATCCAGCCCGGCACCGACTTGATCCAGCCCCAGAACGCGCTCGTCTTCGCCTTGATCCAGTCCCACGCCGCACCAGCCACCCGCTTGATCCAGCCCCAGGCCGCGTTCCAGATCTTGGAGAACCAGTCCGTTTTGGTGGCGATCAGCACGATGATCGCGATCAACGCGATGATCCCGACCACGATCCACGTAATCGGCGACGCCCACATGGCCAGGTTCAGCACCCACTGGACCGCCGCCCACGCCTTCGTCGCGGCCGAGATCAGCAGCTGCTTGGCATAGAAGGCGGCGATCTGGGCGCTGGCCCGGGCGAAGTTGGCGGCGATGATCGCCGCGTTCCAGACACCCTGGGCCGCGGCGGACGCCAGCGTGGCCACCTTGAGTGCCGCCTGCTTCGCGACGAACGCTGCGATCTGCGCCGTGGCCCGGGTGAAGTTCGCGGCGAGCTGCGCCGCGTTCCACACCGCCTGCGCCGCCGCAGCACCCTTCGTCGCGATGCCCACCGCGGTGACGACCGCCCGGTAGCCCTTCAGCGCCACCGAGTAGGCGATCCACGTGGCGACCAGCGCGGTGAGCACCGGCGGCGGGATCGCCGCGATGATCGCGCCCAGCGCCTTCGCCACCGCCAGCGACACCGGTGCCAGCGGCGTGACCGCCTGGGCGATGTGCCCGATCGACGTCGCCAGCGATCCGAGCGTCGACACCACGCCTGGGCCCTGGGTGGACACGTAGCCCATGAACCGCTCGAAGCCGCCACCCTGCGACCAGGTCGCGGCCTTGTCGGTGATCTTCACCAGCCAGTCGAGCATCCCCTGCCCGGCCGGCACCGTCGCACGAGCGGCTGCGCCGATCGTGGTGAACACGTTCCGGCCGATCGCCGCGAACTTGTCGAGCGCCGGACCACCCTGGCTGACGAGGAAGTTGATGAACCGGTCGATGCCGCCGCCGTTCGCGGCCTGGCCGAGCCAGCCGACGAACCGGGCCGCGGCCGCCGAGCCCAGATCGAACAGCGGCTGCAGCTTCGGGATGATCGTGGTCAGGCTGTTGAAACCGCTGGTCATCGTGGCGTAGACCTGCGGCTTGTTCTTGTTGACGAAGTCCTGCCACGACATCTTCATGCCGTCGTAGGACTGCGTGACCCGGCGCAGCGCGGGCGGCATCAGGTTGTAGCGGGCGGTCAGCTCATTGACCGCCTTGGCCCGGGACAGCTCCAGCCGACCGGCCATACTTTCGTCGCCCTGCTCCTTGGCGACCTTGATCTGCTCGTTGAGCAGGGTGATCTTGTCGGTGAGGTCGGCCGTCTTGTCGCTGGCCTCCTTGACCTCGCCGAACGCCGAGCCGAACACGGCGCCGTAGACGCCTACGGCTGCGCCGGCACTCGTCACCGCCGCACCGAAGCCGACGATCCCCGCGGTCGCCGCGGCGACGGTCGGGAGCAGCGCCGGGCCGAGCGCGGCGACGATGCCGGACGACCCGTCCAGGGCCGCCTTGCGGATCTTCCCGAAGACCCGTGACGCCCGGTCCCTCGCGAGGACGTTAAAGACCACAGAGGTGTCGCTCATGGCCACCTCCCGCGGTGTTCAGTTGTCGGCTGGCTTGTTGAGTTCGTCGGCCTGGGCGCACAGTTCCAGGGCCATCTCGTAGTCGAGGTGGCCGTGTTCCCAGGGGCGGATCCCGAAGTGGTGGGCGAGCAGCGCTGCCCGGGACCTCAGTCGCTGCTCGATGTCGCTTTTCCCTCGGGCTCGATCACCGTGCGGAACTCCGCCGCGGCGATCTCGCCGTCGAGCGACGCGAGGGCCATCTCCCGGTCGGCCTGCGGCATGCCCGACTTGGCCACGCTGTCGCGGATGCCGCGCAGCTCGTCGATGCTGTACTCGATCGTCAGCTCGTCGGCGCAGAAGTCCGGCGCGTCTTCCAGGCGCAGCGTCGGGTGGTCGCGGCGCTGCAGGTGCCAGAGCAGCACCTGCCGGGCCCGGGCGCTGCCCTGCTGCACCTCCTGGGCGAACTGCTCCCAGGTCTTGCCGTAGACCTTTTCGACCAGCGCGGCTTCCGAGATCTTGACGCGTCCGGGGATCCACTCCCAGGACTGCGGTTCCGAGCCTTCGGGCTTGAACGTGACCAGCATGAGGGGGGTCAGACCTTTCTTGTGATCTTCCGGGCGATGCGATCCATCGCCTCGAGGACAGCGCGCCGATAGCGAGGCTTCCCGCGGCGCATCGGGTCGTCGAACCAGCCGGGATTGCCCGTCTGGGTCACCCAGTTGTTGGTGTTGCCGTGCACCGGGTGACGCCAGCCCTTGCGCCGGTTCGTGCGCCGGGCGGCCATCGCGAAGTCGCGCGGCATGTTCTTCTTGCCGACCCGCACCCGGGCGCCGACGTACCGGCCGGACAGCTTCGCCTGGGCGCGCACGCGGCGGGCGATCGTGGCCCGCAGCGGCGGGCCGTCGGACGGCAACGTGCCGGCCGACGGCATCGCCTTGATCCCGGCCCGGGCTTCCTTCGCGGCGGGCGCGAGCGCGAGCCGGATTTCCTTGGCGAGCTCGCGGCGGAGCTCCTTGCCGTTCTCCTGCTCGCCGAGCGCCTTCGCAATGAGCCGCAGCTGCTGGTTCTCGGTGACCAGGAGGCCGATCATGCTGTCGCGCGGGTGAGTGCGCCGGAGCCGGGGTAGGACACGTCCATCTCGGCGACGTCGCCGACCGAACCCGCGATCGGCGCGTGCTCCTTGATCAGCACGCTGCCGGTGTACTTCGGGTTACCAGTACCAACCACGGCGTTGCTCAGCCGCACCTCGAACGTGGTGATCGTGGCGAACAGCGCCCACAGCTGCGAGTCCAGCTGGGAGGCGGCGACGTCCTGCTTCCAGGTCACGCCGAGCTCGAACGACTTGAGGCCGGCGAGCCGCTCGTTCCAGCCGCCGCTGGCGAAGGTGGTGACGTCCTGGTCCTCGACCTCGGCCTTCAGCTCGATCTTGGACGCGAAGGCGGACAGGTCGACGGAGTTGATCGAGATGAAGCTGGCGAGCAGCACGCTCTTGGCCATGGCGGTTCTCCTTGGGGCACGCCAAAGAGCCCGCCGCGGGGACGACGGGCTCGGTGGGGATGGGTTGGGGACGGGCGGGGCCCTGAGGGGTTAGGCGATGCCCATGGAGACGGTGAACAGGAACGACGGCGTCGTGCCCGAGATGGTCCAGGCGACCCGGAACCAGTCGTCGGTGATCGGCCCCGGGATCCGCAGCCACTGCCCACCGATCGCGTTCGCCGCAGCAAACGAGCCGGCCGTGACCGCGCTGGGGAAGCCGGTCGCGTTGTCGGACTCGACCCGGGCGGTGAGGCTCGGCGTGGTGCCGGCCACCGAGTGGACGTGCAGGCCGACGTAGAGCGCCTTGTCCGCCGGGACGGCGCCGAGCTGGATCGAGGTTCCGGTGCCCGACGCGGTTCGGGCGGTGCCCGGCGGGTGCCCGATCACCCCGCGGACCAGCGGGCTGTTGCCCTTGCCGGAAGCTTTCCAGGGGGCGACCTCGCCGACCTCGCCGCCCAGCTCGTAGCTGCCGCCCAGCGAATTGAA
Source organism: Actinoplanes sp. NBC_00393 (assembly GCF_036053395.1). Classification (NCBI taxonomy): domain Bacteria; kingdom Bacillati; phylum Actinomycetota; class Actinomycetes; order Micromonosporales; family Micromonosporaceae; genus Actinoplanes; species Actinoplanes sp. NBC_00393. The sequence goes on along the minus strand of NZ_CP107942.1, from coordinate 9,434,548 downwards.
CAGGTACGCCAGGCTGCCGACCGCCGCGCCGGCCGGACACGCCGTCCAGGGCGTCGACGAGCCGAGCTGGCCGAAGCTGACGTCGTCGACCTTGCCGAGGTCACCGGCTTCCCACTGGCCCTCGCCGTCAGCCTCGACGCTGCGCAGCCCAGCCAGCAGCTCGGTCCACACGTCGCCGGTCGGCACGAAAGCGGTCGACTCCTTGCCCTCGACCTCCGGCTTCACCTCGAGCTGGTTGTTCACCGTGGTGAGGTCGGCGCCGGCCACGAACAAGCGCACGTTCTGCAGCACGAACTTGGCCACGTCAGTCTCCGATCACGCGCACAGTGATGTCGGCGCCGTAGTAGGTCGAGTCCTGGCCGGCGTACGCAAGCATTCGGTAGCCGTCGATCCGCTCGATCGACAGGTCGTCGGCCGCCCCGTCGAGGGCGAGCTCACCCGGCGCGCCGCGGGCGTCGAGCAGCGCCTCACGAACCGAGTACGTGCCGGACTTCGCGAGGAGCTTGTCGAGCAGCTCCTGCCCGGCCTCGTCGTCGGCCGTCGAGGTGAGCACCGAGCAGGTGACGTCGTAGGTCTCCATCCCGCGGAACGTCTCGTGCGGGTTGATGGAGACCTCGCCGATGGTGAACGCCGGGACGGTCGGCGCGTGCGGCGAGTACGAGTAGCACTCCAGCTGCGGAATGCTTTTCGCGCGTACGGCGGCCGCGAGCGCCTTCTTTACCACGGAGGGTTCCACCAGGGCCTCCTCATGCGGTCATCAGGATGTACGGGGCGACGAGCGCCTCAACATCGGGATCGAACCGGGACACCCGGATCACGCCCCAGTCGGCGGACCCGAGGACGCCCTGCGGGGAGTCCTTGCGCCGGTAGAGCCGGGCGGCGAGCAGCGCGGCGGCCTGGGCGACACCGTCCGGCACGGTCGGCCAACCCCAGCGGGCGGTGATCCGCACCTTGGTGTTGTCCGTGAGCCAGCCGGCCGCGTACACGACCTCGGTCCACGGCCGGCCGCGGAGGTCGGCGTTGTCCGGGCCCGGTTCGAAGCCGGTGACCGACGACCAGGTGCCGGAGAAGCCGACCTTCGTCTCGACGGTCAGGCCGGTGGCGTCGCCGATGTCGTCGACCCGGATGGACTGGGCGTCTCCGTCGAGCCAGGACCGGTCTCGCGCAGGGAACGTGCGCGCGGTCGCGGTGGCCTCGAGGTAGAACGCTCGGCCGCACCGTTCGTCGATCATCCGTGACGCCGCGGCGATCGCAGCCTCGATCAGGTCGTCGCGGTCGTCGGCGGTGGTCTTGCCGAGCATCGCCTTGACCGTCGCTAGGTCGGTGTACACCGGCGTCGCCTCCGGGTCCGGATCGACGGGGTCGGGCAGGCCGTACGTGGACAACGCGACCGCGGTCGGCAGCACCAGGCCACTCGGGAACGGGTACGCCGGTGGCACCGAACCCAAGTCGGCGAGCAGGTTGGTCAGGGCCTGCTGAAGCGGCGTGCTGACGAGCACGCCACCGGGGTGCCGGTCGTGGGTCTCGTCGAGGCCCCAGGCGTACTGGACGGTGCCGAAGCCGAACACCGCGGCGCCGGTGACCGTGCTCCGGTAGGCGGTGATCGCGTGCGTGTAGGTGCCGTCGAGCGTGTAGATGTTGCCGTTGTCGTCGGCCAGCATGTCGGTGACCGCGTAGCTGACCTGCGACAGCCGGATCAGCCCGTCCGGCCGCTCGGTCGCCGAGGTGTCGGCCGGCTCGTCCGCCTCGAAGCCGACAATGCCGACCGGGCTGCTCCAGGTCTGCGAGCCGGTGAGCGCGGCCACCGCGGTGGACCGCCACAGCGGCGAGCTCGCGTGCGCCGACGTCGCGCCGAGCGCGTATGCGGAGATCCCGTTCAAGCGGAACCGCTGCCCATTGAGTAGCGCGGGCGGCCGGCGGTCGGAGTTCATCGACCGGGTGTCCTGCCAGGTGCCCGAGTAGAGGCCCGACGAGTTGAGCGCGCCGTCGTGGGTGTCTTTCCAGCACGCATAGGTCCTGCGGCTGGAGTCCCAGCGGATGCGCCAGAACGCCTCGTTGCCGCTGAGGTAGATCGCGTGCGAGGACTGGGTGGCGTGGTCGCGGGCGCCGGTGAAAGCGTCGTGCATGCCGGCCGACCAGTATTCGTCGTGCCCGCTGGAGATCACGACATCGCGACCGAGGAGCAGCGTCGGGTCGGCGTCGACCATGGCGCAGCTCAGGTAATCCAGGTCGTAGCCCAACCTTTCGAGCCACCTGATCAGCGGGTACTCGGCGTTCCAGAACGACGTCTGCGGCAGGTGCTCCCGCGTAACGAGCGGCCGGTCGTACGACACGGCCTTCGCGCGCGTCCCCTGGTCGAAGACGAAGCTCGCCGCGGTGCCGGTGCCGTAAATGCTGCGCCCGGCCAGGATGTCGTCCGGGTCGGTGCCGGCATGGTTGTACGCGTACCAGGTCGAGTCGCTGAGCTTGATCGCGATGGCGGCCTTGCGGCTCGGGTTGGTCACCACGAACGGCCCAATGTGCGACGCCAGAGCCGCATTGTCGGTGCGGGCGATCTTCATGATGTAGACGCCCGCGGGCGCGTCGCTCGGCACCGACCAGGTGCCGTTCACGCTCCAGTTCGCGCAGGACGCCATCAGCGTCGTGCCGTCGACCGTGCCATCCGGCTGCGTCGTCTGCGGCCCAGAGATCGTATCGATCAGGCGGGCACCCGCTCCGCCGTAGTAGCCGACGCGGTAGATCGAGCCGGTCCAGCTGGACGACGGCGAGTGCACCTTGACCGACAGCGTCCCGCCCCGGGCGAAAGACGTGTCGGTCGCGAAGCCCTGGATCGTCGTCGAACCGGCCCCGTCCACGTCCCACGTGCTCGACGCGGTGCCCGTCAGCCGGTTCTCCGCCTCCACCGCGGTCTCCGCGGCCGGCGGCGGCTCACCGCCACCCTCGCCCGGCGCGAGGATCAGCACGGCGGCCTGGCACACCGCGCCTTCCGGCAGCCCGGACACGGAGATCGGGTAGTTGCCTGCGGTCGCCGCGGCCTGCGACGCGACCGCCAGGCGCACGGCTTCGAACCCGTGGCCAGCCGCGGTCAGAACGTCCTCGCCGGTGGCACCGGACCACACCGGGGTCCAGGCGGAGCCGGGGTCGACCTGCGACACTGCCACGTAGATCCGGCAGCCGTCCTCCGGCACCACGATGTCGCCGAAGTCGAGGCCGCCGCCGACCGCGACCGCGTGCTGGTAGCCGGCCGGAGTGCCGACCAGCTCGCCCACGTCGTCACGCGACTCGACCCAGGCCGCCATCGTGCGCGGCGCGGTCGAGGTGGCCGGGTCCCGGTCCCACAGGATCGACGTCTCACCGCCCGCGGCGACCTTGCTGGCCATGCTGAGCTCGCCAGTCCCGAGCGGGTCGATGTGCTCGTCCCAGTCGCCCGGAACCGCAATGGTGGCCGGCGCCGCGGCGATCGCGACCAGGCCATGCCCGGCAACCGCCGCACTGGTGAACGTCGCCTGGTGCTGGGCTGCCGCGGCGCTGGCCGAATAGGTCGTCTTCCAGTCGCGCGCCACGACAGCCCTCCTCTGTTCAGTTGCTTCGGTTCGCTCCGCCGCGGTGCTGGCGGTCCTTGCTGGCCGACCTCTGCCGCGCCGCCCCCTCAGCCGGCGCAGCAGAGGTCGGAGACATGCAGCCGGGCGAGTCGCGGTTCACCCAGTCCGCGTCGGCCTGCTCCAGGTCGACGACGTCCCCGGGCTTCCAGGGGCCGAGCTGTTGGCCATCGCGGCTGGCCTTGTAGGCGTGGTTGACGGTGAACTTGGCCATCAGGACTGCGCCCCGACCAGCCCGTACCAGCTGGTGCCGTCGCACCAGAGCAGCGCCGCCTCCGCCTGGGTGGGCGTGAGGATCGTGGCGCCGGCTGAGGTCCGGACAGTGATGATCTCGGCGGCGTCGGCCGTGTTCGAGATCATCAGGTAGGCGCCGGCGCAGTTGGCGGCCGCGGGCAGGTCGACGTTCCGGGCTGCGCCACCCGGATCGAAGGCGAAGCCCTGGAAGCGGTTGATCTCGGCGAGGGTGATGACCCGGGTGCCGGTCAGGGTTTCGTTGGGCTTGACGGAGAACCGGTTGGCCGTGCCCCTCGGCCAGGTAGCGATGCGCTCGCGTGGCATCAGCAGGTCCTTTCACAGGTGACGGCGGCCAGCACGAGGCCGGCCGCCGTCAGGAGCGGATGAGGTCAGGCGATCGTCTGGTTGTAGAGCACCGCGGCCGCCTCGATGCCGCCCGCGGCACCGGTCGGCGTGAACCGGCCGAAGCCGAGCCGCAGGCTGTAGACGACGCGCCACTGGTCCGAACCGGGCAGCCGCTCGGTCTCGACCTGGACGCGCCGGCGCCAGCCGACCTTGAAGCCGCGCCGGTTGAACGCGGTGGTCTGGCCGAGGGTGTTGTTGGCTGCGGTGTTGGACACCTTGCCGTCGGCCTCGGTCGTCGGCTGCGCGATCGACGCGATGTGCGGGTGCCGGCCGATCTTCGACACCTCGCCGGTGAGGATCGTCGCGTTCGACCCGTACTTGTCGACGGTGAGGACCTCGTCGAGCGTCGCGATCTTGTCGGCGGTCGCCGGGTCGGAGACGAAGACGAGGTCGTTCGGGTCGGTGGGGTGGCCCCAGTCGACCAGCCGGGACGAGTCGATCATCCGGCCGCGCAGGCCGATCAGCGCGTCCCACGTCGGCGCGCCGGCCAGGCTGACGCCGTTCGCGGTGTTGTCGACCAGGGCGGCGTGCCGGATGCCGTCGAACGCCAGGTAGTGCTTGGTGTCCGCCGGGTCGGCGTCGTCCAGGTTGATGTTGCCGGTCGCGGCGTTCGTGGTGTCGCCGTTGAGCACCAGCGAGTCGGCGTAGTGCGCGACGGACAGCGCGGCCTGGCGGCGCAGGAACGGCACGTACGGGATGATCGAGTCTTCGCTCATCTCGCCGGACCACATCTGGTGGATCACGAACTTCTTCGCGTCGACCTGGACCCGCTGCGAGCCGGTCTTGCTGGTGGCGTAGTTCGGCGAGTTGTTCAGCGTCGACTCGGTGACGAACAGCATCTCCGGGATGTCGACCTCGACCGGCAGGTACGCCGTCGGGTGCTGCATCTCGAAGCTGTCGATCAGCGGGAAGATCTTGCCGAGGTCCCGCGGGGCGTTCCACAGCTCGCCGACGTACTGGGCGCCGACCAGCTGCGAACCGAAGCCGCTCTCAGCGGTGTCCATCGCGCGGATGGCCTGCTGGTAGGCGGCGGTCAGCTCGTACTTGCCCTGCCGAGCGAGCTTGCGGTCGGCCTCGGTGAACTCCCGCAGCGGGATCCGCGGGAACAGGTCGTCGAGCGCCCGCTGGTCCATCTCGCGGACCTTCTCGGCCGGCAGGTACCGGGCCTCGGAGATCGCCTCGAAGGTGCGGGTGAGCTCCTCGGACGGGCCCGGGTGGATCCCGCGGGAGGTCGGCATGCCGCGCAGCGAGCTCTGGACGTCGTAGAGGAACTCGACGTCGGCGACGGACAGGCCCCAGCGGGCGTACTTGGTGCCGACGAGCTGGGTCTCGGCCGGGCCCTGGCCGAAGCGCAGCTTGCGCACGAACTCCGGGTCCTCGGACAGGCCGTTGACGATGCCGGTCACCAGCTCGGTGAGCTTGGTGTCGGAGGTGCGCTCGGACACCTCGGTGCCGATCGCGTCGAGGCGCTGCCGGACCTCCTGGCCCAGCTGCTCCATGGTGAGCTGCTCGCTCATCAGTTCTCCTTGGGTGCGAAGGCCGCGAGCAGCGAGCGCGCAGCGTCCTGGTTGATCTCCGGCGCCGTCGGCGCCGGGTCGTCGGGGATGGGCCGGATCTCGGGATCCGACAGGATCATTGGGCCGCGGCCCGAGCGAAGCGCGCCCTCAATGCGGCGCAGGAGATCGGCCACCTCGTCGTCGTCGATCTGACGACCGGAGGTGACCAGCGCGTTCGCGTCCATCGGCACCGGCACCACGGAAAGCTCGGTGAGCTCCCACTTGGTGGCCACGCCGCCGCGCCAGTAGTTGTCCTCCGCGGACTCCCACTGGGTCACGTCGAAGCCGATGCTCACGGCGTTGATGAAGCCGCCGCGCATCTTCCGCTCGACCAGGCGAGCGAACTCGTCCTCCTGGTCGAACTCGAGGTCGCCGGAAAGCCGGGTGCCCTCGATCGTCAGCGAGCCGGGATCGACCCGGCCGATCGGTAGGTTCGTTCGGCCCCAGTACGAGTGTCCGTAGCCGAGCACCGGGTTCCCGCGGAACCGGCCCAGGTCGGCGCCGGCCATCCGCAGGTCGATCTTGTCGGCCATCCGGCCCTCGCTGGCCATGACGACGCGCAGCGGCGAGTCGTCGGTCAGCACGGACCGGTCCACGAAGCCGAGGGCGCGGTGGAACGTCATCAGAGCCTCACTCCGTTGATCGGTCGCAGCTCGGCGAGGAGCCTCCGCGCTGCCAGGTGGTCGAGGGCGAGGGCCTTCTCGCCGGTGATCTGCGGCGCCGGGCTGGCCGGGTTGACCTCGTCGTCCGGCAGGTTCGCCGGGTCAACCGGGTCGACGGCCGGCTCCTCCTTCTCGGGGAGCTGCAGCAGCCCGGTCTCCTTGTCGAACGGCGCCTTGTTGACCGGCAGCCAGGGCTTGTCGCCCCACGCCACCGGCGGGTAGCCCTTGCCCTTGCGCCACTCGTTGATCGTGATCGCGCCGCGGTCTAGGGCTTGCGCCTCTCGCGTCCAGCTCTCCGTGGCGCTCTCCTGGAGCGCGGAGACCTGCGTGAAGTCGTACTCGCAGTGATCCGGGCCGTCCGGGAACCGGGTCAGGTACTGCTCCCGGATCTCCGCCGCCCGGAATTCCGCATCGGAGATCAGCGTGTTGTCCCACGCCATCCGTTCGAGGTCGCGGGCGTTGGCGAGGGTGGCGTTCTCGAGGTCGTTGAGCATCGGCGACGGGATGCCGTACGCCCGGCACACCTGCCGGAAGCTCAGGTTCATGCCCTGCACGAACTCGGCGTCCCGGTTGGTGATCGCCATCTGCTTGAACTGCGCCTCGTAACGCAGCACCGCCCACCGGTGCGCCTTGTCGGCGCCGGACAGCCGCCGCTCGAGCGCCCGCTCCAGGTCCTCGGCCTGCTCGGTCGAGAAGGTGACCTTGTCGGCCGGCGGGACGACGATGCCGGCGATCTGCATGCCCCGCTTGAACAGCGCCTCGTTGCTCTTCGTCATCGCCGAGCTCGTGTCGGCGGCGAGCCGGGCCGCGGCGAGCGGCGACAACGGCGAGAACTCGTCGATCGGGTTCGGGTAGCGCTGCCACACGATCTCGTGCGGCTCGAACTTGATGATCTCGCCGGACACCGAATGGTAGGCGTACTGCTGGATGTAGCCGGTCTCGTGCGGCACCGGCCGGACCCGGGACGGCTTCAGCCACCAGATCTCGCCCGGCTGGCCGCGCCGCGACGGCGGTTCGAGCGCCCAGTAGGTCTCGCCCCACAGGCCCATGCAGAACTCGTCCATGCGGGTCAGCCGCTCGGCAGTCCAGAACGGGTTCACCCGCTGGTACTGGGCGACGGCCCGGTGGGTGGTGTCCTCGCGCTTGTCGGCGCCGGAGCCGTAGAAGAACCGCAGCCGCAACTTCGACATCATCCGGGCCCGCAGCGCGACCACGCTGTAGACGTCGTTGCTGGTGGCCGCGTAGTCGCCGTAGTCGTCCGGCGAGAACTGGCTGTCATCGTGGCCGAAGGCGTAGTCAGGTGCGATCAGCTCGCCCTTGCCGACCGGCCACGCCCGCTCCGGTCGGACGCCGCGGCGGCGGTCCTGGATTCGCTCGAGCAGCCCCATCAGCCGGCGCCCTCACGCTTCGGCCCGGCCGCGGCCCAGCCCTCCATGCCCGCAGCCCACACCCAGGCCGCGGCCCAGCCGGCCGCCCGCACGACCAGCCGGGCCGCGTAGAACACCACGAACGGCAGGACCATCAGCGCGACCAGCCAGACACGCTTCCAGTCCACGGTCGCCGCCCGGGCGTTGATCCGGTCCACCGCCAGCGTCAGCGTCGTCACCGCCGCCTCCTCACGCCATCAGGGAGCCGACCAGCTCCTGCGTCTTCGGTTTGGCGTTGACCCGCGTCACGTACGCCCACCGCGCCAACGTCGCCGACACCAGCGGCGAGATATCCACGTCCGACTGCTTCCGGCCCCACGCCACCGCATCCGCCAGCGGCCGCGTGTTCGCGTTTAGCACCGCCGACGTCAGCTCCACCCCGCCGACGTGCCGGAACTTCTGCTGCCGGGCCGCGTCGATGAACTGGCCGGTCGCCTGCGCGACCTCCTGCACCGACGGGACCGCCAGGTCCCCGACCTCCGGGTGCTCCGGATCATCCGGCGTGGTGATGCCGGCCAGCTTCAGCTCCTCGAGCAGCGCCCCAGCGCCGCCCTTGGCGTCGAGGCCGATCGCAACCGGCTTCAAGGCCTCGACCAGAGCGGCCAGCTTCGCCACCACCCAGTCGACGCCCTCGCCGTAGGTGACCGTCTGCACGTGGCCCAGGCCGTCGGCGCGGACGCCGTACATCGCGATCGAGGCGTGCGTACGCATCGGCGTCACGTCCACCGCAAGCGCGACCGGCCCGTGCCGACGCGAGTCCTTGTCGGCGATCTGCGACCACACCCGCGGGTCGATCACCCCGCCCGCCTTACGCGCCGGCGGCTTCCACGCGCCCAGCCGCTCCTGCGGGTACTTCACACCCAGACCGGACGGCCGGTACTCGTCCTCGACCGTGTCCTGGGTGATCCGCACACCGAGCGCCGGATTCGACTGGTAGGCCAGCTCGATGTCGACGGCCTTGGCGTAGGTGCCCGGCGCGTCGGCCGGCAGCGCAACACCCCAGTCAAGGTGCATCAGCCGCTTCGCACCGGACTCGCCGTCCTCCTTAAGCCCGTACACCCAGGCGGCCGGATCGTCCGGCGGGGTGCCGAAGAACCACATCTGCCACCACGGCATCGCCGACACGGTCGGGCCAATCGCGGCCATCTCGTCGTCGTCCAGCTCCTGGGCCTCGTCGAGCACCACCTTCGGCGCCGAGAACCCACGAACCGCGGACCGCGACCGGGTCACGTACTGCATCACCCGGCCGTCGTAGAGCTCGATCTCGCGCTCGCCGTTCGTCTGCCGGAAGCTCTTGACCCGCTCCAAGAACTCCGGGGTCCGCCGGATCAGCCGCTCCATCCGCACATACGCCCGCTGCGACGTCCGGTGCTGGTGCGCCGAGTGGATGATCAGCTCGTCGGTGTCCCACAGGAACAGCCAGGCCAGCTCGAGGGCCTCGATGATGCCGCCCTTGCCGTTCTGGCGTGGCACCCACACCGAGGCGCGCTTCGCGGTCCACTCGCCGGCCGTGTCCTTGCCCAGCCCGCCGGTGAGCACGTACCGCTGCCACTCGTCGAGCACCAGGCCGGTCTTGGCGGCGTTGTCGATGACCTGCGGCGCCATCGTGACGTCGTACGGCGGGATCGAAGCGATCCGCGGCGTCTGCGAGCCCAGGCGGACGGCCACCATCGACCTCCCCTCGAGTCACCGACGGCCACCAGCGCCGGGGACGGCCCGGGCAGGCGGGGAGAGAAAAGGGAGGGGGTGCGCGGGGTCTCCAGATGTCCGTTTTTCCCTCTTTCCGGACCCCCTACCCTCGTCACAGTGTGTGAGGGTCGATGTCGAGGATGACGCGTGGTTCTGTGTGCGTGTGGCCTCGGCGTTTGGCTGCGCCGATGCGTGCGCCGTGCCTGCTGTTGCAGCCGTAGTGGGCGATGGCCACGTTGTCTCTGCTGAGGCGTGCGCCGCCCTGTTCGATGGCGATGATGTGGTCGACGCTGCGTGCGTGAGGGCGCTGGTGTGCGGGTAGGTAGCGGCTGAAGACCAGGCTCTTGTCCACTGGCTTGCCGCAGCGCAGGCAGTGCGTCTCGTGGGGGTCGGCGTAGACCTGGGCGCAGAGCACTCTCCAGGAGCGGCCTTTGCGGCCGGCCCAGCGGGCGGTCATGGCCGGTGGGGCGGGGTCCAGCCGAGGTGTACGAGGAAGGCCTCGAAGTCGGAGTTCAGCCGTACGAAGGCCTCGCCGTCGTACTCGGACACCCCGCGGGGGAAGACCTGGAGGTCGAGGGTGGTGTGCTGGCCGACTTCGGCGTAGAGGGCGAATCCGCGGACCATGTTGGCGATCTGGTGGCCGTCGATGTCGATGGTGCCCTGGGTGCCGGTGGCGTTGCCGGTGATCCGGACGTGGCTCACGGTTCGGCCTCCTGGATGCGGAACGCCCACCGCAGCGGGTGCTGGGTGGGCGTTGGCGGGTTCGGGTTGCGCTAGCGCTGCTGGGCTCGGACGAACAGGGGGCAGGCTTCGGGCCGGCCTTGTGCGTCGGTGCTCATGGCCCAGGTGTGGAGCTGCCAGCCGGCCTGGCTGATGGCTTGGAGCATGTAGGCCCAGTCGCTGATGTTGCCGGAGAAGCCGCCGCTCTTGGTGGCTGGCATGTTGAGCACTGGGGTGAAGAACCAGTCGCCGGCGGCGTAGGCCTTGGCGGCTTGTTCGCCGAGGGTCATCGTCTTGGTTTGCTGGGCGATGCCGCCCTGGTTCGTCAGGCCGTTGTCCGCCTTGGCTTTGTGCCATTCTTCGCGCAATCCCATGACCGTCGAGGGTAGGGATGGTCTACAAGCGACGGGATCGCCCGCTCGGGTGCTGGCCGGTCGGATGATCGCTTTTGGAGACGACGAAGGCCCCCGCTGGGCGAGGGCCTCGTGGTGGTCTTTCGACACTTGTGCCGTTGGCAGATGATGGATGCAGTCGGGCTGGTTTGTCAAGATCCGCTGGTCACGGCCTTGTCCGGGTCGTGGGTGTCCGCCCGGTGGCCGAAGGCGTCCAGCCGTACGTGGATTCGTCCGCTCGGCTCGAATTCGCGCCACAGCACGGTGTCGGGCCGCTCGTTGACTTCCACGTTGAGGTCCAGGGTGATTTGGATCTTCTCGCCGTGTTCGGCGGCCATTTCGACGACGCGGGTCTGGCCGTCGACCTCGATTTCGATGCGGACGCGGTCGGCGCCGCTGAGCAGGCTGCTCATCTGGTCATGCTCCCATCTCGGCGGGCTGGGCCGCTGCTCGCTGTTCTCGGGCGATGCGCTGTTGTTCGCGGCGGTGGGCGTCGGCTTCGGCGAGGGCGAGGACGTCGCCGATGACGAAGAGTCGGGGTCCGCGGTGGGTGACGTCTTCGCCGGTTTCGGGTTCGATCCACTGCACGAGCTGGTCGCCGTCGGCCCACCATGCGGTGAGCCGGCCTCGGTCGGCCCAGCTGCGGATGGTTTTGACGGAGATGCCGTAGGCGTCGGCGATGTGGGCGGCGCGGTAGGCGCGGTCGCGGGTGATGTCGGCGAACCAGGCGCGGCGGTCGTGCTGGCTGTAGCTGGTGTGGCAGGTGCGGCAGGTGCCGGTGCGGCCGCCGTCAGGTCCGTAGACGTCGCCGTCGCAGGGCGCGCCGTCCATGTAGGTCGGCTCGGGGTCGCCGATGGTGGTGGTTTCGACTTGGTCGGGGGCGCCGCAGGGGCCGAGGTAGCGGCGGCTGCCGGGGCCGTTGACGATGCCGCGCATGGTGTGGGCGGCTTTGTCGATGGCGGTGAGGAAGTCGGCGGTGAGGAAGTCGGCGAATGCCAAGCGGTGGCGGGCCCATTCGAGGTGGCGGGTGAGCCATTCGGCGCCAGCAATGATGGGGTCGCCGTGGTACTCGTACCAGGGCGGCAGGATGCCGCGGTATCGGGCGATGCGGCCGCACCAGAGCTCGAGCGCACCGTGGACCTCTTCGAGTTCGTCGGTGCGGTCGACGTTGATGGGCGGCCGCGATCCGGGTTTGCCTCCGCCTCCGCCGCCAGCGCTGTGGCGGATTTGGCCGCGGGCGACGTCGCGGGCGGCCGGCGTCAGGTCGGCGATTTCGGTGAGCTGGGTGGTGGGCCGGTCGACGGCGCAGCGGTGGCAGGTGTAGCCGTCGGGGGTGGGCTGGTCGCAGCGGACGCAGAGCTGGTCGGTCACGCTGCCCTCCGGTCAGGGGTGAGCAGGCCGGCGCGGACGGCGCGGCGGTAGGCCTGGTCGACGGCGTTGCGGGTGACGCCGAGGCGGGCGGCGATCGCGGTCCGGGTGTGTCCGTCCGAACGCAGCAGGGCGTATTCGGCGGCGAACTCGGCGGTGCGTAGCCGCCACCGGGTGGTTGCGTGGCTGGTGAGGGTGCCGTGGTCGTGGTGGTGGTCGTAGCAGCGGCGGCAGAGGCCGCGGGCGTAGTGCGCCGAGCTGGGGTGGCAGGTCGCGGGCCGGCTGGCCCGGGTGCGGGTGGGTTTCGGGCGGTGGCCGAGGAGTCGGCGTGCTGCGGCTTCGAAGGCGGGGAGCTGGTCGCGGAGGTCGGTCATGGTGTGTCCCGGCCGGCGAGGGCTGCGCGGGCGGCGGCGGCGCCGCGTTCGCTGCGGGCGGCGGCGGCCTGGTCGTGGTAGCAGACCCGGCCGTCGATGCGGCCGCGGTGGTCGCAGAGGTTGCAGGCGTCGATTTCGGCTCGGGTGGCGGCGGCTCGTTCCCGGGCGGCGGCGGATGCGGCTGCGGCTGCGGCGGTGTGCTGTTGGCGGTCCCAGGCTTCGCGGCGGCGGCGGGCGTCGGCGCATTGGCCGCAGGGTGGCGGGTCTTCGTCGTTCTGGTGTTTCCGGCATCGGTCGGAGGGGGGCTCCGGTGCCGCGTCGGCCGGCTCGCGCTCGTGCACGTCCGCGCGGCCCCCCTGGAGCGAAGTAAGCGAAGCGCGCGAAGCGACTGGGGGGCGGGTTGCGGATTGTGGTTCGCGGAATAGGGATTGGGGTGTAGTACCTACTTCCTTAACCACAATCCGTTCGGAAGGCGATACGGTATCGGGTTGCCTATCGGATACGGTATCCACCTGCGATGATTCCGCAGGGTGATCTTCCGGCGACTCGGGGGCCGATAGGCTATCGGATACCGTATCGGGATGCCTATCCGATGCCGTATCGGGATGCCTATCGGATAGGCCTCCGACCCACTCGGCGCCGGGCAGCCCGAGCCGGTCCAACTCGCCCGCGAGGATCCGCCGGAGTCGATCGGACTCGACCTGGCCGGCCGCGTCTCGGATCACCGGACGGCGCTTCGGGTTGGAGTAGCCGCGGTCGTCGTCGACGAACGAGCGCAGCAGCACCTCCTCGGTCTCCAGGTCGACGGCGGCGAGCGCCTGGGCCTCCAGCTCGACGATGGCTTCCCACAGATCCTGGGGCGTGAGGCCGGCGCATTTCGATGCCCACCGTTTGAGGTTGAGCGAGAGCACGCCGGCCGCGCTGATGTCGGGCTGGGTGGTGAGGAGGAAATGCGCGTGCTGGCCTTCTCGGGAGAGCGCGCGGAAGTCCTCCTCGCGCCAGATCGACGTGGGGACGTTCGCAAACGAGCGGGCCATGGTGTCTGTGTCTCCTGGTTCAGTTGGTTTTTTTCTTGGCCGGCCGTGGCCCGTGGGCGACGAGCTCGTGGCCGGCGGAGCAGGTGGCCGGGTACTCGTTGCGTGGGCCGACCTGGTAGGGCACGCCGGGCATGAGGGGCTGCCCGCAGTGGCATTTGCCGACGTGCTGTTTGCTGTCGCGGTGGTAGGTCCAGGCGGTGTCGTCGACGGCGCCGTGGGCGTCTTTGAGCCGGGTCCAGATCCAGGCGCGGCGGGGTTCGGTCTGGTGCGGGATGAGTGGCTGCTGGGTCACGAGGCGCGTTCCTTCCAGCGCGTGGGCCCGCTTTCGTGGTCGCCTGCGTGGCCGTGCCGGAGCTCGCACCACAGCTCGCCGTCGCCGATCAGCAGCGGCCACGTGGCGGAGCATGGTCCGGCCCCCAGCCGGTCAAGTTCGGCCTGGATTTCGGGCAGTCGGAGCTTGCCGCAGGGGCAGACGCCGATTTGGTCGCGGCGGCGCCGGCAGGCCTTGGTATTCGACGACCAGGGCCACGAGCGCGGGACGGCGCGTTCGGCCCACTCGCGGAGGCTCCAGCGGCATTGGCCGGGGAGGCGGTCGAGGGTGCGGGCGATCCGGTAGCGCCAGCGGTCACGCATCGGTGGCCACCTCCCAGCGGTCGCAGTGCACGATCGGGCCGGGCTTGACCGCTTTGCCGTCGCCGACGTGCCCGATCGTCACCTCGGAGTTGCACGGGATCTCAGCGCCGACGCTGATGCCCTTCCAGCCGTGTCCGCCGCACGCGGGGCACTCCGGCCGTCCAGCGAGGTTGACGCCAGCCCGGCAGTGCTCCGGGTAGCCGCCGGCCGGGCCGCCCCAGTTGCAGCCCGGCTCGCAGCCGCAGGCGTCGCCCGGGCCTTCGTAGTTCGCGCAGGTCTTGCAGCCACGCGCGGCCGGGTTGGTCCAGCAGCGGCCGATGTGGTCAGCGACGCGGGCCTTGCTGGAGCCGGTGCGCGGGCAGTGCGGGCACCGGTAGCGGATCGTCTTGAACGCGATTGGCTGGCTCACTGTCGGGCCTCCGTTCGTGCTGCGGCGAGGCGGCGGCGCCGCTCCCGGCGGGTCATCGCGACCCATTCCGAGAGCGGCACCTTGCACCTGACGGCGTTGGCCCGCTGCTTGGCGGCGAGCCGGATGGCGTGGCGCGGCTTCACCGCTGCCTCCACATCTCCGCCTGCGGACAGGTAGCGAAGTGCGGCTTACGCAGCGGACCGCCAAACAGGCTCGGCCCGGTCAGCACCGTGGCCACCGGCCCGATGAACAGGCCCGGCCGCTCGGCCAGCTCGACGTTGCCGTCCTCGACCGGTTCGGCGTCGACGGGCATCGACCGGCCGCCGCTGCTGGTGGCCCAGACGATCGGGGCCGAGCAGCTGCGGCAGTTGGCGATGTCGAAGCCTTCGGGGGTCTTGTCAGCCACGGCCGCTACCGCCTCCCGCGATCAGCACCAGGCCGGCCAGGATCAGCACCGCGCCGACGGCGAGCATGATCCGGTCGGTGCGGTCGAAGGAGTCGGCGAGCCGCCGCCCGAAGGCGACGGCTCCCATTAGCGCGGCGGTCACCGGTCAGCCTCCGCGAGGAGCTGCCGCCCGTACGGCTTCGGCTCCCAGCGCTGCTGCCCGCAGTCCTGGCCGACCCAGTCGTGGCGTTCCATCTCCCACACCGCCGTACCGACCGGGACGGGTTCGCCGTCCACGGTCAGCATCGGCATGTGGTCGGTGTCGTCCTGGACGCGTCCGGCGGCGATGTCGCGGAGCAGCGCGATCCGGATCTCGGTCGGCTCGAGGGCGGTCGGGTCAGCCACCGGCGCTCACCTCGTCCAGGCCGTCCGCGCGCTCGCGGATCAGGTCGGCGACAAGGCCAGCCGTCATCGGGAACGACGGCTCGACCTCGGTCTCGGCAGCCATCACACGCAGCCCTGCGGCGAGCACCGGACCGAACGCGGCTGGGCTGCCGAACGACTCCTGCGCCTCGCTGGGCAGCTTGCGCCAGGACGCGGACAGCATCTCCTCGAGGCGGCTCACGCCTGGCTCCCGGAGAACTCGGCGGCCGGCACGCCGGACTCCGCGGCCGCCTTCGCCTCGGCACGTTCGGCCAGCTCCTCCTCCGCGCTGGGCGGCGGCACCTCCCGCTCACCATCCGGACCCATCCGGATCGGCAACTCCTCCTGCCCATCCAGCTCCGCGCCGCCCTCACCGCCCGGCGCGTCGTCGAAGTCGTAGCCCTCACGCGGCGCCGAGAACAACGTGTCCTCCACCGACGCCAGGCCCTGCCGCTTCCGCAGCTGGTCCAGCAGGTCCCGGATCTGCCGGCCGATACCGTCCGGGTCCGACCCGTCCGCCTCGAATCCGGGCTCGATCGCGGTGATCGAGACCGCCAGTTTCTCGCCGGTCTTCGTCTCACCGTGCGCGTGCCACTCGACCAGCGCGACCACCGGGATCTGCGTGATCCGGTTCGCGTGGAGGAACTCGGCGACCCGCTCCAGCCCGTTGTTGGGCCGCTGCTTCTCGGAGAAGGTGCCGGAGATGTTGACGGTCATGCTCACTGTGGTGGTGCTCCTTGTTTGAAGGGATGTGGTGCGTGCCGCCGGCGGGACTCGAACCCGCGCTTCCAGCTGCCCCGTGTTCCGGAGGGGGCGTCCTGACGGACGCTCGGCGGCGGTCTCGTCAGCCCGCGGAGCGGCCCGGGTAGATCGGCCCCAGCAGGAACCCCGTCTTGGCCAGGTCGCGGAGGCCACCCGGTCGGCAGATCGGGCAGTTGCAGGCTTCGTCGGCCTGCTCCGGCTCGGCGGCCGCGGCCTGCTCGGGCTGGTCGTCGCCGCGCAGGTAGGCCTCGAACTCCTTGGCCCGGGCGATCAGGTCGGCGGCGGTCGGGTCGCCGATGGTGTCGACGCTTTCGATGGCCAGGCTGAGAGCCGCCTCGCGGATGTCGAAGCCGGTCGGCTCGGCGATGGCCAGCTCGGTGGTGAACTCGGTCATGAGGGGGTTACTCCTTCGCGGGTGGTGATGGTGACGGTCACGGCGGTCATCGGGCCGCACGCGTGGTTGTCGGCGGCCTCGGCCCGCGTGTAGCGGCGGCCGCACGGGCGGGGCCCGGCAAGGCACTGCCAGGCGTCGTATGAGTGGAGGACCTGGGCGGCCGAGGCCAGCTGCTCGCGGAGGTCGGTGAGGTCCTTCTGGGCTGCCGCCCAGTCCTCCTCGGTCGGCCGGGCCGCCAGCTCGGCCAGCGCCTCGCCGAGTTCCTGGGCGACGTCGACGAGTTCCTTCTGCGTGGCCGCGAGCACCCCGCTCCGACGGGCGAGTTCGCCGGCGAGGCGTTCGAGTTCGGACCGGGCGAGTGACAGGGCGCCGCGGGCGTCGTCGCGTTCGTGGGCGACGTTGACCAACTCGGTGTTGTGCGCGAGCAAGCTGTCGCGTTCCTGCTCGACGCGCGCCAGGTCGGCCGTGAGCCGCTCCAGATGTGTGGGCGCGGTCAGATGCGACTTCAGGGCGTCCGTGAGCCGTCCCTTGACCATGGCGGCCGGGATCACGATCTCCGGCGCACGAGGAGCGACGTACGGTGCCGGGCTCTCCAGCATCACCGGGCCGTCGCCGGGCCCAGTGATGACGCCACCGGCCGCGAACTCCGGCTCGTACCGAGCGCAGCCAAGCTCGCAGTGCCGACAGCCGCCCTTGCCGCCCTTGTGCTGGCTCTGCGGGTCGCCACACTCCCGGCACGCCGGGCCGGTGAACTCATCCATCGCGGCCCGCCAGGATCAGACCGCACACGACGATCACGATCAGCAGCACCAGCGCGGTGCTCTGCGCCTCGTTCATGACGGCCTGCCCGGAACCACCGGCACCGACCGGGCACCCGGCGCTGCTAGGCACAGCGCCCGCCGGACGTCCATCGCGAGATCCACCAGCGCGGAATTGCGGGCGTCGGCGGGGAGCGCGGCCTGGGCGTGCAGCACCTCGGCGGTGAGGTGGCCGACGGTCGCGATCCGGTCGATCAGCACCGCGTTCCGGGCCAACGCGGCGGCGGCCATATCGGCGCGGGCCGTCTGCAGGTCAGCCATCTCAGCCCACCCCCGGCAGATCCGGCCACTGGATCCCGCGCAACGCCCGTCGATGCGAATCCGGCACCTCGACCAGCGGCTGACCGAACTGATCGAGCGTCATCGCCAGCAGCGACAAGGCGTCCGCCTCGTCGTCGGTGCCGACGTGCACCATGCGGCCGTACGTCGATATGACCGAGGACAGAACCGCGTCCTTCTTCGCGCCGCCGTTCCCGGTCGCGTACGTCTTGACCTTCGAGTTGTGCACGTCGACGTACGGGATCGACCGCGACCACAGCCAGTGCTTGATCGCTCCGTGCAGCTCGGCGAGCCGGATCGATGTGTCACCCTTCGCGAGCAGCAGGGGTTCCTCGATGGCGACGATGTCCGGCCGGTGCTGGCAGGCGTGCATGACGAGGCTGATCGCTTCGTGCAGCCGGGCGTGATCGATCCTGGTCAGCGTCGGCCGTCGCCGCGGTGTGACCGTGGTGCACCACAGCCGCGGCTCGCCGGTGTGGGCGGTGTGCGTGGCCGCGAGACCGAACGCCTTCAGCGACGGGTCGAGCCCGATCACCCGGAGCGCCTTCACCGTCGGCTCCCGTACGGGCTGAGCAGTCCGGCCAGCCGCTCGATCGCAAGGGCGTTCAGCGTCCGCTCGATCTCGCTGCCGGTCTTCCGGGCCTGGATCAGGTCGGCCGTGTGGAGCGCGCGCAGGTGGTGCGAGACGGTCGCCTGAGCGAGACCCAGCAGCGGCACCAGCGCGGTGACGGTCAGCGCCCCGTGTTCGGCGAGCAGGGCGAGGATCCGCAGCCGGGCTGGGTCGGCGACGACCCTGAGCGCGGCGGCGAGTTGCTCGGCGTCGGCCGGGGTAAAGCGGTGGGCCGCAGCGAACGGCGAGTGCAGGGCGCTCACTGGCCGGCCTCCGTACGCTGCCGGCCGATCCGCTCGCACATCGCCAGCACCGCTTCGTCGTCGCCGACCTCGTTGACCACGATCGCGCCGCCCAGCTGGTGTTGCCGCAGCTCGGTCCGGATCTGCCGGAGCCGCACCATCGAGGTACGCGGGTCGGCGATCTCGTCGCGGTACTCGTTCGGTGTGGGCCCGGGCCGCTCACCCCGCTCGTGGCCGCGGTCGATGTCCGGATCCTGCGTCGGGATGTGCAGCGCCGTCAGGAACAGCACCCGCTGTGCCACCGACGTCGCTTTCGAGGTGGCCTTGTCCTGCGTGTCGGTGGCCTGCCCGGCGGACTCCAGCGGCGATGGCAGGGTGTCCCCAGCCGGGCCGACGACCAGCCACCGCACCTTCAGCGTGCAGTCCTGCATCGTGTTGCCCTTGGCGGTCCGGGCCTCGCGGTACTCGATGTCGTAGACCTGGATCGGCAGCAGTGCCACGCCGTGGCGGCGCAGCGCCGGGCCTACCGCGTTGACGACCCGGTCGACGCCGCGGAAGCTGTACCGGCCGCCGACGTCGTTGCGCTGGTCGCCCTTGCTGATCGACTGGACGTCGGCCATCACCCGGGCCCACGCGACGTGGACCGGCACCTTCTCCGCGTCGGTGATCTTGTTGCCGTCGTAGGAGATGTCCTCCAGCGGCTCGGCGATGATGGTCGGCCGGACCGGGCCGGTCGGCCCGCCTTCCTGCCACTCCTCGCCGACGGCCGCCGCCTGGGCGCGCTCACGCAGGCTCAATTGGTTCCTCCAGGGGTCTGCCGGAACTCGCTCGCGAGCCGGATCTGGTAGTGGCTTTTCTCGGAGACGACCGCCGCGTATGCCTCGGGCCAGCGCAGCTTCAGCTGGTCAAGGTCGACGTTTTTCTTGGTCACCAGGCCGTACTCGTAGGCCAGCTCGTCGGCGAACTTGACCGTCAGCGCGCCCTTCGCTAGCCGCCGCAGGGTGGCCGACGACTCCTTCAGCGCCTTCTCGGCCGCCGACTTCGCCGCGGACCGCTTGGCGTACTCGATGACCTCGCCGATCTCGGTCAGGTCGAGCTCGCCAACCCGGTCCTGATGCATCAGCGAGTCCATGTCGATCAGCGACTGCGCCTTCGACAGGTCCCAGTCAGGTTCGACGCCGGCCAGCAGATGCTCCTCACGGAACCGGCGGACCTCGCCGAGCACGTAGTCCTCCATCGCCTGCTCGCGCTCGACGACGGCCATCTTCAGCTCGTTGCCGCCGATGAGCACGGCGACGTGGATGTGGTCGTAGCCGGTGATCGCGAGCTGCCACGTGACCTGCGCCAGGACGTCGTCGGGGACATTCGCGTTGGCCCACCGCTTCGCTTTGAACGCGCTGCGGCACTTCACCTCGAGGGCGCAGCGGGTCTTGACGTCGCGGTCCATCGGGCACTCCAGGACCTGCCGGTCGAGGGTCGCCATGCGCCACGGCTCGTCGACGTGCGCGATCAGGCCGACGCGCTGCACGACTGAGCGCTGCCGGCGCGACCACTCCCGGGCGACCGGGTCTTCGAGCAGGTGGCCCCACAGCGCGGCTTCGCCGGCGTCGTCGACGAGCTCGCCGCGCTTGTCGCGGTAGACGTGGACGGCGGTGTTGCGGTCGGCGACGCCGAGGATCGCGGCGACATCTGAGGAGCCGATGCCCTGCCGTCGGGCGGTGAGCCAGGTGTCGCGGTCGGCGTCGGCCGACAGGATGCGCACGGCGGTCGGGGTGACGCGGCGGGCGGTGGTTTGCTCAGGCATTGGCCACCTCGGCGACGTGTCCGGTGCCGGCCATCCAGGCGTGCTGGTCGACGTGCACCCACCGGGCCTGCCACATGCCGTGGCCGGGCGCCCACGTGACGGTCCGGCCGCACACCGTGCAGCGTGCGTACCGTTCGTCGCGGACCTGGGCGAGGTCGGCGGGGATGAGGTCCAGGGCGGCGAGGACGCGCAGGCTCTCGGCGGCGTCGAGGTCGCTCATGTCGACCTGGCCGCCGTGCGCAAGGTTGACGATGAGGTCGAGCTGGTCGCCGCCGGTCGCGGTGAGCACGGCGAAGGCACCGCCTCGCCGCCAGCTCGTTTCCTCGAAGCGGGCGCCCTCGGTGATGAGCGTGAAGATGGCGCGTTCTCGCCGGGCCCACCGCATCGCGCGGCCAACCGCACGCCAGCCAGGGAACGTCTTCATCGGGCGTCACCGACCCGCTCGGCGTGCAGCTTGACGGCCTGGCCCACCACGTGCTGCAACCACTGCGGCGCGACCGACCCGGTCCGGTCATGCGGCTGGATCACACCGTCCGCAATCCGGTAAAAGAACGCCGTCGACGTGTTGTTCCGGACCCGCCAGCCGTGAACCCGCAGGGACCAGAACCCGCGGTCGGTGCGGTGCGAGACGATCGCGGTTTCCGGGTCGAACTGTTCGCGCGTGGTGGTGCCGAGGACGGGCTTGCCGGTGACGTCGAAGACGTACTTCGTGGTGACGTGCAGCAGCTCGGCCATCAGACGACACCGCCATCCGTGTCGTGCTCAATCTCGGCCAGCGTGCAACCGGGGAAGTGACAGGAGAGGCCGTGCTTGTTGAACTCCTGCCAGGGGTGCGGTGCAACCGGCTCGTGCAGGAAGTCCGGGCCGCCGTGCGCGGCGAGCAGCTGGAGCGCCGCCCGGCCGCCGTTGTGGTTCCGGACCTGGCGCAGCACCTTCGCGCCGAGGTCGACCTGCTCGCAGTTGCCGGACTTCAGTAGCGCCACCAGCCGGGACACGTCGTGCGTACCGGTGGCGACCAGGACCACGACCGGGTTGCCGTGCTTGTTGTCGTAGGCGCGAGTCTCGTAGCTCATCAGGCGACACCCGCCCAACGCACCGGCGCATCCGTCCGATCCAGCACCAGACGCAACGTGTGCGCCTCCTGCCGCGGCGTCAGCGCCAACGCCGGCCACAACACCACCGGCGCACCCTCCGGCCCGTCGACCCGCACCGTCACCGGCACGTCATCACGCTGCAAACGCTCGGTCAGCGCGTACGCCGCCATCCGGCCCAGCGGCCGCAGCACCGGCCGGTCGCAGCGGCACACACCAGCGACGCAGACGCAACGCTCCGCGATCCGCTCGATCGCCCGGCGCGCGCCGCGTTCGGTCAGCGTGTGCCCGGTAGCGAGGACCGGGCCGGTCATGCCGTCGCGGACGGTCCACTTCCAGCGGCCGAACCGGGTGCGGGTGTAGCTGGGGGATTCAAAGTTGGTGAGATAGATCGGCTGGCGGCGCTTCACGATGCGCTCCCGGCGTTCGGCGGGACATCATCGATGCGGCACGGCCCGTCACAGATGGCGCAGCCGATGCCGAGCCCGGCGTGCCTGCGGTCGACGCCGTGCGCCGGGCATTCGCGCTCGTGCTCGACGGCCGAGGCGTAGTCGGCGCGGTGGCCGCACTCACGCCAGGAACGGTCAGCCTCATCCGCTCGGCCCGAGGTGAGCAGCAGTTCCAGCAGCAGCGGACCGATTTTGTTGTCCGACGACGACCCGTGCTCGGCGAGCCAGCAGTCCGAGTGCTTGGTCATCGTGTAGTCGCCGCCCTTGTAACCCTCGAACGTCGCGCCCAGAGCCGACCGGGCGGCCGCGAGGACCTCGGCGATCGTGATGTCCTTGACCGGCTCGAACGCCAGATCGGCGTAGTCGCCGCGATAGGAGTGGGGGTTGGCGAAGCCAAGCGGCAGCACCCGTGCCGGGTCTTCCTGCTCCAGTCGGGCGATGATCCCGCCCAGCTCGATGTACGGCAGGACCATCGCGGGCTCATGGGTCTGCTCGTAGTAGATGCTCATCAGAGACCGCCGTCCCACGTCGCCGCGACCAGCAGCAGCCGCGACCGCGTCGCCCGATACCGGCCCCGGTAGAACACCGGCCGGCGCGGCTCCGGCACCTCGATCGGGGTCCCGTACGTCACCGGGAGCGCGATCCGCTGGGTCTTCTCCGGGTCGGTCCGCGCGAGCAGGTCGATCAGCGGCTGCTCGCCGGACGGGCCCACGGTGGCGAAGGAGGCGCGCTGCTGGGTGGACGGGTCGAGTTCGATCTCGCTGGTCGTGTTGATGAAGGTGTCCCTGAGGAGGGTGCTCATCGCTATGTCCTTCGTGCAGGTCGAATCAGGTCTGGGTGGCCCGGGGAGCGGGTCTCCGCCGCTCCCCGGGCCGAGGTGTCCGAGCCCGACCGCACAACCGGGCTCGAACTGCGGCGCGGCCGGGGGCAAACCACCGCGCCGCACGCATCACGTCGAGACGAGATCGCGCACCAGGTGCGCGCCCAGGCGCTCCCGGGCGACCAGCGAGTGCCACAGGCAGACATCCGCCTGGGTGGCCAGGCCGACCGTCACCCGCCGGATCGCCGTCACGAAGCACGGCTCGATCGGCCGGTGCTGGCGCATCCGGAGCGGGATGACCTCGACGACCAGCTCGGGGAACTGGCACCGGCTGACCGGCGGGGTGAGCGGCAGCGGCGGTTCGAGCGCCACGGTCGGCGGCATCAGCAGGACTCGCTGACCGACTCGTGGAAGGCCTTGTGCGTGGTGCACAGGCCGTCCGGGTCGAGGTAGCACCGGCCGCCGATCGGAGCGGTCGTCGACGGCGGCGACAAGTGCCCGGAGTCGCTGGCGGTCACGGTGATCCGCTCCAGCTCGGTCCACTGCGGCGAGTACTCCTGCCAGACCTCGCTGTCCGGCCCGTACTCGGCGCAGAACCCGTTGCCGAAGCGGCTGGCGAACATCGTCGACGCGCAGGCGTCGAGCGTCGGTGCGGTCACGGTGACGTAGAAGCCGTACAGGTCCTGGCCGGTCACCGGGTCGGTCTGGCCGGATCCGAAGGAGTAGTAGCGGACCACCGGCTCGGCCGGCTTCTCGGCGTTCGCGGCCTCGATGTGCCGCTCCAACTCGGCCACCGCCTCGGCGAGCGTGGAGAAGTTGTCGTAGGTGGTGCCGCACGCGCACTCCACACCGGCCGTGCCGAACTCGTCGTCCTTCCAGCCGCGCACCTGGTGGTGCTCCGGCGCGGCCAGGGCCTCGTCGACCAGCTCGGCCGCGTCGATCGCGACGCCCGGGTTGCGGCCGTCCTCCAGGTGCGGCGGCCGCCGCCGGCCAGCGACCGGCAGCTCATCCGCCGGGTCGGCCTCACGCTGGAAGTCCAGGCCCTCCGGCTCGGCCGGCTTCGCACCCGGACGACCCTCGTCGCGGTGCCACGCGATCACCTTGTACTCGACCGGGCCGAACATGCGGGACACCTGCGTACGGTCATCGAGCCGCTCGTCGGCCTTCTCGCCCAGGGCGTCAGCCACACGGTGCACCTCGGCGTATCCTTCCGGCCCCGAGTTCCACACATCGCCGGTCGGGTTCGGGCTCGTCTGCATGGCCATAGTCGGCATCGGCGCCCACGAGTTCCGGTCGAGGAAGTCGACGAACGCGCGCAGCCCAGCGATCTGCTCAGCCCGCTCGGCGATCAACTTGGCCCGTTCGGCCTGCTCCCGCACCTCGTCCAGATCGGTCTGCGTGGCCAGCTCGTACGGCGCGTGGGCGTCGGCCGGGATGCTGCGCGGCACCCCGTCCTGAGCGCGCCAGACCAGCAGGACAGCCGGGCCCTGGTCGTCGGTGTACGGGAAGGTGTTGAGCACCTCGGACGGCTGGTCGCCGTCGTCGGCGATCTGCATGGCGGCGAGCCAGTCGCCGGGCTTCAGCTCGTCGGCTCGCTTGGTCTCGCGGTCGGGTACGTTCGGTGCAGTCATCGGATGGCCTTCCTTGGTCGGTGGGTTGATCCGGTGATCCGCGCGCCGCCCGGGATGCAGACCTGGGTGGCGCGCTCTATGTCAGGAGGAGGTCGGGCCGGCCGGATTCAGGCCCGGCCACCACCACGGCCTGCGCCGCGACGGCGGACCAGTCGGGGCGGGATGCGTCGGGGCCTGCGGCTTCGGGCCAGGGCCAGGCCGCGGCGGAGGCTTCGGCGGCTTACTCACGCAGTGCTTCCGGTCCCGGCACACGGTGAGGCGGCGTGCGGAAGAACCCGGTAGAAGACCGGGCGGGGGACACGGCTAACAGGAGTGATTCGCTCAACCCAGCCGAGAGCCATGTACGAGCGCACGACCTGCTTGAACGCCCGGCCATGCCCGCGGAGTCGGGGACCGTCGATGACGTCGCAAACCGTCTGAACCGAGAACGGCTCCAGGCCGACCTCGTCCAGGTGCTCGCAGACGCGCTCGATCTCCCCCCAGGTCCTGCGCCAGGCTGTGGGGAACAGGTCGATGACGGTCACGCCGCAGCTCCGCCGGCGAGGATCGCGTCGACGACCTCGCGCCGGAAGCGGCGCTGACCGGACGGCAGTGTGATGCAGGGGATCTTGTCGGCGCGAGCCCAGGCCAGGACGGTCTCCGAACTCACTTCGAGTGCCTCGGCGACCTGGCTCGCGGTGAGCAGGCGAGGCGCTTCCTCATCTGCTCTTTGCTCGGGAACCTGTGTCATGGACAGGAACCTACGCTTGACCGAGAACCTGTGTCAAGCACAGGTTCATGGCCTCTGTGTCAGATTTCTGTGCTATCCCTTGTGATCTGCGCTGTGCCCCGTAAGCTGTCCCTCATGACAGCCCCGCACGGGCACTCCTCGCCCGCGAACGAGGAACCCACAAGCATCGGCTGGACCATGGATGACAGCGAGTTCGGAGCCAGGCTCGCCCTCGTCCGGCAGCGGATGCGGTGGAACATCAAGGAAGCCGCCAAGGAATGCGGCGTACCAGCGGCCTCGTGGGCCAGCTGGGAAGCCGGCGCAATGCCGCGCCGGTACACCGAGGTGTGCGAGAAGATCGCCCAGCGCACCGGTGCCGACTACCTCTGGCTGATGGCCGGGTCGTCGCGGCCGGCCCCCCGGAAGCCACACGGGGAGACCGGGCCGCAAGCTAACGCACATTAGCTTGCGTTTCCGGCCACGGATAAGGTCTGGACATGAACCCGCCACCTACGGCAGCAGAGATCGGCGTCATCGGCGGCTCGGGGCTGTATGCGCTTCTCGACCATGCCACGGAAGTCGAGGTAAGCACCCCCTACGGCGCCCCCTCGGACAAGATCACCGTCGCGGACGTGGGTGGCCGCCGGGTGGCGTTCCTCCCCCGGCACGGGCGCGATCACCGCTTTCCGCCGCACAGGATCCCCTACCGTGCCAACCTGTGGGCGTTGCGCTCGCTGGGAGTACGCCAGATCCTCGCCCCCTGCGCCGTCGGCGGCCTGCGCCCCGAGCTCGGCCCCGGCACGTTCGTGGTCCCCGACCAGCTGATCGACCGGACCAGCGGCCGCGAGCAGACCTATTACGACTCCGGCGCCGTCCACGTCTCGTTCGCCGACCCCTACTGCCCGGTCGGCCGGAGGACGGTGCTGAATTCCGCCGCCCAGGTGAACCCGGTGGACGGCGGCACGATGGTCGTTGTGGAGGGTCCGCGGTTCTCGACCCGGGCCGAGTCGCGCTGGTTCACCAGCATCGGCGGCGCGATCGTCAACATGACCGGCCATCCCGAGGCTGTCCTGGCCCGCGAGCTCGCTCTCTGCTACACCGCGATCGCCCTGGTGACCGACCTCGACGCCGGTGTGGAAGGCGACCACGGCGTCACCCAGGAGGAGGTCTTCAAGGTCTTCGCCGACAACACCGAACGGCTCCGGGGCGTCCTGCTGGACGCGGTGGCGAAGCTTCCCACCGACCGTTCGTGCGCCTGCAAGGACGCCCTGGCAGGCATCAAGCTCCCGCTGGACCTTCCCTGATCTCGCGGAGGATCCCGAGAGCCTGCTCCCGGCACTGCCGGGCGGTCGTCTCGTCGCCGTTGTGCGCCGCGATGCGCCCCGATCCGGTCAGCGCGGCGGCCTCGTCGCGACGGTTGCCGGTCTGCGACGCCAAAGTGTGCGCTGCGGCGTACTCCTCGGTTGCCTCCGCCCACCGGTCCAGTGCGCAGAGCGCCTGGCCGGCGGCGAGGCGGGCCATGGTCGCCAGGTCCGGCTCGCCGACCTCCTCGGCGATTGTCCGGGCCTCTTGGTACAACTGCAGCGCCTCTTCGGGCCGGTCCTGAGCCGACCGGAGTTCACCCAGGTGGTGGAGGGTCAGTCCGGCCGCGGCCCGGTTGTGGACATCGGGGTCCCGATGGATGGTCAGCGCCGCTTGGAGTTGTTCCTCCGCCGCCTCGAGGTCACCCGTCCGGACCAGTAGCGCGCCCAGCGTGTCCAGGATGTCTGCCGTGATGCCGAGGGATCCGTTGGCGTCGTTCACCTCTCGGGCGGCGAGGACGTCCCGGTGTGCTTCGTCGTACCGGCTCAGGCGCTGGAGCACGAGGCTGCGGTTGTTCAGCGCGATGGCCAGCGTCGCCGCGTTCCCGGACTGCTCGGCCATCGCGATCGCGCGATCCAGCATCGGCAGTGCCTGTTCACCGCGTTGCCGGCGCCGATCGCATCGTCCACCTCGTCGGCGATCGCCACCGCGGTCTCCAGATTCTTGACCGCCGCCGAGTAGTTGCCACGCCGCGCCTCCAGCGCGCCGAGATGGCTCCACGTGCGGCCCTCCGCCTGCCGGTCGCGCTCCGCCCGGTGCAGGTCAAGCGCCTCGGTCAGGCACCGCAGCCCACTCGGATAGTCGCCGACGAGCTGATATGCGATACCGAGATGGTCCAGCGCAACCGAACGTTCCAACCGATCATCGGTACGCCCGGCGACGTCAGCCGCGTGACGATGCACCACGGTCGCGGCCAGGAAGTGACCGCCTTCATGGAGGTAGAGCCAGAGAGCGTCAGCGAGCGCGCACGCGTGCGCCGCGTCACCGATCCGAGCGGCCTCGGCGACGGCCGCCACCAGGTTGACCCGCTCGTGGTCGAGCCAGTCGCGGGCTGCCTGCGCATCGGTGAACGCCGGCGGCCCACCCGGGTCGCCGCCCCGGCCCGGGTACCGGACCGATCGGGCCGCCCGGACCCGGTCCAGGTAGTGATCCAGCAGCCGGTTGAAGGCCTCCGTCTGCTCGTCCGGTGCGGCGATCCGCCGGGCGTACTCCCGCAACAGATCGTGCATGGCGTAGACACCGTCGCCGTCCTGAACGAGGTTGGCGTGCCGCAGATCCTCGAGCCAGTCACGACCCTGCGCGACGCTCGCGCCGGTCAGCGCGGCCACGTCGTCCGCGTCGAAGGCGCGCCCCGGATGGGCTGCGAGCAGTCGGAACGCTCGGGCGGGGCGGGCCGTCGAGGGATCGGTAACTCCATGTGAAGACGTCGCTCAGATCGGCCCGTCCGGTGCCGGCCCGCAGGATCCGCAGCGGCCCGCCGTCCTGCCCCAGGTCGCGGAGGAGGCCTTCCACCTGGCGTCGGTTGCGGCCCGCGGCCAGCCCACCGGCCAGGCGTAGCGCGAGCGGATGGCCGCCACAGCCGTCGACGAGGTCGTTGACCAGCGGTGGGGCGGTCGCGACGTCGATGCCGGCCATCTCACCGAAGAGTTCGCGGGCCGCCTCCGGGTGCAGCGGCTCGAGCGCGATCCGGCGTACGCCGTGCAGCGCGTGCAGCGCCGTGAGGTCGTCGCGGCTGGTGATCACGGTGACGCAGGAGTCCGTCGGGGGAATCAGCGACTGTACGTGCCGGGCGTCGCGAACATTGTCGAAGATCAGCAGCAGCTGCCGGCCGGTGACGAGGGTGCGGTAGCGGGCTTCCCGGTTGCGGCGCTTGCGCGGCACCTCCGCCCCGCCGCCCAGCTCGTGGATCAGGGCCAGCAGGGCATCGGTGCGCCTGACCGGCGGTTTGTGGTCGAAGCCCCGGAGGTCCATGAACACGCAGCCGTCGGGGAAACGGTCGGCGGCGGTGTCGGCCCACTGCACCACCAGCTCCGTCTTGCCGAGTCCGCCCATGCCGGTCACACAGACGATCACCGGTGCACCGCGGCGGGCGACGGCAAGCTCGTCGATGGTCGTCTTGCCGAGGTGGGCCTCGCTGGCCACCGCCCGGATGCTCTCGCGGTGCTCGGCCAGCCGCAGCACCGCAAGCCGCAGCTCGTCCTTGCCGCTGATGTCCTCGGGCTCGGCCATAGTCAAACGTAGCTGTTGTCCCGCGTGGGCCGGGACAGACAGGACAGCCGCTCCCTACCGGCCCACCCCGCGGCCGCCCGACCCTCGAGTGATGAGTGACCCGACCACCGACGCGAACGAGGAGCGTCGGGCGCCCGCCGAACCGCGGCTGATCCACCTGAGCCTGGACTCCTTGCTGGCATCGCTGCGCGGCTCCACCACCGAGCAGGACCCACAGCCGTCGCCGCCCCGGACCCGTGCGGCGCGCTTCTCCTTCGCCATCGTCAGCGGTTATGTCGTCGGGGTAGCCGGTTTCTACACCAACTTCTTCGACACGCTCCTGCAGGCCACGGCCGGCCTGGTGGACGTCCTCGGGATGATCTTCCTGGTCTGGCTCGCGGTCAACCACTGGCACCGGAACACTCCGCCGAGCCGCCGGATCCCGAATCCGATAGCCCTGTCTCTGGCCGCTGTCTGTCTCTTCGTGATGGGCGGCCTGACTGTAGCGGCTGCCCACCCGCCCGGCCGGCCGCCCCTGGGCACGAACGAGACCTGCTCCTACGACGTCTCCGCAGGCTTTCCCATACCCCTACGCCCCGAGGGTCTGATCAAGGAGACGCTGTCCCTGGACGAGGAGCCCAGCGAAGTCGTGGTCGAGGTGCTCAACAAGTCGCCCGACGACCAGATCGGCGTGTACGTCAAGGCGCCCGACGAGGCCGATGTGATCCCCGAAGCCCTCTCCGGCGTCACCATCCGGGGACATGCGGGCCAGGCGGCCTCCTACCGCCGCCCCGACTGGACCCTCTCCGGCTGCATCGCGGCCTGAAAACGAGAGCGGCGCCGCCCCATCGGGCGGCGCCGCTCTGACCCTCTCGTGGAGGTGCCGGGAATCGAACCCGGGTCCTTCGTTGCTTTGTCAGGGCTTCTCCGAGCGCAGCTCACTGTGCCTCTACTCGGCCCTACCAATCACGTGAGCGAGTTGGTATGACAGGCCCAGTCGTGTTTGATCTCGCCGCACGGTCCTCACGACTAGAACCGGTTGGCCAGCCTTCTAGCTGATGCCGACAGACCGGGTCGAAGGCGACCCCGGGTCGACAGACTTGCTACTTACCTCAGGCGGCAAGAGCGAAGTCAGCGCGGGAGTTATCCTTGGCGCTTATAAGTTTCCGACGACCGATTCTCGAGACGACGTCGGCTTCCTCGGCTCGCTTCCCCTGTCTCCACCTACGAAGTCGAAACCAGTCACCCCCTGGTTTGTTGCTACAGCCCGACAATCTTAGCTCACCGTGCAGGTGCCGCCCACCACGGTACAGCCGGAGGGGCGGGAACTGTCGTCGTCGTCCTTGGCGGCCTGGAAACCGGTGTTGATGGATGCGCCCGGTGCCAGGGAGTTGCCGCGCAGGGTGACCCGGTTGTCGTCGGCGCCGGCCGTGCCGTTCCAGTCGCCGCGGATGCGCAGGTCGGTGCCGGACGGATAGCTGATCGTGATGGTGAAGTCCCGCGCGGTCGAGCCGTTGTTGACGACGCGGACCGCGGCGATGAAACCGTCCCGCCAGGAGGCGCTGTTGGAGTAGGTGACCTCCAGACCGCCGGCCGGCGATGGGGCCGGCGACGGCGCGGCCTTGGACGGGCTGATTGAGGGCTGCGGCGACTTCTTGGGCTTGCGGGAGGCCGACGGTGAGGGCGAAGGAGACGCCGAGCGAGCCGACGGTGACGGCGAAACAGACGGTGAGGCCGCGGGCGACGGGACGGTGGTGGCTTCGACCACGGGCGGCAGTGAGGCGTCGAGGGCTTGGAGGTTCGCCGACGGTTGGACGATCAGCGGTTCGTCAGCGGCGGCCGGGCCGCCGGCGCGGAACGCGATCCAGCCGACGAGGAGAAC
Source organism: Actinoplanes sp. NBC_00393 (assembly GCF_036053395.1). NCBI lineage: Bacteria > Bacillati > Actinomycetota > Actinomycetes > Micromonosporales > Micromonosporaceae > Actinoplanes > Actinoplanes sp. NBC_00393. The sequence continues at coordinate 9,404,174 of NZ_CP107942.1, read as the reverse complement.
CAGGATCGCTGCGGCGGAGCTGAGGACGAGGCGTGCCGTGGTGAACTGACGGGCGGAGTGCTTGGACAACGACCGGGTCTCCTCAAAGGCAGGACGGACCGACTCAAAGGCAGGACGGACCGACGCGACGCGAATGAAAGGACGGAGAGGCGGAGCAGACGGACGGGCAGAATACCCGTCAGTCACGTCCCTTGGCACGGCGGCCCAGCGCCCGGTTGATCTCCCGCTGCGCATCCCGGCTGGCCAGATCCTGACGCTTGTCGTACGCCTTCTTGCCCTTGGCGACGCCGAGCTCGACCTTCGCGTACCCGTTCTCGAAATAGACCGAGAGCGGCACCAGGGTGACGCCGTCGTCGCGCAGCTTGCCCACCATCTTGTGGATCTCTTCGCGGTGCAGCAGGAGCTTGCGCACCCGGCGCGGCTCGTGGTTGGTCCACGTTCCCTGCGAGTACTCCGGGATGTGCATGCCGTGGAGGTAGATCTCGCCGTTCTTCTCGTGGCCGAAGGCGTCGACCAGCGAGGCGCGACCGGCACGCAGCGATTTCACCTCGGTGCCGGTGAGCACCATCCCGGCCTCGAAGGTATCGAGGATGGTGTAGTCGTGGCGAGCCTTGCGGTTGGAGGCAACGAGCTTTCGCCCCTGTTCGCGTGGCATGGCGCCAAGACTACCTGTCGCCTCAGCAGAGACAGCCGGGGAGGTAGTGCAGCGGATTGCGGGGTGTGCCGCCGAACCGGGTCTCGAAATGCAGGTGTGCTCCGGTGGACGCGCCGGTGCTGCCGACCTTCCCGATCACCTGGCCGCGGCGTACGTAATCGCCCACGTTCACGTAGATCCGGGACTGGTGGCCGTAACAGGTGGTGAATCCCCGCCCGCCGAGCCGTCCGTGGTTGATGCAGGTGTACTGACCGTAACCACCGTTCCAGCCGGCCTGGATCACCCGGCCGGTGGCGGCGGCCCGGATCGGGGTGCCCGAGCCGGCCGCGAAGTCGGTGCCGGCATGCAGCTGCCAGACCCGGTAGTAGGGGTCGTATCGGTGCCCGTAGTCGCTGCTCTTCCAGCCGCGGACCGGCATGGTGAGCCGGCCGCCGCCGTACCGTCCGATGTTGCCGTTGCGGTTGTCCCAGCCGCGCAGGGTGGCCTGCACGCGCCGTTCGGCGACGACGGCCGCGCGGTACTGCGCGAGGACTGCGCTGCGCTGGGCCCGGGCGGAACGCAGCGCGGTGCCGCGGGCGATGACCAGATTGTCGAGGGCGCGCTGGGCACGGACGGCGGCGGCCTGGGCCGCCTGCGCGGCCTGCAGCTTGTCGGTGGCCGCACGCTCGGCTTCCTCCGCGGCACGCTTGGCAGCGGCCGCGCGGTCATGCGCGGCTCGCGCTTCCCAACGGACCCCGACGAGGGTACGCACCTCAGCCTGCTCGTGTTGCATCAGCTGATCGACGAGTCCCAGCCGGTCCATCAGGTCCTGCGGCCCGTTCGCCGAGACCAGGACGTTGAGCCGGGAGAAGCCGCTGCCCATGTAACTGGCCGTGGCGATCTCCTCGACCCGGCCGCGGGCCTCCCGGACCTGCTGGGCGACCGCCTCGTAGCGTCCGGCGACCTGGCTGTACTCGAGCCGGGCGGCGTTCGCGCGCTCGCGGGCGGTGTTGGCCTCGACCCGGCTGGCGACGACCACGCCGCGGCTGGTGGCGACCTTGTGCTGGGCGGCCGGCAGGGACGCGGTGGCGCGGGCGAGGTTGCGGGCGGCGGCCCGGGCGGTGGCACTCGCGCTCTCCAGGAGCGCTTCGGCCCGGCGGACCGCTTTGGCGGCGTCGTCGCCCCGGTCCGCCGCGGCCGGTGCCGGGACGGCCAGGGTCAGGCCCACGACGCTGAGCAGACAGAGGCAGGCGGCGAGAAACGGCTCGATTCGGCGATACCCCACGAAGAGCACCGTACTCCGACTAATCGCCCTGTAAGGCGCTAAAACGCACGACAGCCGCAAACCCACAGCGGGTTTGCGGCTGTCGTCAGCGCTGCGAGGTGCGTCAGACCTTGAGGTAGAAGCGCAGGGTGACCCACGCGGTGACCGCGCTGACCACCGCACCCACGCCGGCCAGCAGCGGGAGCATCAGCCAGACGTTGCCGTCCGGGATCGGCGTCAGGATGGTGGTCAGCGCCTGGAGCTTGTTGTCCAGCAGGACCACCTTGCCGATGAAGAGCGCGACGAAACCGAGGATCGCACCGATCAGGCCGGCGACGACCGCCTCGAGCACGAACGGCGCCTGGATGAACCAGTTCGACGCGCCGACCAGTTTCATGACCGCGACCTCACGGCGCTTGCTGTACGCCGCCACCTGGATGGTGTTACCGACCAGCAGCAACGCGGCGAAAGCCATCACCGCCGCGACCACCAGGGACATCACCTGGATCGAGTTGAAGATGTTGAAGACCTTGTCCAGCAATGTGCGCTGGTCGATGACCTGCCGGATACCGGCCAGCCCCTCGATCTTCTTGGCGAACTCGTCGTACTTCTCCGGGTCGGTGAGCCGGACCCGGAACGACTCGGGAAGGCTGTCCGCGTTGATCGCCTGGACGAAGTCCGGCGAGTCCTTCCAGAGCTCCTGGAAGCGCGCGAAGGCCTGCTCCTTCGTCTCGTGCGTCTTCTCCTCGACCAGACCGGACCCGTCGATAGCCTGCTCGATGGCCTGCTTCTCGCCGTCGGTCGCCTCGTTGGTGAGGAAGATCGAGACCTCGATCTTGTCGTAGTAGAAGTTCTTCATCTGGTCGACCTGCATGTACATCAACACGCTGGCGCCCAGCATGGTCAACGAGACCGACATGGTGATGATCATGGCGACCGTCATCGTGACGTTTCGCCACAGGCCCACCAGGACCTCGTTGAGTACGTACTTCACGCGCATCGGGGGGATCCTTCCAGGACTCCGCGTGTCTCTGCTCTAGCTGTCGATAAGGGGGCGGAGCAGGGTCTATCCGTAAACACCGCGCGCCTGGTCACGGACGATCCGTCCGCTTTCGATCTCGATGACCCGCCGGCGCATCTGGTTGACGATGTTGGAGTCGTGGGTGACCATCACGACCGTCGTGCCGGTCCGGTTGATCCGGTCCAGGAGCCGCATGATCTCGATCGACGTGTCCGGGTCGAGGTTACCGGTGGGCTCGTCGGCCAGCAGGATCAGCGGCCGGTTCACGAACGCCCGGGCGACCGCGACACGCTGCTGCTCACCACCGGAGAGCTCGTGCGGGTACCGGTGCTCCTTGCCGCCGAGGCCGACCAGCTCGAGCACCTCGGGAACGACGCGCCGGGCGACGGCCTTCGTCTTGCCGATCACCTCGAGGGCGAACGCGACGTTCTCGTACGCGGTGCGGTTGGGCAGCAGGCGGAAGTCCTGGAACACGCAGCCGATGGACCGGCGGAAGTGCGGGACCTTCCACGACCGGAGGGTGGTCACGTCCTTGGCGTTCACCACTACCTTGCCACGGGTCGGTGCGACCTCATGGAGGAGCAGCTTGATGATCGTCGACTTGCCGGAACCGGAGGGGCCGATGAAGAAGACGAACTCACCCTTCTCGATGCCGACGCTGACATTGTCCAACGACGGCCGAGACGCCTTCGGATACGTCTTCGTCACGTTCTCGAGCTGAATCACGGGACTGGAGTCTACGCGGTGTAACGAAATCGCCAAGTCCGCTGGGGCCGGGAATATTGATCACCTGCGGCAACAGCGAAACTGGGCGCTTCCCGCCTGACCGACCGTCCAGGCGGGGTTGCGCTCAGTGACGGCTTTCGTCAGGAGGCCATCTGATTCTGCTTGCGCCAACGGATTCCCGCCTCGATGAACCCGTCCAAGTCGCCGTCGAAGACCGACGAAGGGTTACCGACCTCGTGCTCGGTGCGCAAATCTTTCACCATCTGGTAGGGGTGCAGCACGTACGAACGCATCTGGTCGCCCCACGATCCGGTGGTGTCCTGCTTGAGATCGGCCATCTTGGCCGCTTCCTCCTGGCGCTTGCGCTCCAGAAGGCGGGCCTGGAGCACGCGCATCGCGGCGGCTTTGTTCTGCAGCTGCGACTTCTCGTTCTGGCAGGACGCCACGATGCCGGTCGGGATGTGGGTGAGCCGGACCGCCGAGTCGGTGGTGTTGACGCTCTGCCCACCGGGGCCGGAGGAGCGGTAGACGTCGACCCGGATCTCGTTCTCCGGAATGTCGATGTGGTCGGTCTGCTCCACCACCGGCATCACCTCGATACCGGCGAAGCTGGTCTGCCGGCGGCCCTGGTTGTCGAACGGGCTGATCCGGACGAGGCGGTGGGTGCCGGACTCGACGCTCAGGGTGCCGTAGGCGTACGGCACCTTCACGGCGAAGGTGGCGGACTTGAGGCCGGCCTCCTCCGCGTACGACGTGTCGTAGACCTCGGTGGGGTAGCCGTGCCGCTCGGCCCAGCGCAGGTACATCCGCATCAGCATCTCGGCGAAGTCGGCGGCATCGACACCGCCGGCGCCGGCCCGGATCGCCACGAGGGCCTCCCGGGAGTCGTACTCACCGGAGAGGAGGGTGCGGACCTCCATCTCCTCGATGGCCTTGGCCAGCGTGACGAGCTCGTCGCCCACCTCGGCGATCGACGAGGTGTCGCCCTCGTCCTCGGCCATCTCGAGCAGCAGGCCGGCGTCGTCCAGCCGGGTGCGCAGGCGCTCCAGCTTGGAGATCTCGCCCGACACGTACGACAAGCGGCTGTTCACCTCCTGCGCGCGGGCCTGGTCGTCCCAGAGGTCCGGTGCGGAGGCCTGCTCCTCGAGGTCCGCCTTGTCCCGGCGCAGCTTGTCGACGTCCAGGACGTTCTCGATGTTGCGCAGGGTCGCGTCGAGGGTCTTCAGTTGCTCGGGAAAGTCGGCAGCGGTCACGACACTCAAGACTACGCCGCCCGGCCGGTACGACGGCCGGGCGGTCCGCTTTTACTAGCCCGTCGGAACGGCTTTGAGCCAGGTGAGGGCCGCCTTGTGATAGGCCACCGCGAACTCCAGCGCGGCTGCGCCGTACGGATCACCGTTCTTCTTGGCCTCCTTGGCCTGCTCCTTCGCCATCGCGAGGGCTTCCGCATGGTACGTGTTGGCGGTGCTGTAGAGCTCCTGGAGCTGGTTGCCGCTGTGCTGCTGACCGAAGGCGACCCGCAGGGCCACCGGGTTGCGCAGCGCGTCCCGGCCCGGAGACTCGGTGAGCCACCGGCTGAAGGCACGCTTGCCGGAGGCGGTGATGGCGTAGGGCTGACTGGAACGGGGGCCCGGCTTGCCGAGGCGCACGTACGCCATTTCGGCCAATACGGGCAGTTCGCGGTAGACCTGGCTCCGCGTCATCGACCAGTAGGGCCCGAGGCGGCGTTCGGCAGCCGCCATCAGCTGACCGCCGGTCATCGGCCCCTCGTGGAGAAGCCCGAGAAGGGCAGCCGCCGTCGGATTGATTTGGAAGTCGGGCATGCCTTCTAAGCTGCCACTTTGTAACGCCGCCGTCCAGGATTTCGCCTGATCCGTCCAGTTTGCGCCTCCACAAACGACTGTCCCGCACAGACAGTCCGACAACGAGCGACGACAGACCGCGTTTCGCCCTCCAGATCGGATCTGACCAGGTAAAATGGGCCACTTAAACGGTCAGACGACCCGTCCGAGGCAGGATTGGTCGCATTTCAGGCATAACGCCGTGCGAAACCAGACAATCAACCCATGTGGGGATAACGCCACGACACCGGCGGGTCGAAGGTCTCCTTGAGGGTCCTCGGGGACACCCAGCGGAGCAGATTCAGGATCGAACCGGCCTTGTCGTTGGTCCCGCTCCCCCGCGATCCGCCGAACGGCTGCTGCCCGACCACGGCGCCGGTCGGCTTGTCGTTGATGTAGAAGTTGCCCGCTGTGAAACGCAGCGCCTCCTGTGCCCAGTCGACCACCGACCGGTCGGTGGCGAAGATCGAGCCGGTGAGCGCGTACGGCGTGGCCGCGTCCGCCTGCGCCACCGCAGCCCGGAAGTCGGCGTCGGGATACACGTGCACCGCCAGGATCGGCCCGAAGAACTCGGTGGTGAACACCTCGTGGCTGGGATCGGTCCCCTCGACCAGGGTGGGCGCCACGAACCAGCCCTCGGAGTCGTCGGCCACCCCGCCGGCCAGCACGGTGCAGGAGTCACTGTTCTTGATCCGGTCCAGGGCGCCGGCCAGCCGGCCGAACGACCGGTCGTCGATCACCGCGCCGCCGAAGGTGGACAGGTCGGTGACGTCCCCGTACCGGATCGAGGCGACCGACGCCGCCAGCTGATCCCGCAGGCCGCCCTCCCACAGGCTCCGGGGGACGTAGGCCCGGGACGCTGCTGAGCATTTCTGGCCCTGATACTCGTACGCCCCACGCAACAATGCGGTGTGCAGAGCGTCCGCGTCCGCACTGGGGTGTGCGAAGACGAAGTCTTTGCCACCTGTCTCCCCCACCAGCCGCGGGTAGGTGCGGTAACGATCGATGTTCTCGCCCACCGTGCGCCACAGGTGCCGGAAGGTGGCCGTCGAGCCGGTGAAGTGGATGCCGGCCAGATCCGGATCGGCGAGCGCCACGTCGGACACCGCCAGACCGTCGCCGGTCACCATGTTGATCACGCCGGGTGGCAGGCCGGCCGCCTCGAACAGCCGCATCGTGAAGTGCGCGGCGAACTGCTGGGTCGGCGACGGCTTCCAGACCACGGTGTTGCCGAGCAGCGCGGGCGCCGACGGCAGGTTGCCGGCGATCGCGGTGAAGTTGAACGGGGTGATCGCGTAGACGAAGCCCTCGAGCGGCCGGTGGTCGAACCGGTTCCAGACCCCCGGCGACGACTCCGGCTGCTCGGCCAGCAGACGCTCCCCGAAGTACACGTTGAACCGCAGGAAGTCGATCAACTCGCAGGCGGCATCGATCTCCGCCTGGTAGCAGGACTTCGACTGGCCCAGGATGGTCGCCGCGTTCAAGGTGTCCCGCCAGGGCCCGGCGAGCAGCTCGGCGGCGCGCAGGAAGACGGCGGCCCGCTCGCTGTACGGCAGCGCCCGCCACATCGGCGCGGCCTCCTTCGCCGCCGTCACCGCAGCCGCGGCATCGGCCCGCGACGCGTTGCCGGTGACGCCCAGCACCTCCCGGCGGCGGTGCGGCTGGACCACCTCGATCGGTGGGCCGTCGGCCATCCGGCGCCGGCCACCGATCGTCATCGTCAGATCGGGCCGCTCACCGCGCAACGCCGTCAACCGCTCCTGAAGCGACTCGCGTTCCGGGCTGCCCGGCGCGTAGCCACGAACCGGTTCGTTCCGGGGCGCCGGAACGGAGAACAGGGCATCCATGCCGACTCCTCCACGTCGAGGGGCTGTTCGTCCATCCTCGCACCTGGCGGACGGCCGGTCAGGTAGCCGCAGGTTCGCCGGTTACCCTGACCTCCATGACAGACCGCCAGACCGCCCTGGAGACCGTCGAGGAATCCCGGCTCACCGCGGCGCTGCTCGCGGCGGCGTCCCTCATCTGGACGGCCGCGATGCTCTGGTCCGCCCGGGTCACCATCACCGGCCGCGAGAGCGCCGAGATGGAGGTGACCTCCACGGCGTACGCGCTGCCCGGCGCGGTCACCGCCGACCTGGTCGCCGGCGCTTCGGTCGCGCTCCTGGTGCTCACGCTGATCGGCCGGCGCCGGGTGCTCGGCCCCAGCGCCCGGTTCGCCGTGGCCACCGGGACGGGTCTGCTGGTCGGTCTCCTCAGCGCACTGCCGGTCGTCACCATCAACACCGCGGGGTCGCTCTACGCGATCGTCGGCGGCACCGTGGCCGCTGCTGCGACCATCGGCGGCGCGATCGCCGGCCTGCGGATCCCCTCGGTGGTCGCCGCGGCCGCAGCCGCCTCGGTCGGCGTCTTCGTGATCGGGTTCGTGCTCAACCTCTTCCAGGAGCCGGTGCTCGAACTGCTCGGCGCCGGCGACGCCGAGGCGTCAGCGAACGCGGCGCAGTGGTTCTCCTACGGGCAGGCCGCCCTCAGCGGCCTCGCCGCCGGCGTGATCGCCTACGCGATGCTGCGCCGGTCACGCAAGCACGGCGACGAGGTCAAATGGCCGATGTACGCGCTGGCGGGCGCCGGACCCGGACTGATCGTGGTGATCGGCGAGGTGCTGTCGCGGACCGCGGGCGCCGAGGTCCTCGAGCTGGCCGGGAAGGTCAGCCCGATGGACCAGCTGGCTCAGCAGATCCTCAGCACCGCGCGGCTCAACAGCGGTCTGGTGGTGCTCTTCGTCGGCGCGATCACGGCGACCATCGCCGTCGGGCGAACGATAAAGCCGGCGCCGGAGGACGAGCCTCAGACCAACTCGTCCAGCTCGGAGACTGCGTACCACTCCAGCTCGTGATCCTCGGCGCTGTCGACGGTGAACTGCGCATCCGGGTCGCCGGCCAGCGCCTCCTCCACGACGTCGGCGGCAGCGGCGACGGCCTCCGCGGCGTCAGCGCCGTCGACGTGGATGCTCGCGATCTCCTTGAGCTGCACGGGCTGCGGTAGGCGTACCGTGCTGGATCCGAGCTCGGTGTCCTCCCGGACCAGACTCGCGGCCGGCACGTCCGCCGAGACCACCACCCGCCGGCGCGGCGCCGCGGCGTCGTGGCGCAGCAGCTGCAGGGCGCCCTGGGCGGCCCGGGTGAAGGCGACGTACTCGAGTTCCTCCTCGTCGCCCTCCGCATACCACTCCCGCAGGGCCGGCGTCACCGCATGCGCGACCGTCGCACCCTCGCCGAGCTGCCCGGCGCTCCGCAAGGCGGCCAGCATCGGCAGCGTGGCCGGCAGGTAGACCCGGACCAGCTCGGTGATCGGCACTTCGTCCTCCTGCGCTTCGTGTCCGTCCCGGGCCATACAACCGCCACCGCGGGCCGGGCAGGGCCCATTTCACCAGGCGTCTCCGGATCGTGGCGACCCGGGCGGTGACATCGAGGGGAAGCCAGCGAAGGCAAACGATGGCAAACTGAGGATGTGGAGCCCCGATTCCTCTTGCTGTCCGACGTCGCGGCCGAGCTGAACGTCTCGGACTCGCAGGTCTATCACATGGTGCGCAGCGGCGAGCTGCCCGCGATCAAGATCGGTGGGCGCGGTCAGTGGCGCGTGGAGCGCGCCAAGCTGGAGGAATACATCCAGCAGAAGTACGCGGAGACCGCCACTTGGGTACGCGATAACCCGCTGGCCGAGCGCGAGCCGGAATGAGCCTTTTGCGCCTCTTCCCGCATTGATGCGACTCGCTTGACCCGGCTCTCGCGGACCGAGCAGACTTTGGCTATCGAAAGCAAACGGAGGCAAACGTAAGGATTGGCGGTGAGATGCGGTCCGTCGAGATGGCATCCACCGGGCACCGGCCGGCGATCCGCCTGCGACCGGTTCCCCGGTACGAACCCCCGTTCGACGACGAGCTGGCTCCCCAGGTCTGGGCCTCGGCCCGGCAGCTCCCCCTGGACTGGTCGGCTCAGGAAGTCCCGCCGGTCCCCTCGGACGGCCCACGGGCGTTGCCCGGCCCGCGAACGGACCCGGCGCCACCCGTGGTGGCCGGCGCGTCGAGCGACGCGAAGCTGGCCGTCCGGCGCTTCGTGCACCTCTGCGTGGAGGTCCTCAACGGATACCGGCCGCCGGCCCACCTGCGCCGGCTCGCGCTGCCCGCCGAGGCCGCCTCGGTGGTGGCCGAGGGGCTCGCCGGGGCCCGGCGGGTGGCCGCGCTGCGCGCCGCCAAGAAGGTGGGCGCCCGGCCGCCGCGACGTCCGGTGCCAGTCGCCGTGCTGCGGTTGCGCCTCTGCGAGCCACGGCCGGGCGCGGTGGAGGCTGCGGTCGCCCTGGTGACCGGCGAGCGCACCTGGGCGATGGCGCTGCGGATGGAGCTGCACCAGAAGAGCTGGGCGGCCACCGCGCTGCGCCTGATCTGAGCGGCCTCGCTCCCGACCCCGACGGGCCCCGGGGCGCCCGGTGCGCAGTAGAGGCGGCGGGCGTTCCGGGTTCCACCCGGGAGGACTGGGAGGGCTGGGCTGGGAGGGGCTGGGCTGGGAGGGCTGGCCTGGGAGGGCTGGCCTGGGAGGGCTGGCCTGGGAGGGATGGCCTGGGCTGGGAGGGCTGGCGGTCGGCTGGGCTGGCCGAGCTGGCTGGCGGTCGGCTGGACTGGCCGAGCTGGCTGGCGGCGGGCCAGGCCAGCTATTGGCTGGGCCAGCGGTTGGCTGGGCCAGCGGTTGGCTGGGCCAGCGGTTGGCTGGGCCAGCGGTTGGCTGGGCCAGCGGTTGGCTGGGCCAGCGGTTGGCTGGGCCAGCGGTTGGCTGGGCCAGCGGTTGGCTGGGCCAGCGGTTGGCTGGGCCAGCGGTTGGCTGGGCCAGCGGTTGGCTGGGCCGGCGGGACCAGCGGCTGGCTAGGCCGACGGTTGGTTGGGCCGGGCGCCTTTGAAGGCGGCACCGGCGGAAACGGCGGCGGCCCGCCGCCCGGCTTGGGACCGGGGGCGGGCCGCTCTGCGTGGAGCTGGTGGATCAGGCTGCGCCGGGGGCTCCGTGGCAGCGCTTGTACTTCTTGCCCGAGCCGCAGTAGCAGGGCGCGTTCCGGGACGGCCCGTTGGACTCCGACTGGTTGCCCCGGGCCGCGTGCCGGGCGCCGGTGTGGGCCGGGCTGGCCGGGACCGGCGAGCCACCGGGGCCGATGCCACCGGACGGCGCAGGCGGCTGCTGCTGCTGGATCGCCGGGCGGCCGGCGCCGGCCTCGCCGTCGATGGTCGGCGCGGTGTACTGCAGGTTCTGCGGCCGGCCCGGACCGCCGAGGCCCTTGGCGTGCACCTCGACCCGCTCCGGCTCATCCGGCTCGTCCCCGCCGCCGACCTTGGGCAGCTCGTAGGCTTGGCTCGGGTCGACGGTGACGGTGGGCTGCTCCTCGACCTGGACCTCGAGGTTGAAGACGAAGCCGACCGCCTCCTCCTTGATGCCCTCCATCATCTGGTTGAACATGTCGAAGCCCTCGCGCTGGTACTCGACCACCGGGTCGCGCTGCGCGTACGCCCGCAGGCTGATGCCCTCCTGCAGGTAGTCCATCTCGTAGAGGTGCTCACGCCACTTCCGGTCGATGACCGCGAGCAGCACCTGCCGCTCCAGCTCGCGCAGCGCCTCCGCGCCGAGTTCCTCTTCACGAGTCTTGTACGCCGCCTGGGCGTCCTGCCGGAGCTGCTCGATCAGGAAGTCCCGGTCGATCGTGTTCCGCTCGCCGCCGGACTCCTCGATGATGTCGTCGAGGGTGAGGGTCAGCGGGTAGAGCCGCTTCAGGTCGGTCCAGAGCTGCTCGAGGTCCCAGTCCTCCGCGTACCCCTCGCCGGTGGCCACCGAGACGATGTCGGTGATGACGTCGTCGATCATGTGGGTGACCTGGTCGTGCATGTCCTCGCCGTCGAGGACCCGCTTGCGCTCGGCGTAGACGACCTGGCGCTGCTTGTTCATCACCTCGTCGTACTTGAGGACGTTCTTCCGGATCTCCGCGTTCTGCGCCTCGATCTGGGTCTGCGCGCTGCGGATCTGCCGGGTCACCATCTTCGACTCGATGGGCACGTCCTCGGGGATGTTGAAGCGCTCCATGACCGCTTCGACCGCACCGGCCCGGAACCGCTTCATCAGGTCGTCCTGCAGCGACAGGTAGAACCGGGACTCGCCCGGGTCGCCCTGCCGGCCGGAACGACCGCGGAGCTGGTTGTCGATGCGGCGGGAGTCGTGCCGCTCGGTGCCGAGCACGTACAGACCGCCGGCGGCCTGGACCTCGGCGGCCTCCTCGTCGCACGCTTCCTTCCACGTCGGCAGGACCTCTTCGAGCGCCTTCGCGTACTCCTCCGGGTTCTCCACCGGGTCGAGGCCGCGCTGGGCGAGCTCGCTCGCGGCGAGGAACTCCGGGTTGCCGCCGAGCAGGATGTCCGTACCCCGGCCGGCCATGTTGGTGGCGACCGTGACCGCACCCTTGCGGCCGGCCTGGGCGATGATCGTGGCTTCCTGAGCGTGGAACTTCGCGTTCAGCACGCTGTGCGGGATGCCGCGCTTGCGCAGCAGGGTGGAGAGGATCTCGGAGTTCTCCACCGAGACGGTGCCGACGAGCACCGGCTGGCCGGTGGCGTGCCGCTCGGCGATGTCCTCGATGACCGCGTTGAACTTGGCCCGCTCGGTCTTGTAGATGACGTCCGGGTGGTCGATGCGGATCATCGGGCGGTGCGTCGGGATGCTCACGACGCCGACCTTGTAGACGCTGTTGAACTCGCCGGCCTCGGTCTGCGCCGTACCGGTCATGCCGCCGAGCTTCTCGTAGAGGCGGAAGTAGTTCTGCAGGGTGACGGTCGCCAGGGTCTGGTTCTCCTGCTTGACCTCCACCCCCTCCTTCGCCTCGATCGCCTGGTGCATGCCCTCGTTGTAGCGGCGGCCGTGCAGGATGCGGCCGGTGAACTCATCGACGATCAGGACCTCGCCGTCGGGGCTGACGATGTAGTCCTTGTCGCGCTTGTACAGCTCCTTGGCCTTGATGGCGTTGTTCAGGTAGCCGACCAGCGGGGTGTTCACCGACTCGTACAGGTTGTCGATGCCGAGGCGGTCCTCGACCTTGGCGACACCGCGCTCGGTGATCGCCACGGTGCGCTTGGCCACGTCGACCTCGTAGTCGCCCTCGCCGTCCTTGCCGGCCTGAAGGCGGTTCACGATCTGCGAGAACTCCCCGTACCACCGGGCCGAGTGCTCGGCCGGGCCGGAGATGATCAGCGGGGTCCGGGCCTCGTCGATGAGGATCGAGTCCACCTCGTCGACGATCGCGAAGTTGTGCCCGCGCTGCACCAGCTCGGTCTTCGCCCACGCCATGTTGTCGCGCAGGTAGTCGAAGCCGAACTCGTTGTTCGTCCCGTACGTGATGTCGCACTCGTACGCCGCGCGGTGCTCGGCGGCCGGACGGTTCGGCAGGATGACGCCGACGGTCAGGCCGAGGAACACGTGCACCCGGCCGACCCACTCGGCGTCACGCTGGGCGAGGTAGTCGTTCACCGTGATGATGTGCACGCCCTTGCCGCTCAACGCGTTGAGGTAGGCCGGGAACACGCCGGTCAGGGTCTTGCCCTCACCGGTCTTCATCTCCGGGATGTTGCCGAAGTGCAGCGCGGCGCCGCCCATCAGCTGAACGTCGTACGCCCGCTGGCCGAGCACTCGCTTCGCACCCTCACGAGCCACCGCGAAGGCCTCCGGGAGCAGCGAGTCGAGGGACTCGCCCTCCTCGTAGCGCTCCTTGAACTGCTGGGTGCACTCGCGCAGCTCGTCGTCGGTCAGATCGACGTAGTCGTTCTCGATCGAGTTGACCGCGTCCGCGATCGCCTTGAGACGGCGCACCATGCGGCCTTCGCCGGCACGAAGGATCTTTTCCAAAATCGACACGGGTCAACGCTCCCCTAGACAGTCTGCCGAACCATCGTAGGCACCTTCCCCCTTGACCTGTGACCCGAGCCTCCGGTGAAACGCACAAAAAGCATGAAACGTCGCGGTGAGTTCGCTGATAGCGCAGCCGCCGACTGTTTCAAATCGGTTTGGTGCCCGGGCGCGTCCCAGCGAGGATGAGGCTGTGGATCAGGACCAGTGGGACCAGGACGGTGGCATCCGGCTGCGCGAGCACCGGCCGGAGGATGCGGCGGCACTCGCCGAGGCGTACGAAGATCCGGTTTTCCGCCGGTTCGCCCGCTCCGACACCGGCCCGTCCGCAGGTCACGTCATCGCCGACGAGCAGACCGACCGGATGCTCGGCGGGATCGGGCTGAGCGCGGCGGCGCCCGGGCGGGGTCAGGCCGAGGTGACCTTCTGGGTCGCGCCGTGGGCACGCCGGCGCGGGGTGGCCACGGCGGCGCTGCGAGCCTTCGACCGGTACGCGTTCGGCAGCGGCCTGGAACGGCTGGAGCTGCTGATCCACTGGGACAACCCGGCGGCTCAGCGGGTCGCGATGGCGGCCGGATACACCCGCGAGGGCGTACGCCGGGGTGCGCTCCCGGCCACCGACGGCGGCCGCCAGGACATGCTGGTGTTCACCCGCCTGGCCGGCGACCCGCGCGAGCCGGCCGCCCGTCTGCTGCCGGATCTGCCCGGCGACGAGCTGACCGACGGGGTGGTGACCCTGCGCCGGCTGGGCGAGCAGGACATCGACTTCTACACCGAGTTGCACAACGTGCCGGACGTGATCGACACCAGTGTGCCGCCGGAACCGAAGCCGGCCGACGAGATACACCGCCGGTGCGTGCGTACGGAATCGCACTGGCTCGCCGGCGACCGTGCTGACCTGGTCATTCTCGACGCGGCGACCGGCACCAGGGCAGGCGAGATCGGCCTCTATTACCAGGAGCCGCCGCTGGCCCAGGCCATGATCGGGTACAGCATGCTGCCCGCGTTCCGCGGTCGCGGTTTCGCCACCCGGGCCGCGCAGCTGCTCGCCCTCTGGACCTTCGCGGAGACCTCCATCGTCCGGCTGATCGCCGGCGCGCTGCCGACGAACATCGGCTCGCAGCGCGTGCTGGAGAAGGCGGGCTTCCGCAAGGAGGCATACCAGCGCTTGCGCCTGCCCGGTAAGGACGGCGCCCGCGTCGACGACGTTCAGTTCGTGCTGCTGGCTGGAGACCTGCTGGCGCAGGCCTCCAGCCAGGACGGGTCACACCGCGAGACTTAGGATCCCGTAGTCGTAGCCCCGGCGGCGGTAGACGACGCTGGGGCGGCCACTGTCCTTGTCGAGGAACAGATAGAAGTCGTGACCGACCAGCTCCATCTGGAAGAGCGCATCGTCGACGGTCATCGGCTCAGCCGGATGCTCCTTCTCCCGAACGATGCGCCACGGCTGGTTCTCGTCGTGCTCGGCCAGGTCGGCGTCGACGGACGGCTCCGCGGTCAGCGTGGCGACGGCACCGGTCAGATCGGTGGGGAGATTGGCGGTAGCGGCTGCCACGGACACCGGGGCGTGCCGGCCGCGGTGGACGCGGCGCCGGTCGGCCGAGCGGCGCAACCGGGCATCCAGCTTGTTGATGGCGCAGTCCAGGGCTGCATAGAAGTCTTGTGCCTGTGCCTCAGCGCGGATCACAGGTCCCTTGGTCATGACGGTGATCTCGACACGCTGGCAGGTGTCGGACTGTCGCGGGTTGCGTTCGTGGAAAAGCTCCACGTCCGCCCTCATCAGCTTCTGGTCGTAACGTTCGACCTTGCTCAGCTTGTCTGCGACATGCTCTCGATAGTGGTCGGGAACCTCTACGTTGCGGCCCTTGACGACAATGTCCACTCGTGACCTCCCCCAACGTGATTACATGCTGGCGCCGTACCGCGGCGCGTCGTGTTGCTCAGGGAAAACGCCGCGTGACTTGCCACCGACGCGGCCTACGTGGGTGAGACGACTCCTTTCCGGTGCGGGGAACCCAGGCTCTCGGCGCTCCGGTGGCGGGTGAGCCGGTCCGCTCACCCTCGTCACCTAGACGCTAACCCGCCTATGCCCGCCCGTCACCACACGTTTGGTATAACCGGGGGCTGACTTTCGCCTCTATCGGGAAACCGGAGACCGTGCCCTCAATTACCGGGGGCAGTTCGGCGCAGTTGCGTGGCTGCCAACACTGCGGCACCTGTGACCTGCATGTCCGCCTCCTCAAGACGGCGAGCCACCGCTGCCAATGTGGCGCCGGTGGTGACGATGTCATCCGTCACCACAAGCGTGCCCCTGATCCGGCCGCCGCGTTGCAGAACGCTGATTCGGGGACTGATTCGCAGCGAATTGACAGCGGAGATCAACCGTCCGGCAGCGTCCAGCGACGTGGAGTCAGGCTTCGGCAGCGCCCGCAAAGGCTGCACGGTAGTAGCGGTGTATCCGGCCGTGCGCAGCCGCCGCACGGCGTGATCGGTCAGCCGCGCCATGTGGTCACCGTGCCGCTCCCGCCGGGCTGCCGCGGTCGAGGGCACCGGAAGCAGCACCACCGGGCGGTCACGCGGCGCGACCGCAGCGACCGCGCCGGCCAGCAGGGCGCCGAGAGGCCGAGCGAGTCGATGCCGGCCCTTTTCCTTGTACGCCAGAAGCGCGCCCCGCAACGACCCGGCGTAGGACCCCACCGTCACACAGGGTGGAAAACCGGCCGGCGACGGACTCGGTGCGGTGGCATACGGCCGGAGCGCCTCCAGAGCCGTCACGCACGCGGCACACGTGCCGTAGCTCAGCCGGACCCGTTCCGCCCCGCACCCCGCACAGGCGCCCGGCAGAACCAGGTCGGCCAGTTCGCCGAGGAGCGCCGCGACCATGTCAGTTCAAGAAGAACGGCGCGGTCGGGATCTTGCCGGCCGGCGGCTGCGCGGGCGGATCGGCCAGGTCGTTGACACCGATCGATTCGGCCTTGGCCAACACGTCGTAGGCCACCGCGCCGATGGTGAACGACACCGAGTTGGAGTGGTACTCGTTCGTCTGCGGGTTGCTCGGGTACGCGGTCAGGTAGTTGATCACGCCACTGCCGATCTCCACCGGGTTCGGGCCCTCCCGCGCCCCGTCCACAGACACCTGGATGATCGAGCCCCGGCCTCGCCGCGACCCCGCCACGTTGAGCCAGCTCTCGCTGCTGAAGGCCACCGCGGTGACGGCCTCCAGCGGCGGGCGGAGCTGCTCAGGAACACTGAGCTCGACGCCGTCGCCGGTAACGGTCAGGGTGGCCCGGTAGAGCCGGCCGTCGACCACGAGCGCCAGCCGGTGCCCGTCCGGTGCGACCGAGAACGCGCTGATCTTCCCGGTCACCCCGGGCAGCGGGACCGCCTGTGCCGCACCGCCCTGCGCGCCGAAGCTGTGCAGCCGCCCGTTCGCGAGGATCAGCCCGACCGCGCCCTCGGTCGTCTTGTCCGGAGTGATCGCCCAGACCGGCTGGCCCCGGCCGGCCGGCAGCCCGGTGACGGTCTGCAGGGTGGCGTCCTGGTCGAACTGCGCGGCGCCGACCCGCAATGCGTCGTCCCGTCCGCTGACCACGGCCGCGAAGATGTGGGTCGCCGAGGAGTGCAGAGCCCCGAACCGCACGTCCTTGTTGGCCGCGGCCGGGATCGCCGGAATGCGCTCGGTCTCGTTCGTCGACTTGGCGACGCGGACGATCTTGCCGTCGTATACCACGAACCGCTCCGGGGAGAGGGCCAGCCGGTGGGCCACGTTGCTGGTGTAGTAGTTCGTCGCGGTGTACTCGTGTTCCTGCTGGTGGCCGATCTTCACGTTGAGGAACTCGTACTGCGCCGGGCGCAGCGACCACTGCAGCTGGTTGCGCAGCCGTTCCATCGCCTCCGCGGCGCCCTTGGCGGGGACGGCCTGAGCGGTCAGCTCGATCTGCAGCCGTCCGTCGGCGATCGCGGGGACCTTGCCGATGGTCGCCGTGCCCTCCGGCAGCGCCTCCACGGCGTCCCGCAGCCACGGCGACGGGCCGGCGACGAGCCAGCTGAGAACCGTGTTCGGTTCCTGCTCCTCCGGCAGGTTGCGCGACATGTACCGGACGTCGGGCACCAGCGTGGTGCGCTCGGTGTTCCAGAAGTAGATGGTCCGCTCGACGTACTTCTCGCTCAGCGCGTCCTCGCTGAGCAGCAGGACGTCCGGCGCCTCGGCGACGAACAGACCCGCTTCCCCGGCCACCTCGCTGACGTGGAACGTGTATGTGCCCTTGCTCGGCTCCACCGGCTCCAGCACACCGTTCTTCGCCAGCGTGCCGATCACTTCGTAGGACACGGCGACGGTGCCCTCGTCGAGGTCCTCCAGCGGCGTGTCGGTCAGCCGGATCACCTTCGGCGCGGACGGCGGCTTGAACTGGTTGGCCAGCGACTGCGTCATGAAACCCTTGACCCGCTCCAGCGCGGTGTCGTAGTCGCCGGCCGCGGCCTCCAGATAGTTCCGGATGAACTGCGTGCGGTCCTTGGTCGTACCGCGGGTGGCCTCGGCCACCGGCGTGTCGTTGTCGCCGGCGGAGATGCCGGTCGAGGGGCCGGTGCCGATCTCGGTGACCCCGGTCTCGTCCGGAATCCCGCAGCCGCTGAGCACCAGCACCGCCACCACGGTGACTGCCGGCAGGGAACGGCGCATCAGCTCACCTCCGCCGGTTCACCGGTGATGGCCGGGCGATCCCGCGGGATCAGCGGCAGCGGAGCGGCGACCAGCCGGTCCCCGGCCCGCACCGGCAGAGTCAGGCGGAACTGGGCACCCTCACCCGGGGCGCCCCAGGCCTCCAGCCAGCCACCGTGCAGCCGGGCGTCCTCGACGCTGATCGAGAGGCCGAGGCCGGTGCCGCCGGTCTGCCGGGCCCGGGACGGGTCGGCCCGCCAGAACCGGTTGAAGACCAGCCGCTCCTCGCCGGGCTTCAGACCGATCCCGTGATCCCGAACGGTGATCGCGACGGCCGCCTCGTCGGTCACCATGGTGACCACCACCGGCTTGTGCTCGGCGTGCTCGATGGCGTTGCCGACCAGGTTGCGCAGCACCCGCTCGACCCGGCGCGGATCGACCTCGGCGATCACCGGGGTCTCCGGCAGGCGCAGGTCCAGCTCGACACCGGCCCGCTCGGCGAGACCACCGAGGCGCTCGGTCACCCGCTGCACGATCGGGACCAGGTCGGTGTGCTCGGCGTCCAGGGCGGCGAAGCCGGCGTCGAACCGGCTGATCTCCAGCAGGTCGGTGAGCAGGTCCTCGAAGCGGTCCAGCTCGGCCTGCAGCAGCTCGGCGCTGCGGGCCACCGCGGGCTCGAACGACTCCCGCTCCGAGAAGATCAGATCAGCGGCCATCCGTACGGTCGTCAGCGGTGTCCGCAGCTCGTGCGAGACGTCCGAGGTGAACCGGCGTTGCAGTCGCGACATCTCCTCCAGCCGGACGATCTGCCGCTGCAGGTTCGCCGCCATCTGGTTGAACGCCGCCGCGAGCAACGCCAGATCGTCCTCGCCGTCGACCTTCATCCGCTGGTCCAGCAGGCCCGCGGAGAGCCGCTGAGCGGTCCGGGCGGCGACCCGCACCGGGTTCACCACCAGGCGGGTGACCAGGCCGGCCACCACGCCGAGCAGGAAGACCAGCGCGATCCCGGTGGCCAGCACGGTGGTCCGGATCTGATTGGCGGTCCGGTCCTCGGTGGTGAGGGGCACCATGTAGTACAGCTCGAGATGCCCGAATTTGGTGCGCACCGGTGACCCGTACACCAAGAATTTGATGGTCTGGCCCTTGATCTCCGCGGTCCGGATCTGCTGTGCCACCGAACCGGAACCGGCCACGGCCTGGACCATCTCCGGAGTGATCAGCTGCTGGGTGTCGACATCGAGGGGCAGCGTCACGGCACCCAGGTCGGGGTAGTCGGCCGCCCGGATGGAGATCACCGAGCCGCCGTCATCGGCCGGATCGCCGTCGAACAGCTCGTTGACGGTGCCCGCGATCGTGTTCGGAAGCTCCGGGTCACGCGCGGCGGGATGCACGCTGAGCTGCTTGTACGCATACTCCACCTTGCCGCTCATGGACGAGGAGACCTCGTCCTTGGTGCGGCTCAGCAGGATGTCGGCGCTGCGGTCCGCGATGAACCAGCCGAACGTGCCGACCAGCAGGCTGGAGGCGACCAGGGTGAGAGCGACCACCCGCAGCTGCAGCGAACGGCGCCAGGCCCGCCGGGCCGGCGCCGAATACTGCCGGAACCAGCGCACGACCACGCGCCAGTAGCGCCGCACCACCCGGAGGGTGCGGCGCACAGGCATCGGAAGCCAAGCCGGAGCACGCATCTCGCGGCAAGGTTAACCGCTGCCGGCGATCAGCCGGTGCCCGCCTTGTAGCCGACACCACGGACCGTCAGGATGATCTCCGGCCGCTCGGGGTCCGGCTCGATCTTCGCCCGCAGTCGCTGGACGTGCACGTTGACCAGGCGCGTGTCGGCCGCGTGCCGGTATCCCCAGACCTGCTCCAGCAGCACCTCGCGGGTGAAGACCTGGCGCGGCTTGCGGGCCAGCGCCACCAGCAGATCGAACTCCAGCGGGGTGAGCTTCACCTCCTCGCCGTCGCGGGACACGGTGTGTGCCGGCACGTCGATGGTGATCTGGTTTCCCGGCGGGCCGATGGTGAGCATCTCCGGCGCGGCGTCCTCACCCCGGCGCAACCGGGCGCGCATCCGCGCCACCAGCTCCTTGGGCTTGAACGGCTTGACCACGTAGTCGTCGGCGCCGGACTCCAGGCCCAGCACGACGTCGACGGTGTCGCTCTTGGCGGTCAGCATGACGATCGGGATGCCTGACTCGGCGCGGATCGCGCGCGCCACGTCGATGCCGCTCATCCCGGGCAACATCAGGTCCAGCAGGACGATATCCGGACGATTTTCCCGGAAGGCGGCCAGGGCGCGCTCTCCGTCGGCCACGAACGAGGGCAGGAAACCCTCACTGCGCAGGACGATGCCGAGCATCTCGGCCAACGCGGGATCGTCATCGACGACCAGTACCCGGGCTCTCATGCGGTCCAATATTGCACTGTCCTCCCGGTCCTCGCGCTACCTGGGGGCCGATCTTGCCCGGGAGCCTACCCGCAGACATAGAAAAACGGGCGGTCCCGGTCCGGGACCGCCCGTGGCGCGCAGTGTTACTGAGAACCTGCGAATTACGCGCCGGGCCGGTCGAACTCCCCTGCTCGGACCCCGGCGATGAAGCCGGACCAGTCCCCGGTGCCGAAACTGAGCACCGGGCCCGTGACGTCCTTGGAGTCACGGACCAGAACCGCGGCCGGAATGTTGGCTACTTCGACGCAGTGGCCGGCAGCGCCACTACGGCTGCTCTTGCGCCAGGTGAGCGTGGCGTCCTGCATGATCATCCCCTTCCGTGGAATGCTTCTCCATTGGACCCCACGGCGGGCGCTCATCGCCCCAGGTGATCCCTCATCTCAGCGATGGCCGTTCGGCTCTCTTCTGGCGACAATGCGCGTTCCTGCAGGTCATCGAAGGCATCCTGGTACACGTCGATCTCCTCCGGCTTCACTCGGAAGAGGCCTCCGGTCAACCCTTCGATGTGCACCACCGGGTTACGGGAGCCGTCCGGGAACTCCAGCACCAGGAAGGACTCGATGAGTCCGGCATGCGCTCCGGCCTGGAACGGCAGGATCGACAACTCCACACCGGGACGGTTGCTCGCCTCGTACAGCCGGCTCAGCTGACGGCGCTGCACCTCCCGGCCGCCCACCTCGCGCAGCAGCACGCCCTCGTCCAGGACGATGCGCAGATCCGGCGGCGGATCGCGGGTCAGCACGGCCTGCCGGGCCATCCGCAGCGCGAGCCGGCGCTGGATGGTGGCGGTGTCCTCGATGTCCGCGCCGGTTTCGATCACGGCACGCGCGTACTCGTCGGTCTGCAGCAGGCCCGGCACCACCTGGGCCTCCCACTCGGAGATCCGCACGGCCTCGGCCTCCAGGGCCAGATACTCGTCGTACGGGTCCGGGACCGACGACCGGTACGGCGTCCACCACGCCCGGGCCCGGCCACGACGAGCCAGGTCACGCAGTCGGCCGCGGTCCTCCAGAGCCACCCCGTACAGGGTGAGCAGCCGGTCCAGGTCGGACTCGCTGATCCCGGTGTGCGCCGTCTCGATCCGGCTCAGCTTCGACTCGGACCAGCCGAGGGCGGTCGCCACGTCGACAGCGCGGCGCTCACCGCGGAGCCGGCGCAGTTCTCCCCCGAGCTCGCGGCGCGCTGTCGAAGTCGGCCTCGCCACGGAGCCACCATAACGGCGGATCGATGGCCCGTTGCAACTTGCAAGGGACGCAATGCACTTGCAGTGCCCGCAGGTGGCGTGCCGTAATGAGGAGGCGAAGACCGAACCCGGTGGCGGCAACCGCCGGGGATGAGCCCCCGCTCGGCGGGCGAGTGGGGGCTCCGGCACGTCAGTATCGGTAATGCTCCGGCTTGAACGGCCCCTCGACGGCGATGCCCAGGTAGGCGGCCTGTTCCTTGGTCAACTCGGTCAGCTTCACGCCGAGCGCGTCCAGGTGCAGCCGGGCCACCTTCTCGTCCAGGTGCTTGGGCAGCACATACACCCCGACGGGGTACTCCTCGGTCTTCGTGAAGAGCTCGATCTGCGCGATCGTCTGGTTCGAGAAGCTGTTGCTCATCACGAACGACGGGTGACCGGTCGCGTTGCCCAGGTTCAGCAGCCGGCCCTCGGAGAGCACGATGATCGAGTGCCCGTCGGCGAAGCGCCACTCGTCGACCTGCGGCTTGATGGTGATGCGCGTGACGTCGGCGCGTTTCTGCAGGCCGGCCATGTCGATCTCGTTGTCGAAGTGGCCGATGTTCCCGACGATCGCCTGGTGTTTCATCCTGGCCATGTGCTCGTGGGTGATCACGTCGAAGCAGCCGGTCGCCGTCACGAAGATGTCCGCATATTCCACGACATCGTCGATCGTGGCGACCTGGTAGCCGTCCATCGCGGCCTGCAGCGCGCAGATCGGGTCGACCTCGGTGACGATCACCCGGGCGCCCTGGCCGCGCAGTGACTCGGCGCAACCCTTGCCGACGTCACCGTACCCGAAGACCACCGCCACCTTGCCGCCGATCAGCACGTCGGTGGCCCGGTTGATGCCGTCGATCAGCGAGTGCCGGCAGCCGTACTTGTTGTCGAACTTCGACTTGGTCACCGAGTCGTTCACGTTGATCGCCGGGAACAGCAGGGTGCCGGCCTGCTGCATCTCGTACAGCCGGTGCACGCCGGTCGTGGTCTCCTCGGTGACACCCTTGATGCCGGCCGCCACCCGGGTCCAGCGCTTGTCGTCCTCGGTCAGGCTGCGGGCCAGCAGCTTCAGGATGACCGCGTACTCCTCCGAGTCGGCCGTCTCCGGCGACGGCACCGCGCCGGCCCGCTCGAACTCGGCGCCCTTGTGCACCAGCAGCGTGGCGTCACCACCGTCGTCGAGGATCATGTTGGGCGCGTCGCCGTCCGGCCAGAGCAGCACCCGCTCGGTGCACCACCAGTACTCCTCGAGGGATTCGCCCTTCCATGCGTACACCGGGACGCCCTGCGGCTTCTCCGGCGTACCGTCCCGGCCGACGACGATGGCCGCGGCAGCGTGATCCTGGGTCGAGAAGATGTTGCAGGAGGCCCACCGGACCTGGGCGCCGAGCGCGGTCAGCGTCTCGATCAGGACCGCGGTCTGGATCGTCATGTGCAGCGAGCCGGTGATCCGGGCGCCGCGCAGCGGCCGGCTCGCCCCGAACTCCTTCCGCAACGCCATCAAGCCGGGCATCTCATGCTCGGCCAGCTCGATCTCCTTACGGCCGAACGCGGCGAGCGACAGGTCCGCGACCTTGAAGTCGCCCTCGGCGAGCGTGCTGGTCATCCAAAACTCCCGGGTGTGCGGGGCCGGCGAACAAAACCCCATTTACGGTACGGCTTGGACACGCCCTGACTCGTGCTGACGGGAATCCTCGGCCACCCGGCTCGCGAGACTGCCCCCGCATAGCGAACGGGGCGACAGGTCGAAACCCGCCGCCCCGTTCATCCCCCCGGTTTGGTACCGCGCGCGTCCGTGGGACCCCCCGATCACCAATGACGCTGCGTGCTTATAGATTCACACTCCGCAACCACTATGTCAAGGAATTTCAGCAAATTTCGGACGCACTCCTTGACGCACCGCATTCCCACCCCCACACCCAACCATCGGTACGACTCCCACCGCCCCACCAGATCCCCCACTACGACGCGCGACCCAGGCACAACGTCCAGCCCTCACGCGCCCGCCGGACCCACGCAGTCCACCAGCACGCCACCAGCTCCCCATGCCTCCAGCTGACCCCCAGCGCTGCCTCAAGCAGCTCAATACAGCTGTGACCGTCAGCCACCAATCCCAGCTGACCCCCAGCGCTGCCTCCCGCCGCCCGACACGACACTGACCGTCAGCCACCAGGGCCGGCTGACCGCCAGCGCTGCCTCCCGCGGGCTGATACGACACTGGCCGTCAGCCACCAGGGCCGGCTGACCGTCAGCGCTGCTTCCCGCGGGCTGATACGACGCTGACGGTCAGCCATCAAGAGCGGCTGACCGTCAGCGCTGCTTCCCGGGGAGGGAGGCGACATTGGGCGACAGCTGACGGGGGCGGCTTGGCCCCGTGGGCGGTGGGGTGAGCGGGACCCGTGGGTGAGCCCGGCGGGGGCGCTGGGGGCCTGGAGTCATGCTCAGGTCGCTTCGTGGGGCGGGAGCCACGTAGCTGCGGTTGGGGGCGCGAAAACGCGTACCGAAATCAGGTTGGCACTGCGGCGATGAAAAGCGTGCCGGCGCCGGCTGCGGTCAGCGTGCCTGCGGTGGCCGGCGCGTAAGCGGCTGTGCCGGGGCTGAGGGTGACCGGGATGCCGTGGTCCTCGCCCACGTGGATGTCGCCGGCGGCGCCCAGCAGGATGCGCGGGCCGCTGCCGGGCAGGCGGAGTGGCGGCCGGTTGGCGGCCAGCTCGATGCGGTAGAGCTCGAAGTCGGGGACCGGAACGCGCCACGAGGTCACGCCGGGTTCGAGTTCGGTGCCGTGCAGCAGCGGGTCGTCGAGGACCTCGAAACGCAGGACCGCGAGCAGCTCGTCCACGTCGACGCGTTTCGGGGTGAGGCCGCCGCGCAGGACGTTGTCGCTGGCGGCCATCAGTTCGACGCCGAGGCCGTTCAGGTAGGCGTGCAGGTTGCCGGCGGGCATCCAGATGGCCTCGCCGGGGGCGAGGCGGACCAGATTCAACAGCAGGGCGACCAGTACGCCGGGATCGCCCGGATAGTGCTCGGCGAGCTTGCGGGCGAGCCGGAAGGAGTCGCCGTGCTCATGGTCGTCGGCGAACCCGGAGGCGGCGGTCACGACGTCGTCGATAAGCGCCTTGCGGTCGTCGGACGGCCAGGTGAGCAGCAGGCGGACCGCCTCGGAGAGGTCACCGGCCCGCAGGGTCGTGACGACCGGGTCGAGTCGGGGCACGCCGAAGGCGGCGATCACGGCGGCGGCCACGGCCGGCGGGCGGAAACCGCAGAGCGCCTCGAACGGGGTGAGCGCCACCAGCATCTCGGGCTTGTGGTGGGCGTCCGTGTAGTTCTTCGGGGCGTCCGGGTCGGCTTCCTGCCGGGCGAAGGCGATCTTCGCATAGTCGGCGTCGGGGTGTGCCTGCAGCGACAGCGGGGCGGCGGCGGCCAGCACCTTCATCAGATAGGGCAGCCGCTCCCCGAACCGCGCGGTGACCGGGTCGCCGAGTTGGCCGTGCGGGTCGCCGGCGATCAGGTCGGTGAGCTGGACCGGCCCGTCCGGCCCCGGCACGGTGGACGGGTCGCCGGGATGGGCGCCGAGCCACAGCTCCGCCTCGGGCCCCTCGGTGGGGGCGGGACGGCCCTGCAGCTCGGCGATCGCGGTGCGGGATCCCCAGGCGTACGGCCGGATCACACCATTCAACGGATACACGGTCATACCCGGCAAAGTAGCAGTGTCGACGGACTGTCGATCACTGGATTCCCTCGGGCAACGGGTTCGACAGTTCCTTCATCTCGCTGATCGCCGGCACCGCCATCGGGTCGAGCCCGTGTGCCAGAGCCAAGTAGAGCGAGGCGAAGTCGGGCACCGCGACGAGCGACGCCAGCCGCTCCAGCGTCGACCCGCCCTCGGCGGTGAGCACGTCGCAGCGCACACCCCGCCGGTCGGCGAGGGTCTGGATGGCGTCGGCACGCCGTTCCTCGACGGCCACCGGCTCGTCCGCGTCGTCCTCCGGGTTGAGGCCGCCGTCGCGGAGCACCACGAGGCGCAGACGGGTCACGCTCTCGTCGATCTCGTCCGGGTCGGCGAAGATGTCCCGGGAGCCCTCGGCCAGGCCGCCGAAGACGCCGTCGAGCAGGCCCACCCGGCCCCGGCCGGCCTCACCGAGCGCGCCGGCCATCACCGGATACCGCGCGTTCGCGGCCAGGGTGTCGGCGAACCGCCGGGCCGCGACCGTGGCCAGCGGCGACGAGCCCCACACGATCGGGACCGAGCCGGCCAGGCCGAGCGCGAGCTCCTTGGCCGGGTTGACGAAGGAGTCGGCGGCCGGACGGCACCGCTCGGCGTCGGCGTCGAGCCGGATGGCCGTCTCCGCGATGTCCGCCTCGGCCAGCTTGGCCAGGCCGAGCGCCCGGCCGGCGAAGAGCACCGGGATGGTCAGGCCCCAGAGCGTGGCCCGCGCCGGAGCACGGCGGGGCACGCCGATGAACGGGGCGCGGGCCCGCTCGGCCAGCGCCTCCAGGTCGGAGCCGGGGTTGCCGATCGCCACCAGCCGGGCGCCACGCCGGGCAGCGGCCTCGGCGGCCGCGAGCGCCTCCGGGCTGCGGCCGGAGGCGGAGACCGCGATCACCACGTCGGCCGCACCGACCCAGCCGGGCACGCCCGCGCTGCGGTGGCCGATGATCGGCACCGGGCAGCGCGGGCCCGCGACGGTGGACAGGATGCTGCCGGTGAGACCGGCGGTGCCGATGCCGGCCACCACGACAGCGCGCGGGCGACCCTCGTCGGCCAGCATGGACAGGTCGACCTCGGCAGCGAGCGCGGCCGACTCCCGGACCTGGGCGCCGGCCGACGCGGTGGCCCGCAGCATGCCGCCGGGGTCGTTGCCGAGCATCGACTTCTCATCGTTCAGCAGCGACTCGTCGGCGACGCGGTGACCGTTGACGCCGGCCGAGCCGTCCAATGGGTTGACCATCAGTTCTCGCTCCCCCCGGCCGGCTTCTCCACCGAGGTGTCGGCGAGCGGCCCGGCGGAGGTCCGCTTCTCCACCACCGGTTCTTCGGCCGTCGGCTCTTCGACTGCTGCTTCTTCAGCCGCCGGCTCCTCGACGGCCGGCAGCTGCGCCTCGTCCAGCAGCAGGATCGGGATGTCGTCGCGGATCGGGAAGATCCGCCCGCACTCGGTGCAGGTCAGCGTCTGCGCGTCCGCGTCGTAGCCGAGAGGCGCGTGATGGGTGTCCGGGCAGGCCAGAATCTCCAGCAACTGCTGATCGAGCGCCACCGAGCTACTCCTTCATCCTGGTGAGGAACGGTCGAGGCGATCCTATCCACGAACGATGGCCAGAACCTTGTCACGCAGTGCCGCCATCCGCTCGGCGTCCGGCGCCTCGACGTTCAGCCGCAGCAGCGGCTCGGTGTTGGAGGCCCGCAGGTTGAACCAGGCGCCGTCGCCGACCTCGAAGGTCATGCCGTCGAGCTCGTCCACGGTGGCGTCGGGGAACGCGGCCCGGACCTCGGCGATCTTCGCGGTCGAGTCCGCCACCGTGGAGTTGATCTCACCGGAGGCGGAGTACCGCTCGAACTCCGCGGCGAACTCGGAGAGCGGCAGCGGCTGCCCACCGAAGGCGGCGAGCACGTGCATGGCGGCCAGCATGCCGGTGTCGGCGAACCAGAAGTCGCGGAAGTAGTAGTGCGCCGAGTGCTCACCGCCGAAGACGGCGTTGGTCTGCGCCATCTCCGCCTTGATGAACGAGTGGCCGACGCGGCTGCGGACCGGCTTGCCACCGTTCTCGACGATGATCTCCGGCACCGCGGCCGAGGTGATCAGGTTGTGGATGATCGTGCTGCCCGGGAACTTCGCCAGCTCCCGGGTCGCGACCAGCGCGGTGATCGCGGACGGGGAGACCGGGTCGCCGTTCTCGTCCACCACGAAGCAGCGGTCGGCGTCGCCGTCGAACGCCAGGCCGATGTCGGCGCCCTGCTCGCGGACCGCCTTCTGCAGGTCCACCAGGTTCTTCGGGTCCAGCGGGTTCGCCTCGTGGTTGGGGAACGAACCGTCCAACTCGAAGTAGAGCGGCTCGATCTCCAGCGGCAGGGCCGGCAGCACCTGGTCGCCCAGCACCGCCGGGACGGTGTAACCGCCCATGCCGTTGCCCGCGTCCACGATGACCTTGAGCGGGCGGATGCCGGACAGGTCGACCAGGGAGCGCAGGTGCGCGGCGTAGTCCTTCAGAACGTCACGCTGCTCCACCCGGGACGGCCCGTCGGCCTCCGCGTTCAGGTCGGCGAGCAGCTGCTGGGCACGCTGCCGGACGACGGCGAGCCCGCTGTCCTGGCCGACCGGGCGGGCGCCGGCCCGGCACAGCTTGATCCCGTTGTACTGGGCCGGGTTGTGGCTGGCGGTGAACATCGCGCCGGGCAGGTTCAGCGCACCGGAGGCGTAGTAGAGCTGGTCGGTCGAGGCGAGTCCGATGTTGACGACCGCGGCGCCGGCCGCGTTTACCCCGCGCGCGAAAGCAGCGGCCAGGCCCGGCCCGGAATCCCGCATGTCATGGGCGATCACGATCTGGTCCGGCTCGTTGCCGGACTCGCGCAACATCTCGACGAACGCCGTACCCAGTGCCCGGGCCACCGGCTCGTTGAGCTGATCCGGAACGATCCCCCGCACGTCGTACGCCTTGATGATCTGCGACAGATCAACCACTTGCTCACTCCTCAGCCGATTACCTTTGCGCCGAGGGTATCGGAGCGATCACATGCGAATGGTTGCAACTGCGAGACGGCAGGCGCGGTCAGCCGCCCGTGTCGTCTCCGGCAGCCGGTAACGAGTCGCCAACCGCAGCGTGAGCTGGCAAGACGCATCCAGGTCGATGCGATGCCCGGCGGAGACGAAGACCGGCTTGACTCCGGTCTGCGTCCGCAGCACCGCGCCCACCGTCTCGCCCGCGTCGATCAGCGGGGACCGGGCGCCGCGCTCGTCCCCCACCGGTTCGTACTCACCGACGAGCAGCGTCTTGCCGACCCCGAAGGCCGGCAGGCCGGTGAGGACGCCGAGGTGCGAGGCCAGCCCGAACCGGCGCGGATGCGCCAGCCCCTGCCCGTCACAGACCAGCACCTCCGGACGGACGGTCAACTTCTCCAGGGCCGCCAGCAGGGCGGGAATCTCCCGGAACGCGAACAACCCCGGGATGTACGGGAAAGCGGGCCGCCCGCTGACCACGGCGGTGTCGCGTACCGAGAGGTCGGCGAGGTCCAGGACGACCACAGCGGCGGCGAGCCGGTCGCCGTCGTAGGCCACGTCGAGACCGGCCACGGTGGCCGGGGCATCCGGCCCCGAAGTAAGAACCACGCGTGAACGCAAGGTGTCCTGGACAGCAAGAGCTTCTTCTTCGGTACGCGGCCACGGCTGCACTGCTGGAACCCTAGTTGTTAATCACCGTGACGCGGGTCACGATGGGGTCTGGAGGTGCTGCCGGTGAACCCGTGGCTCGCGCTGACACCCGGAGACGACCCGGCGGAACGCATCCGTCAGGTCGGCCGCGCCCATGAGAGCTTCGTGTCGGGCGGTGGGCGTCCGGACCGGATGCGGACCGTGGTCGCCGACTCCTGGGCGCGCTCCGCCGCATGGATCGGTGCCGACAGCACCGCGCCGATCGATCTGGCCGACGACGATCTGGAGGCCTACCGGTCGGCGCATCCGCTGGCAACGGTCATGCCGATCTTCCGGGATCTGCTGGGTGGGCTGGCCGAGGACGGCGACCACATCCTCGCGGTCTGCGACGCGCACGGCCGGATGCTCTGGGTCGAGGGTCACGCCGCCACGCTGCGCGGCGCGGCCTCGATGAATTTCGTGCCGGGCGCCCGCTGGGACGAGGCGCACGCCGGCACGAACGCGCCGGGCACCGCGCTCGCCGTCGACCACGCGATCCAGATCTTCGCGACCGAGCATTTCAGCCGGCCGGTGCAGCAGTGGACCTGCGCGGCGGCCCCGGTGCACGACCCGGCGACCGGGCTCCTGCTCGGCGCGATCGACGTGACCGGCGGCGATCACCTGGCCAACCCGCACAGCCTGGCGCTGGTCCGGGCCACCGCGCTGGCCGCGGAGGCCTATCTCGCCGCGGACCGGCCGGTGCGGGACCGCCCGGCGGTGGCCGCGCTGGGCCGGGACGAGGCACTGCTCACCGTGCGTGGCAAGCGGCTGCGCCTGGGACGGCGCCACTCCGAGCTGTTGGTCCTGCTCACCATGCATCCGGAAGGCCGCACGGGGGACCAACTGGGCTTTGATCTGTACGGCGACGACGTCAACCCGGTCACGGTCCGCGCCGAACTGTCCCGGCTGCGCCGCATCCTCGGTCCGGAACTGCTCGACTCCCGGCCGTACCGGCTGCGCGCCGAGATCGACGTGGACTTCGGGGCGGTGGGGCGGCTGCTGGACTCCGGTCGGGTGGGTGAGGCGCTTTCGGCGTACCCCGGAATGTTGTTGCCGGCCTCGGACGCTCCCGGCGTGGTCCGCCTGCGCCGCCGCCTGGATGATCGGCTGCGGGCCGCCGTGCTCGCCGCAGGCGACCGGCGGCTCCTGCAGAGCTGGCTCAACGGACCGCTCGGCGCCGACGACCTGGAGATGTGGGAGGCCTACGCCGCGCTGGCCCCGGCCGACCCGTTCGCCGCCCGCCGCGTCGCCGAACTGACCCGGGAGTACTCACTGCAACGTTGATGCAACGTGTGCGTAACTAACGTCCGGCCCTGACCCCCTAAGAGGTACGGAGGCAGGACCGTGACCATCTACACCCCGCCCGGTTCCGAGGGCGCCATCGTCGGCTACCAGTCCCGTTACGACCACTACATCGGCGGCGAGTACGTCCCGCCGGCCAAGGGCCAATACTTCGAGAACCCCTCCCCGGTCACCGGCCGGGCCTTCTGCGAGATCGCCCGGGGCACCGCGGACGACGTGGAACGGGCCCTGGACGCGGCGCACGGCGCGGCCCCGGCGTGGGGTCGGACCTCGCCCACCGAGCGCTCGATCATCCTCAACAAGATCGCTGACCGGATGGAGCAGAACCTCGAGAAGCTCGCGGTCGCCGAGGCCTGGGAGAACGGCAAGGCGGTCCGCGAGACCCTGGCCGCCGACATCCCGCTGGCGATCGACCACTTCCGCTACTTCGCAAGTGTGATCCGGGCCCAGGAGGGCACCGCCGGTGAGCTCGACGAGGACACCGTCGCCTACCACTTCCACGAGCCGCTCGGCGTGGTCGCGCAGATCATCCCGTGGAACTTCCCGATCCTGATGGCGGTCTGGAAGCTGGCACCGGCCCTGGCCGCCGGCAACGCGGTCGTGCTCAAGCCGGCCGAGCAGACCCCGGCCTCGATCCACTACCTGTTCTCGCTGATCGGTGACCTGATCCCGCCGGGCGTGGTGAACATCGTGAACGGCTTCGGCGTGGAGGCCGGCAAGCCGCTCGCTTCGTCCAACCGCGTCGCGAAGGTGGCCTTCACCGGTGAGACCACCACCGGCCGCCTGATCATGCAGTACGCCTCCGAGAACCTGATCCCGGTCACCCTGGAGCTGGGCGGCAAGAGCCCGAACATCTTCTTCGACGACGTCAGCCGCGCCGACGACGACTTCTACGACAAGGCCCTCGAGGGCTTCACGATGTTCGCGCTGAACCAGGGCGAGGTCTGCACCTGCCCGTCGCGCGCGCTGATCCAGCAGAGCCACTACTCCGACTTCCTGGCCGCCGCGGTGAAGCGGACCGAGAACCTGAAGCAGGGCAACCCGCTGGACACCGACACCCAGGTCGGCGCGCAGGCCTCCAACGACCAGCTGGAGAAGATCCTGTCGTACCTGGACATCGGCCGGCAGGAGGGCGCCCGCGCGCTGACCGGCGGCGGCCGCGCCGAGCTGTCCGGTGATCTGGCCGGCGGCTACTACGTGCAGCCGACGATCTTCGAGGGCCGCAACAACATGCGGATCTTCCAGGAGGAAATCTTCGGGCCGGTGGTCTCGGTGACCCCGTTCGCCGACTTCGACGACGCGATCAAGGTCGCCAACGACACCCTGTACGGCCTCGGCGCCGGCGTGTGGACCCGGGACATCAACCAGGCGTACCGGGCCGGACGGGCGATCAAGGCCGGCCGGGTGTGGACGAACTGCTACCACCTCTACCCGGCGCACGCCGCGTTCGGTGGCTACAAGCAGTCCGGCATCGGCCGGGAGAACCACCGGATGATGCTCGATCACTACCAGCAGACCAAGAACCTGCTGGTCAGCTACTCACCCAAGGCCATGGGCTTCTTCTAGGCCATGGCTACCCGAGTAGACGTGACTCCCGCGGCTGCCGACATGATGCGGCAGCTGCGGGGGCAGCACGGCCCACTGATGTTCCACCAGTCCGGCGGCTGCTGCGACGGCAGTTCGCCGATGTGCTACCTGGAGGGTGAGTTCCGTACCGGCAACTCCGACGTCCTGCTGGAGTCTCTGGCGATCGAGGGGGTGCCGGAGCCGATCACGTTCTGGATGTCGGCCTCGCAGTTCGAACTCTGGAAGCACACGCATCTGACGGTGGACGTGGTCCCCGGGCGTGGCGCCGGCTTCTCGCTGGAGGCACCCGAGGGCGTGCGGTTCCTGATCCGGTCCCGCCTGCTCACCGAGGAGGAGCTCACGGAACTGGCCGGCTAAACGGGCCGGGTCGGCACGAGGAAGGGGGGCGTGCCGGCCCGGCAGGGTAGTCCGTTCACCCCGAATTCGTGCCGGATTTCGTATGAAAGATACGTACGGGACTGGCGGTTCGCGAGATTCCCAGGCATCGTCGTCAGTTCGCCGGCGAACCTGGGGAGGATCTTGATGCGGCTGTCCCATACCCGAAAGGCATTCACGATCAGCGCTCTGCTGATCATGACCGGCCTTCTCGGCCAGGCGGCCGCGGCGCAGACGACATCGCCACGGGCTTCGGGACCATCAGCGGCGGCGCCCCCGGCGGTGGAGATTCCGTCTGCCGAGCCGGCCGAGCCGGCCACCACCACCAAGCCGAAGCCCAAGCCGACCAGCAGGCGCACCGAACGGGCCATCGTCAACAAGCGTAAGAAGGTGCGTACCGGGCCGGCCGGCAGCCATCTCACCACCGGGACCGACGGTGTCGCGCTGACCTTCGACGACGGACCGGACCCGGACTACACGCCGGTGCTGCTGCGGATGCTCGCGAAATACCAGATCAAGGCGACCTTCTGCGTGGTCGGCACGCAGGCCAAACGGCACCCTGAGCTGATCCGGGCGATCGTCAAGGCCGGGCACACGCTCTGCAACCACACGTGGAACCACGACCTCAAGCTGGGCAAGAAGCCGGCCGCCAAGATCAGGGCGGATCTGGAGCGCACCAACGCCGCGATCCGGGCTGCCGTGCCGAAGGCGAAGATCCGGTACTTCCGGGCGCCGGGCGGCCACTTCAACCGGCCGGTGGTCGCCACCGCGAAGCAGATGGGGATGGCCTCCATCTACTGGAAGGTCGACCCCCGCGACTGGGAGCACCCGAAGGGCGAGTCGCCCGGTGACCATCGCAAGAAGATCGTCAAGATCGTGCAGAAGCACACCCGGCCCGGGTCGATCGTGCTCTCCCACGACTATGCGCAGCCGGACACCATCGCGGCGTACCGCACGCTGCTGCCGTGGTTGAAGAAGCGCTTCAAGCTGGTCGCGCTGCCCTGAAGGGCGTTGCGGTCAGTGTGACGGCGGAATGACCCGCAGGTGGCCGCGGCGGCCGGTCTGGTGGCCGGGGCCGGGATCGGTCTCGTCCGGGCGCGGCGGGATCGGACGGGCGGCTTCGCGGACGGCCTCGGCGAGCGCGACGAGGTCGTCGGTGGTGGGGGGTGGCGGCGCGAAGTCGCCGTCGTGCCGGACCAGTTCCCAGCCTCGGGGGGCGGTGAGGCTGCGAGCGTGGGGTTCACACAGGTCGTACGTGTGGGGTTCGGCGAAAGCCGCGAGGGGACCGACGACAGCCGTGGAATCGCTGTAGACGTAGGTCAGGGTGGCGACCGCCTGTCGGGGACAGCCGTTCCGGGAGCAGCGCCGTGGTGACCTCACGGCGGCACGTTATCTCCCCGCCGGTCGTTCTGGGGAGCGTTGCCCCGCGACACGCCGGGCAACGATGCATCACGATTCGGCCATGACAGCCCGACACGCCGCCCCGTTGGGGCGAATTAGCGGCTCGGACACACGATGCGAACGGCCTGACCACGTATGTCGCCCCGGTGGGGATACGCTGGCCGCGTGACCACCAGCCCCGAACGCCGCCGGACGGATCCGAAGGCGGCGCGCACCTCCGGCCCGGGCCGTCCCGCCCGACGTGACCGGCACGGGCGTGGCCTCCGCGGCCGCCTGGTGCCGGCGACCGTCCCGCTGGCCCGCACCAAGGCGGAGATCTTCGACGACCTGGTGCTGGACACCGTCGAGAGCCTGGAGCGGCGCTACGCGAAGGAGTTGGCCGGCGTCGAGTTCGCGGTCGAGGACGTGCCGCCCGAGCTGAACGTCTACGACTCGGACGTGCTGGAGGACGGCGAGGTGCCCCTGGCCCGGCTGCTGCCCGGCCGTCCGGGACGGCACGAGTTGCCGCCGCGGATCGTGCTCTACCGCCGCCCGCTGGAATTCCGGGCGATGGATCGGGAGGACCTCGCCGACCTCGTCCACGACGTGATCATCGAGCAGGTGGCCAATCTGCTCGGTGTGGATCCGGACGAGCTGGCCTGAGCCGGCTCAGGCCACCCGGCGCTTCAACTTGCGACGTTCACGTTCGGACAGTCCACCCCAGATCCCGAACCGTTCGTCGTGGCCCAGCGCGTATTCCAGGCAGTCGGCCTTGACCTCACAGCGGCCACAGATGCGCTTCGCCTCGCGCGTCGAGCCGCCCTTCTCCGGGAAAAAGGCTTCCGGATCGGTCTGCGAACACAATGCCCGCTCCTGCCACTCGGGCGCATCCCCGAGCAGGTCAACCCCTTCAACCTGCGCTTCCATCGGCGTGCCTCCAATTCCGCGTCGGCAATGAAGCCGACGCTGACCCCCCACGCACGCGGCGTGTTTCTGTGGGTTCGACGCGAATGTGCCACATCGTCCCCACAACCCCACCAAAATTACACGCGTGTAAGACGTGCGTCGTCAAGCCGAACCTGCTAAATAGGCCCGTTTCCCCGAAGCGCCGCGGACGCTTCACGGTCCCGTTCCAGCCCTATCTCCCGGAGCCACCGGAAGGTAACGCTAGACCGGCCCCTCGCGTCCAATTTAACCCGTTTTGTGACCTTGCGGCATCGGGTCCCCCGACCCGGGTCCGCCGAATGGATCACTCCCCCTATCTGCGTCCGTACACGGTGGTGCGTTCCACCGCCGGACGACCGGCCGCGGCGGCCAGTTCCTTGAGCTCGGCGACCGTCCGAGCCGAACCGTGCTCGGATCCCGCCATCCGGGAGATGGTCTCCTCCATCAGGGTGCCGCCGAGGTCGTTGCAGCCACTGTTGAGCATCACCCGGGTGCCCTCGTCGCCGAGCTTCACCCAGGAGCACTGGATGTTGTCGATCCGGCCGTGCAGCAGGACCCGGGCCATCGCGTGCACCACCCGGTTCTCCCGCCACGTCGGACCGGGGCGGGCGATCCCGGCCAGGTAGATCGGTGCGTTCGTGTGGATGAACGGCAACGCCACGAACTCGGTGAAGCCGCCGGTCACGTCCTGGATGCCGGCCAGCACCCGGAAGTGGCCGAGCCACTGGCGGGGGTGGTCGACGTGGCCGTACATCATGGTCGAACTGGACCGGATGCCGACCTGGTGCGCGGTGGTGACCACGTCCACCCAGGTGGCGGTCGGCAACTTACCCTTGGTCAGCACCCAGCGCACGTCGTCGTCGAGGATCTCGGCAGCGGTCCCCGGAATGGTGCCGAGGCCGGCCGCCTTCAGATCGGTGAGCCACTCGCGGATCGAGACGCCGGCCTTCGCGGAGGCGGTGACGATCTCCATCGGCGAGTACGCGTGGACATGCATCCCGGGCACCCGCTGCTTCACCGCACGAACCAGATCGGCGTACGCGGTGACCGGCATCTTCGGGTCGATGCCACCCTGCATGCACACTTCGGACGCGCCGTCGCGCCACGCCTCCTCGGCCCGGTCCGCCACCTGCTCCACGGACAGCCGGTACGCGTCGGCGTCCTTCTCCCGCTGGGCGAAGGCACAGAACCGGCAGCCGACGTAACAGACGTTCGAGAAGTTGATGTTGCGGTTCACCACGTACGTGATGTCGTCGCCGTTGACCGACCGGCGCAGGTCGTCGGCGATCTTCGCGAGCTCGTCGAGGGCCGGGCCGTCGGCGTTGAACAACGCCATCGCCTTGTCCTCGTTCTTCTCCAGCAGGAGCGCGCCCGGATCGTCGGCGGCCAGCTTCAGGGCCGCCACGACGTCGGTGGGCATGGTCTGCGGCGCGGCCTTGACGTGCGCGGCCACCTCGGCCCAGTCGCCGTAGACGTCGTCGAAGTCGGAGCGGCGGTCGGCGGTGCGGCCCTCGGTGTCCACTGCCGCGAACAGGTCGGTCCGGCCGGTCGCGAACGTCTCCTCCGGCTCCTGCCACGGCCGTCCCACCGGGTTGACCGTGCGAGCCAGACCGTCCGGGCCGGCCAGCGCAGCGACGTGCGCGGCCAGGCGCGGGTCGAGCCAGCCCTCGTCGGCGCGGCGGACATACTCGGGGTAGATCGTGAGCCGCTCTCGCAGTTCGAATCCCGATTTAGACGACATTTCAGAGAGAAGGTCGATCTGCGGCCAAGGACGCTCGGGGTTGACGTGATCCGGGGTGACCGGCGAGACGCCGCCCCAGTCGTCGATGCCGGCCCGCAGCAGCAGCGAGAACTCGTCGTCGATCAGGTTCGGCGGGGCCTGGATCCGGGCCCGCGGCCCCATGATGATCCGGGCCACGGCCACCGTCGCGGCCAGCTCGCGCAGCTCGGCGTCCGGCATCCCGCGCATCGCCGTGTCCGGCTTGGCGCGGAAGTTCTGAATGATGACCTCTTGGATGTGCCCGTACTCGCGGGCCGCCCGGCGGATCGCGAACAACGAGTCCACCCGCTCGGGAACGGTCTCGCCGATGCCGATCAGGATGCCGGTGGTGAACGGGACGCCGACCCGGCCGGCGTCGTCGAGCACCCGCAGCCGGACCGCGGGCTCCTTGTCCGGCGAGCCGTAGTGCGGCCCGCTCTTCTCCGACCACAGCCGGGTGGCGGTGGTCTCCAGCATCATCCCCATGCTCGGCGCGACCGGCTTGAGCCGCTGCAGCTCGGCCCAGCTCAGCACCCCGGGGTTGAGGTGCGGCAGCAGGCCGGTCTCCTCGAGCACGGCGATCGCGCAGGCCCGCACGTAGTCCAGGGTCGAGTCGTAGCCACGCTCGTCGAGCCACTGCCGGGCCGCCGGCCAGCGCTCCTCCGGCCGGTCGCCGAGGGTGAACAGCGCCTCCTTGCAACCCTGCGCGGCGCCCTGCCGGGCGATCTCCAGCACCTCGTCGCGTTCCAGGAAGGCGGCCGGCAGGCGATGCGGCACGGTGGCGAAGGTGCAGTAATGACACCGGTCCCGGCAGAGCCGGGTCAGCGGGATGAAGACCTTGCGGGAGTACGTCACCACGCCGGGACGGCCGGCTTCGCGCAGACCCGCGTCCCGGACACCGCCGGCGATGGCCAGCAGCTCGTCGAACTGGTCCCCGGAGGCCGCGAGCAACGCGGTCGCCTCGTCGACGTCGATCGCTTTGCCGTCGGCGGCCCGGCGCAGTGCGCGGCGGATGCTCGCCAGGGTCGGTACGGGTTCCACGTTGACCTCTACCACGAACAGCAGCCTAGGCCGGAATCGTGTCCGGCGCGCCCGTCGTATCCGGGCACGGGCAGTGTCGTGAAACACGGTGCCGCGTGCCCGGAGCCGGTTTCAGGTCACTGCCGGGGCGGGTCCTGGTCGGCCGGGCCGAAGCCGGGACGGTCCTCGGGGAGCTTCTCGGTGCGGTCCTCGGCCCTCGGGACCACCTGGGTCGGCTCGGGCGCGCCGGGAGCCGGAGCGCCCGAGGAGGGCGGCGGATTGCCCACCGGCGGGGTCGGGACCGGCGGCTGGTTCCAGGCCGGCTGTGCGCCCGGCTGCGGCTGGCCGTACACCGGGGGCGGCGGCTGCTGACCGTAGCCGGGCGGCGGAGCGCCGTAGGGCGGCGGCTGGGGCTGGCCGTACTGCGGCTGGGGTTGGCCGTAGGGCTGGCCGTACTGCGGTTGGCCGTACGGCGGCTGCCCGTACTGCGGCTGGGGCTGGCCGTAGACGCCGGGCTGCGGCGGGGGCTTGGGCACGTGGTACAGGCCGCGCCAGATCTGCACGACCGCGTACGCTGCCACGGCGAACACGCCGAGCCACGCCACCCGGGTCAGGAGCTGGGTGAACGCGCCACCGGGATCCTCGGTGGCGATGCCGCTGATCCCGAACAGCACCCCGAAGAGCAGCCCGAAGAAGGCCACCACGGCGTACTCGACCAGGGCGGTCAGCACGACCAGCCGGGCCTTCGGGTGGATCGGCTTCACCGCGAGCGCGAGGAGCACGGCGGCGAGCGGGAAGAAGATCGTCACCAGGTTGACGAAGCTGCCGAAGCTGTAGCGGGTCCGCCCGAAGAAGTCGGTGCCGAACAGGTCGATGACGCCGACGAAGAGCAGCACGGCCGGAAGTCCGGCCAGGGCGTACACGGCCAGGTCGCGCAACGGCCGCAGGAACTGCCCGATGGGCTTCTCGCCGGCCGGTGTGGGCTGCGATGGAGTGGTCACGGTTACTCCCGGTGCGGGGATCGAGGTGCGCCCAGAGTAAACCGATACCCGGAAACGGGTGACGCGACGCCGGTGCGGGAGGATGAGGGAATGCGGATCGTGGTCCTGACCGGAGGCATCGGCGGTGCCCGGTTCCTCCTCGGCGTGCGCGCGCACGCCCGCGCCATCGGCGCCGAAGTCACAGCGGTGGTCAACGTCGGCGACGACGTCCGGATGCACGGCTTGCAGATCTGCCCTGACCTGGACAGCGTCATGTACACGCTGGGCGGCGCCGCCGACCCCGAGCGGGGCTGGGGCCGGGTCGGCGAGAGCTGGGTGGTCAAGGAGGAGCTGGCGAGGTACGGGGTGGAGCCGTCCTGGTTCGGCCTCGGTGACAAGGACACCGCCACCCACCTGGTTCGGACCACGATGTTGAACGCTGGGTATCCGCTCTCCGCGGTCACCGCTGCGCTCTGTGAGCGTTGGGAGCCCGGAATCACCATGTTGCCGGCCACCGACGACCGGCTGGAGACCCACGTGGTCGCCGACGTCGAGGGCGACCGCAAGGCGATCCACTTCCAGGAGTGGTGGGTGCGCTACCGCGGTGCGGTGCCCACGCACCGGTTCGTCTTCGTCGGCGCGGAGTCCGCCAAACCGGCGGCGGGAGTCCTCGACGCGATCGCGGGCGCGGATGTCGTACTGGTCGCCCCCAGCAACCCGGTGGTCAGCATCGCGCCGATTCTCGCCGTACCCGCGCTCAAGGAGGCCGTGGCGAACGGCCCGGCGCCGGTCGTGGGGGTCTCGCCGATCATCGGTGGCGCGCCGGTCCGGGGAATGGCCGACAAATGCCTGGCCACGCTGGAGGTCGAGGTGAGCGCGGCGGCCGTCGGGCGGATGTACGGCCCACGCGCCGAGGGCGGCCTGCTGAACGGCTGGCTGGTCGACGAGTCGGACGCCGGCGCCGAGGTGCCCGGGGTGACCACCCGCGCCGTGCCGCTCTGGATGCGGGACGAGCAGGCCACCGCGGCGATGGTCGCCGCGGCGCTGGAGCTGGGAGGCGTCGCGTGATCGACGGGCTGGAGATCCTTCCGGTACGCGGCATCGGCGACGTCACGGCCGGCGACGACCTGGCCGAACTGATCATGAACGCGGCGCCGTGGCTCGCCGACGGTGACGTCCTCGTCGTCACCAGCAAGATCGTGTCGAAGGCGGAGGGCCGCCTGGTCGAGGTGCCGGCCGACGGTCCGGAGCGTGAGGAGGCCCGGCAGCGGGCGCTCGCCGGCGAGACCGCCCGGGTGGTCGCCCGCCGCGGACCGACCACCATCGTGCAGACCCACCACGGCTTCGTGATGGCCGCCGCCGGCATCGACGCCTCCAACGTCGACAAGACCCACCTGGTGCTGCTCCCGGCCGATCCGGACGGCTCGGCCCAGGCGCTGCGCGCCGACTTCCTGCGCCGGGGACTCGACGTCGCCGTCATCGTCTCCGACACGATGGGCCGGGCGTGGCGCAACGGCCTCACCGACGTCGCCCTGGGCGCGGCCGGCATCGAGGCGTTCCGCGACCATCGGGGAGAAATCGATCCGTACGGCAACGAGCTCAGCCTCACCCAGATGGCCGTGATCGACGAGCTGTCCGCCGCCGCCGAACTGGTCAAGGGCAAGCGTGACCGGGTCCCGGTCGCCGTGGTCCGCGGCTATCCGCGCACCGGGCCGGGCTCCGGCGCGGCCGTGCTGGTCCGCGACACCGAGAGCGACATGTTCAGCCTCGGCACCGCGGAAGCACGTGCGCTCGGCCTCCGCGAAGCCGCCCGGCTGGCGGACGGCCGGTCGGGGATTGCCGATCCGGCGGCCGTGCGACGCGCGCTTCGTACCCTTGATGGTCTTCTGACCGCAGCGGTCTCCGTGCAGGCTGACGGCGTCCGGCTGAGCCCCGACCGGGCCGGCGCCGCCGCGCTGATCCGGCTCGGCGCCGACGCCCAGCGGCTGCGCGCGGCCCTGGCAGCCGAGGGGGTATCCACCGTTGCGCTGATCGACGACGATGGCATCACCCTGACCATCGGAGATCCGTCGTGAGCGACGCCCTTTACCACGACGCCGTACGCGTCCTGACCGGCTGGACCGCGACCTCGGACGAGGCGGACCTGGCCCGTAAGCGCACCCTGGAGCTGCTGGCCGACGGTCCGGTCGCGATGACCCGGGCGCACCGCGCCGGCCACGTCACCGCCAGCGCGCTGGTCGTCGACGCGGCCGGCCGTGTCCTGCTCTGCCTGCACGGCCGCCTCGGCATGTGGATGCAGCTCGGCGGGCACTGCGAGGCCGGCGACGGCACGCTGGCTCTGGCGGCGCTGCGCGAGGCCACCGAGGAGTCCGGGATTCCCGGGCTGATCGTCGACCCGGAGCCGATCGACGTGGACGTCCACGAGGTTCGCTGCGGCGCCGCGGACGGCGCGCCCGCCGAGCCGTCGGTCCATTTCGACGTGCGTTTCCTGGTCCGCAGCCCGGCCGGCGCCACCGAGCAGATCAGCGAGGAGTCGTCCGACCTGGGCTGGTTCACCCCGGACGCCCTGCCCAGTCCGCTGGCCTCCGGCACCGTACGGCAGATCGCCCCGGCCCTGGCCCGCGTCCTGTGAGCCGCCGGGCCCTGATCCCGGCCGCGGCGGTGCTGATCGCGCTGGGCGGCTGCGCGGAACCCACCGGATCGACGGCCGGCACACCGGCCAACGCCGCCGCCGCGCGGCTCGAACTCTGCCGGACCGGCAGTCTGAAGGCCACGATCGCCGCGGAACCGGCCGAGGGCACGGAGCAGACCGGCGTGGTGACGCTCATCAACGACAGCACCGAGCCGTGTGCGATCAACGGCTGGCTCACCATCACCCTGGTGAACGGGGCACACCAACCGGTCAAGGTCCCGACGGTACGGGTGGACGAGCCCGGGCCGGCGACCGAGTTTCCGCTGGCTGCGGACGCGGTGGCGTACGCCGGCCTGAAGTGGACCACCTGCACCCGGGGTGAGGAGGGCTGCGGGGCCGGGAACTTCCTGCGTTACGACGTCGGGCTCTCCACCGCCGGACCGGCTGCCGTGCTGGAGGGCTTCCCCAAGAACAAGAGGCGCAACAACGTCGTCACCATGAGTTCCCTGGAGGTCGGGTCGTTGCAGCCGTCCCGCACCGGAGTGACCGACTGGTGAGCCGCCGGCGGGCGCTGAGCCCGCCGGCAGCCAAGCCGATCAGATGTAACCGTGGTGGCCGAGCTCCTTGAGCTCGTCGACCAGGTGCTTGACCTCCTGCGCCCGCTCCCGGGGGCAGACCAGGACGGCGTCCGGGGTGTCCACGATGATCAGGTCACGCACGCCCATGGCGGCCACCAGGCGACCCGACTGCGGCAGCACGACCAGGCTCTCGGCGTCCCGCAGCAGCACGGTCGGCCGCTGCACGTCGCCGTCCGAGCTGACCACCACGTTGCCGGACGGGTCGGCGGTGAGCACCTCGCCGAGGGTGTGGAAGTCACCGACGTCGTTCCACCCGAAGTCACCCGGGATGGTGCCGACCCGGCCGACCGCGGCTGCGCCCTCCATCACCGCGTAGTCCACCGAGATCCGCGGCAGCGTCGGCCAGACCTCGCCGAACACCTCCTCGCGGCCGGCCGTGTCCCACGCCTGCGCGATCCGGCTGACACCGGCCGCCAGCTGCGGCTGCTGCCGGGCCAGCTCGGCCAGGAACACGTCGACCCGCCACACGAACATGCCCGCGTTCCACAGGTAGTTGCCGGACTTCACGTAGCTCTCGGCCACGTCGTAGGACGGCTTCTCCTTGAACTCCTCCACCGACAGCAGCGGACCGTCGTCGTCCACCGAGCCGCCGCACTGGAGGTAGCCGTAGCCGGTCTCCGGGCGGGTCGGGGTGATCCCCAGCGTCATCAGGAGGCCCTGCTCGGCACCGGCCATCGCCTTGCGGATCACCTCGGCGAACTGGGTCTTGTCGGCGATCAGGTGATCGGACGCGAACGAGCCCATGATCGCGTCCGGGTCGCGGCGGGCGATCACGGCGGCCGCCAGGGCGATCGCAGCACACGAGTCCCGCGGCGACGGCTCGATGAGCACGTTCTCCTCGGGCACCTCGCTGAGTTGCCGGGAAACCGCCGCGGCGTGCGCGACGCCGGTCACCACAAAGGTCCGTTCGGGGGAGGTGAGGGTATCCAGCCGGTCCACCGTGGCCTGCAACAAAGAGGCCTCAGTGCCGGTCAGAGGGTGCAAGAATTTGGGATGACCGGCGCGGGACAGTGGCCAGAGGCGGGTTCCGGTGCCCCCCGCCAGAACCACGCCGTACAGCACAGCCTGCTCGTCACTCATGTGCGCAGAGTTTAGTTGATGATCAAGCCGCGACCCTCGTCCAAGTTGTCACATGAACCTCCGCGCTGGAGGCCCACGTGAACTCCTTGGCCCGGTCGAAACCAGCCTTTGCGAGGGTCCCGCGACGCGGCTCGTCGTGCAGCAGATCGGCCAGATCCTCGGCGATCCGCTCCGGCGCCTCAGTCGTGTAGGCCACCGCGTCACCGCCGACCTCGGGCAGCGAGAGACGCGGCGTGGTGAGCACCGGGGTGCCGCAGGCCATCGCCTCCAGGATCGGCAGACCGAAGCCCTCGCCGAACGACGGGTAACAGGCCACCAGCGAGCCGCCGAGGAAGCCGGGGAGATCCGCGTACCTCAGGTAGCCGGGCCGCAGCAGCCGCAGGTGCGACGGCACCTCGGCGACCGCCCGGTCGATGTCGTCGTCGTGCCCCTGGCCGCCGGCGAGCACCAGGGCCGGCGGGTGCGGCCAGTCGGCGACCGCGCGGGCCCAGCCACGGATCAGGTTGGGCACATTCTTCCGGGGCTCCTTAGCGCCGAGGAACGCGACGTAGCCGGAGTCGCCGAGGCCGAGGCGGGCCCGGACCCGGGCCTTCTCCTCCGCGGTCGGCATGTGGAAGGCCGACTGGTCGACCCCGTGATAGGCCACATCGATCCGGGTCGGGTCGGCATCCAGCAGGCGGATCAGCTCGTCACGGGTGGCCTTGCTCGGCACGATCACCCGGGCGGCCCGGCGCAGCGACGTCTTGATCGCGCTGCGGAAGAACGTCCGCTTGGTGTTGTCGTAATGCTCCGGCTCGGTGAAGAAGGTCGCGTCGTGCACCGTGACGGTAACCGGGCATCCGGCCCTGAGGGGGCACGTGTAGAAGGGCGAGTGCAGCACCTGGGCGCCCACCTGCTGGGCGAGCAGCGGCAGGCCGGTCTGCTCCCAGGCGAGCCGGGCCGGGCGGTGCGCGATCGCGGCCGGGCCGGGGAGCACCTCTGCCTCGGGCAGCATGCGGCGGTAACGCTCCGCATCCGATCGCTGGGCGACGACGGCGAGGTCGACGCGGCTCGGGTCCAGCTGTCCGAGGGCTCCGAGCAGTCCGTCGACATATCTGCCGACTCCGCCTCTGTCGGCGGGGACACTAGTGGCGTCGACCAGCACTCGCGGGGGGCGACCGGGGGTCACGAGGCATCTCCTTGGCGTCTCTGACGTACCGATGCTGCGGTGTAGCTCTGACGTTGAGGGTCGCCAACGTCACTGTCGAGGGTACGCCTGGAAGGCTTCAAGAAAGTGTCCGCGACACCGGCACATCGACGGCGTTCCGTCGCCGTCACCCTCGGTGAGGCTATCCATGTGAGTGCGTATCCCAAGGTAGGTGGCGGATCGGCAGCCGTGATCCATCTATCGTGAGACCGGTGACGAACACGATCCCGCAGGTGTTCGCGGCCGCGGTACACCGCGACCCGGCCGCACCACTGCTGACCTGGTACGACGATGCCACCGGCGACCGCACCGAACTGTCCGGGGCGACCCTGGACAACTGGGTCTCGAAAACCGCGAACCTGCTGGTCGACGGGGTCGGCCTGGGGCACGGCGACACGGTGGCGCTGGTGCTGCCGCCACACTGGCAGACCGCGGCGCTCCTCCTCGGCGTGTCGGCCGCCGGCCTCGCCGCCGACCTGGGCCACGAGCCGCAGCCGGTCGAGGCGGTTTTCACCACCCCGGACCGGGTCGCGGTGGCCGGCGGATGGAACACCATGGACCGGTACGCCACCGGGCTGCTCCCGCTGGCCATGCCGCTGCGCACGCTGCCTGAGGGGTACGCGGATTACGTCACCGAGGTCCGCAACCACGGCGACCACTACCGCGGCGCACCGGTCTCCCCCGCCGACCTCGCGGTGGCCGGCCCGTATGAGCTCAGCCACGAGGAGACCGTCGAAACGGCGGTGGCCCGGGCAGCCGAGCTCGGCATCGGGGCCGGCGACCGCGTCCTGATCGACACCGCCGCCTACCCCGACCCGGCCGACTGGCTGCTCGCGCCCCTGGCGGCCGGCGCCTCGATCGTCCTCTGCGCCAA
Source organism: Actinoplanes sp. NBC_00393 (assembly GCF_036053395.1). Classification (NCBI taxonomy): domain Bacteria; kingdom Bacillati; phylum Actinomycetota; class Actinomycetes; order Micromonosporales; family Micromonosporaceae; genus Actinoplanes; species Actinoplanes sp. NBC_00393. Next base: position 9,359,278 of record NZ_CP107942.1, on the reverse strand, counting down.
CCTGGACCGGGCCAAACTGGACGCCCGCTCCGACGCCGAAAAGGTCTCGGTCACGCTGACCTAGACCCCGCGGCGCGCCGACCGGCTCCGCGGGCACGATCCAGGCCCGCCGGCCGGCACTGCGGGCACGATCCAGGCCCGCCGGCCGGCACTGCGGGCACGATCCGGCCGGCACTGCGGGCACAAACCGGCTCCGCGCGCCGGGTGCCGCAGCCGCCGGCCTGATGGTCAGGCGCTGCGGCCCTGGGCCAGGTCGGCGAACGAGTTCAGCGACTCCGGGTTGACCAGCGCGCCCTTGGCCGCAGCCGACTCCACCGGGGTGCCGGTGAGGATCCGCTTCACCGGCACCTCCAGCTTCTTGCCGGAGAGCGTCCGCGGCACCGCCCGCACCTGATACGCCGCGTCGGGCACGTGCCGCGGCGACAGCGCGGCACGCAGCTCCCGCGCGATCCGGCCGCGCAGCGCGTCGTCCAGCTCGGTCCCCTCGGTGAGCACCACGAAGAGCAGCAACTCACCATTCGGATCGCCGGGCTTGTCCAGGTGCACGACCAGCGAGTCCTCCACCTCCGGCAGGCTCTCCACCACCGAGTAGAACTCCGCAGTCCCCAACCGCACCCCACCCCGGTTGAGGGTGGCGTCGGACCGGCCGGTGATCACACAGGTGCCGTCCTCGCCGATGGTGATCCAGTCGCCGTGCCGCCAGACGCCCGGGAAGACGTCGAAATACGCCTCCCGGAACCGGGAACCGTCCGCATCGTTCCAGAACCCGACCGGCATGCTCGGCATCGGCGCGGTGATCACCAGCTCGCCGAGCTCGCCGATGACCGGTTTCCCCTCACCGTCGAACGCCTCGACTCGGGCGCCCAGGATCCGGCAGGCGATCACGCCGGCCCGGACCGGCAGCAGCGGTGCGCCGCCGACAAACCCGGTGCAGACGTCGGTGCCCCCGGACAGGGACAGCAACTGGAGGTCCTTGCCGACTGCCTCATAGACCCAGGCGTAGCCCTCCGGCGGCAGCGGGGCGCCGGTCGAGCCGACGCCCTTGAGCTGCTTGCGAGGGGTGATCCCGGCCTTGCGGCAGGCCAGCAGGAACGGCGCCGAGGTCCCGAAGTAGGTGATGCCGGCGGTGTCGACCAGATCCCAGAGCGCCGACAGGTCCGGCCAGCCCGGATTGCCGTCGAAGAGCACGATCGCCGCACCCACGGCCGGACCGCTGGCCAGATAGTTCCACATCATCCAGCCCGTGGTCGTGAACCAGAAGAAACGGTCCGCCGGGCCGAGGTCGTGGTGCAGTGCCAGGACTTTGAGGTGCTCGAGGAGGATGCCGCCGTGGCCGTGGACGATCGGCTTGGGCAGGCCGGTGGTGCCGGAGCTGTAGAGCACGTAGAGCGGGTGATCGAACGGAACCGGCTCGAAGGCCATCGGGTCGTCGCCGTCAAGATCATGCCAATCACCACCGTTGGAATCGAGGTATCCAATGGTGATGACGTGTTCGATCGACGGAATCGCTGCCTTGATCGCGGAAATTTCCTCGCTCCGGCTGATGTCCTTGTTCCCGTACCGGTAGCCGTCGGTCGCGACCAGCACTTTCGGCTCGATCTGGCTCCACCGGTCGATCACGCTGCGGGCGCCGAACTCCGGCGCGCAGGACGAGAAGATCGCCCCGAGGCTCGCCGTCGCGAGCATCAGCACGTAGGTTTCCGGGATGTTCGGCGCATAGGCGGCAACCCGGTCACCCTTGCCGATCCCCCGGGCCTTCAGCCCGGCACGCACCCGCCGGACCTGGTCACGCAACTGCCGGGCAGTCAGTTCCACCGGCTCACGACTTTGTGAGTACGCGAGGACGACCGGCTCATCGAGCTCCCGGCCGGGCATCCGCAACACGTTCTCGGCGTAGTTCAGCGTGGCGCCGGGAAACCAGGTCGCCCCCGGCATCGCGGCCTCACCGAGCACAGCCGTCGGCTGGTCGTGCGCCACCACCTCGAAGTGGTCCCAGATCGACTGCCAGAAGGCGGTCAGGTCGGTGACCGACCACTCCCAGAGCGCCTGGTAGTCGGCGAACGAGAGCCCTCGCTCCTGCTCCAGCCATGCCAGGTAGCGGCCGATCCGGGTGTGCTGCCGAGCATCCGCCGCAGGCTCCCAGAGCACCGTGCCGGACGTCACCTCGCCTGTCGTCATCACCACACCTTAACGGCGGATCAATCGGCCTCCGGATGATGTTCGGCACGGGCCTGCTGGATGGCTTTACGGCGGGCCAGACGGTGGTCCCGGCGGATCCGTGCCTCGGTGAAACGGCGCTGGTCAGCGGGGTTCTCGGGCAGAACCGGCGGCACTCGGCGCGGGTTGCCGGCCACGTCCACGCCGACGAAGACCAGGTACGCCGTGGCCACCGGAAGGGGGGTCCCGCCGACCTGGTCCCAGCGTTCCGCGGCCAGCTTCACCCCGACCTCCATGGACGTGGCGCCGGTCCAGTTCACCTGGGCGTACGCATGCACCAGATCGCCCACCCGGACCGGCTCCAGAAAGACGATCTCGTCGATCGCCGCGGTCACCGCGGTGCCGCCGCTGTGCCGTGCCGCGGCGGCGCCGGCCACGTCGTCGACGAACTTCATCAGCACGCCGCCGTGCACGGTGCCGTAGAGGTTGACGTCCACCGCCGTCATGATCCGGCTGAGGGTCACCCGCGAGTTCGCGGTGGGCCGTCCGGGGAGCTGTTCTTCCATGCCCGGTACGTTACGGACGGCATTCGCCGCCCTTGCCGGTGGCAGGTACCGTGCCGGATCATGCGCCACCTCAGGTCGATCTTGTACGCACTCGTGCTGGCCCCGGCAATCTGGGTGCTGGCCGGCGTGGGGTTCACCCACGACCTGTCCAGCCGCGGCCGGGAGTTCTTCGCCGCCGAGTCGATCTCCGGCCTGCTTCTTCTGGTCTTCGCCGGCATCCTGTACGCGATCCTCGCCTTCGCCCCGGTCTCCCCGGCCGGTCCGGTGCTGGCGGGCGCGGTCTACCTGGGCGTGGCGGTCTGGGCGTGGAACTCACCGGAGGCGTACGCCGGACTCTGGCCGGCGGAGGTCTCGAAGGAGGGCTTCGACCTGAGCCGGCCCGGCTACGGCCTGGCCGTGCTGCTGGCCATTCCGCTGCTGGGCACCGCGCTGAGCGCCCGCCGCTGGGCCCGGTACGAGCCGCCGGTCCTGCCGATCATCGGCGAGATCGGCCGCTTCCGGGGTGCCGCGCAGGCACCCGGAATCCCGGTCTCGATCGAGGAGACCACGGTCCTGCAAACCGCCCGCAACGGCGACCCGGCCGTGCCGCTCACCGCAGCCCGCCCGGACGACCGCACGGTGCCCATGCCGCCCGCCTCCGCCGACCCGACCATGGCCATCCCGCCGGCCGCCGCCTCCGCTCCCGCCGGCCTGACCGCGTCCACGCCGCCGGCAACCTCCGCCGCCTCCGCTCCCGCCGGCCCGACCGCGGCCACGCCACCGGCAACCTCCGCCGCCTCTTTTCCCACCGGCCGGACCATCGCTACGGGGCCCGCGGACGCGGACACCGAAGACCTGAGCGTTGCCCTGGCGCCCGCTGTTCCCGCCGCCGATGGGGCCGACCCCACGGCGGCAATGCCGGCCGCAACGGCGCTGCCCGACGACCGCACGGTGACGATGCCCGCGGCGACGGAGGAACGAATCGCCGCCGCCACCACGGCACCCGTCGCGGCGGCGAAGCCGGCACTGGTGACTGCGCCGGCCGACCTGGGCCAGCCGTGGGAGCCCACGATCGCGGTCCGGACGCCGGAGGCGGAGCCGACAACCGTCTTCGTGGTTTCCTCGGACGAGACCACCACGGTGGCGGCGCGACCGGCGCCATCCGGGCCCGGTAAAACCGCACAAGCAAATAATTCGGCAATTACCGCTAATTCAAGAATCGCCGAAAAGGCTTCCGCGGACCAGCCGGCGACCGTTTCGGCCGAGCCCGCGACGGCGGCCGGAGAGGAAGCCACGACGGCTTTCGCGGCCACGCCCGCAACGACGGCGGGGGAGGAAGCCACGGAGACCCTCGCGTCCCCGCCCGCGGCGGCGGCCGGAGAGGAAGCCACGGAGACCCTCGCGTCCCCGCCCGCGGCGGCGGCCGGAGAGGAAGCCACGGAGACCCTCGCGGCCCCGCCCGCGGCGGCGGCCGGAGAGGAAGCCACCACAGCCTTCGCGAAGCCGGGTGCGGAGGAAGCGACCACGGCCTTTGCAGCCACGCCAGCGGCGGCGGCCGGCGCGGCAACGACGACGGCTTCCACGGCCGCGCCTACGAAGCCGGCTGGGGAGGAAGCCACGGCGGCTCTCGCGGGGTCGGCTGAAGAGGCGGCGACCACGGCTTTCGCGAAGGTGGCCGAGGAGGAAGCGACAACGGCCTTCGCGAAAGCTGGCGGAGAGGGCGCGACCGCGGCTTTCGCGGAGACGGCTGATGAGGCTGATGAGGAGGAGACTCATCGGCTGCCGGAGGCGGCTGCGATTGAGGCGGCCGCGGCGGAGCTGGAAGATTTGACCGCGCCGCTTCGGCTGTCGGCTCCGGCCGTGGGTGGCGAGCCGACCGCCTACATCCCGGCGCAGCGGCGGCCTTACCCGACCGAGGCCTGATCTGCCCAGCGCGACCACCTGCCCGGGCCCGGCGGCCGCGCTGGGGCCCGGAGTGGGCAGAAAGGCCGCGCGGCTCGGCGGGACTGTCCCTTTCGGCGGGACCCGAAAACCCGTACCCCGAAATCTGTTCTCTTTTGAAAATAGCTGTTAACCGATGGGGTCTTTCGCGATCAGTCCACGATGGATAGCGTGATCAGCGCTTCATGGCTACGGGGGGTAACCAAATAGCAACGGGTCGGTGCCCCCTGCCCTCGTGGAAGGACACCAGACTTGACCGAGACCCCGTTGTGGTTGCAGGGCCGCTCCGCCGTGGTGGAGGCCGCCGACCCGTCCGAGTGGCGGCACGGCACCCCGGACTACCACCTTTCGCACACTGTGATGCCCGGGCAGCGCACCACCGAGCACGCCCCTGATTCGCTCGAGGCCGTCGTCGAGTCGATCGTGCAGGTCTTCGAGATGGAGGTCTCGCACAAGAAGGACCCGGCCACCTGGGTTTCCATGGTCACCGAGCACTTCCGGACGAATGTGAACGGCGGGCCGTGGGCGTCCGCGCAGGACATCGCGGACATCGGCAGCTACAACGTGCTGATCGGCGACAGCCCGTTCTACCGGACCGGGAAGGAGTCGTTCGACAGTCAGCACGACATCTTCCACGGCGCGTTTCCGGGCGGGTTCTACTGGGAGGTGCTGGAGGTGCTCAGCCCGCCGCCGGTGGTCACGTTCAAGTGGCGGCACTGGGGTGCGTTCGAGGGTGAGTATCACGGTCACCAGCCGAACGGGAAGACCATCGAGATGTTCGGCCTGAGCGTCGCCAAGGTGAGCGATGACCTCAAGCTGCTCGAGGTCGAGCACTACTACGACCCGAACCAGTTCCTCGGCAAGTTGACCGGCGGGTGCCCGGTAGCGCACTGAGCAGGGTGCCGGTGCCGCCCGGAGGCGGCACCGGCAAGCTATTCGGCCCGGCGAGCGAACCTCGCGGTCAGCGCGGCGCCCAGGCAGAGCACGCCGCACATCAGCCAGACCACGACGTACGCGCTCTCCCGCGGCGTGTCGTCCCCACCGGGAAGCACCAGGGTCGCCAGGATCGCCGCGACCACCGCCCCGGCGACCGCGCCGCCGAGCGTCTTCACGTTGTTGTAAAGGGCCGTCGTGATCCCGGTCCGGGAGGGTGGAGCGGTCTCCGCGATCACCGTCGGCATCGCCCCGAGCGCCACGCCGGCCGCGAACCCGACCGGGATCTTGAAGGCCAGCAGCTGCCAGACCTCGTCGTGCAGGAGCGCCTGCGCCAGGAACGTCGCGCCGATCATCAGGAACGCCGCGATCAGGGTCGGCCGGTAGCCGAACCGGCCGGCGATCACCGCGGTCAGCGTGGAACCGGCCACCGCGCTCACCGCTGCGGGCAGGGCGACCAGGGAGATCTGCAGGGCAGTGAAGCCGAAGCCGTACCCGGCGGTGTCGCGATCCGCGGCCAGGAAGGTCGCGTCCGGCGCCTGGCTGCCGAAGTAGACGATGCCGAAGACGAACGAGCAGAGGAAGAACGGCGCGACGTGCCGTCCGGTCAGCGCCCGCAGGTCGACCAGCGGTTCCTCGGTGCGCAGCTCCAGCACCACCCAGCCGGCGAATCCGGCCAGGCCGATCACCACGAGCACCCCGGCCAGGCCGGTGGTCGAGCTGAACAGCGAGATTCCGGTGAGCAGCGCCACCATCGAACCGCTCAGGAGTACGACGCCCGGCACGTCCAGTTTGCCGGTGGCGAGCTGGGAGGTCTCCGGTACGGCCAGGAACGAGATCGGTACGCAGATGATCGCGAGCGCGGCCGGCACGAGCAGGGTGAGCCGGGCGTCGCCGATCACCTGGTAGAGCCCGGCCGTGATGACGCCACCGAGCAGACCGCCGAGGGTGAGGGCGCCGACCAGCCGGGCGATGGCGCGCCGGGCCAGTTCGACCGGGAGCCGGTCCCGGACCAGGGCGATCTCCAGTGGCAGTAACGCGGCGAGCGGGCCGAGCAGGGCCCGGCCGGCCAGCAGCATCGGAAGGTTCGGGGCCAGAGCGACGAGCAGGCTGCCCGCCGCGACGCAGGCCAGCGCGATGCGGAGCATGCGCCGGTGGCCGTAGAGGTCGCCGAGTCGGCCGAACGCCGGGACCGAGACCGCGGCCGCCAGCAGCTGCACCGAGATCACCCAGTTCAGGTTGGCGTCCGAGATGTTCATCTCGGTGCCCAGGTCGGGCAGCAGCGGGGCGACACCGAGCTGGATGAATCCGCTGGTGATCTCGAAGAAGACCAGCAGGCCGACGACGGCGGAGACCTTCTGCCGGTCCAGGATCGGAGTGGTCACGAGGCGGCCTTGCGCAGGCGGGCGGCGGCGAGCGAGGCGAGGACCACGGCGGCTTCCGGAACGCTGCGGTCGTCGAAGATCGCCTGGGGCGCGTGGTTCATCGGCGCGGTGGCCGGGTCGGTGCCGGGCGGGACCGCGCCGACCATCAGGTACGCCCCCGGCACCTGTTCGAGCACGAAGGAGAAGTCCTCGGCGCCGGCGACCGGCCGGGGCGCCTCGAACGCGCGCTGCGGCCCGATGATCTCCCGCATGGTGTCCAGCGCGAAGGCGGCCTCGGCCGGGTCGTTCACGGTGACCGGGTAGTTGGCCTGGTAGTCGATCTCCACCCGTACCCCGTGCGCGTCGGCGATGCCCTGGACGACCCGCTTCACCCCGGCCTGGATCGCCTGGTGGGTCTGCGGCGAGAAGGTTCGTACGGTGGCCTGGAAAGTGCCGGTCTCCGGGATCACGTTGAACGCCGAACCCGCGTGGATCGAGCCGACGGTCAGCACGGCCGGGTCGAACGCGTCGGCCGTACGGGTGACCATCGTCTGCAGGGCGGTGACCATCTCGCACAGCGCCGGCACCGGGTCGACCGCCAGGTGCGGGGACGAGCCGTGACCGCCCTTGCCGTGCACGGTCACGGTCACCGAGTCGGAGGCGGCCAGAATGGTGCCGGGCCGGGTCGCGACGACGCCGAGCGGCAGCATGGTGGCGGCGGCGTGGATGGCGTACGCGGCGATCACCCGGTCCCCGGCCGCGTCCAGCACGCCCTCCTCGATCATCACCTTGGCACCGCGCTGCCCCTCCTCGCCGGGCTGGAACATGAAGACCACGTCCCCGGCGAGCTCCTCGCGCCGCAAGGCGAGCAGGTGGGCGGCGCCGACCAGCGCGCTGGTGTGGATGTCGTGCCCACAAGCGTGCATCACGCCGGGGATCGCCGAGGCGAAATCGAGGCCGCTCTCCTCCTGCACCGGCAGCGCGTCCATGTCGCCGCGCAGCAGCACCGCCGGACCCGGGCGGCCGCCACGGAGGACCGCGGTGACCGAGGTCAGCGCCTTGCCCGTGCTGATCTCCAGGGGCAGGCCGTCCAGCGCGGCGAGCACCTTGGCCTGGGACAGCGGCAGGTCGAGGCCGAGCTCGGGTTCACGGTGCAGCGCGTGCCGCAGGCCGATCAGGCGCTCGGCCAGCGGAAGGGCGTCAACGAAGGAGAACATGGCGGTATGGTCACCGGAAAGATCGATCCGGCCGTGAGATTGCAGAGATCCGCCGATGACCACCGGTGAAACGCTGGAAAAGCTCGACGAGCTCGACTACCAGCTGGTCACCGCCCTGCAGTTGGCGCCACGGGCCGACTGGCAGCGGATCGGCGCGGCCCTCGGGGTGGACGGTTCGACCGCCGCGCGCCGCTGGAACCGTCTGCACCGTTCCGGCCACGCCTGGATCAGCTGCCTGCCGACCACAATCGCGATCACCACGGCGGTGGTCGCGGTGATCGAGGTGGACTGCGTCGCGGGCCGGTTGCCGGAGGTGGCGGCGGGACTGGCCGGTGACGAGAACGTGGTGACCCTGGAACACGTCACCGGTGCCCGGGACCTGCTCGTCCAGGCGTTCTTCGCCGACCACGTGGATCTGGCGCGGTATCTGAGCTTCCGTCTCGGCCGGCTGCCCGGGGTGGCGGCGTCACGCACCCAGATCGCCGTCACGCTGCACACCGAGGGAAGTCACTGGCGGCTCGACCGGCTGAGCGAGCCGGCCCGGCAGGCGCTCGCCGAGACCCGGCCGCCGCAGTCCCGGCCGTCCCGCCCGTTCGACCAGGACGATCTGCGGCTGATCCAGGCGCTCAGCGACGATCCCAGGCAGACCGCGGTGCGGCTGGCCGAGCGGACCGGGCTCAGTCCGACGACGGTGCGACGGCGGCTGGACCGGCTGGACGCGGAGCGGTCGATCGCGTACCGGTGCGAGGTGGCCCGGTACGCCTCCGGCTTCCCGATCTCGGTGTCGCTCTGGTGCACCCTGCCGCCGGGTGACACCGGCCGGGCGGTGAGCAAGTTGAGCGGGATGCGCGAGACCCGGTTCTGCGCGACGCTCTCCGGCGCGGCGAACCTGCTGCTCGTGGTCTGGTTGCGGTCGGTGCAGGAGATCGCCGCGTTCGAGGCCCGGCTCGCCACGCAGATCCCGGAGCTGACCATCACGGACCGGTCGGTGGCACTTTGGATCATGAAGATCGGCGGCCACCTGCTGGATCCGCTCGGGCGGAACCTGCGCGCCGTACCCCTGGGTTTCTGGTCGGACGCCGCGTCCGACGCTGCCGAAGGCGAGCTTGTGGCCCGCCTCCGGCAGGCGGATGGCTGACGGCCCCTACCCGATCAGCCGGAGGTAGTCCAGATTGAACCCCCCGGTTTCACAGTAAACCGTAAGTTGTTGATCGCCGTCCGGGAGCGTGACCGGCACCCGGACCGGCCGGTAGGCGCCCCAGCCGCCGGTGTCCGGCACGGTGCCGGTGGCGAGCACCTCACCGGCCGCGTCGCGGACCGTGATCGCGCCCGGCAGCTCGGCGCCGAGTCCGGTGGCGACGCCCAGCTCCAACTCGTATGTACCGGCCGCGGCCAGATCGAACCGGTACTTCAGCCAGTTGCCCGGCGCGGTCCATCCGACGTTGCGGCCACCGCTGGCTGCGGCGTTGCTCTCGATGAAGTTCGCGCCACCCTCGGTCCAACCGTGCTGCTCGGTGTAGGCCTCGGCCTCGACCGTCGCCCCCGCCGGAGCACCATGCGGCCGGACCGTCAGATGCACGGTCGTCTCGTTGTGGCTCTGACCGTCGGTGACCGCCACTGTCAGGTCGATCTCGCCGGCAACCGTGGGCGTCAGCGTGAGTTCCCCGGTCGCGGCGTTGAGCCGGACACCCGGCGGCAGGTCGGTCGCGTAGTAGGCGAGCCGGTCGCCATCACGGTCGGTAGCGCGCAGCGGGATGCGCACGGTCGCGTACTGATCGGCGACGACGCCGGAGACGCCGGCCAGCACGGGCGCACGGTTGTGCCGCGACGGCGGCTTGCGGCCGGTCCAGCGATAGGTGGCGTACGCGCGAGCCGGCACCACCGTCCGGAAGGAGCGACCACCCAGCACCACCTCGACCGAGGTGTCCACGGCGTTGCCGTTGCCGAGGACCGCGACGTACTCGTTCCGGTCCCGGAACACCACGTTGCCGACCCCGCCGTCCGTCGTGCTGGACTGCACCCGAACGTGCCCGGGCCGCAGATACCGAGCGAACTGCCCGAGTTGGTACAGCTCGTCCCGCACGGTGAAGGTGCGAGTCGTCGTGTCCACTTTGACCAAGCGGTCCGGCCACTTGCTGGTCCGGGCGACCTCATCCCAGTCGACGTTGTTGTCCCGTTTGTCGGTCCAGTGCAGGGTGCCGCCGTCCTTGTCGGTGGCCTGCGCCCACAGCAGGTACGAACTCGCGTCCAGCCGCATGTCGGCCAGCACGGTCGCCGGCGACAGGTCACTGGTCTCGGTGAGGTGCACCGGCTTGCCGAACTCCTCGTAGGCATCCCGCATCACCGTCGGATCACCCCAGTACGGGTGGAACGCGATCCCGTCGACGGCCTTCCGGGTCGCCGGGTCCGCGAAGATCCGGTGGTAGTTCTTGGTCTCCGTGCTGTTCGGATCACGCCAGTCCCAGAAGTTGAAGTCGTGCACGTAGAGCTGGGTGCTCAACCCGGCCCTGCGCAGCTCCCGCTTGATCGCGACCGACAACCTCTTCTGTTGATCGACGCTGATGTCCATCGCCGGATAGACCACGTCCATGCCCGGCTCGTTCAACAACGTCAACGCGTCAATGTTGATGTGTTGACGCCGGTACGCCTGGACGAACTTGACGTAGTACCGCGCGAACACGTCGATGCACTCGTCGCGCAGCTTGCCGACCTGGTAATACTCGGTGCTGCTGCCCGGCTTGAGGGCGACCTCGCCGAGGAACCTGTTGTTCGTCTTCATCCAGGCCGGCGCGCTCCACGCCGACGCGAGGAACGTGGCCTTCGGGTTGTACTTCTGGATCAGCTTGATCGTGTCGACGATGTGCAGGTCGATGTCGCGCTGGATGGAGAAGTACCGGAGGTCCCAGTCCTCGGTCACCCCCGTGGGCAGTTCGTCGTAGGACCAGAACGGCCGGTGCTCGATCAGGTCAGGGCTGCCGATGGTCACCCGGAACCGGTCGAACCCCGCCCCGGTACGCGGATCGACCAGCAACCGGATCGCCCGGTCCCGCTCGGCCGGGGTGAGTTTCCACAGGTTGGAGACGCTGGTCTCGTCGATGGAGAAACCGATGCCGGTGTAGTGCTGCCGGCTCCGGCTCGGGTCGATGACGACGGTGGCGTCCGCTGTCTTCGCGCCCTTGGTCATCGTGGCCGCCGGCAGGTCCGCCCAGTGCGCGGCTCCACCGGAGTAGGTGCCGGTCACCTTGACATCGCCCGCGGGGACGCCGGTCAGGGTGGTGGCGGTCAGCGCCGCCACCACCAGGGACTTCAGAAGCATCAGTTGAGCACCCACTTCTGGTTGGCGCCGGCGCCGCAGGTCCAGATCTGCAACCGGGTGCCGTCGGCCGAGTTGTTGTCGGTCACGTCCAGGCACTTGCCGGAGTACGCGTTCACCAGCCGCTGCGATCCGTCATAGGTCCACTTCTGCGAACTGCCGGTGTGGCAGTCCCAGAGGTGCGCGTCGGTGCCGTCGGCGTTGGTCGGCCCGGTGATGTCGAGGCACTTGCCGAGCGAGCGCAGGGTGCCGTCCGAGGCCCGGGTCCACTGCTGCGCGGCGGTGCCGTTACAGGCGTAGAGCTGGATCGCGGTGCCGTTGGCGGTGTTGGCACCGGCGACGTCGACGCACTTGCCGGCCAGCCCGGTGATCGTGCCGGACGGCTGCGGGGTGGTGGTGCCGGACCAGGTGAAGGTGGCGGTGGTGCGGGCCGGCAGGTTGTACACGAAGGACTGTCCGGACCAGTTCACGCGTACCGACTGGGCGCCGGTGCCGCCGTTGTGCGCGATCAGGGCCTTGGAGCCGTCCGGGTTGCGCCACGCCACGTTCTGCACCGCGGTGTTGTTGGACTCGATCCGGACCGCGCCCGGCTTGACGAACTTCGTGAGGTGGCCGGTCGTGTAGTACTCGACGGTGTAGTCGACCTGTCCGGCCCGGCTGCCACCCTCCTGCACAGTGATCAGCCCGGTGCAGGTCCCGCAGCCCCCGTTGTGCGGGCCCATGTTCTGGTTCAGCGCCAGGCTCCATTTGACCAGGCTGCTGCTCCAGTTCCGGGCGTAGTTGACGATGTCCGCCAGGTCTTCGTTGTGCTGGTTGGTGATCCAGGTGCCGCCGGAGTGCTCGGTGCTGAACTGCTTCACCTGTGGGAACTGGTTGTGCACCTGGGTGCCGACCGCCGGGTCACCGAAGTAGCCGTGCCAGGCGATGCCGCCGAAGAGCGGGTCGTTGCGTACACCGGCGTCACCGAGGATGGCCGCGCCGAAGTTCGCGTAGTCGCCGTAGTTCCAGTCGTGGATCAGTACCTTCGTGGTGATGCCGGCCGCCCGGAACGCCGGGTAGACGAAGTTCTTGGTGAACTCCACCAGGCCGGACGGGTTCCAGCTCATGCCCGGGTAGTTCATCGCCGTCGGGTTCGCCGCCTGGCAGCAGTTCGGCTCGTTCTGCACCGAGATGTAGTTGATCGGCACGCCGGCGGCCTGGTAGCTCTGGATGTACTTGACCAGGTACTGGGCGTACGTGGGGTAGTGCTCCCACTTGAGCCAGCCCATCTGGTCCATCCGGCCGTTGTCCTTCATCCAGCCGGGCGCGCTCCACGGAACGCCCTTCACCCGCAGCGCCGGGTTCAGCGATTTGGCCTGCTGAGTCAGCAGCCGCACGTTGGTGTCGTACCCGTTGGCGTTGAAGTCGTTGAGGTCGCAACACGTGTCGTCGAGCGAGACGTTGCCGGGCCGGGACAGGTCCGAGGCGCCGATCGGGTTGCGGACGAACGACAGGCCGATGCCCTGGGTCGGGCTGAACAGCTTCTGCATCACGCTGTCCCGGGTGGCCGCGCTGATCGGGCCGCCGCGCAGCAGGTACGCGGTAGTGTCGGTGATCGACGCGCCGCCACCCTCGAAGGTCTGGTAGGTGACGCCCTCGTTGACGTTGATGGTCTGGTTCGCGGTGCCACCGGCCGGGCCGAACGCGATGTTCGCCTGCTGCTGCAGACCGCGGGTAACGGTGCGGCCACCACTGTCCGAAGTGGTGGTGAGGTGGACGTTGACGGTCTCGCCGGCGGCGAGGGCGGGAGCGACGGGGGACGCAAGGAAGGCGATAGCACCGACCACCGCTGCGAGCAACAGCCTCATGGGGGACTCCCTGCTACGAGATGTAACAGGAAGGAAACCTTCGCCAATCCAGCGAGGTCAATGAATTCTGGTTCCGGATTGCCCTGTTCCGGTTCCGGAACCATGAAACACGTCAGTCGATCCGCGAATCACCAGCTCGGTGGCGAGCTCGACGTGCAGCGCCTCGAGCCGGTGCCCGCCGAGCATCCGCAGCAACAGGTTGACCGCCATCCGGCCCATCTCGCCGAGCGGCTGCCGGACCGTGGTGAGCATCGGATGGCTCGCCTCGGCCAGCTCGATGTCGTCGAACCCGGCCACTGACAGATCCGCCGGCACCCGCAGGCCCCGCTCGGCCGCCGCCCGCAGCGCGCCGATCGCCATCTTGTCGTTGAACGCGACCAGCGCGGACGGACGATCCGGCAGGTCGAGAAGCTCGGCGGCAGCCCGGTGTCCCAGCTCGGTGGTGGGCTCGGCCACGAACCGGGTCAGCTCCGGCGCCTGCAACACCCCGGCGTCCGCGAGCGGCGACAGGTAGCCGGCGAACCGGTTCTCGCTGGCCAACCAGTCGCGAGGGCCACCGATGATGCCGATCCGCCGGTGCCCCAGCTCGACCAGGTGCGCGGTGAGCAGGCGGGCGCCGGCGAAATGCGCCGCGGAGACCGCGGCGATGTTGCGCGGCGGCGGGGTACGCGGATCGACCACCACGAACGGGAAGCCCCGGTCCCGCAGCCGGACCAGCTCGGCACCCGGCTCCGGCGGCAGGATCAGAACCGCACCGGCCACGTTGCGCCGGCTGGTCAGGCCGGCCAGCACGCGGTCACGCTGGGCGGCCACCCCGGCGTTCAGGATCACCTCCAGGCCGTGCGGCTCGAGAGCCTCGGCCACCGCGGAGACAATCAGTCCGAAGTAGTCGGTCAGCACGTACGGGCAGCGTACGTAGATCCCGGTGGCCCGTTCGGCGCGGCCGCCACGCCGCTGCGGGGCCTGCCGGCCCAGCGTGACCATCGCGCTGAGCACCCGGTCGCGGGTATGCGGCGCCACGTTGGCCCGGCCGTTCAGCACCCGGGAGACGGTCGCGATCGACAGGCCGGTCTGCTCCGCCACGTCACGAACGGTGGCACGCCGTGGAGTTGTTTCAGCGCCCTGTTTCATCGCCGCGAGCATAGACGCTGATACCTCGGTACTAGGGGACATCTGGCTCCGTGGATTGACGAAAACCGCGATCCCGCCGCCCTACCTTCGCCCGATGAATCGACTGTGGATCCTCTCGGCGCTCCTGCTCACCGCCCCGGCGATGTGGCTCTTCGGGCCCACCCAGGCGATCGCCCCGGCCCCGCCCCGGTATCAGGAGTGGCTCGCTGACGCGCGGCACCTTCCGGACCCGGCGACCGCCACCACGCAGCAGATCTCAGCATGGTTCGCGAGTCTGCCGCCGGGTGAGGCCGACGCGTTGACCGAGGACTATCCCGAGGTGGTCGGCAACCTGGACGGCGTACCGGTGGCCCGCCGCTATGCGGCCAACCGCGACCCGGCCCTGCCCGGCCGGCAGATCCTCGCCCTGGACCGGCGCGGTGACGGACTGGTCGCCGAGGTGTTCGGCGACCTGAACACGGCGAACCGGGTGGCGGTGCTCATTCCGGGCGTGGCCACCGAGCTCGCCAACTTCAACACCGGCCTCGGCGGCGTGCGCCACCGGGCGCCCGCCTGGCAGGCGCGGCAACTGCACGATCAGCTGCGCACGCTCGATCCGGGCACGCCGGTCGCGGTGATCGCCTGGCTGGGCTACGACACCCCCGATGCGGTACGCCGTGACGCGCTCCGCGAAGACTCGGCAGCCTCCGGGGCGCTCGCCCTGGAACGGCTGGTCGCCGGCCTGACGCAGGACCGCCCGGACCGGCGGATCACGCTGATCGGGCACAGCTACGGGTCGATCGTGGCCGCGCACGCCGCGTCCCGCCTCGGACCGCAGGTCACCGACATCATCGCGATCGGGAGTCCCGGCATGGGCGTACCGGACCGTGCGGCCCTGCACACCAGCGCCCGGTTGTGGGCGGGCAGTGCTCCGGACGACTGGACCCGGCGCCTGCCCGGCGTACAGATCTTCGGTCTGGGCCATGGCCGCCTGCCGGTCGACCCGGCTTTCGGCGCCCTCCCGCTGCCCTGCGCCGACACGGCCGGCCACGACGGCTACTTCCAGCCCGGCACCCGATCGCTGCACGCCATGGCCCGGATCGCCCTCGGCCAGGCCGTCGCGTCCGAAGCGTGAGCACACCGTGAGCGTGGGTAAGTGAGGCGAAGGAGCACAGCATGACCATCGACATGGACGTGATCGTCGGCCTCTACTTCAAGCACGCGGCGGCTCTGCGTGCAGCTCGTGAGGCCCAGTCCGCCCTGCTCAGCGACGGGCACCGCATGCGGCCGCGCCTCGACGACGCCGAGGCGGAGATCTGCTATCTGCTGGTGCGTGAGCTGCGGCCCGGCCGGGTCGTCGAGCTCGGCGGTGGGCACGGTTGGTCCACGACCTGGCTGCTGCGAGCTCTGACCGACAACGGCTACGGCACCCTCGACACGTACGCCGCCCCGGACCACCTGCGCCGCCCCGCGCAGCCGTCCGGCCGGATCCCCGCGTCGCTGACCGCCCGGTGGCGGTTCCACGACTGCGACGTGCGCACCGCGGACGACCTCGAGCCCGCGCACATCGACCACCTGCTGATCGACGCCAGCCACACGGTGTCGTTCGCCCACTGGTACCGGCGGCACCTGCTCAACCGCCTGCGCCCAGGCACCCCCGTCGCCGTCCACGACGTCTTCCACCGCCCCACGACCCCGTCCCGTGAAGGCCGCGTCGTGCTGGACTGGCTCGCCGCCCACAGCGCGCCGCACTTCACGGTCTCCGCTGCCGCCGCACCCCAGGAATACGCCGAGCTGACCGCCGCGAAGCGCCTCCTCGCGCTGGACGCGGTCGTCCACCGGCCCGCCCCGAACCCCATGCTCTTCTGCACCACCCCGCAGCCACCCCGCTACCCGAGGCCCAGGCCCACCAGCTGACGCCCACCGCTGCCTCCCGGCCCGCGAAGCAACCGTGACGGTCAGCCGGTGGGGTCGGCTGACGCCCACCGCTGCCTCCCGGCCCGCGAAGCAGCCGTGACGGTCAGCCGGTTGGGTCGGCTGACGCCCACCGCTGCCTCCTGGGGCGGGAAGGGACCGTGACGGTCAGCCGGCTACCAGGCGGAGGGGCTCGCGGAGGGTGCGCAGCGCGGCGGCGGTGGCGTCGTCGGCCGGCAGGTAGGCGATCAGGCGCTGGTCGTCGTCGGCGGACAGGTCGAGCGTTTCGTAGGACAACCGGAGAGCGCCGGCGGCCGGGTGCTGCATCCGGATCGTGCCGTTGGTCCGGGGCAGGCCGGGCACACTGGCGACCCGCGCGGTGAACTCGTCGCCCGCGATCACGGTCAGTTCGTCGGCGAGGGCGGTGACGTGCGGGTCCGCGCGGAACGGGCCCTGCTTCAACGCTGCCACCTGCTCGTCCGCGACGTGCGACCAGTCCGGGTAGGCGACGCGGGACCGGGAGTCGGTGAAGAGGTAGCGGGCCAAGTTGGGCGGGTCGCCGTCGAGCAGGCCGAGCGGGGCGGTCAGGCGGGCGTATCCGGCCGTGTACGCCAGCACGTCCCCGAGCTGGTTCAGCAGCACCGCCGCCGCAGGTTCGAGCTGGTCGAGCAGCATCCGCACGGTGGGCCGGACGATCCGGGCCGGTCCGGCGGCGCCGCGGCAGGTGAAGCCGGCGTCGGCGGACTTGACCAGCCGATGCAGGTGAACACGTTCGGCCGGACTGAGCTGCAGCACGCCGGCGAGGGCGGCGAGCACCTGCGGTGAGGGCCGGCGGTCGCGGCCCTGCTCGAGCCGGATCAGGTACTCCACGCTGACGCCGGCGAGCATCGAGACTTCGGAGCGGCGCAGTCCGGGCGTACGCCGTCGTGCACCGGCCGGAAGCCCGGCCTCGGCCGGCGTGATCGCTTCCCGGCGGCTGCGCAGAAACAGGCCCAGCTCGTTGTCGCTCACCACCCGACCGTAGCAACGTCGCAGGCCCGGAGGGTGTCCCCCGCACTACCACCCTGAGCACGGCCTCCCCGCCGGCCGCCGCGCCGATGAGAGTCGGCTCATGACTGCGAACGTGATTGTGGTGGGTGGCGGGTACGGCGGCATCGCGGTGGCGAAGGCCCTCGACGACGTCGCCGACGTCACCCTGGTGGAACCGCGCGAGACCTTCGTGCACAACGTGGCCGCGCTGCGCGCGACCGTCGATCCGGACTGGACCGACAAGATCTTCATCGAGTTCAACGGACTGCTCACCCGCGGCCGCGTGCTCCGGGACCGTGCGACCCGGGTCGCCGCGTCCGAGGTCGAGCTGGCTTCCGGTACGCGCCTGCCGGCCGACTACGTCGTGCTGGCCACCGGCTCGTCCGGCCCGTTCCCCGCGAAGATCGACATCCCCGGCCGGGACGCGGCGGCCGCCCGGTTGGCCGAGGCACGGGACGCGCTGCAACGTTCGTCCCGGGTGCTGCTGCTCGGCGCGGGCGCGATCGGCCTGGAGTTCGCCGGCGAGATCAAGGCGGCCTGGCCGGAGAAGGCGGTCACGGTCATCGACCGCGGCGACGACATCCTCGGCGGCCGCTTTCCCGAGGATTTCCGGGCCGACCTGCGGAAACAGTTGGACGCTCTGGGCGTACGCCTGCTGCTGGGAACCTCGCTGCGTGCCCAGCCGGAACCGGAACCGGCAAGCCTGCGCCCGTTCACCGTGACCACCACGGAGGGTGACGTGCTTGCCGCTGATCTCTGGTTTCCGTGCTTCGGTGGTGCGGTACGCACCGACTACCTGGACCCCGCCCTGGCTGCGGCCCGGCAGCCGGACGGCCGGCTCGCGGTCACCCCGCACCTGCGCCTGGCTGGTCAGACGACCGTCTTCGCGGTCGGGGACGTGACCGCCGTGCCGGAGCTGAAGCAGGCGCGTGCCGCCGGTGAGCACGCCGCGGTGGTGGCCGCCAATATCCGCACGCTGATCGAGGGCGGCACGGTGAGTGACGAGTACCGAGCGGCACCGGACGCGATGCTACTGCCGCTCGGCCCGGCCGGAGGCGCCGGTTACGCCCCGGAATGGGGTCTGGTCGGTGCGGAGGCGACCGCGCAGTTCAAGGGGACGTTCTTCCTGGAGAACTATCGGGAACTGCTGGGGGCGACCGTCCCCGCGTGATCGGGGCGGCGCTCGCGCCAGCGGCGGCGCACCGCGCCGAACAGCGCTAGAGCAGCGAGAATGCCGGGGCCCATGTGCACGGCGAGCACTCCGGCGAGCGCCGGGCCGCCCCAGTCGTCGCGGTAGGTGGACGGGTCGGTGACGTCGATGACGAACGGTTCGGCGACCGCGCGGACGATCAGGTAGAGCCCGAGGATCACCCCGAGGGTCTTGAGTACGCCGATGGCGAATCGCTTCATGCCTCGACGGTAGGAACGCCGGAGGCCGGCTGCATCGGGAAGATCCCGGATACCGCCCACCAGGGGTTTTCACAGTTCGAAGCGGCTGCCGACCGCGTTCGGCCGGAACGCGGCCGGGCCGTTTCGAACAGGCCGGCTGGACCGGGGCGGAGAAGGCCACCGGTTACGACCGCCTGCTCGGCCGGATCACCGCCCGGGTGGTCGACCCGCTCCTCGACGCCGCCCGGGTGGAGGCCGGCTCACGCGCACTCGATCTCGCCTGCGGCCCCGGCCAGGCAGCCGCCCAAGCACTGATCCGCGGCGCCCGGCCCGTAGGGGTCGACCTGTCCCCGGCGATGGTCGCGCCCGCTTCGCAGGCATCCTGATCGATGCGATAGCCGAGGTCGGCGCGCCACCGCCGGCTGATCTTCCCCCGGCCCACCCCTTCTTCCGGTACGCGGACCCGGCGCCCTCTCCGCCTGCTCGCCGACTTCACCGAGGTCACGGTGATCTCAGTGGCGTTCGAGCAGCACCTCTCCTCAGTGGACGAGCTGTGGCACGGCTTGCTCGACGGCACGGTACGCACGGCGGCCCTGGTCCGGGCCCAGCCACCTGCGGTCCAGGCGGGGATCCGAGCAGCTTTCGACCGGCTGGCCGCTCAGTACAACCTGTCGGTCCCGGTCGCAGCGGTGATCGCCTCGGGCGTGCCCAGCAGCGACCGCCGCTCCCGGTGACGCAGGTAGAAGTCGATCGCCCGGTAGACCGGCCGCGAATTGCCGCCCAGCGAATAGGCCCCGATGACGATGAAGGGCCAAAAATCTTCCTCAGACCTATTCCTACGCCTGGAGAGACGGCGTTGACGGGCATCCGGCGACGGATCGGCCTTCACCACGATCATTGGATCGGCAGTAGTCACTCCGACCCCAGAAACCGCGTCCCATGGCGTGAAGTATTCGGCGAAGTGTGAGCGGTGGTAGATGCCGCTCGGAGTCAGCACCACACGTCCCGGCGCTCGCCGGAGAAAGTCGACAACGAACCAGGTCAGCGAGCCAGCGACGAGTCCCGCCACCGCGGCGATGATCCAGCCACCGACAGGACCCATGACGGCCGTGCCCAGGGCCCCACCGGCGAATCCGAGAGCGGTCAGGATCACAATGGCGCTCTGCCAATAGTAGGGGGCGCGGGCGTAGGCGAAGGTCAAACCTCGCTCACCGCGATCATCGACACCGAGCACAGGAGACCGGCCATGGCGCGGATATCGCAGCCGGCTCGCTCCCGCTGCCGTCAGATGACCGAAGTACACGGCGATGACGATAAGCATGAATCCGGTGCCGGGTTGACCGTCGGCAGTCACCCAGCCGGCGGCTGCGAGAAGACCGATGGTCAACAGCGCGAGAAAGGCAGCACCGAATAGCGACGATGGAGGCCGCTCGGCCTTGGGCCAGTCATCCGGCAATCCGTACGGGAGCACCGGACCAGAAAGAGGATCTCGCTTCGATTCCACCATGTCCGCCTCTGCTAGAAGATGGCGTTCCACACTCGCTTCGCACCGTCCCCGACCGCTTCGCCGGTGTCCCCTACGACTTCCGTGATCGCCTTGTCAGCGGCATGCAGGGCGCCGTCTACCGTCTTGCCGGCATCGACAACAGCATTTCCGACGGCCGCGAAGCCGCCTTCGATAGCATCCTGCACCTCATCCGATGCCTGGTCATAGAGCCAGTCAGCGGTACCGCTGGCAAGCAGGCCGGCTCCGATCCCGACCGCGGCGCCGATCAGGATCCCGGGCGGGCCGGCCAGCATCCCGGCAGACATGCCGGCGACCACCGAGCCGGTCACGCCGCCGACCGCCGTCGACACACCGGCACCGACCACACCGCTGATGATCGCCTTGCCGGCGGGTTTCCCCTGATGGATGTCGTAACCTATGCCGGCGGCAGTGATGCCCAACCCGATGATCGGAACCTTGCTGGTGATCCGGGACACCGATCCGGCCTTGCGCGTGTACTCATCCGCGTCGAAGTAACGTTGGTTCGCCACTCTGTTGTACCGCATGGCCTCTGTGGAGCCACCGCGCGCCTTCAGGTAGCGTTCCTCAGCCAATTTCTGATCCGCCCGGAGTGCCTCGGCCTGCCTCTTCATGATGACCTCGTGCTTCTTAGCGAAACCGCCGACGGCCCCGTTGGCGAAATCCAAGGCATTGAGGAGGGCTTTGGCTAGAAGGTCGTCCCACGCATTCCTGCCGATGGCGAACAGCGCTTCTTGGGCATTCTTGGTTCGCTTCGCCTGACGCTCAGCGGTCAGGTAGGCATTCACCTTCCGCTGATGGTCATGGTAGGCAGCAACTGACAGGTCGTAGGCCTGAACCATTTCCGGGGCGGCCGGCTGATCGACCGGCAGTTCCTTGACCGCGGGAGCGGGACCGGGTTCCAAGATGACGTCGCCATCCAGTTCCAGCCCGCCTTCGGCGGCTATCTCACGGGCCTGCCGCATGCCGGCCTGTGCGTTCTCCAAGCCGTCCGCATACGAATGGAATGAACTCGCCAGGTTCTCCACATCGATCCGAAAATCGTCGGTTTTGCGGCCGGCCGAGTCCATTCGCTGGTGAAACGCCGGGCCGGCATCACCCTGCCAGCCGTCGCCGCCACGGTCCCTGGCCGCGCGCAGCTCGTCGACGGCCAGGTCCACGCTGCCGGCCAGCCGGTCGCGTAGCCAAGCGGCGGTGGCACGGATGCTCTCCGGGTCACCGTCGATTCGAGTGTCGATCGGCATCAGAAGAGCCCTCGTATCTCCCCGGCCGCGTTGTCGTCCTGGTTCAGGTAGCGAGTGCCTGCCGTGTCCACTCGATCGGCCGCTTCCAGCATGCCCAGCACGAGGTTGGCCGCGCCGTCGAAGACGTGCGCGAGCACCGCGGCCATCACGGCGGTCTGTTCGCCGGCATCGGGTGTCAGCGGCCTGGTCCCGCCGGTCTGGTCAACTGCCTGACCGGTACGCCGCAATCCTTCGGCCACCGCAGCCAGCACCTCGGGATCAGCGTGCATCACCCGGCGCTCCCCGGCCGGCGGCACTCATCGGGAATCTCCAGGTCCAGGAAGACGAGATCGAAGCCGGACTCCAGGCGTAGCCGATCGAGGCCGATAGTGGGTATGACCGCCCACGGCTGCCCCTGCCCGCAGCAGTCGATGAGGCGGTCCAGCGCGGAGTACACCAACAGCGCCCTCCGCCCGTCGCGCATGGGCCAGATGTCGATGGAGAGCTCGTCGGCCTCGGCCTGCACAGGCCCGCAAGGCACGTAGACCACCGGAGGGAAGGCATGCTTCGCTTCGGCGACAGGTTGCTGAGCGGGAGCCTCGCTCCAACTCCCGGCAGTCATGCTCTCGAACCCAGCCATGCCATGGAGTACGCCGTCCGCTGTGCCCAGGGTTCACGGCCGCCGCGGAGGTGGCACACGAAAGCGCTCCGGTCGGGGATCCCGGCCGGAGCGCTCGCGAGAAAAGGGCTCAGTCCTTGAGGAGCTGGCGGGCCATCACGATGCGCTGGACCTGGTTCGTGCCCTCGTAGATCTGGGTGATCTTTGCGTCGCGCATCATGCGCTCGACCGGGTAGTCGCGGGTGTAGCCGTACCCACCGAGGACCTGGACCGCGTCCGTGGTGATCTCCATGGCCACGTCCGAGGCGAAGCACTTAGCGGCCGCGCCGAAGTAGGTCAGGTCAGCGTCGCCGCGTTCGCTCTTGCCGGCGGCGGCGTACGTCAACTGGCGGGCCGCCTCCAGCTTCATGCCCATGTCGGCGAGCATGAACTGCAGGCCCTGGAAGTCGGCGATCGCCTTGCCGAACTGCTTGCGCTCCTTGGCGTACGCCAAAGCGAAGTCAAGCGCGCCCTGCGCGATGCCGATGGCCTGCGCGGCGATGGTGACCCGGGTGTGGTCGAGGGTCTGCATGGCGGTGGCGAAGCCGGTGCCCTCGGCGCCGATCATCCGGTCGGCGGGGATACGGACGTTGTCGAAGTAGACCTCGCGGGTCGGCGAGCCCTTGATGCCGAGCTTCTTCTCGGGAGCGCCGAAGCTGACGCCCTCGTCGGACTTCTCCACCACGAAGGCGGAGATGCCGCGGGAGCGGGCGGCCGGGTCGGTGACCACGAAGACCGTGTAGAACTCCGACACGCCGGCGTTGGTGATCCAGCGCTTCACGCCGTTGAGCACCCAGTGGTCGCCGTCGCGGACCGCCCGGGTGGTCATCGACGCGGCGTCGGAGCCGGCCTCCGGCTCGGACAGGCAGTAGGAGAACATCGCCTCGCCGGCCGCGACCTTCGACAGGTACTTCTGCTTGAGCTCCTCGGACGCCGACAGGATCAGCGGCATCGTGCCGAGCTTGTTGACCGCGGGGATCAGCGACGACGAGGCGCAGGCCCGGGCCACCTCCTCGATCACGATGGCGGTGGCGAGGGCGTCCGCGCCGGCGCCGCCGTACTCCACCGGGATGTGCGGGGCGTGGAAGTCGGACGAGCGGAGCGCCTCGTAGGACGCCTTGGGGAATTCACTGGTCTCGTCGGCCTCGGCGGCGTTCGGGGCGACCCGCGCGTCGCAGACCTCCCGCACCGCAGCGCGGATGGTCTCGTGGTCCTCCGGAAGCCGGTAGGCGTCGAACTCTGACATGCTCCTTAACCTTCCCTCAGGCGGTCCCGCCGCCATGTTACCGGCGCGTAGCGTTCGGCTGGCAACAACCGCTCCTGTGCCGAATATCGCCGTCCGGAAAAGGGCATGCTGGGAAACCGCCGGGTTGGGGTCGTTTCCGCAGATCTCTACCTGGTTGAGACTGTTCTAATGAGGTGTCCGACCGGCATGCTCTAACTACACAGAGCCGCCGGCTGCTCGAGGAGGTCCCGTGGCGCAGGCTGACGAGCCCGAGTACGCAGAGGAACTGGCTCGCATCGATGCCTCCATCGCGTCACTGAAGATAAGGGACATGCAGGCCGCCAAGGAGCGGACGCAGATCGCCAGCAAGATCCAGGCGGCCCAGTTCCAGCGCGACATCCTGGCGCACGCGCAGAAGTCCAAGGGCACCAAGAGCCGCAAGACCCCGCGCCGCAAGTCGCCGGAGGACTTCCCGCCACCACCCCCGCCGGCCGCCGGTCAGCAGCCGCCCGTCGAGGAGGAACCACCGCCGCCGCCGCCCGAGTCGGCCCGGCGGCGTCCGACGGCTCCGCCACCGGACTGGGCCGAGCCGGGCACGGCGTACACCGGTCCGCCGGGCGCCGCTTCCGACGGGGTCACCGTCCTGGTCGACGATCCGCCGCCGAGCGAGCGGGTGACGCCGGCGCCCGGGCCGCGGCGTCCACCGCTGGCCACCATGGAACATCCGCCGGAAGCGTCCAGCCAGTCGGTGCAGAACATTCTGCTCGCCCTCGGTGCTCTGCTCCTCGGGGTGGCAGCCGTGGTGTTCGCCGGGGTGGCGGTTTCGAACCCGTTCGCGCGTACGCTGATTCTGGCTCTGGCCACCGGCATCGCTCTCACCGTCGCGCCGGGGGTGGCCCGCCGGGGTCTGACCTCGACCGGTGAGACGATCGCCGCGGTCGGGCTGGTCCTGCTTCCGATGACGCTCTATGCGTTGCACGGCAGCGCGCTCACCGGCGGGCCGGACGTGCCGGTCGCCCTCTACCTGGGTCTCACCTTCGCGATCACGGCGGTGGCCGCCTTCATCTACGCCGGGGTCACGCGCCTTGCGGCACCCCGGTACGCGACGGTCATCGCCACTCAACCGGTTGCGCCGCTTCTCGCGTACCCCATGATCCAGAGCCCGGCCGGCTGGGGCCTGGCCCTGACCACGGTGGCCGTGCTCGACCTGCTGTTGCTGACCACGGTGATCCGCACCGGGCGGCTGGTGCCACGCTGGCCGCTGGGCCGGCCGGTGGCCGCCGACCGTGTCTCGCTCGCCGATGCCGACGCGGACGCTGAGCGGTTCGCGCGCCGTCCCGGCGCGCCCGATCCGGCGGACCCGGCGGCGTACGCGCCGGACGCCCCACCCCGCCCGGAGTCCCACCCGGAGGAACCGGATCTGATCATCCCGGGCCTCACCCGGCCCAAGCGGCGCTGGCTGCCCACCCGGATCTTCCCCGGCCCGCGGCCGGAGGGCGCCCCGCCGGCCGGCTCGATGCCGCTCGCGCCGCCCGCCACCCCGCCCTCGGCCGACTGGCTGCGGGAGCTGACCTTCGCGCTGCTCTGCATCGCCTGCGCGGGTGCCCTGCTCTATTCCTCGGTGGCGCTGCTGCAGGCCCAGGTCACCGGGGACGCGCTGCGCTCCGGCCTGATCCTGGTCGCCGCCGCCGGCACCGCCGTCGCGGCCGCCCGCCTGCTCAAGCACCCCTTGGCGCTGAACATCGCCGGCGCCGTGCTGACCCTGGCCGTGATCGGCGCGGCAGCCCGGATCGCCGACGTGGTCTCCCCGCGCTGGACGCTGGTCGTCGCCGCCGCGGTGGTCGCGCTGGCCGGCGCCGTCGTCGGGTTGCTGGCCGAGCCGGTACGCCGTGGCCCGCAGTACGCGTCGACCGGCGCGCTGGCCCTGATCGGCCTGATCGTGGCCGTCGACGTGGTCCGGGCGGCCATCGCCCCGGTCGCCGCGGTCCGCCCGATCTGGAACGCCGACACAGCTGCCTACTCCCAGCAGTTGGCCGACGCGGTCGGCCCGGCCGGCTGGCTGCTCGCGTTCAGCGCGCTGCTGCTGACCATCGCCGCCGCACTGGCCCTGCCCACCACCATCCGGCACGAGGGTGCCGTCGCCGGCATCGCGATGACCGCCCTGGCCGTGCCCGCCTCCCTGGGTCTTCCCTGGTCCGAGGCCCCCTGGCCGCTCGTGCTGGCGGCCATCGGCCTGGGCGCGGCCGGTCTGTGGGCCGGCACCCGCAGGGTCGCGATCGCCCACGTGCTGGCGGCCGGCATCGTCGGCCTGTTCGGCGCCGGCGCCGCGCTCAGCGCCTCCTGGCTGACCGCGGCGGTGCTCACCGCGATCGCCGGCGCGGGTGTGATGGTCGCGATCGCCGCCCGGCAGATCCCGGTGCGCATCTTCGCCTGGCTGGTCGGTGACTGGGCCGCCGGCGCCGCCGCGCTGGCGATCCCGGGCGCCGCCGTCACCGCCGCCCTGGCCATCTCCGACACCGGCGGCGGTCCCCCGCCCACCGCGGGCTCGACCGTTCCGGCGCTGGCCGCGGGCTTCCTCGCGGTGGCCGGCACGCTGAGCTACGCGGCGGTCTTCCAGGTCGCGCACCGGGAGATCAGCCTGCCGCTGACCGTCGGCACCGGGCTGGGCGCGCTCTCGATGGCGTTCGCCGCGCTCTTCGCCCCCGGCGCCGCCGCACCCGACATCTGGGTCGGCGCGCTGCTGCTGGGCGCCGCCGGTCTGCTCTTCTTCGCCAAGTCGATCGACGCCCGCGGCCACAACCAGCGCAGCCTGGACGGGCCGGACATCGCCGCCGCGGCCGCCACCGTCGCGATCTGCGGGGCGCTGGCCCGGGTCGCCGCCCTCGCTTTCCCGAACGCGCCGCTCGCTGTGGCCGGCGTCGTGGTGCTGCTGGTCGGGATGGGGGTGTCGCTGCTCGAGGAGGATCTGCGGCGCGGACCCGCCCGGGGACTGGGCGTCGCCGCCGCGGTGGTCGGTGTGATCGCCGGCTGGCAGGCGATCGGAGGCAGCCTGCGGATCCTGTCCGCGCCGGGGCCGCTCTGGGACGCCGACCTGAGCCAGTTCTCGACCGATCCGCCGGCCGGGGCGTGGCAGGCGCCGTTCGCCCTGGTCATGGTCGCGATCACGGCCGCGATTGCGATGCCGAAGCCGTATTCGCACTACGCCTCCGGGCTGGCCGCCGCACTCGCCACGATGGGTACGCCGTGGGCGCTCGGTCTGCCCTGGTGGTCGCCCCTGGTGGTGGGCGGGGCGGTCGCTATCGCGTACGCGCTGGCCGCCGTCGCCACTGCACAGCCCGCAGCGGCCCGGGCCCGCGCCGGGGTCGCCGCCCTGGTGCTGCTGCACGCCGCCGCGACCGGTCTGGCCCGTCCCTGGTCCACCGCGCTGGCCCTGCTGCTCGTCGTGCTGCTCGGCGCGCTCGTGGCAGTGATGGCGCGGGTCCCGGTCGGCCCGTCCGTCGGCACCCCGGAGGACCCGGCGCCCACCGTCGAGTACGCCGAGATCGCACCGGACGAGCCGCCCCTTGCCGTGCTCCCCCCGCACCGCGCCCAGCTCGGCGGCGCCGCGACCGCCTCGGTGCTGCTCGCGCTGCCCGGTGTCCTCGCCGCCCTCGCCGCCGACCAGAGCAACGGCATCCAGGTGGTGCTGACCGCCGCGCTGGCCGGTTCCAGCCTGGGCCTGGCCCTGCTCGCGGCAGCCGGCCGGCACATCCCGCAGTACCTGCCCTGGGCGACGATCGGCCTGGTCCTCGGGGCCACCATCACGGCGCTCACGTCCGTGCCGACCGACTACCCCACCGCCCTGTACGCCGCTGCGGCCGCACTCCTCGGCGTCCTCGCCGAGCTGCTGCGCGGCGCGGTGCCGGCCCCGGTGCAGCGGGTCGCCCCGATCGAGTACCCACCGTCGAGCCGGTACACCCGTCTGCGCCGCGGTGCGCTGCGCTCCAGCGGCCTGACCCGCGGCGGTTGGGTCGAGCGCTGGCTCGCCGACCCGGCGACCGGTGCGGTGGCGATGGCCCTGATCCCGACGGTACTGGCGCTCTTCTCGCTCGCGCCGGCCCTGCGCGCCGCCCTCGTCGACCCCCTGCGGCAGCTGCAGGCGATCTGGGAGGGCCCGATCCCGGCGCTGGCGAACCCGGCGGCCGGCAACGTCGACGCGACCAGCGCCCTGGCGGCCGTGCTGCTCACCGGCGCCGCGGTGCTGGCAGCGATCGGTTTCGGCGGCAAGGCGTCCGAGGCCGTGCCGGTGGTCCTGCCCGGTATCGCGCTCACCCTGCTGATCACCCCGATCGCGCTGGGCGCGTCGTTCCCGGCGGCGACCGGCGCCGCCCTGGTGGTCTTCACCATCTCGATGCTGGGACTGGCCCTCACCCCGCCCCCGGTGGCGACCCGCGCGCCGCTGCTGCGTGGCACCCGCAACGTCGTCTTCGTGATCGGTCTGCTCGCCGGTGGCGCCGGCCTTTCCGGCAGTCTCGCCGAGCAGCCGCTCACCCTGTTCACGCTGGGCAGCGCGGTCGGCGTCGGCCTGGTCGCGGCGATCGGCGGCCGCACCCAGATGGCACGTCTGCTGGGCTGGCTGTTCGCCGCCCTGATGGGTCAGGCGTTCGTGCTGACCGGAGCGATCGCGGCCGGGCTGGAACGGCACTGGGCGGCGTTCGGGGTACTCGCCGTCGGCGCCGCGCTGCTCTCCCTGGAGGCGGCTCTGCCCCGGTTGGGCCTCGCGCAGTACCGGGCCGAGGCGATCACCGTCGAATGGTGCGGGTATGCGTCCGCGATCATCGCCGGCGCCCTGGCCTTCGACTCACTGCCACACCTGGCCGCGCTGCTGGCCGCCTGGGGTGCGGTGCTCGGCCTTGCGGCGTCCCGCCCGGACCGGACCCCCAACCAGCGGCGGACCCTGTTCTGGACGGCGGTCGGCTTCGAGATCGTCGGCTGGTGGCTGTTCATCGCGCTGGCCGAGGTGGGGCTGCCGGAGGCGTACACGCTGCCGTTCGCGGCTCTCGCCCTTGCCGTCGGTGTGGTCGAGGCGCATCACCGGCCCGATCTGAGCAGCTGGGCGGCGTACGGGCCGGCCCTGCTCGCCGCCTTCGTGCCGACCATGGGCATCGTGCTGGCCGGCAACGGCGGTGACGTTCGCGAGGTGTTGCTGCTGCTCGGCGCGGTGATCACGCTGATCATCGGGTCGCGGAGCAGGCAGCAGGCCCCGGTGGTGGTCGGCACCATCGCCACCGTGATCGCCGCGTTCCGGTTCGCCTTCACCCTGGGCGGGCCGTGGCTGATGCTGATCCCGATCGGCGTGATCCTGCTCTTCCTGGGCGCCACCAGCGAAAGCCGCCGGCGCGCCCAGGAGCTGCGAAACGTGGTCTCGCAGATGCGCTAGAGCCGCGTCCGGGCCTCGCTAGCCGAGAAGCTTGCTCCGCAGGGCGGCATCCTTCTCGGCGACCATCTTCTCCAGCCCGGACTGGAAGTCGGCCATCTTCTGCCGCAGCGCCGGGTCGGACGCGCCGAGGATCCGGACCGCGAGCAGCCCGGCGTTGCGGGCGCCGCCGATCGACACGGTGGCGACCGGCACGCCGGCCGGCATCTGCACGATGGAGAGCAGCGAATCCATGCCGTCCAGGTGCTTGAGCGGCACCGGCACACCGATCACCGGCAGCGGCGTCAGGGCCGCGACCATGCCCGGCAGGTGGGCCGCTCCCCCGGCGCCCGCAATGATCGCCTTGATGCCACGGTCCGCAGCCGACTCGGCGTAATCCACCATCTTGCGCACCGTGCGGTGCGCGGAGACGACCCCGACCTCGAACGGCACCTCGAACTCGGCGAGCGCGACCGCGGCGGCCTCCATGGTGGGCCAGTCCGAGTCGCTGCCCATGATGATGCCGACCTGCGGGCCCATCTACACGCCTTCCTGAAGCCACTTGGCGGCGCGCACAGCCCGCGCGCGCACCTCTTCCAACGAGTCGCCGAGCACGGTCACATGCCCGATCTTGCGGCCCGGCCGGACCTGCTTGCCGTAGAGGTGCACCCGCGCGCCCGGGTCCGCAGCGAAAAGGTGGTGCAGCCGCTCGTCGATGGAGATCCCGCCCGGCTCCCCGCCGAGCACGTTCGCCATCACGACCACCGGCGCGGTCAGCGCCGTGGAACCCATCGGATAGTCCAGCACCGCCCGCAGGTGCTGCTCGAACTGCGAGGTCCGGGCCCCCTCGATGGTCCAGTGCCCGGAGTTGTGCGGGCGCATCGCCAGCTCGTTCACCACGATGCCGGCGTCGGTCTCGAACAGCTCGACAGCGAGCAGCCCGACCACCCCGAGCGCGTTCGCCAGGTCGATCGCCAGCTGCTGCGCCTCGACGGCCAGCTCCTCGGACAGCCCCGGCGCCGGGGCGATCACCTCGACGCAGATCCCGTCCTGCTGCACGGTCTCCACCACCGGGTAGGCCGCGACCTGCCCGAACGGCGAGCGCGCCACCAGCGCGGCGAGCTCCCGGCGCAGCGGCACCTTCTCCTCGACGATCAGCGGAATCCCGGTGGACACCAGATCCGCGGCCGCCTCCGGTGAGCCGACCATCCAGACGCCGCGACCGTCGTACCCCCCGCGGGTCGCCTTGGCCACCACCGGCCAGGAGCCACCCGCGAAGGCCTCGATCTCCTCGGCCGTGCTCACCCGCTGCCATCGCGGCACCGGCGCGCCGAGCGCCGCGAGACGCTCCCGCATCATGCCCTTGTCCTGGGCGAAGACGAGCGCCTTCGAGCCCGGGAAGATCTTCACACCCTCACTCTCGAGCGCCTCGATGTGCTCGGTCGGCACGTGCTCATGGTCGAAGGTGACCGCGTCGCACCCCTTCGCGAACTCACGCAGCGCAGCAAGATCGGTATGCGTGCCGATCGGCACATCCGCCGCGACCAGCGCGGCACTGTCATCAGGCTTCTCACTGAGCACACGCAGTGACTGGCCGAGAGAAATGGCAGCCTGGTGGGTCATCCGGGCCAGCTGGCCACCGCCCACCATGCCGACTACGGGCAGACCGGTTCGGGTATCCATCGCCGGTCAAGCCTAGCGACGGTCCAGCTCACCAGAAAAATCAACCCCATTCCCGGTACGCCTACACCTCCCCACGTCGACCGGCCTGCCCCCCGCCCTGCGGGCGCTACCGCCAGCCGGTGCCCCGCCCCACGAGTGACGAAAATGTCGGTCGTCGCCAGTAGCATGACCGGCATGAGCGCAGAGGCCATCGGCCGGTTGATGCCCGCCGTCATCACGCTCGACGACCTGGCCGCCATGATCGCGGCGGACACGCACGGACACCGATATGAGACAAGCACCCAAGGAGTGCTCTCCGTGGTTCCGCCCCCCGACAGTAAGCACGCCAAGATCGCCGGCCATTTGATGTTGTGGTTCGGCAGGGCCGGCTGGTCCGGCGACCAGATCATTCAGGTGCCAGGCATCCGAATCCCTGGGCCGGCCGGAGATGCCGGGCGCATCCCCGACCTGGCACTCTGGTCCCGCCCTCCCGAGGATGCAGTCTGGCTGGATGTCGATGACCTCCTACTGGTCATCGAGATCGTTTCTCCAGGTTCCGAGGCGACAGATCAGGTCACCAAGGTCAAGGAGTATGCCGCCGCGGGCATCCCGCGGTACTGGACGGTGGCACGCGACACAGCCAACACGGTGACGATGTATCGACTCGTGAACGGGGCCTACCAGACCACTGCCGAGAAGCCACTCACCTGGCTACTGCAGTCGGATCCACAGGAGTTCCTACCGCGAGACCATTGATCACTGCTTGAGGCGGATGCCCAAGTCCTGGGCGGTGGTCACCGGCCGCTCGCAGACGAAGCCGCGGCAGACGTATGCGGTGGCGGCGCCGTCGGTCAGGGGGCGGTCGGCCAGCAGCGGCACTCCAGGCCGGTCCGGCTCGCCGACGACGATCACTGTGCCGCCCGGCGCCTGCTGGAACGCTGCCGCGACCAGCGGATCTGCCGGGTCGCTCGTGGCCACGGCGATCTCGAACGGGCCGGTGAGCGCCGCCTCCGCGACGGCCGCCGAGTAACCCGCGAAGCGCGGGTGGCCGCCGATCAGCGGGCCCAGCGTGGCGAGCGCCGCATCGGCCGCCTCACGGTAGGAGGTCTCGCCGGTCAGCGCCGCGTACCCGACCAGGGCCGCGCAGATCGCCGACGCGCCGGACGGGGTGGCGTTGTCGGTCGGGTCCGCCGGGCGGGTGAGCAGCTTCTCCGCATCGTCGGCGGTGTCGTAGAACCCGCCCTCGCCGGTGCCGAAGTGGGCCAGCGCCACATCCAGCAGCTCCTTCGCCAGCCCGAGCCACCGCGGGTCGGCGGTGATCTGGTGGACCGCGAGGAACGCCTCGGCCACACACCCGTAGTCGTCGAGCACCCCGGCCGGCTCACCCACCGCACCGTCCCGGGAGACCCGGCGCAGACGGCCGTCGACGAGGTGCCGGTCGGCCAGCACCCCGGCGAGCGTGATCGCTGCATCCCGAGACGAAGCCGACCCGGTGAGCACGCCGTGCTCGGCCAGAGCCGTGATCGCCAGACCGTTCCAGGAAGCGACCACCTTGTCGTCGCGGGCCGGCTGCGGCCGGGACGCGCGGGCCGCCAGCAGCCGCTGCCGCACGTCCTGCCAGCGGGCGACCAGCGACGGATCGGCGGCGTCGATGTCACGCGCCAGCACCAGAACGCTCTTGCCGTGCTCGAACGTGCCGGCCGTGGTCACCCCGAACAGGTCTGCGGCCCACGTCCCGTCCGCCTCGCCGAGAGCTCCGATCAGCTCGGCGGGCGTCCACGCGTACGTCAGACCCTCGACGCCCTCAGCGTCGGCATCCAGTGCCGACGCCAGACCGCCGGGCCCGGTGCCCAGGTCGCGCAGCAGGAATTCAGCCGTCTCGTCGGCGATCCGCCGGGCGAACGCGTCCCCGGTCAGCCGCCACAGCTGGGTGTAGACCCGCAGCAGCAGCGCGTTGTCGTAGAGCATCTTCTCGAAGTGCGGCACGGTCCACGTGTTGTCCACCGCATACCGGGCGAAACCGCCGGCGAGCTGGTCGTAGAGGCCGCCACGGCCCATCTGCTCGGCGGTGTGCCGGACCATCTCGAGCGCCTCGGCCGAGCCGGTGCGCTCGTGGTGCCGCAGCAGGAACAGCAGGTTCATGTGCGGCGGGAACTTCGGGGCGCCGCCGAACCCGCCGTACGTTTCGTCGTGCTCCTTGGCCAGGCCGCCCGCTGCCGCCGCGAGCAGATCGGCCGAGATCGGTGCGGTCGGCCCACCGACCAGCTGGGCCCCGCCGACCGCCTGGACCACCGCCGCGCCCTGCTTGAGCACGTCCTCCCGCTGCTCCCGCCACGCCGTGGTGACCGAGTCGAGCAGCTTGCCGAAGTGCGGCTTCGGGAAATAGGTGCCGCAGAAGAAGGGGTCACCGTCCGGAGTGGCGAAGACCGTCATCGGCCAGCCGCCCTGACCGGTCATGGCCTGCGTCGCGGTCATGTAGACGGCGTCGACGTCCGGCCGCTCCTCCCGGTCCACCTTGATCGAGACGAAGCCGTCGTTCATCTGCTGCGCGATCCCGTCGTCCTCGAACGACTCGTGGGCCATCACGTGGCACCAGTGGCAGGCCGCGTAGCCCACCGAGATGATCACTGGGACGTCGCGCCGGCGGGCCTCCTCGAACGCTTCCGGCGACCACTGCCACCAGTCGACCGGGTTGTCCTGGTGCTGCTGGAGGTAGGGAGAGGTGGCTTCGGCGAGACGGTTGGCCATGTCTGCAACCCTCTCACGCAGAACGCGGTTCGCCGATCAGGAGGCGTCCTCGGCGCGCAGCGGCGTGATCTGGGCGGCGGGGGTGGTCGCGGCCAACTGGGTCAGCGCCTGCACGATCTTGTCGGCCGGCATCGGCTTGCAGAAGTGGTAGCCCTGCGCGGTCGGGCAGCCGAGCGCGATCAGGGCCGCCCGCTGCTCCATCGTCTCGATGCCCTCGGCCACCACCCGCACGCCCAGGCGGGCCCCGAGCTCGACAGCCCCGCGCACGACCGCCCCGGCCGCCGCCGAGTCGATCATCTCGTCCACGAACGACCGGTCGATCTTGATCTCGTCGACCGGCATCCGGGTGACCGAGGCGAGCGACGAGAACCCGGTGCCGAAGTCGTCCAGCGAGACCTGTACGCCGGACGCCCGCAGCCGGGCCAGCACCTCGTCGACGATCTCCTGCTCGCTCACCGCCACCGACTCGGTGATCTCGAGGACCAGGCGCGACGCCGGCGTACGGTGCCGGCGCAGCGCCTCGGTGACCTGAGCCGGGAACGTCGGGTCGGTGAGGCTGCGTGCGGACACGTTCACAGAAACCGGCACATCGATGCCGTGCGCGTTCCAGCTCGCCGCCGCGGCCAGCGCCAGGTCCAGAACCCGCCGGGTGAACGGGATGAGCAGCTCGCTGCGCTCCACCGCGGGCAGGAAGTCGCCCGGCGACAGCTGACCGCGCCGCGGGTGCCGCCACCGGACCAGGGCCTCCACCCCGGTCGGCACCGAGGTCACCAGATCCACGGCCGGCTGCAGGTGCAGCACGATCTGGTCGTCGGCGACGAACGCGTCCTGCAGTTCGGCGAGCAGGGCCAGCTGATCGGTACTGCTCGCGTCCTGCCCGCTGTCGTACGTACCGACGGTGACGCCCAGTTCCTTGGCCGTACCGACCGCCAGCGACGCCCGCCGGAGCAGCTCGCCGATCTCCACCTGGCCGGCCGGCGCCACGACCACGCCCACGGTCACCTCGATGGCCAGCCGTACGCCGGCCACCTCCATCGGCAGCCGCAGCTGTTCCACCAGCTCCCGAGCCCGGCGCAGGGCCGCCGGCAGCGGGCTGGGCTCGCCCTGCGGCCACGCCGCGGAGTCGGCGAGCGCCGCAACCGTGGGCGCCAGCAGCGCGAACTCGTCATCGCCGGTACGCGCCACGATCTCCTGCGGCCGGGCCAGGTCGGTGAGCCGCCCGGCGACCAGGCGCAGCACCTCGTCGCCGCCGCGATGCCCGAGGGTGCTGTTGACCTGCCGGAAGTCGACCACGTCGAGCAGCAGCACGGCGACCTGCCGGCCCCGGTCCAGGGTGCGCAGCAGCGGATCGCCGACGCCGGCGAACGCCGTCCGGTTGACCAGCCCGGTCAGCGGGTCGTGGATCCGGTCATGGGCCGCCCGGGCGTCCAGCTCGATCATCCGCTGGTGTGCCGCCGCGTCGTGCAACGCCCCGGCCAGCGCCTCCCCGTACGCCGTGATGGCCGCCTCGTCCTGCGGCACCGGCAGATTGGGCTCGCCGAGCCACACGGTGAGCTCGCCGACCGGTCGGCCGGCCACCGCCATGCTGCGGGTGATCGCCGGACCGGAGCGGCCACCGGGCGCCTCGTCCTCGCCGGGGCCGTCCTGGGTGTAGCGCCGGTTCCCGTTGCCGGTGTGCACCTCCAGCTCCGCACGACGGGCGCCGAAGACGTCCAGGGCGCCGCGCAGCCCGGCCCGGGCCACCTCAGCCTCGCTCGTCCCCGGCAGCCGGGCGGTGGCGGTGGCGAACGCCTCCCACATCCGGCGTTCCTCGGCGGCGCGCAGGTGGAACCGGTAGGTGCGGTGCAGCAGCCAGAGCGCCGGCCCGAAGGCGACCAGCCAGAGCGGCTCGCGGGCCAGCGCGAACACCGCGCAGAGGCCGACCAGCACGTTGCCCACCGACATCGGCAGCTTGGCGTGCAGCACCCGGGTGGCGATCTGGGTCGGCTCGACGTCCCGGTGCAGGGTGAGGGTGAGCACCACCAGCCCGAACGTGATGAGCAGATAGGTGACCGCACCGGCGACCAGGGCGAGCGGCAGGCGGGCGCTGCCCAGCGGCGCGTCCCCGGCGAGCAGCGCGGTGACCAGCGCGGCGCCGGCCACCCCGAGGGTCATCGAGGCGATGAGATGGACCACCTCGGCGGTGTTGCGGATCCCGGTCAGCCAGGAGAGCAGCGACCAGGCCAGACCGGTGCCGATCAGGGTAGCGGCGGGTAGCCAGCCGGCCGGCGCGACCACGAAGCCGACCACGACGGCCGCTTCCGCCCAGCTCACCGAGACCGCGTCCGGCCCGAGCCGGAAGCGCAGGCCGGCGAGTTGGGCGATGGCCGCCAGGACGGCGGCGACACAGACGCCGTCCAGCGGGGAGAGCGGGCGGTCGGCCGGAAGGTCCGCCGGCTGCAGGGCGCCGAGCACGACAGCGGCCAGGGCCGCCACCACGACGACGACCGTCAGGATGCGTACGGGTCGCGGGCGACCGAGCCACGAGTGATCACGGATCGTCACGATGGCACCCACACCGGGTGCACAGGAAGATGCACGTGCAAATGCTTCGCGGAGACTTTGCGCCAGACTGTGTCCATGTCGGCGCCCCCTTCCGCGCAGGGTCCCGGGGCCGTGTCGGCCCCCGGCGGAAGGCTAAATCAATACCGATGAACGCAACAGGGCTTGACGGACCCCAGAAGGTAATGCTCGGCGTTCCAGGGTCGAAAACCCCCGGGGTACGCCGAGCACGTCAACCCTCAGGCCTTGGTCGAACCGCTCTCACCGGCGGTGCCGCGCTCGGCTTCCGGAGCGGCTCCCACCTCGCGTTCTTCGGCCGCGGCAGCCGTCGCCGATCGATTCGCTTCGACATCCGGAGCCGCCGTGGCGGCGGATCGCTCGAGATCGGCATCGAGACGCGCGATTTCCGCCACACGCTCACGCTCGCCGGCGGCCGGGAAACTGTCGGGAAGCCGACGAATCCGCTTGTTCATGTTGCGGATCAGGAGCACGGTGGCGACACACATGAGGACGATGAGGAACAGCCCCATCGGACCGGCCAGACCGCCCGATCGGGTGTCGCCGAAATTGTTGACCGCGAAGACGTCCACGTGCTCAGCGTACTGCTCAGTGGGCGTCGACCTTCTCCCGGATGCCCGCGAACAGGTCCGACTCGGGGACCGGGCTGTCGACGAGCGAGCGGGCCAGCTCGAAGTCCTCGGTCGGCCACACCTTCTGCTGCAGCTCGAGCGGGATGTGGAACCAGAACCCGTCCGGGTCGACCTGGGTGGCGTGCGCCCGCAGCGCATCGTCGCGAATCCCGAAATAGTCCCCGCACTCGATCCGAGTGGTGATCTTGTCACCCCGGTCGTGCCGGTCCGACCACTTCTCCAGCCACTCCGTGTACGGCGACTCGAGGCCGGCCGCCAGCATCCCCTCGTGCAGCGCGAGCATCCGCGCCCGGGTCCAGCCGGAGTTGTAGTACAGCTTCAGGGGCTGCCAGGGCTCGCCGAGCTCCGGGTACAACTCGGGGTCGCCGGCCTGCTCGAACGCCACCACCGACACCTTGTGGCACATGATGTGGTCGGGGTGCGGATAGCCGCCGTTCTCGTCATACGTCGTCATGACGTGCGGCCGGAACTCGCGGATCAGCTTGATCAGCGGTTTCGCCGCCTCCTGCGGGTCCTGCAGACCGAAGCAACCGTCCGGCAGCGGGGGCAGCGGGTCGCCCTCGGGCAGGCCGGAGTCGACGAAGCCAAGCCAGGCCTGATCGACACCGAGAATCTCGCGCGCCTTGTCCATCTCGGCGCGGCGGATGTTCGTGATGTCCGCCAGCACCTCGGGGCGGTCCATCTTGGGGTTCAGGACGCTGCCCCGTTCCCCACCGGTACAGGTTGCGACCAGCACCTGGACACCCTCGGCAACATACTTGGCCATGGTGGCGGCACCCTTGCTCGACTCGTCGTCGGGGTGCGCGTGCACGGTCATCAGGCGCAACTGCTCAGCCACGTGTGGAGATCCTCTCGACCAGGCCTGCCGTGGGCATGCCGGGATCGGCTGCGAAGATGGAACTCTGCCATTCTGGCCGATCCCCCCGACAACAAACGCACGAGAGGTCGTCAGGTGAGCGAGACGCACGCCACAACGCCGGTGTTCCCGCCGGGTCGCTACGGTCGCCGGCGCGACGGCCGCAAGCGCCGCTGGCTGCCGATCCTTCTCGTCGTGCTGTTCGCCGCCGCCATCCTCGGGCTCACGCTGAAGTTCTACGACAAGTTCGGGCAGACCGACTACACGCCGCAGATCATCGGGTGGAGTGAGCCGACCGACACCGAGATGGTCATCCAGTTCCGGGTCTGGGTCCCCGAGGGCGGCACGGCCACCTGCATGCTGCGGGCGCGCGACTACGACGGGTTCGAGGTCGGGCGGCAGGCGGTGCTCGTGCCGGCGCCGGACGGTGGCGGCTCGGTTGAGGTGAGCGAGAAGGTCGCCACCAAGGCCCGCGCGTCGGTGGGCGACGTGATGGGCTGCCGCGCGGCCGGGTGACCGCGCAATCCGACGATCTTTCGCCTTCCAGGCGGATCGCCTACCGCTGGTAAGCTTGGTGATTCGCTGCGTTCGGCACGCCGTGTTCTCGGTGTGCCACAACACTGCCCAGTCCCAGCAAGGAGATCGACCTTGTCCAGTTCCGAGGCGCCGAAGACCTGGCTCTCCCAGGACGCTTACGACCGGCTACAGGCCGAGCTCGACGAGTTGATCGCGAACCGGCCGGCGGTGGCTGCGGAGATCAACGCCCGGCGCGAGGAGGGTGACCTCCGGGAGAACGGTGGCTACCACGCCGCCCGTGAGGAGCAGAGCCGGCAGGAAGGCCGCATCCTCTACTTGAAGGAGTTCCTGCGCAACGCCGAGGTCGGCGAGGTCCAGGTGGCCGACTCGGTCGCCGCCGGCTCGGTCGTGACCATCTACTTCGACGACGACCAGGCGGACACCGAGACGTTCCTGCTCGGTTCCCGGGAGATCTCCTCCACCACGGATCTCACCGTGTACAGCCCGGAGTCGGCGCTCGGCAAGGCGATCCTCGGCGCCCGGCCCGGCCAGACCGTGACCTACACGGCCCCCAGCGGCGCCGACATCAAGGTCACCGTGGTGAAGTTCGGCCCCTTCGAGGGTTAGTACCCGGTTCTGTCGAAGAGCTCGCGGCACCCGCCGCGAGCTCTTCGTGCATCACGGCGTCGCCTCCGCCAGCAGGGCGACCCGGTAACCGGCGTCGCGCAGGGCGCTGATCAGGGCCGACGAGTGGGCCGGGCCGCGGGTCTCCACCGAGAGCGCCACCTCCACCTCGCCGAACCCCAGGCGCGGGCTCTGCCGCGAGTGCGAGACGTCGACGATGTTCGCCCGCTGCTCGGCGATCTCACGCAACAGCCGGGCCAGCTGCCCCGGCCGGTCCGCGCAGCGCACCGCGAGGCGCAGGAAGCGGCCGGCCGACGCCAGACCGTGTTCGATCACCCGCAGCAGCAGCATCGGGTCGATGTTGCCGCCGGACAGGATCGCCACCACCGGGCCACTGCGCGGCGGCACGTAAGCACCGGTGAGCAGCGCCGCCACCGCGGCCGCACCGGCCGGCTCCACCACCATCTTGTGCCGTTCGAGCAGCACCAGCAGCGCCGCCGACAGGTCCTCGTCGGTGACCGTGACGATCTCGTCGACCAGCTTCGCGACATGCGCGAAGGTCAGATCGCCCGGCCGCATGACGGCGATGCCGTCCGCGATGGTCGCGCAGGCGTCCAGCTTGCGCGGTGCTCCGGCAGCGAGCGAGGGAGGGTACGCCGCCGCGCCGCTGGCCTGCACCCCGACGATCCGGATGTCCGGCCGGATCGCCTTCGCCGCCACCGCCAGCCCGGAGATCAGGCCACCGCCGCCGACCGCGGTCACGATCGTCGCCGCCTCCGGGCACTGGTTCAGGATCTCCAGCGCCACCGTGCCCTGGCCGGCGATCACGTCCGGGTGGTCGAACGGGTGGATCAGGATCGCCCCGGTGCTGCGGGCGAAGTCGTGTGCCGCCTCCAGCGCGTCGTCCACACTGGTGCCGGCGTATTCGACTGCGGCGCCGTACCCCTTGGTCGCCGTGACCTTGGGAAGTGGGGCGCCCTCCGGCATGAAAACGGTGGCCCGCGTGCCCAGCAGGCCGGCGGCGAGCGCCACGCCCTGGGCGTGGTTGCCGGCACTGGCGGCGACCACCCCGCGGGCGCGGTCCGCGTCCGACAGCCGCGAGATCCGGGTGTACGCCCCCCGCACCTTGTACGACCCGGCCCGCTGCTGGTTCTCGCACTTCAGCCAGACCGGCGCGCCGGTGATCTCGGCCAGCGGCCGGGACGGGATCAGCGGCGTCTCCTTGACCACCCCGGCCAGCAGGTCACGGGCGGCTTCGACGTCGGCGAGGGTGAGCAGGTCCAGCGGATCGGTCATGGCCACCAATCGTGCCACCGCCTACACAAGCGCGTGCCGCTGCCAGGGGTTGAGGACCTCGAACTGCCCGGCGACCGCGAGAAGCAGCAGCTCGGAGTCGGGCGGGCCGACGATCTGCACGGCGAGCGGAAGGCCGTCCGGGCGGAAGCCGACCGGGATCACGATGGCCGGCAGACCGGCGTAGTTCCACGGCGCCGCGTACGGCGCGTAGGACGCGTTGGCCCACATGTTCCGCCGCCACGACTCGCCCGAGTACTGCACCGCCGGCGGAGGGGCAGTCGCCAGCGCCGGGGTGAGCAGCAGGTCGATCGAGCGATCGGCGAAGAACTGGATGGAACGCTCGCGCCAGGCGTCCCGCTGCTTCTGCCGGACCAGCCCGGCCCGCATCGCGGCCCTGCCGAGCCGGATGTGGTTGCGGGTGCGGGGCTGCAGGCTGCGCACGTCCAGACCCTCGGAGTTCACGTACGCACCCGCGAACCAGGTGGCGAGCACGCCGAGAGCGACACCGTTCGGATAGCGCGGGTCGGCGGTCACCGTGTCGTGACCGGCCTGGACCAGCAACTTCGACGCCGTGGTGACGGCCGAGACGTTCGGCTCGTCCGGTTTGACCCCGGCGACCGGGGACCGCAGCGAGACGCCGATGCGCAGTTTGGCCGGCTCCACCAGCTTCGCCGGGGCCTGTCCCGCCAGCACCGAGAAGCCGAGCGCCGCGTCCGCCACCGTGGTGGTGAGAACCCCGTTCTCCGTCAGGCCGAACCAGTCCTTGTCACCGAAGCCGACCGGCACCACACCGCGACCGGGCTTGAGCCCGACCAGACCGCAGCAGGCCGCCGGAATCCGGATCGAACCCAGTCCGTCGTTGCCCTGCGCCATCGGCACCAGCCCGGCGGCGACCGCAGCGGCCGAACCACCCGACGAACCGCCCGGTGTGCGATCCAGATCCCACGGATTCCGGGTCGGGCCGTCCTCGTCGTCGGTCACCGCCCACAGGCCCATCTCCGGCATCTTGGTGACACCGACGACGACCGCGCCGGCGCCTCGCAGCCGCCGGACCACCTCGTGGTCCTCCTCCTCGACCTCGGCGGTCCGCGCCGCCGCGGAGCCGTGCCAGGTCGGCAGGCCCGCCACCGCGGTGTTCTCCTTGACCGCCACCGGCACCCCGGCGAGCGGCAGGTTCGCCAGGTCCTCCTGGTCGTCGACCTTCTCCGCCTCGGTGATCGCCTCACCGCCGCGGACCACCCGGAACGCGCCGAGCGCCGGATCCGAGATGGCGATCTGTTCCAGATGGTCGGCCACGACCTGGGTCGCGCTCGCATCGCCGCGCCTCACCGCACGGGCGATCTGCTTCGCGGTGGCGCCAACCCAGGTCGTCGATTCCATGCGCAGATCTCCAGCGTCCGTCTTATCCGAGCGCCTGCTCCAGGTCGGCGAGCAGATCGTCAACGGTCTCGATGCCGACAGACAGTCGCACGAGATCGGCGGGAACTTCAAGCGCCGAGCCAGCAGCCGACAGGTGTGTCATCTGTCCCGGGTGCTCGATCAGCGACTCGACTCCGCCGAGCGACTCCGCGAGCACGAAGAGCTTCGTCTTGTTGCAGATGGCGATCGCCTGCTCGGGACCACCGGCCGCACGGAACGACACCATGCCGCCGAACCGCTGCATCTGCTTCGCGGCGGTCTCGTGCCCCGGGTGGCTCTCCAGGCCCGGGTACAGGACCTGGCCGACAGCCGGGTGCTCACGCAGGTAGCCCACGATCCGCTCGGCATTGTCGCAATGCCGGTCCATGCGTACGCCCAGAGTCTTGATGCCGCGCAGAGTGAGCCAGGCGTCGAAGGGGCCGTTAACCCCGCCCATCGCGTTCTGGTGAAAGGCCAACTCGTCGCCGAGGCCGGCGTCCGCGGTGACCAGCGCGCCGCCGACCACATCGGAGTGCCCGCCCAGGTACTTCGTGGTCGAGTGGATCACCACGTCGGCGCCGAGCGCGAGCGGCTGCTGAAGGTACGGCGAGGCGAACGTGTTGTCCACCGCGAGCATCGCGTCATACTCGTGGGCCAGCGTGGCCAGCGCCGTGATGTCGGCGATGTTGAGCAGCGGGTTGGTCGGCGTCTCCGCCCAGATCAGGCGGGTGTGCCCGGGGCGGAAGGCGGCGCGCACCGCGTCCAGGTCGTCCAGCGGCGCGGCGGTCCAGTCCAGGCCCCAGCGCTCGGCGACCTTCGCGAAGAGGCGGTAGGTGCCGCCGTACGCGTCATTGGGGATGACCACGTGATCGCCGGGCCGGCACACCGTACGCAGAAGGGTGTCCTCGGCGGCAAGGCCGCTCGCGAAAGCGAGCCCGCGCCGGCCGCCCTCGATCGCCGCCAGGCATTCCTGCAGCGCGTCCCGGGTCGGATTGCCGGACCGGCTGTACTCGTAGCCCAGGCGGGGGGCGCCGACGGCGTCCTGGGCGTAGGTGCTCGTCTGATAGATGGGTGGCACCACCGCGCCGGTCCGCGGATCCGGCTCCTGGCCGGCGTGGATCGCGAGGGTGTCGAACCCGTACTCGTTAGCCGTCATGTTGCGCAAGGCTAGTCTCACCTGATGGCCGACTGCTTGTTCTGCGGCATCGTGGCGGGATCGATCCCGGCGTTCATAGTGGCCTCGTCGCCGGCCGGCGTCGCCTTCCTCGACATCCGCCCGGTATTCAAAGGTCACGTCCTGGTGGTTCCCCGTCCGCACTTCGTCGAGCTCGTTGATCTACCAGCCTCTGAACTGCCGGGATATTTCCGGTTTGTCCAGCTAGTCGCCGCCGCGGTGCCCGCGGCGCTCGGCTCGCAGGGCACCTTCGTCGCGAACAACAACATCGTCTCCCAGTCGGTCCCCCACCTGCACACCCACGTGGTCCCCCGCACCAAGGGCGACGGCCTGCGCGGCTTCTTCTGGCCCCGCCGCAAATACGACAGCGACGACGAGGCCACCGAGATCGCCGGCGCCATCGGTAAGGAATACGTCCGGTTGAGCGTTGCAGAGACCGGACGAAGGGAGTGACCGTGTTCCTGCGGCACAAGAAGCTCGACCTGCCCACCGCCGACACCGCCCTGCCCGGCCGCGACATCGAGATGCCGGTCGCTGCGAAGCACACCGTCCTCGGCACCCCGCTGAAGGGCCCGTGGCCGGCCGGCCTCGAGACCGCGGTCTTCGGGATGGGCTGTTTCTGGGGCGCGGAGCGCATCTTCTGGCAGCTCCCGGGCGTGTACTCGACGTCCGTCGGATACGCCGGCGGCTTCACCGCCAACCCGACGTACGAGGAGACCTGCTCGGGCACGACCGGCCACACCGAGGTGGTCCAGGTCGTCTACGACCCCGCGGTGATCGACTACGCGGACCTGCTGAAGGCGTTCTGGGAGAATCACGACCCGACCCAGGGCATGCGCCAGGGCAATGACGTGGGCACCCAGTACCGGTCCGCGATCTACACCACGACGGACGCCCAGGCCACCACGGCGGCGGCCTCCTTGGAGGCCTTCCAGCCGGTGGTGACGGCCGCCGGCCGGGGCCAGATCACCACCGAGGTGAGGCCGCTGACGACGTACTACTACGCCGAGGATTACCACCAGCAGTACCTCTCAAGTGATAAAAACCCCAACGGGTACTGCAACCACGGGCCGAACGGGATGACCTGTCCGATCGGTGTCGCTCGCACCAACTAACGCTCTACTGATCTGGGCTCGTGCTCGCTTCGGCGAGTGCGGGCTCAGCTCGTTTCTGCCTGCCATCCCGTCGGCCGTCGACCCGCCCTCCGTGGAGCGGGCCGCCGTCGGGGCCGCCACTGCACGCATGGCGTGAGGTGCGTGCGAAGGCTTGGCGGTCCCGGCGGTGGTTTGCTCGGCTGCGCCTGGGGCGACGGACGTCGGGATGGCTTCCTCATCCCGGAGGCCTGAGATCCCCGCCGGGGGCAGGGCTGTTAGTTCGGCCCTGATTGTGAGCCGGTGCGCCGGCCGATGCCGGCGCTTGCGCCGCCAGCAGGCCGAGCGCGACCGGCGGTCACTGCTCGCGGACGAAGACTCCGACGCCTGGCAGGGTCTCGGTGATCTCCTTGACCCTCAGGATCTGCATCGCACGGTCGATGACGGGTTCGGTGACCTCGTAGTGCGCGATCAATTCGCGGCGACTGGCAGCCGAGAGCCCGGCGGGTACTCGCCAGCGGCGATCCGCTTCTGAAGGTCGTCAGCGATCTCTTCGTATCGGTAACGCGGCGGCACAGGTGATCTCCCCGGTTACATACGGTGCCGGGTTGGCAGCGCGCATGCCGCAGCCTGCGCCCCTCTGCACGCCAGCCGCCGGGCTGCTTGAGTGGCCGTCGTGTGCGGCAGCTAAGCGACGGGCACCCGCCCAGGCCCGGCCTGAGCGGCCCGTTTCGGGCCGCCTTGACTCTGTATTGAAAGTCGCGACCTCGGTCAACGCGAGACGGGCGCCCCTACGGCCGGGTTTTCGATCGTCCGGCTGGCAGCTGCGCACCCCTTCAAGGGGGTGGAGGCAGCACCAGGTCCCAGCCGACCGCCGGAAACCGGCTGTGGGGGCCGCCCGGCTGGGAGTTGCGGCACTTCTGCATCTGCCACAGTGCAGCGATTCAGGGCGAGGCCTTTCCGATACGCGGCCACACCCGCTGCGGGTGTGGTCACACGCGCAGCGGGTGTGCCGGCATCCGGGTGGCTGGTGGGTGACAGCGCCAGCGTGCGGCTGGGGCCGAAATTTCGGCTTGTTCGATCACTGAGCCGTGCGCCGGAGTCGTCTCACGGGCCGTGAGGCAGTGCTGCCGCGCGGCCGGGTGATCAGCCGGACCCAATTCGAGGCCTCAGCCGCGCGGCAGCGCCGTCACCTTGGTTTGTGCCGAGGGTCGACACGCCGCCGTCGAGCCCTGGCGCGATCTTGGCGCCTTAGCCGGGCGCAAGTCGCCAAGATCGTCCGAAAGTGTGCGGAGCGC
The DNA here is from genome assembly GCF_036053395.1 of Actinoplanes sp. NBC_00393. Taxonomy (NCBI): domain Bacteria; kingdom Bacillati; phylum Actinomycetota; class Actinomycetes; order Micromonosporales; family Micromonosporaceae; genus Actinoplanes; species Actinoplanes sp. NBC_00393. The sequence continues at coordinate 9,314,639 of NZ_CP107942.1, read as the reverse complement.
GGCGGGCGGACCTCGACCCGGAACGCTGTCTATCATTCGGCCGTGTGTCGGTACGTGCAGAGCATCTACAAGGTGCACTACGTCTGCGTGCCTTGCCGGCGCAGTCACAAGTACGGCTGGGACGATGCGCTGCATCTCTGCACGTCCTGTCGGCAGCCGATGGTGTTCGCGGGGCATGATTTCGCGGCTCCGCGCCGGCGGAATGACTCCGCCTGGGCCGCGGTTGCGGCGGTTCTCGGGGCGGGGCTGCTCTACGAGGGCTTTGAGGTCTGCGGGTGCGGCCGGGAGCCGAAGTTCCGGCCGCGGACGCGCGCTCAGGTTCGGATGCGGCGGCGCGTCGCCCGCCGCCTCGGGGTGCCGGAGGCTGAGGCGATAGCCGCCCGGGATCCGTACGATCTTGGCTGACCTCAGCGGCTCGAAGAAGGAAGCGGTGCACGCGGGAGTGAGTGGGTGTAGCGGAGCTGCGGCAGCGGCTGGTCGTTGACCGGAGCAACCCTGCTCGCGCCGTCCGGGTGCCAGCCTCCGGCCTCGTAGAAGCGGCGCGCTGTCTTGTTGGCCTCCAGCACCCACAGAACAGCCCGGGGCTCGCCGTAGCGGGGCAGGTCCGTCAAGGCCTTGAGCATCAGCTGGCGGCCGATGCCGGCGCCCACCCAGGCCGGGTCCACATGGATCGCATACAGCTCCGCGGCGCCGGGGGTTTCGCTCGGGCCGATGTACGTGAAACCCAGCAAGCTGCCGCCCTGTTCGGCGACGGTCAGGCGGTGGGTGTCGCGCTCCCAGCGCCAGCGCTCGGACCACCACTCCGCGAGCATGGACGGGCCGCGGGCTGCGAAGGTGGCGGGGTCGAGCAGGTCGGCGTACGCGGACGCGCGGGACCGGTGATGCAGGTCGCCTACCAGGGGCAAGTCGGCGTCCGAGGCCGGGCGCAGCAGAACGGTCATGGAGTCGACGGTAGCCGCCGGGGCGGGATCGGGACGCGGAGCAGGTCCTCGGCGATCACTATCGGGCCGTCGAACTCCTTGCGGGCCTCGTCGAGGAAACGCGAGGCGTCCTGGTAGCGCTGAGAGAAATGGGTCAGGACCAGCATCCGTACGCCGGACTCGCGCGCCACCATGGCGGCCTGGCCGGCCGTGAGGTGGCCGACCTGCGCTGCCATCGCGGCGTCCTCGGCGAGGAACGTCGACTCGATCACCAGCATGTCGACGCCGTCGGCCAGGGCGTAGACGTTGTCGCACAGGCCGGTGTCCATCACGAAGGCGAAGCTCTGGCCGGGGCGGACCGCGCTGACCTGCTCGAGTGTGACGTCGCCGAGCCGGCCGGTGCGCTGCAGCTCGCCGACGGCCGGGCCGCTGATGCCGTGTTCGGCGAGCAGGGCGGGCAGCATGCGGCGGGAGTCGGGTTCGGCCAGGCGATACCCGTACGCCTCGATGGAATGCCAGAGCGGCAGGGCGATGAGGCGCCCCGCGGAGGTCTCCGCGACGAAGCCGGCGCCGACCGGCGAAGCGACGATCTCGGCGTTGTCCCAGTAGCTGGTGGCGTGCCGGAGCCGGTCGTAGAACTCCTGGCCGCCGGCCGGGTAGTGGACGTGCACCGGATGCGGCACCCGGTCCAGCGAGATGCGCTGCAGGATGCCGGGCAGGCCGAGGCTGTGGTCGCCGTGGAAGTGGGTGATGCAGATGCGCTTGAGCGGGGTGACGGCGAGGCCGGCCATCAGCATCTGCCGCTGGGTGCCCTCACCCGGGTCGAAGAGGATCACCTCGTCGTCCCAGCGCAGGAGGTAGCCGTTGTGGTTGCGGTGCCGGGTCGGCACCTGGCTGGCCGTGCCGAGCACAACGAGCTCACGCATCTGGGACCCCCATATGAAGCGACCCCAGGGGACTTCCACGCTCGCTGACGAGCGTGGTCCGGTCGGACAAGGCCGGATCCCCTGGGGTCGGGTGGCTGTCTGGTACTCGCCGGGCCGCTGCCACACGGTCTCGACGTTTTCAAACGAAGCTGTCAAGGACAGCGGCTAGCGGACAGCCACCTCACGAGTCCCGTTGCTATACAACTTCGGACCACCTCCCTTCACGTGTACGGCCACGTTAGCCACCCGAGAGGCGTCCTGCCAACGCTTTTAGAATCACTACAGCCGCGGGAATACCCTGGGCGACATTTCGGTGCTTTCCACCACCAGCGAGGCGGGGCCCACGATCAGCGGGTCGGGCGTGCCGACGATCTCGGGATCCTTGCCGGTGTAATCGAACCGGTGCAGCACGTGCCGCATCGCTGCGAGCCGGGCCCGCTTCTTGTCGTTGCTCTTCACCACGGTCCACGGGGCGTCGGCGGTGTCCGTGTAGAAGAACATCGCCTCCTTGGCCTCGGTGTAGTCGTCCCACTTGTCCAGGGACTCCAGGTCCATCGGGGAGAGCTTCCACTGGCGTACCGGGTCGACCTGACGGATCGCGAACCGGGTCCGCTGCTCGCCGCTGGTCACCGAGAACCAGAACTTCACCAGATGTACGCCGGACCGGACGAGCATCCGCTCGAGTTCCGGGGTCTGCCGCATGAACTCCAGGTACTCCGCGCGGGTGCAGAAGCCCATCACCCGCTCGACGCCGGCCCGGTTGTACCAGGACCGGTCGAAGAGCACGATCTCACCGGCGGACGGCAGGTGCTTGATGTAACGCTGGTAATACCACTGGCTGCTCTCCTTCTCGTTCGGCTTCTCCAGGGCCACCACCCGGGCGCCGCGCGGATTGAGATGCTCCATGAACCGCTTGATGGTGCCGCCCTTGCCGGCCGCGTCCCGGCCCTCGAAGAGGATCACCAACCGCTCGCCGGTGTCCTTGCACCAGTTCTGCAGCTTCAGCAATTCGATCTGGAGCAGCCGTTTGTCGTGGTCGTACTCGGTGCGGTCCATCCGCTCGTCGTACGGGTAGTCCTCGCGCCAGGTGTCGACCGGGGTGCCGTCCGCCTTCAGCAGCCGCGGGTCGTCGTCCTCGTCGTCCACCACCCGGTAACCGGCCAATTCGGCGACCGGGCCGTCATAGGGGCCCGTCGTGGTGTCGTCGTAGGAAGTGTCGATGTCGATGCTCATGTCTTCGCCAGCCACCGCCGTACCTTCTTGCGCCGAGAGGCCCGCACCAGCGCGGGCACTGCTGCCAGCGTCTCTTTACCCACTTGTTCCTGCCTGCCGTATAGCACGCCGAAGTGAAAACTGTCCGAACCGAGTTCGCGCAGCACTTCGCGGGCGACGGTGGAGTCCTGATGGGCGCCGAGCCCGTCCTGCAGGGCGGTCAGCGCCTTCACCAGACGCTTGGCGGGTTTACCGACCTCGGGGGCGATCACCTCGACCGCGTACCGGGCCTTCTTGTAGCTCTTGCGGGCCTCGTGGATCTCCTCGTCCACCCCGCCCGCCAGCGCGGCGTCCAGCTCGTCGTCCGCCTTGCGGACGGCCTTCCGGGTCCGTTTCGCCGGGTTGCCGGCCGAGGTGGGCTGGTCGACCAGCTCGTCGATGCGGTCCAGCAGATCGAGGTAGCGGTCCGAACCGAGTGCCTCGGCCAACTCCTCCCGGCCCTGCGCGACCCGGTGCTCCAGACCCGACTTGATCCGCTGTGCGGCCGGCTCGAACTCCGGCCCGGAGTCGGCCACCCCGGCCAGCAGTTTCTCCTCCAGCACCTGCGGGTCGCGGACCGCGCCGAGCGTATGGGCCAGCCAGCGCAGCTCGTCGCCCACCTGGTTCTCGGGGAACCAGCGCTTGTAGGTCTTCAGCGTGCTGCGCAGCCGCCGGGTGGCGACCCGCATCTTGTGCACGCCCTCCTCCTCGCCACGACGGGCGGCCGGGTCGCGTTCGAGGATGGCGTCGCGCTGCTCCCGCGCGTACCGGAAAACGGGGTTGATCTTGCCCTTGGTCTTCTCCTGCTGCGCGGCGGCGAGACGCCCGGCCAGCGCCCGCGCCACCTTCGACGGGCCCTCCGCCGGGCGGGCGCCGGCGTCGAGCAGCGCCCGCTCGACCGCGTCAAGGACCGCGATGTCGCCGTCGACGAGCTCCACCTCGACCTCCTGCCAGGAGGTCTGTTCGCCGTCCGACTCGGCGCGCACCTGATCCTGCGCGATAAGCGCCAGGGTGCGGCCGTCGGCGTCGCGCAGCGGCGTCTCCACCCGGTGGGTGCAGAGGCGGGCGACGGGCGTCACCGGATGCCGCCGGACGATCACCCGGACCAGGTCCAGCAGCTCGTCGGGGGGCGTTGCGGACTCACCGGAAACCCGATGCTCGGTACGCCCGGAGCCGTCCCCGGGCGTTTTCAGATGCCAGCCCGCGTCGTGCCCGCCGGTGCGCCGCCGAAGTGTCCGACGGTTTTTCATCAACCGCAGGTCCGCGGTGTCGAAGTAGGTGGCGTCGAGATCATGGATCTCGGCGTCGCCGACACCGGCGATGCCGGCCGCACCGGCCAGCTCGGGAAGTTCGAAGGTCTCGGGGACGTCGTACTTGCGCTCGGTTTCGGTGGCGATCTCCACAGGTCAATGGTGCCCGTTCCGGCGCTTCTAACACAGCGGTGTCTCAGGTTCGGCTGGCATCGTGGGAGCCCGGCTCAGAAGGAGTGCTGCATGGAGAAGTCCGAACGCCGTCCCGTCTCCCTCGCCGGTCTGCGCCTCATCGGCGCGGGCGCCGTCCTCGGACTGGCGCTGGCTGTCCCGGCCTCGCCGGCTCAGGCGGACCCGCCCCGGCCGCCGGCCTCGCCGGTCGCCGAGCACGACGCGCCCGACGACTGAGCGGCAGCCACACGGCTCAGATCCGGGCGCTGTCGTTGTCGCGCAGGTACAGCGCCCGGGTGTAATTCGCGGTGGCGGCGCCGAAATACATCGTCGCGAGGCCCATGTGGAAGTTGTTGTTGGTGATGGCGTTCTTCGCGGTGGCCGTCGCCGACCAGCGGATCTCCGCGTCCGAGGCGCTGATCCCCCGGCGGGCGCACCGCTGGCGGTTCATCTCCTTGCCGGTCCGCCACGTCTCCATGGCCTTCTCGGCCTCGCGCATCATGGCCCGGCCCTGCTGGATCAGGGATTCGGCGAGCTCCCAGGCGGCCCGCTCCTCGTTGTTGCGGAATCTCGGCGACATACTTCCGAGTCTGCGCGAGATGTCCTGACATGTCGATTTTTTTCGATCTCAGGTGTGAAAAGTGGGTCGGGCACTTGCCGAAGCCGAAGCAGCCCGCCGCAACGAGTGCGGCGGGCTGCTGGTCGGGCGGGAGTACGTGACCGAGTGAATGCGGGGGAACCTGTTGGTCACGTACTCCCGCCCACCGCCCCGCCCGAACCGGATGCGCCTGGCCGGAGGCGCGGACCAGCGGAGGCGTGCTGGTCCGATGATCCAGTTCAAGGGCGGGTCTGGGCGCGGGATGCCGGAACGCTGGCGGGGCGCCCCGGCGTCACCGCCGGGTGACGTCGCCGGGCCGGGAAGCCGTTGCTTGCCGGGGGACGGTCAAGCTCGTCGACGACGTCCAGATCTCTGGTTCAGTCGAGGTACCTCCACTGATGGTCGTTGGGGCTGAAATCGGTGCGATGACGACCCGGAGCGTTCCCACCGTCCTCCAGGCCGTAACGCCGGCCGGGCAGGGTCCGCATGCTGTTGACGTCGTGCCGCAACGTCCAGGCCTCGCGCCACGGACGGCGGGCCACGGCGTCGGCCCGCTCGGCCAGCCGGCGTGCCGAACACGGCCACCGCCACCCGCACCAGACGCAGTTACCGTCCGCGCCGGCCGCCTCGTGGCGTTCGAGCATGTGCTGCGCGTCGCGCCACAGCAGGCGGTCCACGATGTCACTGGGCGCCGCCTCATCGACGTCGACCATTCCCTAACCCTCCGTCCGGGACTGGCTCAAAGCTCCGTCACGACAGATACAACCGCAGCGAACCATCGGCCGGTCGGACTGTCTGTGCGATTGCGGCGACTATCCGTGACGGCCGTTGTTCGCCATGGGCGGACGCACCACGGGCATCGACCGGGGTCAGCGGCTGTTGTCTGTCACATGGACACCGAAGAATCCGAGGCTCTGGACGCCTACAGCCGGGTCGTCACCGGCGTGGCGGCCCGCCTGCTGCCCTCGGTGGCCGCTCTCTCGGTCCGGTCTCCCCGAGGCGGGGCCGGTTCCGCGGTCACCTTCACCGACGACGGTTTCCTACTCACCAACGCGCACGTCGTGGCCGGCGCGAACGGCGGCTCGGCGGCCTTCGCCGACGGTGTCGAGACCCCGTTCGACGTGGTGGGCGCCGACGCGCTCTCCGACCTCGCCGTGGTGCGGGTGCACCATCCGGGCGCGCCGGCCGCGCCGCTCGGCGACGCCGACGGGCTGAAGATCGGCCAGCTCGTGGTCGCGGTCGGCAACCCGATGGGCCTGGCCGGCTCGGTCACCGCCGGCGTCGTGTCCGGACTGGGCCGGTCGCTCCCGGCCCGGGACGGCCGCCGGGTACGCATCATCGACAACGTCATCCAGACTGACGCCGCCCTCAACCCGGGCAACTCCGGTGGGGCTCTCGCCGACTCCTCCGGCACCGTGATCGGCATCAACACGGCGGTGGCCGGCTACGGGCTCGGCCTGGCCGTACCGATCAACGCCACCACCCGGTCGATCATCGGCGAACTGGTCGCCACCGGCCGGGTCCGCCGGGCCTGGCTGGGCGTGGCGGGCCTGCCCACCCCGCTGCCGCCGCAGCTGGCCGAACGGCTCGGCCAGAAGTCCGGCCTGCGAGTGGTCGAGGTGGTGCCGGGCAGCCCGGCCGGCACCGCGGGTGTCTACCTCGGCGACATCCTGGTCACCGCGGGCGGCCGTCCGGTGCAGAGCGTGCAGGCCCTGCAGCGCCTGATGCTGGGCCCGGCGATCGGCGCCGACCTGCCGATCACCCTGCTCCGCCGCAACGCCCTGGTCGACGTGATCGCCCGCCCCACCGAACTCACCTGAGTCGCGATACCGTCCGCGGGTGCTTTCAAGCGGCGGTCGAAGACGAATCCGGCACCTGCTGGTGGTCAGCGCGGCCGGCGATCCGGAGCTGCGCTCACTGGCCGAACGCTGGCGCCGGGCCGGTCCGCCGCCATGCCGGAGGAGGCCCGCAACCAGGTCGCGTTCCTCTCGCTGGACTGGCTGCTCGGCGAGGACACCGTCGAGATCTGGGTGGGCGGGATCGCCGCGGCCACTACACCCGGCGACGGCCTGACCGGCCGGGACCTGGTCGCGCTGGTCGCGGGCCTGGCGCCGGTCGACGGCGGGTACAACTGGCGCGCGCTGTCCGGAGCCCGGGACGGCAAACCGCTCATCGTTCTCGTGCAGAGCCCGCTGCAGCCGGCCTGTCATCCCGGCCACGACCTGCACGTCCGGCTGGACGTGCCGTACCGCGGCCGGGACGAGAACGGCCTCCCGGTCAGGGACGTCCTGCCGCAGCTGCACGCCCTGGAGGACCACTTCGGCCGGTACGCGGACGGCGCGGTCATCGTCGCCCACGAGACCTGCGACGGCGTACGCACCACACACCTGTACGCCGACCGCCCGGCCGCCGCCGAGTCGCTGAAGCCGCTGATCGCCTCCTGGCCGGACGGGCGCGTCCGGATGACCGTCACGCCCGACCCGGCCTGGAAGCAGGTGTCACACTTCACCCGCCGGTGAACCCGCAAAACGCCGCCGGTGAGGAGCGAAGCGGAGCCAGCTAGCTCAGATGGGCGAGCAGATCCTGCCGGGTCAGGACGCCGGCGGGTTTGCCGTCGACCAGGACCATCGCGGCGTCCGACTTCTCCAGGAGCACGACCGCCTCGGCCACCGGCTCGCCACCGCCGATCATCGGCAGCGCGTCGCTCATGTGCTTCTCGATGGTGTCGTGCAGGTGGGCCTGCCCGGTGAACAGCGCGTCCAGCAGCGCCTTCTCCGAGATGGAACCGGCCACCTCACCGGTCACCACCGGCGGCTCGGCCTTGAGCACCGGGAGCTGCGAAACGCCGTACTCCCGCATGTAGTCGATCGCGTCGCGCACCGTCTCGGTCGGGTGCACGTGGATCAGCGGCGGGATCTCGGCGCCCTTGCCGGCCAGCGCGTCGGCGACGGTCGGCGTGCCGGTCTGGGTACGCAGGAACCCGTACCGGGCCATCCACTTGTCGTTGAAGATCTTGGACAGGTACCCACGGCCACCGTCCGGCAGCAGGACCACGACGACGTCGTCCGGTCCGGCCTTGCGGGCCACCTCGAGCGCCGCCACCACGGCCATCCCGCAAGAGCCGCCCACGAGCAGGCCTTCCTCACGGGCGAGCCGGCGGGTCATCTCGAACGAGTCGGAGTCGCTGACCTCGATGACCTCGTCGGTGACCTGACGGTCGTACGCGGTCGGCCAGAAGTCCTCGCCGACCCCCTCGACCAGGTACGGCCGGCCGGTGCCGCCGGAGTAGACGGACCCCTCCGGGTCGGCGCCGATCACCCGTACCGAGCCCTGCTCTTTCAGGTATCGCCCGACGCCGCTGATCGTGCCGCCGGTGCCGACCCCCGCCACGAAGTGGGTGATCTTGCCGTTGGTCTGTTCCCACAGCTCCGGCCCGGTCTGTTCGTAGTGCGACCGGGGGTTCGCCGGATTGCTGTACTGGTCCGGTTTCCAGGCGCCCGGGATGTCCCGGGTCAGCTGGTCGGAGACGTTGTAGTAGGAGCGCGGGTCCTCCGGCGCGACGGCGGTCGGGCAGACCACCACCTCCGCACCGTACGCCCGGAGCACATTCTGCTTGTCCTCGCTGACCTTGTCGGGGCAGACGAAGACGCACTTGTAACCGCGTTGCTGGGCCACCAGGGCCAGACCCACGCCGGTGTTGCCGCTGGTCGGCTCGACGATCGTGCCGCCGGGTTTGAGCAGGCCCGCCTTCTCGGCGTCCTCCACCATCCGCAGCGCGATCCGGTCCTTGACCGAGCCGCCGGGGTTCAAGTACTCGACCTTGGCCAGCACGGTGGCGCTGATGCCGTCGGTCACGCTGTTCAATCGGACCAGCGGGGTATTGCCGATGATCTCGACCACGTTGTCGTAATAGCGCACGCTTTACTTTACGACCAGGCGCGGGCGGGTCCGCTCCCACTCCAGGAACCGCTCGGTCTCGGCGAGCACCGCGCCGGCCAACCAGGTGACCATGACGGCGTCGTCGATCAGCCCGAAGACCCACAACAGCGCCTCCGGCACCGCGTCGATCGGCGAGACCACGTAGACGGTCGCGGCCGTCATCAGCGCGATCCGCAGGCCGCCGTCGTACTCCCCGCGGGCTGTGGCGGTCGCCATCCTCGGCAGGGCGGCGAGCCGCTTGCCGACCGACGGTCCGCCTCGGGCACCGGCGGTCAGCGCCCGGCTGAGTGCCGTGAACGCCGCCGCACGTTTCAACGTTTTGGCCATCCGTGTTCCCCTTTCCGCCACTCCAGCATGACCTGGACGCGCCATGATTGCCTCTCGCCATCGCGAGTTAGCCTCGAATTCCCACCCCAGGTGCCGATCTACGGCGAGCCGGATGGTTCCCTTCGAGAGACAGCGAGGGAGACTGTGAGCAGCATCGATTGGACTAGCGCGACGGCACGGATCCGCGATCTCTCCCCCGAGGACCGGCGGCGGATCAGAACAGCCGGGCGGGTCGCCGGACAGGTGACCGGCGCGCTCGCGGGGTTGACCGCCCTCTCGGCAGGGCTGTTGATGCGGCAGGCGGCCGATGCCCGCCGGATCATCCCGATGGCCGAGGCGCCACCGCCGCGCGGCGACGGCGTCTACGGGGCGAAGTTCGGCGGGAAGCCGATCAACCTGGTGATCCTCGGGGACTCGACCGCGGCCGGGTACGGCGTACACCGCCCCCGCGAGACCCCCGGCGCGCTTTTCGCCACCGGGATCTCCCGTCGCCTGCGCCGCCCGGTCCGCCTGCACCGGCTGGCCGTGGTCGGCTCGATCTCAGCCGGCCTGCCCTACCAGGTGGACGCGGCCCTGGAGTATGCACCGGACATCGCGATCATCTTCATCGGCGGGAACGACGTGACGCACGCCTCGGGCTTCCCCGCGGCCGTCCGCCATCTCGCCGACACCGTGCGCCGGCTGCGCGCGGCCGGCTGCCGGGTGGTGGTCGGCACCTGCCCGGACATCGGCGCGATCAAGCCGATCAAACCGCCGCTGCGCTGGCTGGCCCGGCGCTGGAGCCGGCAGCTCGCCGCCGCGCAGACGGTGGCCGTGGTCGAGGCCGGTGGGCGTACGGTGTCGCTCGGCAACCTGCTCGGCCCGATGTTCGAGGCCGATCCCGTGCGGATGTTCGCCTCGGATCGTTTCCACCCGTCCGCGACCGGGTACGCACGAGCAGCGGCCGTGATGATGCCGACGGTGCTTGCCGCCCTGGGCGAGGACGACCGCACGGCCGTCCCGGTCGCCGAGGCGCTGCGCACCCTGCCTGAGGCAGCCGACGAGGCGGTTCGGGCACCCGGCACCGAGGTCAGCCCCACGAGTGTGCGCGGTGGGGCCGGGCGGTGGGCGCAGTTGCGCAAGCACCCGTGGTTCGGCGAGCCGAGGCACTGGTTCGGCGTACGGACCCCCACAGTTCCCGGCGGTGCCCCGGCTGACGGGGCCGTAGGGTATACCCCAGAGGATCATCAAGTCGGGTGACGCAGAGTCGGGATCAAGCAGGGAGGCGGGACATGGCTGGTCTGCCGGAACGACTGAGCAAGGCCGCTGCCACCAGCCTTCTGGCCGGTGTGGTGGGCGGCGCCGCCCTGCTCGCGGGCGAGATGCTCGCCGCGAAGGCCCGCCGATATGCGAAGCCCACGATGGGCCTGGCACTGCGCACCTCGATGGGCCCGCAGAGCGCTCCGCCGCTGCGCCTGGTGCTGCTCGGCGACTCGGCCGCGGTCGGTGTCGGCGTGGAGTGGCTCTCCGAGACGGTCGGCGGCCAGCTGGCCCGTCTGCTGGCCGACGGCTCGCCGGACACCGGTCAGCGGCACGTGCTGCTCTCCAGCGTCGGGGTGGCCGGGTCCCGTTCGAGCGACCTCGCCACCCAGGTCGCCCGCGCGCTGCTCGGCGAACGGCCGGACGTCGCCGTGGTGCTGATCGGCTCGTACGATGCCGCGTCCGGTCGCAGCCCGGAGGACGCGGCCGGCCATCTGGGGCAGGCGGTCCGCCGGTTGCGCGCGGCCGGCGTTCAGGTGGTGGTCGGGACCTGCCCGGATCTCGGGGCGGCCCGGTCGATGGCGCCGCCGCTGCGGCAGATCGCCGGGGTGGTCGGCCGCCGGATGGCGAAGGCGCAGGCCAAGGCCGTGGCCGATGCCGGCGGCGTGGTCGTCGATCTGGCCGCGGAGACGGGTGCGGTGTTCCGCGCTGACGCCGGAACGCTTTGTTACGACGGCTTCCACCCGTCCGCGGACGGCTATCGGGTGTGGGCGCACGCGCTGTATCCGGCGGTAGCTCGTGCCGCAATGAGCGGTGTATGACGGGTGTGACAAATTCGCGCTTCCGACCATGTTACCGGTGAGTAAACTGACCGCATGCCGGAAGCTGTCATCGTCGCCACTGCCCGCTCCCCGATCGGACGCGCCCACAAGGGCTCGCTGAAGGATCTGCGTCCGGACGATCTCGCCACCACGATCGTCGACGCCGCCCTGAACAAGGTGCCGCAGCTGGACCGCACGCTCATCGAGGACCTCTACCTCGGCTGCGGTCTGCCGGGCGGCGAACAGGGCTTCAACATGGCCCGCGTGATCGCTACCAAGCTGGGCCTGGACGGTCTGCCCGGCGCCACGATCACCCGGTACTGCTCCTCCTCCTTGCAGACCACCCGGATGGCGTTCCACGCCATCAAGGCCGGCGAGGGAGACGTGTTCATCTCGGCCGGCGTCGAGACCGTCTCCCGGTACGCGCGAGGCAGCTCGGACGGCCTCCCGTCGGCCGCGCAGGAGCTCGTCGGCGGCAGCTGGACCAACCCCGCCTTCGACGAGGCCCAGGCCCGCACCGTGTCCACCGCCAAGAACGGCGGCACCTGGCACGACCCGCGCGAGGACGGCCTGCTCCCCGACATCTACATCGGGATGGGCTACACCGCCGAGAACCTCGCCCAGATCAAGAACATCTCCCGTGCGGAAATGGACGAGTTCGGCGTACGCAGTCAGAACCTCGCGGAGAAGGCCATCGCCAACGGCTTCTGGGACCGTGAGATCACCCCGGTCACCCTCCCCGACGGTACGGTCGTGTCGAAGGACGACGGCCCCCGCCCGGGTGTCACGCTGGACGCGGTCTCGCAGCTCAAGCCGGTGTTCCGCCCCGACGGCCGGGTCACCGCCGGCAACTGCTGCCCGCTCAACGACGGCGCCGCCGCGGTGGTCATCATGAGCGACACCAAGGCGCGGGAGCTGGGCATCACCCCGATCGCCCGGATCGTCTCCACCGGTGTCACCGCGCTCTCCCCCGAGATCATGGGGTACGGGCCGGTCGAGGCGTCGAAGCAGGCGCTGAAGCGGGCCGGCATGAGCATCGGCGACGTCGACCTGGTCGAGATCAACGAGGCTTTCGCGGCGCAGGTCATCCCGTCGTACCAGGATCTGGGCATCCCGATCGAGAAGCTGAACGTGAACGGCGGCGCGATCGCGATCGGCCACCCGTTCGGCATGACCGGCGCCCGGATCACCGGCACCCTGCTCAACGCGCTGGACTGGCACGACAAGAGCATCGGTCTGGAGACCATGTGCGTCGGCGGCGGGCAGGGCATGGCCCTGATCCTGGAACGCCTCAGCTGACCCACTCAGCCCCAGGCCCGGCGCGTCGCACCACGCGCCGGGCCTGTCTTTTTGGGGCTCAGCTGAGCGCGGCGCGGACCCGGTCGACCTCGGCGGTGGCTCGCGTTAGCAGGTCGGCGGACGGGTCTGCGGCGAGCAGGTCGTCGGCCATCACGCGGATCTGGTCGGGCAGGACCATGTGGTGCAGGCGCGGGACCGGACGGGGCGGGCGCTGCTCGGCCTCGGCGCCCAGGTCGGCGAGCTGCTGGACCAGGGTGTGGACCATCTCGGCCCGGGTGCCGGCACCGGACGGGGCGGACCAGCGGGTCTCCACCCAGTGGTGCACCAGATTGAGCAGCCGGTCGATCGAGGTGGCGAAGTCGGGCACGGCGTAAAGGTACCCGGAAACGGGACAACGCCCGGTCCGCGGGGAGACGGACCGAGCGTTGCTGGTAGGACGACCGGCGAATCGTCAGTCGTCGCCCTGGAGGAACGACAGGAGCCGCAGGACCTCGATGTAGAGCCAGATCAGCCCGACCAGGATGCCGAAGGCCGCGGTCCAGGAGTAGCGCTGCGGAAGACCCATCCGCACGCCCTCCTCGATCTCGTTGAAGTTCAGAATGAAGCTCAGCGAGGCGACCACGATGCAGACCAGGCTGAAGATGATGCCCAGCGGGCCGGAGTCACGCAGGCCGGTGTTGACGCCGAAGAGCGCCAGCACGAGGTTGATCAGCATGACGGCGAAGAGACCACCCATGACCGCGATCATGATGCGGGTGAACTTCTTCGTCGCCCGGATCACCCGGGCCCGGTAGAGGATCGCCATCAGGAAGAAGACCCCGAAGGTGGCGATCACCGCCTGGACCACGATGCCGCTGTAGAGGGTCTCGAAGAACTTGCTGATCATGCCGACGAACACGCCCTCGATCACCGCGTAGGTGACGACCAGAGCGGGGTTGGCCATCCGCGAGAACGAGATGACGAGGCCGAGCACGAGGCCGACCAGCGCTGCGCCGATCCAGGCGGGGCCGACGAGCGCGTCCGGGATGAGGGCCCAGGCGGCTGCGGCGGAGATGCCGGTGATGCCCAGAACCGTGACCGTCTTGACGACGACGTCGTCGATGGTCATCGGCTGGACGGCCGGCGGGGACGCGGGGTAGCCCGTCGCAGTCGGGTACGGCTCGCCGTAGGCCGGCTGACCATAGGCCGGCTGACCGTAACCCGGCTGCTGGCCGTAGGCGGGCTGACCGGCCGGCCCGTATCCGGCCGCTCGCTCCCGCTCGGCCGCCTGGCCGAGGCGCGAGAGCACCGGGTTCGATGTCTTCACTGTTTCCAGCCTCCCTTTGAGGTTGAGGCGCTGTGCCTGTTGGTCAAGGGTACGGGCTGGAAGCACATCCTGCCGCACCCCGAAGCTGTGAGCAGACTGAGAGGGGATCTCTCCCGAACACGAACGCGGCCGCAGCTTGATGCCACGACCGCGGAGAACCGTGCCCGGGGCGGGTCTCGAACCCGCACGCCTTGTCAGGCAGCCGCTTTTAAGGCGGCCGTGTCTGCCATTCCACCACCCGGGCGGGCCTGCGAACACCGTAGCGGGTGCCACCCGGGCGGCGGAATCGGCCATGGCCCGTCAGCGCGAGCCGGCGCCCACCTTCTTGGCGGCGGGCATGTCGACCGGCGGGGTCACCTCAGTGAACTCCTCACGCGGGTGGTGCAGCTGCCCCAGCGCCACGGTCTCGCGCTTGAGCAGGAACGCCAGCACCCAGTCGGCCAGCACCCGGACCTTGCGGTTGAACGACGGGATCCGGCTGACGTGGTAGAAGCGGTGCATCAGCCACGCCGGGTAGCCCTTGACCTTGACGCCGTACACGTGGGCGACGCCCTTGTTGATGCCGAGGCCGGCGACGCCACCGACGTGCTTGTGCCGGTACTCCTTCGGCGCGCCACCGAGGATGACCTGGGCGATGTTGTCGGCGAGCACCTTGGCCTGCCGGACCGCGTGCTGGGCGCTCGGCGAGCACCAGCCACCCGGGTTGGTCAGGTCCGGCACCTGGGCGCAGTCACCGGCGGACCAGGCGCCCTCCCACACCTCGCCCTCGAGCGAGGCCACCTGGAGGGTGGGCAGGCAGTTGACGTGCCCGCGCGGGCCCTTCGGCAGGTCGGTCTGCTCGATCATCGGCGACGGCTTGACACCGGCCGTCCAGACCAGCGTCTCGGCGCGGAACGAGTCCCCGTCGGAGAGCACGATCCGGCCGTCGACGCAGGACTCGAGGAAGGTGCTCAGGCGCAGGTCGACGCCACGGGCGGCGAGCTGGCGGGCGGTGTAGGCGCCCATCTCCGGCCCCACCTCGGGCAGGATCCGGTTGGTCGCCTCGACCAGGATGAAATGGACCTCCTTGGGGTCCAGCTCCGGGTAGTACTTCAGGGCGTCGGCGACCACGTCCTGCATCTCGGCGAGCGCCTCGATGCCGGCGAAGCCACCACCGACGAAGACGAAGTTCAGCGAGGCCTTGCGCACCTCCTCGTCGGGCGTCACCGCGGCGACGTCCAGCCGGTCGAGGATGTGGTTGCGCAGGTAGATCGCCTCACCGATGGTCTTGAGGCCGATACCCATGTCGCTCAGACCCGGGATGGGCAGGGTACGCGAGACGGAGCCCGGGGCCACGATGATGTGGTCGTACTCCATCTCGTAGGCCGGGCCGTCGATCGGCTGCACGGTGACGGTCTTGCGAGCGTGCTCGACCCGGGTCACCTCACCGGAAACGATCCGGCACTTCTTCAACTCCCGGCGCAGCGGCACCACAGCGTGTCGCGGCGAAATGTTCCCAGCCGCTGCCTCAGGCAGGAACGGCTGGTAAGTCATGTGCGGAACAGGGTCGATGACGACCACCTCGGCCCGATTCCGATTCAGCTTCTTGGACAGGCGGAGGGCGGCGTAAAGCCCGACGTGACCTGCTCCTACGACGACTATGCGCGGCGGATTCACGTCCCTATTGTCGCGCGCGCGAGCCATTTCGTGCGCGGTTCTGTGACCATCGCAACCAACGAAAGTCAAGTGTCGTAACCCACAGTTTGACCGGGATTTTTATCTCCGCCGGATTGTCTGTGCTAGGAGAAGTGTCACAGCGACGGCGCACGCCAAGCCGGTGAGAGTGGCCAGTTGGAACGGGTCACCGCCGAGGTCGGCGGTCAGCCCGAGGGCGAGCACGATCAGCACCGCGGAGATCAGGATCACGGCGCCGGCGCGGGCCAGCCAGAGCGCCGGGACGTCGACGTTCACCATCGCGTCGTACGGCAGGAGGGCGGCGAGCGCGGTCAGCGTGTGGGCCAGATAGAGCAGGGTGGCCAGGGCCAGCACGCGCCAGAGCGCGATCCGGCTGTCGTACCAGGCGGTGTCGGCGAGCCAGCCGGCCACCACGACGAGCGCGGCGACGGTGCCACCGCGACCGCGCGGCGCGACCGCCGGCCAGAGCGCGACCAGGAACAGCGGGATCAGGAAACGGCCGGCCAGCAGCGCGGGCGGCCAGGCCACCGCCATGGCGAGCAGGCCGGCGAGCAGAACACCACAGCGGATCAGCACCGGTACGGCAGTCGCACGCCGGGCGATGGTCCGCAGCTTCTCCACCCGGCGGGTGATCGCGGTCAGCACGTCAGCGC
This sequence comes from Actinoplanes sp. NBC_00393, assembly GCF_036053395.1. Classification (NCBI taxonomy): domain Bacteria; kingdom Bacillati; phylum Actinomycetota; class Actinomycetes; order Micromonosporales; family Micromonosporaceae; genus Actinoplanes; species Actinoplanes sp. NBC_00393. The sequence goes on along the minus strand of NZ_CP107942.1, from coordinate 9,298,265 downwards.
CCCCTCGGTGCGGAGGCAATCCGGGCCACGTCGCGCAGCACGAGGTCGAGACTGCCGGCGCCGGCCCAGGCCACCACCGGTACGCCGTGCTCGCGCAACCGGCCCAGCACATTCTCCCGTTCGATCCGCCACAGCCGGGTGGCCAGCGGCGTCCACTGGTTGCGGACCGGCGGGGCGGCCCCGGGCGGCAGGGTGTCGACCGCGACGGTGTACCGGCCGGTCTGGGTGAGCTGGGCCAGCATGTCGGCGGCGCGCGGGTCGACCAGCGGGGTCAGCACCACGACCAGCGCTGACGAGGAGATGTGATGTGCGCTGAGGATCGGCTCGTACTGCTCGGTGTCGACCGGGTCGGGCCGGACGTCGAGCAGCCACTCGAGCACAGTCAGGTACTGGCGGCGGCCGGAGGCGGGACGCAGCCGGCGGGACGCGGCGCCGTACTCCAGCAGCGACACCCGGTCGCCCCGGTGCAGGTAGTGCTCGGCGATCGCGGCGGCCGCCCGGACCGTGGTGTCCAGGACCGACGCGTTACCGCGTACCCCGCCGGGCAGGCCGACCTCGCCCAGCACGTCGAGCAGCAGCAGCACCTCGGCGTCGCGGTCCGACAGGGTGTACGCCACGTGCAGGTCGCGGGTGCGCAGCGACACCCGCCAGTCGATGCGGCGCAGCCGGTCACCGGGCGCGAACTGGCGTACGCCGGCCAGCTCACCACCCTCGCCGGGACGCCGGGACCGGTGCGCGCCCACCAGACCGGCTGCGGCGGGCATCGCCTCGGTCGCGTTGAACGGCTCGGTGACCGGGTAGACGCGTACCCCCCGGGCGTCGGTGACCACCGGGCGCGAGGTGAGCAGACCACCGCAGGCCACGGCCCGGGCGGCGGCCGGGCCGACGTCCTGCCGGCCCCAGCGCAGCGCCTCGCCGGGCAGGTCGATCGAGGCCCAGCCGTCGGACGGCACGGTGATCGCGAACGGGCGGTCGGACTGCTCCAGGCGCAGCCAGCGGGAGGTACGGGTACGGACGACGACCAGGTCGTAGCCGATCTCGTCCGGGTTGGCGACGGTCAGACCGGCCTCGACCTGCCCGCCCTCGACGATGTGCTCGTCGCCGGCGGTGATCGTCACCTCCGGCGCGGAGCGGGGCACCCGGCGCAGGTGGAAGGCCGCGCCGATGGCGAACGGCGCGGCCAGCAGCACCAGGTCCACCCGGCCGAGGACCACCCCGAGGACCAGCAACAGTCCGGTGAGCAGGACCGACCGGCCGAGTGCCCGGGTGGGCACCCAGGTGTCAGTCATGGTGGGCGTAGGTCGGGAGCGCGCCACTGGCCGGGGCCGGCACCGCCGAGAGCACCTCCTGCACCACGAACGACGGGTTGACCTGGCGCAGCCACATCTCCGGGCGCAGCGTTATCCGGTGTGCCAGCGCGGGCACCGCCACGTCCTTCACGTCCTCCGGCACCACGTAGTCGCGGCCGGCCATCGCCGCCCGGGCCCGGGCCAGCAGGAGCAGCGCGAGCGAACCACGGGGTGACGAGCCGACCAGGACCGCGCCGTGTTCCCGGGTGGCCGAGGTCAGCGCCACGATGTAGCGGCCGATCGAGTCCTCCACCGCCACCGACTCCAGCGCGGCCTGCATGTGCTGCAGGGTCTGCGAGTTGACGACCGGGGCGAGCTGGGCCTCCTCCTGGCGCCGCGACATCCGGCGGCGCAGCACGTCCCACTCCTCCTCGGCGGTCGGGTAGCCGAAGGACACCCGCAGCATGAAGCGGTCCAGCTGCGCCTCGGGCAGCGGGTACGTCCCCTCGTACTCGATCGGGTTGGCGGTCGCCAGCACGTGGAACGGCGGGTCCAGCCGGTACGTCACGCCCTCCACCGAGACCTGCTTCTCCTGCATCGCCTCGAGCAGGGCGGCCTGGGTCTTCGGCGGCGTCCGGTTGATCTCGTCGGCCAGCAGCATGTTGGTGAAGACCGGACCGGCCCGGAACGCGAAGTCGCCCTTGCGCTGGTCGTACAGGAAGGAGCCGGTGACGTCGGCGGGCAGCAGGTCGGGGGTGAACTGCAGCCGGCGGAAGTCCAGCCCGAGGGCCTGGGCGAAGCAGCGGGCGGTCAGCGTCTTGCCCAGTCCTGGCAGGTCCTCCAGCAGGACGTGCCCGCCGGCCAGGATGCCCGCGAGCACCAGCTCCAGCGAGTCCCGCTTGCCCACCACCACGGTGCCGACGGAGTCGAGAACCGCTCCGGCCAGCCGCCCGACCTCGTACGGGGGAAGAGCCTGGGTCACCGGCACGCCTTTCTCACAGTCGTTCCAACGCATTGACGAAGGTCTCGATGTCACGGGCCCGCAGGCCACGCCGGCCGGGCGCGGCCAGCGCCGACCACAGTTCCTCCCCGAGCAACTCCCGGGCGCGGCGGGGGTCACTGGCCCGGGTGATGCCGTGCCGCAACCGCAGCCGTTCGTCGGTCAGCTCGGCGAGCACCGGCAGAACGTTACGCGTATACAGTTCCGGGTCCGAGTGCGCCCGGTCCAGGTTCTGCTCCCAGCGGCGGACGGTGGCACGCAACGCGTCCGCCACCGGTGGCGCCTCCGGCCCGAAGCGCGACCGCAGGTGGGGCGCCGGGGGCGGCGTGACCAGCGAGGCCGCATAGAGAATCAGGCGGAGGACCACCAGGGCGGCGACGATCAAGAGCAGCGGGATCCGTACGCCACCCGCCCGCAGACCGGCCACGATCACCACCGTGGTCAGCGCGAGGAGCGCGGCCTCCCCCGCCAGGCGCGGGATCGGGGAACGCCGCTTCTCAACCGGCGGCGCTTCCTCGACGGCCGGCGCCTCGGCCACCCCGAACAGGTCGTCCAGTCCCCCGTCGCTCACGCCGACACTCCACTACGAGCGGAGCCCAGATCAGCCCGGAGCCGTTCCAGCGCCGAGCGGGCCTGCAACCGCATCTGATCATCCACGGTGTGCGTCGCGTACCGGGCCTCGCGGTAGACCTCCAGCAGCGCGGCCAGCACCCCGGCGTCCACCCGCTGCTCGGCCAGCAGGCGTCCGACCAGGTCGGTCGGGCTGTCCCCGGGGTGGCGCGGCGTGCCGGCGGCGGCCGCCGCGTCCTCCAGCCGGACCCAGCAGGCGATCACCGCGCGGCGCGGGTCCCGGTCGGTGTCGGAGAGCTCCTCCAGACCGGCGTCCAGGGCGGCGACCAGGTCCTCGGCCGTACGAGGCTGGCGGCGCTGACCCCGCTGCCCGCGGCGACCGGAGCGCCGGCGCATCTGGTCGCGCACCAGCGCCGCGGTGAGCACGATGATCATCGAGATGGCGAGGATGCCCAGCACCACCAGCGCGGCGGTGCCCACCCAGTCCGGCAGGTTGCGGGCCGCCTCGGGGACCGGCGGCTCCGCGGTCGGCGTGCCGGCCACTTCGGTGCGCGGGGGCAGCAGCGGTGGCGCCGTCGTGGTCGGGGTCGCCTCCGGCGTGACCTGGTCCAACTGGGGCGACGACCGGGTGGCAGCCATCGAGAGCACGAAGAGCAGCCCGATGACGGCGGCCAGTGGCCACCATCGGCGGAGTGCGGACAGGTCCATGCGGGGGCTCAGATCCGTGACATAAGGGTGGACGGCAGACCCCGCATCATGCCAGGCCCGCCAGAGCCTTCGCACGGGCGAACACGCCGTCCAACATCGCCGGAGTGAGCTTTCCGGTGAACGTGTTCTGCTGGCTGACGTGGAAACACCCGAGCAGATCGGGGACTCCGGGCTGACTCACATGGGCGCCATGCCCGAATTTCGGACGCGGGACGGGTGGGCGTACGCCGTACACCGCGGTCATCGCCGGCCACCATGCGTGCCAGGCGAAGGCACCCAGAGCGACCACCACCTTCAGGGTGGGCCGGATCAGATCGAGCTCGCGCCGCACCCAGGGCGCGCAGGTGTCGCGCTCCTCGGGCAGCGGCTTGTTGTCCGGCGGCGCGCAGCGCACCGCCGCGAAGATCCGGGTGTGCCGCAGCTCGAGGCCGTCGTCGGCGGCCTCGCTGGTCGGCTGGTTCGCCAGGCCGGCCCGGTGCAGCGCCGCGAAGAGCACGTCACCGGAGCGGTCGCCGGTGAAGATCCGCCCGGTCCGGTTGCCGCCGTGCGCGGCCGGCGCCAGGCCCAGGATGGCGATCTCGGCGTCGGCGACGCCGTAGCCGGGCACCGGCCGGCCCCAGTACTCCTGGTCCCGGAAGGCGGCCCGGCGCGTCACGGCGATGTCGGTGCGCCAGCTGACCAGGCGCGGGCAGGCGAAACAATCCGCGATCCGGGCGTCCAGCACGCTCAGCGAGGCGGCGTCCGACGCCTGGGCGGCGACCTCTTCGGGGGTACGCGGGGACGACTCGGACGGATGCACCGGATCAGCACAACATCCCCGGCCGATCGCCCCGCACCCGGGTCAGGCGTTGGTCTTCAGGCAGAGCAGGTAGCCGTCGCCCTCCTTGCTGCCGATGACCGAGCCCTCCTCACCCTCCTTGAGCTTCGCGTCGAAGGTCGGGTCACAGGCCGTGCTGTACACGTCCGACACGCCGTCGACGCGGCCCAGCACGGTGAACTTGGCGTCCGACGCGGAACACTCGGTCACCTCGGCCTCGACCTCGGTCGCCGCCTCGCCCAGGTCGGACTTGATCGCGAGGCAGTCGCCCGCCTTCGCGTCGCCGGTCGGGTCGGGCCGCAGCACCGCGCCGAGACCGGTCTTCAGCGCCACGACCACCACGATGATCAGCAGGCCGCCGAGGAGGCCGAGAATCCGCTTGCCCACCGTCTTCTTCTTCGGCGGGTCGGCGGGCACCTCCGGCTCGGCAGCGGGCTGGGGCGGTGCGACCGGGTCAGTCATGAACGTTCCTTGATTTCGAGGGGCGCGGCCGGAGAGCCGACCGCCGCACGGGAGGATAGCGATCGCCATCCTCCCGCGCGACCCCCCGATGACCAGGTGTTACTTGGTGCTGGAGGAAGACGGGGCAGCGCTGGCGGACGGTGACGGAGCCGCCGCCGACGGTGTCGGGGCGACCGACTCCTCGGGCACGGCCATCAGGAACGGCGCCTGCTCCGGGCAGCGCGGGTAGCCGAGCCGGCGGCTCTCGATCTCGTTCCCCTCGTCGTCGAGGCAGAAGGCATCGCCACCGATCTTGATCGGCTGACCGTTCTGGTCGTAGAGCTGGGCGCCCTGGACGAGCTTGCCCTGGCTGTCGAAGACGAACACGTCGTCGACGCCGTTGTAGTCGCTGACGTACGTCGTGGTTTCGATGTAGCCCGAGCGGCGTGCCTGCTCGTCCGCCTCGAAGAGGCCGACCACCGCGAAGAGCAGCAGCAGCACGGTGCCGGCCCCGAGCAGGAACCGCTGCACGGGCTTGACGAGCGGGCCGCGGCGGCCGAGCCAGATCGAGCCGAGCACCGTGCCGATCAGCAGCAGCAGGCCGAGCAGCTCGTTGTCCTCGATCCGGGGCAGCAGGCCGAGCGGCGCGCCCGCGTTGTAGAACATGTAGGCGAGAGCCATCGCGACCAGGTAACCGCGCAGCACCCACCAGGCCGGGCGGAGCAGCACGAGGAAGTCGCTGGCTTTCGCGTACCCCAGAAGGGGACCGACCCGGACATCGGCCCGCCGCGTCGCCTCGCCGAGCCGCCCCCGCAGCTCGGCGAGACGGGCGGCGCCCGCCGGCGGCCGCGGCGCCTTGCCCGAGCCGGCAATCCCGGCGCTCGCGCTCAACTCCGCGGCGTACGCCTGCGGCGTGCCGAGGCGATCGACGAGTGAGCCGCCGCCCTCGGCCAGCACCTCGGCGAGGTGTTCCGGAAGATCCTCGAGCAGCTCCTCGCGAGTGGTCGCGGGCAGGTGCGCGAGCGCCAGCCGCACCTGCTCGACATAGGAAGCGATCTCGTCCTGTGCTGTCAGGTTCACGCCGTCCCCCGCTCGCGAAGCAGATCGTCCATGATCGAAGCAAAGCCCTGCCACACCTTGCCGGACCGCTGCAGCTCGGCGCGGCCGGCCTCGTTGAGGGCGTAGTACTTGCGGTGCGGCCCCTCGTCGCTGGGGACCACGTAACTGTTCAGCAGGCCGCCGTTGAAGAGGCGGCGCAACGTGCCGTAGACGGAGGCGTCGCCGACGTCCTCCAGCCCGGCGGAACGCAGACGGCGCAGGATGTCGTAGCCGTAGCCGTCCCCGTCCCGCAGGACAGCGAGAACCGCCAGGTCGAGCACGCCCTTGAGTAGCTGGGTCGGATCCACGCGAGGCACACTACTGCGCAATCCGAAGTACCGTCAACAGCGCGCTACCCGCCTGGCGGTCGACGCGACGGCGCGCGGAACGCATTCCGGCAGCCGGCCGCCGCCTCCCCGTACGTGCTATGGCGCCACCGCCTACGAGCCGCCAGCCAGGCACGTCTCACCGCCCTCAATACGCGTCTGACAGGCGGCCGCCACCCACGAGCCGCCACCCAGACACGTCTCACCGCCCTCAAAACACGTCTGACAGGCGGCCGCCACCCCCGAGCCGCCACCCAGACACGTCTCACCGCCCTCAAAACACGTCTGACAGGCGGCCGCCACCCACGAGCCGCCACCCAGACACGTTTGCCGCGCTGGAGACATGTCGGACGGGCGGCTCGCGCACACCAGCCGCCCGGTATGCACGTTCGCACGCACCATTCCGGCCAGCTCTGCAAGATCGAGGAGGAGGAGGAGGCGGCGGCGGAGGCCAGGACGTGTGGCGGGCCGCGGGTGGCGGGTCGTGTCAGGGGGAGAGGCCGAAGGCTATGCCGTCGAGAATGTCGTGTTCGGAGGCGATCACCGAAGGCAGGCCGGAACGGGCCTGGATGATCTTCATGATCAGGGCGCCGGCGCCGATCACGTCGGCCCGGCCGGGGTGCATGACCGGCAGGGCTCGCCGCTCGGCGACGGTCATCTTCAGCAGGTCACGCGTCACCCGGGAGACGTCGGCGGCCTCGACCCGGCTGTGGTGGATGCGCGCGGAGTCGTACGCCGGAAGGTCGTGAGCGAGAGCGGTCACGGTCGTGACCGTCCCGGCCAGGCCGACCAGCGTCCTGGCTTCCTGGCCGGAAACGGCCGCCAAGGCCGTGTCGACGGCCGCCGTGATGTCCGCCTCCGCCGCAGCGATCTCGGCGGCGGTGGGTGGATCGGAGTGCAGATGCCGCTCGGTCATCCGGACGCAGCCGATGTCCATCGAGATCGCCCGCTCGACCGTGGTGGTGCCGGTGACGAACTCGGTGGAGCCGCCACCCAGGTCGTAGACCAGGAACGGCCCCTCGGCGTCGAGGCCCTGCACCGCGCCGAGGAAGGAGAGCTGGGCCTCCTCCTCGCCGGTGATCACCTCGGGATCGATGCCGAGCACGCCGCGGACCATGTCGCGGAAATCCTGCGCGTTCCTCGCGTCCCGGCTCGCCGAGGTGGCGCACATCCGGACCCGGGTCACGCCCAGCTCGGCGATCTCGGCGGCGTAGCCGAGCAGGGCCTGGCGGGTGCGTTCGATCGCGGCCGGAGCCAGCAGACCGGTACGGTCGACGCCCTCCCCCAGCCGGACGATCTCCATCCGGCGGGCGACGTCGACCAGCTCGTCCCCGTTGACGTCAGCGATCAGCAGGCGGATCGCGTTGGTCCCACAGTCGATCGCGGCGACTCTCATAGGTGCAACAACATCCTTGTGTTCCCGAGGGTGTTCGGCTTGACCCGCTCCAGATCGAGGAACTCGGCGACACCCTCGTCGTACGAGCGAAGCAGTTGCTCGTAGACCGAGTGCGGAACCGGCGCCCCGTCGATCTCGGTAAACCCGAACGAGCCGAAGAACCGGGTCTCGAAGGTGAGGCAGAAGACCCGGGCCACGCCGAGCTCCCGCGCCTGCTCGATGAGGGCGGCGACGATCCGGTGGCCGATCTTCTGACCGCGCCGAGCGGGGTCGACGGCGACCGTGCGGATCTCCGCGAGGTCCTCCCACATCACGTGCAGGGCGCCGCAGCCGACCACCTGATCGTCCTCGTCGGCCGCCACCCAGAACTCCTGGACGGCCTCGTAGAGGGTGACCGTCGCCTTGCTGAGCAGCCGGCGATCGGTGGTGTAGGTGTCCACCAGCGCCCGGATCGCTTTGACATCGGTGGTGCGCGCCCGCCGGACGATCATCGGTTCACACAGGATCCGCCGGACCAGTACGGCCCGATCGCGTCGCGGACCTCGTCGCCGAACGGGTTCACCCCGGGGCCGGCCGCCAGCGCGTGGCCAAGGTGGACGTGCAGGCACTTCACCCGGTCGGGCATCCCGCCCGCGCTCACCTTGGCGATCTCCGGAACGTCCTCGATGGCGGTTCGCCGGTCCAGGTAGTCCTGGTGTGCTTCGGCGTACCGTTTGGCCAGCTCGGGGTCGGTGCTCAGGCGTTCCTGCATGTCGCGCATGACGCCGGCGGACTCCAGCCGGCTGCACGCCGCGGTGGCATGCGGACAGGTCAGGTAGAACAGCGTGGGGAACGGGGTGCCGTCGTCGAGGCGCGGCGCGGTCTCCACCACGTCCGGGTTGCCGCACGGGCAGCGGTGCGCGACCGCCCTGGTGCCACGCGGTCGACGGCCGAGTTGGGCCGCGACAGCGTCGAGATCCTCGGGGGTTGGTGCTTCAGACATCAGTCAGCGGGCTCCGCATTCGCGGCTTGGACGCTGCTCCACAGCGTGTCGTACCAGCGGTCCGGAGCGGCCGCCGGCGCTTTCTCCTCGGCGTCGCGAGCGGCGCCAGCCGCATCGTAATAGACCAGCAGCGGCGTCTCGCCGGGGCGCACGTAGAAGAAGTTCTCCCGGGCCTGGATCCGCAGGTACTCCGGGTCGTTCCACTTCTCCAGCTCCTTGGCGGTGTCCGCGATCTTCGCCCGCTGGGCGGTCGCGGCCCGCTCCATCTCGGCGATCTGCGACTCCTGCTCCAGATACACCCGCAGGGGGTAGGTGTAGGCCAGCGCAAGGGCGACGAAAACCGCGATCAGGACAGTGGCCCGGCCGGTCAGGGCGCGCGGGCGGGGAGCGTCGGTGCGCTTGGCGGCCGGGCCGCCTTCAGACCTCGGGGTACGCCGGGACGCCGGCACCCGGATCGGCCCGGTGTTACGAACCCGTGTGGTCGACGAGGTCGACGGGCGGCCACCGGCACCCGCGCGCGGACCGGTGCGGCGGGCCGGGCCCTGCCCGCTCGGCATGCGGCGTTGCGTCAAATCCCTGCCCTCCCCACCGACCGTGGTGGCGCCCCGCCTGAGCGGGGCGCCGTTACTCCATGATCTGTCTGCTGGACGTCAGCCCGCGCGGTAACGCGGGAACGCGCCCGCACCGGCGTACCGGGCGGCGGTCTCCAGCTGCTCCTCGATGCGCAGGAGCTGGTTGTACTTCGCGACCCGGTCGGAACGCGCCGGCGCGCCGGTCTTGATTTGGCCGGAACCGACCGCCACCGCCAGGTCGGCGATGGTGACGTCCTCGGTCTCACCGGAACGGTGCGACATCATCGTCTTGAAGCCGGCCCGGTGGGCCAGGTCCACGGCGTCCAGCGTCTCGGTCAGCGAACCGATCTGGTTCACCTTGACCAGCACCGCGTTGCCGGCCGCCTCGGCGATGCCGCGGGCGATGCGCTGCGGGTTGGTGACGAACAGGTCGTCGCCGACGATCTGGATCTTGTCGCCCAGCTCGGAGGTCATCGCGCTCCAGCCGGCCCAGTCGTCCTCGGACAGCGGGTCCTCGATGGAGACGATCGGGTAGTCGGCGGCGAGCTTCGCGTAGTAGGCGATCATCTCGTCGGTCGACTTCGGGGCGCCCTCGAAAACGTACGCCCCCTCCTTGTAGAACTCGGTCGCGGCGACGTCCATGGCCAGCACGATGTCGCTGCCCAGGGAGAAGCCGGCAGCCTGCACGGCCTCCGCGATCAGGTCCAGCGCGGCGGCGTTGGCCGGCAGGTTCGGCGCGAAGCCGCCCTCGTCACCGAGACCGGTGGACAGGCCCTTCTTCTTCAGCACCGACTTCAGCGCGTGGTAGACCTCGGCGCCGCTGCGCAGGGCCTCACGGAAGGTCGGCGCGCCGATCGGGGCGATCATGAACTCCTGCACGTCGACGTTGGAGTCGGCGTGCGCGCCACCGTTGAGGATGTTCATCATCGGCACGGGAAGGAGCGCGGCGTTCGGACCGCCCAGGTAGCGGAAGAGCGGCAGCTCGGCGGAGAGCGCCGCGGCCTTGGCGACGGCGAGCGACACGCCGAGGATCGCGTTGGCGCCCAGCTCCGACTTGCCGTCGGTGCCATCCAGGTCGAGCATCTTCTGGTCGATGAGGCGCTGCTCACTCGCCTCGTAGCCGATCAGCTCGTCAGCGATCTTGTCCTCGATGTTGGCGACCGCCTTCTCGACACCCTTGCCGAGGTAGCGGCCCTTGTCACCGTCGCGGAGCTCGAGCGCCTCGAACGCACCCGTGGAGGCGCCGGAGGGAACCGCGGCGCGGCCGACCGTGCCGTCGTCCAGGCCGACCTCGACCTCGACGGTGGGGTTACCCCGGGAATCGAGGATCTCGCGGGCGACGATCGCTTCAATGGTGGCCATTAGTCGTGTCGCTCCCTAAAGAGTTGAACGTTATTCAGTTCCGGTCCGCGACCCTGCGGGCCGACCACGCACCTGAGCGTATCGAGTCGGGCGGTGACACGTTCGCGGGGCCGGTGAACTCTCCGGTCGCTATCCCTCAAACACCCGCCCGGACTGCCGAACCAGTGGGCACTATGACCAGTAGCCTGTTTCCCGCCGCCGGCACCCGCGTCGAGATGGACACCGGGGACGAACGCCTCTCGGAAGTCCGAGTGGTCCGGGTCACCGACGCTGCCGTGACACTCTCGCTAGCCCTGGACGACGTGCCACCGCTGGGGTCGTCGGTGACCCTGCGCTGGCCGGCCGTGCCCCGAGGGCTTTACGCCGTACGCGCCACGGTGGTCTCGCTGGACGAGAACCGGGCCGACTTCACGATCTCCACGACCCCGGTCATCGAGCAGCGGCGCATGTTCGTCCGTGGCGGCGGAGGCGAAAGCGTCCAGCTGGTCCGCGCCGACGCGCCCGAGTGTGTCGGGCTGGTCCACGACATCAGCGAGCGCTCGGTGCGGGCCCACTTCACGGACGTCGAGTTGCGGCCGGGGCAGGAGATGACCCTGCGGGTGCAACTCGACGGGGAGGTGGTGGAGTTCCCGGCCACCGCCCTGCGGGTCAGCGCGATCCGGCAGCAGGTGCCGGTCCGCGGCCCGGTCGTGGTGGAGATGGTGGCAATCTTCGAGCAGGACGAACGCCAGGCAAAAATCATCAGACGGTACGTCCTACGCCAGCAGGTCGCCCGCGCCCGCGTGGCGGCGCTGGCCGCATCCGACGCCCTCACCGCCGTCTGAGCCCCGCGCCGGTTAACTCGATTGCACGGTGTCGGCGGGTGCGCAAGGGTGAGCCTCGTGCCCGCCTTCCCGCTTCACGCGACCGCGCGGCCCCGCCGCGTATCCGCCGGCACCATCCTGACCGCCACCCTGTTGATCATGGTCACCACCTCGTGCACGGACCTGGACCAGGCGAGCGCCGCCGGCAGCACCCGCCAGGACCTGGCCGCCGAGATGGCCACCCAGCTGGCCGGGACGTCAGCACTGACTTACACAGCGACATACCGCCTACCCGGCGGCGCAACGGCCCGCGCAGCGCGGCGCACAGATCCCCTGCGCACCGCGTATGTGTATCCCTCCGGCCGCATGATCACCACGTCCTCCACCATCACGGAGTGCACCCGGCCGGCGGACAAGCTGGTCTGTACCACCACCGACCCAGGCAGCGCCGGCAACCAGCCACCCTCCGCGCAGCCGCCCGCCGCTCAGCTGCCCTCCGCCCAGCTGCCATCGGCCCAGTCGCCTGCCAGCCGGCTGCCCTCCGCCCAGCTGCCGTCGGCCCAGCTACCCTCCGCCCAGTTGCCATCGGCCCAGCAACCCTCCGCCCAGCTGCCATCGGCCCGGCCGCCTGCCACCCAGCCATCCGCCCAGCCCTTCTCTGGCCGGTCACCCGCCGCCCGGGTCACGGCCAAGCCGGCTTCACCCCGCTCCCTGCCGCCGACCTCCGGCATGGTGGAGCCGGAGGCCGTGCTCACCATGCTGGAGGACGCCTCGATCGACCCGGCCTTGGAGATCGAGCGGCAGGACACCACGCTCGCCGGCCGCCCAGCCACCTGCCTGCAGATCCGCGGCCCGGACAGCTTCCGCACCTGCGTGACGGTGGAAGGCATGCTGGCCAGCTTCACCGGCCACATCGACGGCGCCGCGGTGGAGATGGTGCTGGTCGAGTACACCGAAGAGACTGACGACCTCGACTTCACCATCCCGCCGAACGCCCACTTCGTCGACCGCCGCAGCAACTGATCCCGCCGCACCGCCTAGCCTCGCCCCGCCACCGGCATCCGCCCTCGCCAGGCCGCCTTGTCCGAGCCATGCCGCCACCGGCTTCCGCCCTCGCCAGGCCGCCGCCGGCTTCCGCCCTCGCCTGGCCACTCCGCCGTCGGTTCCACCCTCGCCGGGTCAAGTCACCGCCGCGAATAACCAGCGTGAACGTCGGCCGGACCAGCCCAGCCGTCGCCCAGCCAGGCCTCCAGCCTCGAATAACCAGCCTGAGCGACAGCCGGATCAACCCAGCCGTCGCCCAGCCAGGCCTCCAGCCTCGAATAACCAGCCTGAGCGACAGCCGGATCAACCCAGCCGTCGCCCAGCCAGGCCTCCAGCCTCCAATAACCAGCCTGAGCGACAGCCGGATCAACTCAGCCGTCGCCCAGGCAGCTCTTGGCCTCGGATAACCGGCAAGAGCGACAGCTGGGTCAGCCCCTGCCGCCGAGCCGTGGTTGAACATGGCTGCAGCTTGTAGCCGAGCAGCAGCAATTGCCTGTGCCCTTTCGGAGACGAACTACTGGACGGAAGCCTTATCGCTGGCCACGCCGTGAGCGGCAGGGCAGGGCCAGAACCCAGGCCGGGCCAGAACCCGGGCCGGAGACGACCCGCGGAAGGCCCAGCACCGAGTGGCGGATGCTGGCGACTCGCCGTGTTGGATCGGGTTTGGTCGTGGCTGCTGTAGGGACGGGCCTCGGGCTGCGGTCCAATCCGTGTCGAGCACGGCTGAGGCGGTCTTGGGCCGCGGCCGAACCCATCTCAGCCACGGCCGACGCGGACTCGAGCCACGGCCGACGCGGACTCGAGCCACGGCCGACGCGGGTTCCGACCGTAGTCGAAGTGGCTCGGCTGCGGACGGAGCGGGCGGGCTGCGGCCAGAGCGGGCTGGGGCTGCGGCCAGAGCGGGCTGGGGCTGCGGCCAGAGCGAGCAGGGGCTGCGGCCGAAGCAGGCTGGGGCTGCGGCCGGAGTGGGCTGGGCTGTGACGGGTGGGTCAGACGCCCAGCAGGGTGCGCAAGTGGCGGGGTGGCGGTGAGCCATGCGCCAGCATCGCGTCGTGCCAGGCTCGGGGGGTGGCGCCGAAGGGGCGGGCCGCTGCGATGGCTGCGACCTCGGTGTAGCCGACGAAGTAGGTGGAGAGCTGGGTCGAGGTGAGCAGCGCCCGCCGCCACTTGCCGGCGGCCTCGCCCTCCTCCTGGAAGCCGCGGCCGGTCATCAGGGACATCGCCTCGGACTCGGGCAGGCCGTCGCAGTGCGTGAGCTGGTCGATGATCGCGTTGAGGCTCATCCGCAGCTGCATCTTGAGCTGCTGGAGCCGGACCGGCAGGCCGCCGAAGCCGAGGCCGGTCATCAGCTCCTCCGCGTAGACTGCCCAACCCTCGACGAACGGGCCGGACCAGCCCAGCGCCCGCACGCGGGTCGCGGCCCGGAAACGACGGGAGTGGGCGATCTGCAGGAAGTGGCCGGGCATGGCCTCGTGCACGGTGAGATTGCGGAGCATCTCGTTGTTGTACTCCCGGTAGAAGCTGGCGATCCGCTCGGCGGGCCAGTCGGCGGGAGCCGGCGCGATGCAGTAGAAGGTGGGGACTTCCGCGGTCTCCAGCGGGCCGGGTGGGTCGCAGTAGGCCACCGCGACGCCGCGGGCGAACTCCGGCATCTCCTCGATGACGCAGGGATCGTCCACCAGCGACACGATGTCGTGCCGGCGGACGAACTCGGTGGCCTCGTCCATCGTCACCTTGGCCAGCCCGACGATGGACGTGTTGTCGGGGTGCTGCTCGGCAATCATGTTCAGCCCACGACGCACCGTCTCGTCGGTGGCCGGACCACCGACCAGCTCGCCGGCGGCTGCCCGCAGCTCCTCGCTGACCCGGTCGAGGTTGGCCCAGGCCCGGGAGAGCACCTCGGCGGCGGAGAGCTCGGTGTCCAGCGTGTGCCAGAGCCGCGCCTCCCAGAGCCGGCGGCCGAGTCGTGGGTCGCGGCCCGGCTCGCCCCGGTCGAGCAGCCCGCGCAGCCAGCCGTCGAACTCGCCCAGCGCCTCCAGCGCGGCAGCTGAGGCCGGCTCAACGACGTCGCGCATCGCGGGCGCGCCCGCGAGCATGGCGGGCACCTCGTCGCGGATCAGGGCGGCGGTGCCGGCGAACTGCCCGGCCGCGGTCTCGGCGTGGATCCGCGGCACGTCACGCAGGACGGCACGGGCGGTGGCGAGTGCGTCGGGGATCGCGGCGAGCCGGCCGGCCAGGCTCTCCAGCCGCTCCTCGACCGGGGCGAACGGCCGCGCGATCAGCCCGTGCAGCAGCGGCCCGGGATTGTGCTCCAACGGGTTCCACTCGTGCTCGCGCACGTCGCTCAGCTCGAAGAGGGCCCGCTCGACCTGCGCCGCCAGGATGGCGTGGTCGACCTGCTCCTCCGGGGCGAGCCCGTCGGCGTCGACCCCGCTGAGCGCGTCACCGGCGTCACGCAGCATGGCGAGCCGCCCGGCGACACCGGACGCGGACAGGTCTGGCAGGCGGTCGTCGAACCGGTGATCCCCCGCGTAGGACGCGGTCGCGGGATCGCTTTCCAGGAGGGCGTCGACGATGCGCTCGGCGAGCGGTACGAACTCCGGCATGCCGAAAAACCTACTCGGAGGGACCGACATTTTCCGCCGCACGCACCGCGTCCGCGTACCCGAGTGCGGTTCGGCGTAGCTCGGCCTCGGGATCGAGGCCCGCGGCGAGGGCCTCGGCGACCACCTTCAGTAGGACGGCGCCCAGGTCGTCAGGGTCCGGCAACGGTACGCCCACCCCGCCCCGTTCCACCCGCTGCAGAATCTTCGCCGCCAGAGCGAGCGCCGGCTGACTCAACGCGATCCCGTCGAGCACCGACTCCCGTTCCTTCTCCGCCTGCTTGATCCGCTCCCAGTTGGCCGTGATCTCCTCGAGGTCACGCACCTGCTCCCCCGCGAACACATGCGGATTGCGCCGCACCATCTTCTCGACCAGCCCACCGGCCACGTCGTCGATGGTCCACTCCTCGGCCAGCCGCGCGTGCAGCACGACCTGGAGCAGCACGTCCCCGAGTTCCTCGCGCAGCGCGTCGAGGTCGTCCGACTCGATCGCGTCGTACGCCTCGTAGCTCTCCTCCAGCAGATAGGGAGCGAGCGACTGATGCGTCTGTGCCTGCTTCCACGGGTCGCCACCGGGCGAGACCAGCCGGTCCATCACGGCGACCGCGTCGAGCAGCCGCGCGCCGGGCGGATCCCACGAGCCGTACATCAGCTCCAACTCGGCCAGCCCGGGCTCGCGGGCCAGCCGCAGACCCAGCTGCCGGGCGAACGCCTGGTCGCCGCCGGATCCGGCGAGCCAGACCGCGGCGGGTTGCCCGGCGATGGCATCGAGCAGGCCTTGCGCATCGGTGTCCAGGATGGTGACCGGCACACCGGTCACCCGCAGGGCTTCGGCCTGGTCACTGTCGGCGGCGGCGAAGACGGGGTACGCCCGGACGACATCCCAGGCCTCAGCGGTCAACAGCCCGGCCGGCAGTCGCGGCGAGGTGACCAGCAGGACGATCCGGGTGCTCAAGAGACGTCGGCCACCGGAACCGACTGGTCCTCGCCGAACTCGGCGCTGAGCAGGTCGAGACTGTTGGTGCCGTCGTTGACCTGCAGAAGATTCACCTCGTACGGCTGGTAGCGCGGGTTGACCTTGACCGAGAGGTCCTCGGCGGCCGCCTCGAGCTCGTCGCGCAGGACGGCCGCGGTGGCGACCACCTGCTTGTTCTGGTCGGTGACCTGCTCGGACTTCCAGGTCTCGAAGGTCTGCCCGGGCTGCACCCCGCCGTTCGCGGCCAGCGTGTCGTAGACGAGCCGCAGGTCGTCGTCGGCCGGCGGAGTGCTGGTCTGGACCTTCTCCATCAGCTGGTTGCGCAGGACGAGGTTGTCCACGTAGAGCCGCACGTACTGCAGGTCGGGCGGCAGCTGGATCTGGGCGGCACCCTCTTCGTACGGCATCTGCGCGGGCAGCGTGACCCCGTGCTGCCCGGCGACCTGCCCGAGAAGCTCCCGGGTGACCAGCGCGTGCACGACGTCGCCCCGGGTGAACGGCACCTGCACCGGCTTGGCCTGCTCACCCTCGGCCGGCGGCGCCGGGTTCTCGGCGAGCACGTCGTACGCCTCGTCCCAGATCTCCTGGACCTGCTGCTCGGAAACCCGCTCGGTGTCACCGAGATAGGCGGCGACGGTTGGCTCGGACCGGCAGGCGGCGAGCCCGCCCACGGTGAGAGACGCGACGACAACAGCGGTGGCGAGTCGGCGAGCACGCAGCATGGTCAGAACTGTCTCATGCGCAATGTGATGTGCGTCGCCCACCCCCTACCGCCCTGCCGCGGCCGGGGTGGGCACCTCGCCGAGGACGTCCTTGAGCAGCTGGGCGCACCACTGCAGAAGCTCCTGGTCACGCAAGGGTTCGCCGCCCACCCGGCGGGTGCTCGGCCGGGGGACGCTCACCTGGTCGTTGGCGGCCTTGTAGACCGAGTCCGGGTGGTAGCGCTTGAGCCGCATCTGTTTCGAGTCGGGCAGCGGCAGCGGGGAGAAGCGGATGTGCTTGCCCTGCAGGGAGACGTCGGTCAAACCGTACTGCCGGGCCAGCTGGCGGAAGCGGGCCACCGCGATCAGGTTGACGACCTGGGCCGGCGGCTCGCCGTACCGGTCGGTCATCTCGGCGATCACCTCTTCCAGGCGGACGTTGTCGCGGGCCTCGGCGAGTTTGCGGTACATCTCCAGGCGGAGGCGTTCGACCGCGATGTACTCCGTGGGCAGGTGCGCGTCGACCGGCAGGTCGATCTTGACCTCGGGCTCCTCCTCCGGGCGCTCGCCCTTGAACTGCGCGACCGCCTCGCCGACCATCCGCACGTAGAGGTCGAAACCGACGCCCTCGATGTGGCCGGACTGCTCGCCGCCGAGCAGGTTGCCGGCGCCGCGGATCTCCAGGTCCTTCATCGCCACATACATCCCCGCGCCGAGCTCGGTGTGCTGGGCGATGGTGGCGAGCCGCTCGTGGGCGTGCTCGGTGAGCGGCTTGTCGCGCGGGTAGAGGAAGTACGCATACGCCCGCTCGCGTCCCCGGCCGACCCGGCCGCGGATCTGGTGCAGCTGGGCCAGGCCGAGCAGGTCGGCGCGCTCCAGGATCAGCGTGTTCGCGTTCGGGATGTCGATGCCGGACTCGACGATCGTGGTGCAGACCAGGACGTCGAACTCCTTCTCCCAGAAGCCGACCATCACCTTCTCGAGCTGTTCCTCGCTCATCTGGCCGTGCGCCACCGCGACCCGCGCCTCGGGGACCAGCTCGCGCAGCTTGCGGGCCGCCCGGTCGATCGACTCGACCCGGTTGTGCAGGTAGAAGACCTGGCCGTCGCGGAGCAGCTCGCGGTGGATGGCCGCGGCGACCTGCTTCTCGTCATACGCCCCCACGTAGGTCAGCACGGGGTGCCGTTCCTCCGGCGGGGTGGCGATCGTCGACATCTCCCGGATGCCGGTGATCGCCATCTCCAGGGTCCGCGGGATCGGGGTGGCCGACATGGTCAGCACGTCGACCGACGCCCGCAGCGCCTTGAGCTGCTCCTTGTGCTCGACGCCGAAGCGCTGTTCCTCGTCCACGATGATCAGGCCGAGGTTCTTGAACCGGGTCGACTGCGCGATCAGCCGGTGCGTACCGATGACGATGTCCGCGGTGCCGTCGGCGGCCTGCTCCACGACGAGCGCTGCCTCTTTCGGCGTCTGGAACCGGGAGAGCTGCTTGATCTGGATCGGGAACTGGCTCATCCGGTCGGTGAACGTGTTGAAGTGCTGCTGGGCCAGCAGTGTGGTGGGCACCAGAATCGCCACCTGCTTGCCGTCCTGCACCGCCTTGAAGGCGGCCCGCACCGCGATCTCGGTCTTGCCGTAGCCGACGTCACCGCAGATCAGCCGGTCCATCGGGACGGCCAGCTCCATGTCGTGCTTGACCTCGTGGATGGCCGCAAGCTGGTCGGGTGTCTCCGTGTACGGGAAGGCGTCCTCCAGCTCCCGCTGCCACGGGGTGTCCGGCCCGAACGCGTGGCCCTGCGAGGCCTGCCGAGCCGCATACAGCTGGATGAGCTGGGCGGCGATCTCCTTCACCGCCTTCTTGGCCCGGGCCTTGCTCTTCTGCCAGTCGGCGCCGCCCATCTTGTGCAGCGAGGGCGACTCGCCGCCGACGTAGCGGGAGAGCTGGTCGAGCTGGTCGGTGGGCACGTAGAGCCGGTCGCCGGGCTGGCCCCGCTTGGAGGCGGCGTACTCAATCACCAGGTATTCCCGGTCGGCGCCGTTGACCGTGCGCTGCACCAGCTCGATGTAGCGGCCGATGCCGTGCTGCTCGTGCACCACGAAGTCGCCGGTCTTGAGCTCCAGCGGGTCGATGGTGTTGCGCCGGCGGGCCGGCATCTTGCGCATGTCCTTCGTGGACGCGCCGCGGCCGCCGGAGATGTCGTTGCCGGTGATCACCGCGAGCCGGGACGCCTCGTCGACGAACCCGTGGTTCAGCCCGCCGCAGGTGATCAGGATCTGGTTGTCCTCGATCGGCGACGAGATGGAGTCGACCGGGGTGACCCCGAGGCCGGCGTCGCGCAGCAGCTCGGTGGCCCGCTGCGCGGTCCCCTTGCCCTCGAAGACCAGGGCGATGGCCCAGCCCCGGCCGGCCCACTCCGACAGGTCGCCCGCCAGTTTCGCGGTGTCGCCGTGGTAGAGCGGGACCGGCTGCGCGGCGAGCGCCACCGCGTCGCCGAGGTCCGGTGAGACCTCGACCGACGTGGCGTCCTCCCAGGGGAGCGCGGCGGCGGGTTCCTCGACGGCCAGGCCGAACGGGGAGACCGTCCACCAGGGCTGCTTCAGGGTCGCGGCATGAGCGCGTACATCAGAGAGGGGCCGGAAGGCGACCGCGCCGACATCGATGGGGGCCTGGCCGCCGACGGCGGCCGCGGCCCAGGAGGCCTCGAGGAATTCATCCGAGGTACGCGTGAGGTCGTGCGCCCTCGTGCGGATCCGCTCCGGGTCGCAGAGCAGCACGTGCGTGCCGGCCGGCATGCAGTCGAGCAGCAGCTCCATGCTGTCCGTCCCGTCGAGCAGAGCGGGCGCCAGCGACTCCATGCCCTCGACCGGGATGCCCTCGGCCAGCTTGTCGAGGATCTCGGCCAGCTCGGGATGCTGCGCGGCGAGGGCCGCGGCCTTGGCCCGGACCTCCGGGGTGAGCAGCAGCTCGCGGCACGGCGGCGCCCAGAGCCGCTCCACCTGGTCGATGGTGCGCTGGTCGGCGACCGCGAAGGTGCGGATCTCCTCCACCTCGTCGCCCCAGAACTCGACCCGGGACGGGTGCTCGTCGGTGGGCGGGAAGACATCGAGGATGCCGCCGCGGACCGCGAACTCGCCGCGTTTGGTGACCAGGTCGACCCGCGCGTATGCCATGTCGGTGAGCCGGCGGGCGACCCCCTCCAGCTCCGCCTCGCGGCCCGCGACCAGCTCCACCGGCTCCAGGTCGCCGAGGCCCTTGAGCTGCGGCTGGAGCATCGACCGGACCGGCGCGACGACGACCTGCAGGGGCTGCTCGCCGGGGTGCGCCAGGCGGCGGAGCACGGCGAGCCGCTTGCCGACCGTGTCGGAGCGTGGGGAGAGCCGCTCGTGCGGCAGCGTCTCCCAGGACGGGTAGACGGCGACCCGGCCCGGCTCGATCAGGCAACCGAGGGCGTCGGCCAGGTCGTCGGCCTCACGCGAGGTCGCGGTGACGGCGAGCACCGGGCGCTGCGCCCCGCCGAACTCGCCGGAGCCGGCCACGGTGGCGACCACGAACGGCCGCAGCGAGACCGGCGCCGTGAGGTCGAGCGAGTCCGAGTCGACGAAGCCTTTGCGGGCCAGGTCGCGGGCACGGGCGAGACCACGGTCGCGCAGGGCGGCTGGGATCAGACCGGAAAGCTGCATGCGAGAAGACCCCCGAAGGCACGACGAACAACCCCGGACGCCCGAAGGGGGCGGGGGTATACGGAACAGCTTAGTCCGCCCCTCCGACACTTCCGGCTGGGCGCGTGTTATCGCACAGCATGTCCGACATGAGCGCGAAGGGGTCGTGAAGAGTGCCCGAACGTTGCGGAGCACATCATCCGGGGAGGCAACGTGCGGATCCTGCTGCTCGTTACAGCGTTCAACGGCCTGAGCCAGCGTGTCTGGTGCGCCCTGCGGGAGGCGGGGCACGAGGTGGGCGTCCTGCTGGCCACCAGCGGGCCGGAGATCGTCGACGGGGTGCATGCGGCCCGGCCCGACCTGATCCTCTGCCCGTACCTGAAGGACCGCGTGCCGGCGCAGGTCTGGCAGCACTGGCGGACGATCATCCTGCATCCCGGACCGGTCGGCGACCGCGGCCCGTCCTCTCTGGACTGGGCGATCAGCGAGGGACTGCCGGCCTGGGGCGTCACCGCGCTGCAGGCGGTCGAGGAGCTGGACGCCGGCCCGATCTGGGCCACCCGGACGTTTCCGCTGCCCGCGGCCCCGCCACGGAAGTCGGCGCTGTATACGGGGCCGGTCTCGGACGCCATGCTGGAGTGCGTCTTCGAGGTCGTGGCGAAGGCCGCCGACCCGATGTTCGTCCCGGTTCCGGCCGAGGACGCTCCGACCGAGGCGCCCGGCGCCCGTCCCCGGCCGCAGATGCGGCAGGAGGACCGGGCGTTCGACTGGTCCGAGCCGACCGACGTCATCCTGCGCCGGATCCGGGCCGCTGACGGGTCGCCCGGGGTGCTCACCGACGTGGGTGGGCTGGCGGCGTACGTCTACGACGCCCACCCCGGCCTGGCCCGCGGTGGCCGGCCGGGCGTGATCCTCAGCCGCCGCCAGGGCGCGGTCCTGGTCGGCACCGGCGACGGCAGCCTGTGGATCGGGCACCTGCGCCCGGCCGGTGACGACGGGATCAAACTGCCGGCCACCAGCGTGCTCGGCGCGCGGCTGCGCGGTGTCCCGCACGCGCCGGTGGGGCCGGAGATCGACCCGGAGGCGCCGTCGGCGTACCGGCAGATCCGCTACCGGCGTTCCGGGGCGGTGGGCTGGCTGCATTTCGACTTCTACAACGGCGCGATGGCGCCCGGGCACTCACGCCGGCTGCTGGCCGGGCTGCGCCACGCGGCCGCCCAGGACACCCGGGTGCTGGTGCTGCGCGGCGGGACCGAGGCATTCAGCAACGGCATCCACCTCAACGCGATCGAGGCGTCGGCCGATCCGGCCGGGGCGGCCTGGGCCGGCATCCGGGCGATCAACGAGGTGTGCCGGGAGATCATCACCTGCACCCGGCAGCTGGTGGTGGCGGCGTACGCGGGCAGCGCCGGAGCCGGCGGCGTGATGCTCGGGCTCGGCGCCGACGTGATCGCCGCCCGGGACGGGATCGTGCTGAACCCCTACTACGACATCGGCCTGTTCGGCTCCGAGCTGCACACCTTCACGCTGCCCCGGCGGGTCGGCGCGGACCGGGCGCAACGGCTGATCGACGAGCGGCTGCCGGTGAGTGCGAGCCAGGCGGCCCGGATGGGTCTGGTGGACGAGGTCGGGCCGCGGCACCCGGAGGCGTACGCGCAATGGCTCGCCGCCCTGGCCGAGCACCACAGTGACGTGCGCACCGCGCGCAAGCGACGCGCAGCGAAGGCGAGGCGGCTGGCCGCCGAGCGGATTCCGCTGGACGTGTACGAGACCCGCGAGCTGGCCGAGATGAGCCGGGACATCTACACCGACCGGTCCGGTTTCGCCGCCGCCCGCCGCGGCTTCGTCCGCAAGATCCGCCCGGACGGCACGCCGCGGCGACTGCTGCTGGCCGCGAACGCTGGACCGGCCACTGCAACCCGGTCCCGGGCCACGAACGCCGGGCCGGCCGCCGAACGACGACCTGCCCTTCGCCCAGCGGTCCCGGTGTCGGTGTCGGCCTGATCGATGAGTGTTCTGCGCACCCCGGGTTCCGGGGCGACTCCCCCTGCCCACGATGACCGCACCGTCCCCACTCAGCGCCCGCCGACCGGACGTGCTCCGATGCCCCGCGACCAGCTGGGCAGCACCATGCTGTTCCCGGCCCAGTTCGAGTACAGCGCGTACAGCGTGCTGGCCGGGCCGGCCGAGCCGCCGCCCGCGGACGGCGAGCCGTACCGGGTCCGGATGCGGCGGCTGGCCCGCCGCCGTCCGATCCGGACGGTGCTGATCACGCTGTTCGCGTTCGCCTTCGAGAGCACCTTCTTCGGCTGGCTGATCACCTCGATCGAGCTGCCCGACCAGCGCCTGCACACCGTGCTCTACGTGGCCACCGTCTTCATGATCGGTGCGACCGCGCTGATCGAGCTGTTCCGGCTGGTCAACGTCGTGACGCTGTGCCTCGCCACGCTCTGGGCCTGCGATCCGGTGCCGGTCGTCCCGGACACCACGCTGCGGGTCGCCTTCCTCACCACGATCGTGCCGGGCAAGGAGCCGATCGCCATGGTGGAGAAGACACTGCGGGCGGCCCGGAAGATCCGGTACGCCGGCACGTACGACGTGTGGCTGCTCGACGAGGGCGACGACCCGATCGTGAAGCTGATGTGCCGGCGGCTGGGGGTACGCCACTTCAGCCGGAACGGGCGGGACGAGTACAACACCCGAACCGGCGCGTTCAAGACGAAGACCAAGCACGGCAACTACAACTCCTGGCTCGACGCGCACGGCGACGGCTACGACGTCTTCGTCTCGGTCGACCCGGACCACGTGCCGGCGCCGAACTTCTGCGAGCGGCTGCTCGGTTACTTCCGCGACCCGGACGTCGGGTTCGTGGTGGGCCCGCAGATCTACGGCAACTACGACAACCTGGTGACCCGGTGGGCCGAGTCGCAGCAGTACCTGTTCCACTCGCTGCTGCAGCGGGCCGGCAACCGGCGTGGCATCGCGATGCTGGTCGGCACCAACAACGCCGTACGCATCTCCGCCCTCAGATCGATCGACGGTCTGCAGGACTCGATCACCGAGGACATGGCGACCAGCCTGCGGATGCACGCCACGAAGAACCCGGAGACCGGCCGCCGCTGGCGTTCCGTCTACACCCCGGACGTGCTCGCCGTCGGTGAGGGCCCGTCCTCCTGGACCGACTACTTCACCCAGCAGCACCGCTGGTCCCGGGGCACCGACGAGGTGGTGGTCCGCCGTTTCGCCCGGCTGGCGTGGCGGCTCGGGGTGGGCCGGGCGCTGCACTACTCGCTGCTGATGTCGTACTACCCGCTGACCGCGGCGGCCTGGCTGCTCGGCGCGGCGAACGCGGCCGGATTCCTGCTGCTGGGCGCGAAGGGCGTACAGGTGCCGGAGTCGGTCTGGCTGATGCTCTATGTGGACGCCGCGCTGTTCCAGATCGGGCTCTACCTGTTCAACCGGCGGCACAACGTCAGTCCGCACGAGGGTTCCGGATCCTCCGGGCTCGCCGGGATGCTGGCGTCCACTTTGTGCACTCCGATCTACGTGTCGTCGTTCCTCGGCGCGGTGCTGCGCCGGAGGGCCGGGTTCGTCGTCACGCCGAAGGGCGACTCGACCAGCCCGGACCGGCTCGCCACGTTCGCACCCGGACTGCGCTGGGCCGCCCTGTACGCCGCGATGCTGGCCGTCGCGCCGTTCATCGACCACGTCGACGCCGCCATGTACGCCTGGCCCGCGCTCAACCTCGTCATCTGCCTCACCCCGGCCATGATCTGGCTGACCCGTACCCGGAAGGAGCCCTCCGCATGAAGCCCCCCTCGCGTCCCACCCTCGCTCGTCGCCTGGTGAGCGGTCTGGCCACGCTGGTGGTGCTCGCCGGAGTCGCGGTCGCCAACCGGCCGATGGTCGCGGTCGGCGCCGAGGCGCTGCACACGTACCAGATCAACCGGGAGTCCTACAAGAAGAAGTACGGCCACTGGGCCCGCCTGCCGGTGCCGCGCGGCTACCGGGTCAACGCGATCCACGCGGCGCTGCTGCACACCGGCAAGGTGCTGATCATCGCGGGCAGCGGCAACAACCGCGACGCCTTCGAGGAGAAGAGTTTCCGTACGGTCCTGTACGACCCGGCCACCGAGAAGTTCACCGAGGTGGAGACACCCACCGACGTGTTCTGCGCCGGGCACACCTTCCTGCCGAACGGCAATCTGCTGGTGGCCGGCGGCACCAAGTCGTACGAGGTGCTGGAGAAGGACGTCGAGCACGCCGCCGGCGTCATGAAGCTCAAGAACGAGTCGCCGGACCACGGCGACCGGACCTTCGAGAAGGGCACCCGGCTGCTCTCCGCCACCGGCGAGGTCTACCTGACCCGGACCAAGGTGACCGTGCCGGCGGCGAAGAAGGTCACCCACGGCGCGCACACGATGGTGCACGCCGGCGAGGCCGAGGTCTGGGTGGACGCCGAACGCAAGGGCGACGCCCCGGTGGCCCGCGAGGGCGCCCAGTACCGGATCGACGGGTTGACCGGGGACGACGCCAAGAACCTGTACGGCGTGGCCGACAAGATCACCAGGGAGAAGCAGGAGTACGGCGGGGACAAGACGTCGTACGAGTTCGACCCGGTCGCCGAGCGTTACGTCAAGACCGGAAGCCTGCGGGACCACCGGTGGTACCCGACCCTGATCGGGCTGACCAACGGTGAGGTCCTCGCCGTCTCCGGCCTCGACCAGTTCGGCCGGGTGCTGCCCGGGCGCAACGAGCGGTACCTGCCGGGCGAGCGCCGCTGGGTCCGCGCCCCGGAGCTCAAGCGATACTTCCCCACCTATCCCGGCCTGCACATGATGGCCGACGGGCAGGTCTTCTACTCCGGTTCGAACGCCGGCTACGGCTCGGACACCGAGGGCCGTACGCCGGGCGTCTGGGACGTGCGGCGCAACAGATTCAAGACCGTTCCGGGGCTGCGGGACCCGCGGATGACCGAGACCAGCTCCTCCGTGCTCCTCCCGCCGGCGCAGGAGCAGAAGGTGATGATCCTGGGCGGCGGGGAGATCGGTGAGTCGCCGGTCTCCACGGCACGGACCGACATCATCGACCTCGACGCGAAGAAGCCGGAGTACAAGCCCGGCCCGGACCTGCCCCGCCCGGCCCGCTACCTGTCCACAGTGGTGCTGCCGGACGACACGCTCTTCACCACCGGCGGGTCGTCGGGCTACCGCGGCGGGCCGTACCAGGGCAAACCCCGCAGCGATCTGTTCAACTCGCAGATCTACCGGCCGGCCGAGAACGACTTCGCGACCGCCGCCGAGTCGACCGTCGGCCGCAATTACCACTCCGAGGCGATCCTGCTCCCCGACGGCCGGGTGATCACCCTGGGCGGCGACCCGCTCTACGACAAGTCCGGGAAGAACGCCGGCACGTTCGAGCAGCGGATCGAGGTGTTCAGCCCGCCCTACCTGTTCCACGGCGAACGACCCCGGATCACCGGCGGGCCGGCCGAGATCGACCGTGGCTCGACCGCCCGGTTCACCACCCCGGACGCCGCCCGGATCGCCTCGGCCCGGCTGCTGCGGCCCAGCTCGGTCACCCACGTGACCGACACCGATCAGCGGTCCGTGGCCGTCGAACTGGAGACCGGCGCCGACGGTGTCGAGGTGTCGGTTCCGGAGAAGCCCGGACTCGTGCCGTCCGGTTGGTACATGCTCTTCCTCGTGGACGACAAGGGCGTACCGTCGACGGCCCGGTGGGTCCGGGTGCGTTAGCTGATGGGCCGGCACCTGAAGGCCCGCCGCAGCCGGCGGGCCGTGCTGCTGGCCGCCCTCCTCGGGGTGGCGGCCGGCGGCGTCATCCTGCACGACCGCGAACCGGCGCCGGCGGTTCGCGTGACACCGGAGACCACCGGCATCGCGTACCCCGGCCTCTATGTCGACCCGAACGGCGCCGCCGCCGCGTATGTGCGGGCCCTCGAACGCTCCGGGCGCAAGGCCGAGGCCGCGATCCTGCGGCGGATCTCCGATCGGCCCGCCGCCACCTGGTTCACCGACGCGGCGCCGGGATATCCGGCCCGGGCCCGGCGACTGGTGACCGCGGCGAGCGCGGCCAAACGGCTACCGGTGCTCGCGCTCTACTTCATCCCGAACCGGGACTGCGGGAGCCATTCCAAGGGTGGGGCGACGAGTGCTCACGCGTACCGGCTCTGGGTCTCGGCCCTGGCCCGGGCCATCCGCGGGCATCGCGCGCTGATCATCCTGGAACCGGACGCGGTCGCGCAGGCGGTGGGCGGCGGATGCCTCACCGCGCGCGCCGCCAGGCAGCGCTACGCGCTGCTCGCCGCGGCGGTGACCACCCTGCAGGCCCAGCCCGGGGTGTCGGTCTATCTCGACGCCGGCAATCCCACCTGGGTCCCGGCGGCACGGATGGCGCCGGCGCTGCGCCTGGCCGGCGCCATCAAGGCGCGCGGCTTCGCGCTCAACGTCGCCAACTTCGAGACGACGGCAGACAATTTACGGTACGGGCGACAGCTCTCGAAGCTGCTCGACGGCCGGCACTTCGTGATCGACACCAGTCGCAACGGCAACGGTCCGGCCCGCCGCGGACCCGGCGACCGGCACTGGTGCAACCCGCCCGGGCGACGGCTCGGAGTACCACCCACGCTGCGGACCGGCCGGCCGCTCGTCGATGCGTACCTCTGGGTGAAACGCCCGGGTGAGTCCGACGGCGCCTGCGGCCGGGGCGCTCCGCCCGCAGGTCAGTGGTACCCGGCCTATGCGCGCAGTCTCGCCGGGTCATGAGACTCTTGACTCAATTCACCCCTTGACCGGGGTACGCCGATAACATCGGCGAAGTCGGGACAGCGCCGTCCTGGAGCCATCCGAGCTAAGGAGCGCCCCGATGACCGACCAGCCTGCCCACCTGGACCGAGAGGGTTCGGACGCGGCGTTACGAGCCGACATCCGGCGGATCGGCACGCTGCTCGGCCAGACCCTCGCCCGGCAGGAAGGCCGGCCGCTGCTGGACCTGGTCGAGGAGATCCGCGCACTGGTCCGGCAGGACGCGCCGGCCGCCGCCGACCGGCTCTCCGCCATGGACATCACCACCGGCACCAAGCTGGCCCGCGCCTTCTCCACCTACTTCCACCTGGCCAACATCACCGAGCAGGTGCACCGCGCGCGGGACCTGCGCCGGCGCCGCGCCAAGGACGGCGGCTGGCTGGACCAGGCGGCCACCCGGATCGCCGAGCGGGAGATCCCGGCCGACGAGATCGCCGCGGCCGCCCGCCGCCTCGCGGTCCGCCCGGTCTTCACCGCACACCCCACCGAGGCCGCCCGCCGCTCGATCCTGTCGAAGCTGCGGCAGGTCGCCGACTCGCTCGACGCCGAGTCCGCCGCCGCAGCCCTGTACGGCGCGACCGACACCACCGCCTCCACCAAGCGCTTCGCCGAGCTGATCGACCTGCTCTGGCAGACCGACGAGCTGCGCCTGGACCGGCCGGACCCGACCGACGAGGCCCGCAACGCCGTCTACTACCTCAAGGACCTGTACGCCGAGGCCGCCCCGCAGGTCCTCGACGACCTGGCCGAGACGCTGCGCCGGCTCGGGGTGGAGACCGCACCGACGTCCCGGCCGCTCACCTTCGGCTCGTGGATCGGCGGCGACCGGGACGGCAACCCGTTCGTCACCCCGACGGTCACCCGTGACGTCCTGCTGATCCAGCACGAGCACGGCATCCAGGCCACCGAGAAGGCCATGGACAAGCTGATCGACGAGCTGTCCGTCTCGCGCCGGCTGCGCGGCGTCTCGCTGGACCTGTCCGCCAGCCTGGCGCAGGACCTCGACAACCTGCCCGAGATCGCGGACCGGTTCCGCCGGGTCAACGCCGAGGAGCCGTACCGTCTGAAGGTCCGGGCGATCAAGGCGAAGCTGGCCAACACCCGCGCCCGCCTGCGCAACGGCATCGCGCACGTGCCCGGCCGCGACTACCTGGGCAGCGACGAGCTGATCTCCGACCTCGAGCTGATGCGCGCCTCGCTGGCCCGCAACTCCGGCCAGCTGCCCGCGGTCGGTGTGGTCGCCACCGCGATCCGCCAGGCGTCGGCGTTCGGCCTGCAGCTGGCCACCCTCGACGTGCGCGAGCACGCCGAGAAGCACCACGAGGTGCTCCAGCAGATGTACACCCAGGTCGGCGAGGTCGACGACTACGCCACCCTGGACCGGTCGGACCGGACCAAGCTGCTCGCCTCCGAGCTCACCGGCCGGCGGCCGCTCTCCAGCGCCGACACCCCGCTCACCGACTCGGCCCGCAAGACGTTCGACGTGTTCAACACGATCCGCGAGGCGCAGGACGCCTTCGGGCAGGACGTCATCGAGACCTACATCATCTCGATGACCCTCGGGGTGGACGATGTGCTCGCGGCGGCCGTACTGGCCCGCGAGGCCGGCCTCGTCGACATCCACACCGGCCGCGCGCGGGTCAACATCGTGCCGCTGCTGGAGACGCCGGCCGAGCTCGACGCCGGTGGCGACCTGCTGGACGAGATGCTGTCGCTGCCGGCCTACCGCGAGATCGTGCGGGCCCGCGGGGACGTGCAGGAGGTCATGCTCGGCTACTCGGACTCCAACAAGGAGGCCGGGATCACCACCAGCCAGTGGCGCATCCACAAGGCGCAGCGGTCGCTGCGTGACGTGGCGGCCCGGCACGGGGTCCGGCTGCGCCTTTTCCACGGCCGGGGCGGCACGGTCGGCCGTGGTGGCGGTCCGACGCACGAGGCGATCCTGGCCCAGCCGTACGGGACGCTGGACGGCGCCATCAAGGTGACCGAGCAGGGCGAGGTCATCTCCGACAAGTACACGGTGCCCGCCCTTGCCCGGGAGAACCTGGAGCTGACCGTCGCCGCGGTCCTGCAGGCCACCCTGCTGCACACCCAGATCCAGGTGGACCCGGTACGCCTCAAGGTCTGGGACTCCACCATGGACACCGCCTCGGACGCGGCGTTCGCGCAGTACCGGTCGCTGGTCGAGGACCCGGACCTGGCCGCCTACTTCTGGGCCGCCACCCCCACCGAGCTGTTGGGCGCCCTGAACATCGGCTCCCGCCCGGCGAAACGCCCCAACGCCGACGCCGGCCTGAGCGGTCTGCGGGCCATCCCGTGGGTGTTCGGCTGGACCCAGACCCGGCAGATCGTGCCCGGCTGGTTCGGCGTCGGCACCGGCCTGGCCGCGGCCCGCGCCGCCGGCCTCAGCGACGTCCTCGACGAGATGCACGGCAACTGGCAGTTCTTCCGCACCTTCCTCTCGAACGTCGAGATGATGCTGGCCAAGACCGACCTGTCGATCGCCCGCCGCTACGTGGAGACCCTGGTCCCGGAGGAGCTGCGGCCGATCTTCACCAAGATCGAGCAGGAGTACGCGCTGACCGTCCAGGAGGTCCTCGCGATCACCGGCGGCAGCGAGCTGCTCGACTCCCAGCCGGAGCTGTCGCGCACGCTCAGTGTCCGCGACACCTACCTGGAGCCGCTGCACCACCTGCAGGTGGCCCTGCTCCGCCAGTACCGCGACCTGGGCGAAGGCGGCCGCCAGATGCCCACGGCCCCGGGCGCCCGCCGCGGCCCGTCCGACTCGACGGCGCTGGAGCGCGCGCTACTCACCACGGTCAACGGCATCGCCGCCGGCATGCGCAACACCGGCTGACCACCCCCGCTTCACCGACCGCCCCTGCTTCACCGACCGCCCCGGCGCGCCTCCGCACCGGGGCGGTCGCCCTTTCCAGCGGCTCCCGCCCAGCACGCCGGCGGCTCCCGCCCAGCACGCATGCCTGCCCACCGGGCCCAGCCGACCCACGCCCTGATACATGCCTGAGCGGCGGCCCACCACCACGAGCCGCCCACCAGCCACGCCTCCACCGCCCCGAGACATGCCTGACCGGCGGCCCACCACCACCAGCCGCCCACCAGCCACGCCTCCACCGCCCCGAGACATGCCTGACCGGCGGCCCACCACCACCAGCCGCCCACCAGCCACGCCTCCACCGCCCCGAAACATGCCTGACCGGCGGCCCACAAACACCAGCCGCCCACCAGCCACACAACGCGGCACCCGAGACCCGCCCGAGCGGCGGCCCACAAACACCAGCCGCCCACCAGCCACGCAACACGGCACCCGAGACACGCCCGAGCGGCGGCCCACCAACACCAGCCGCCCACCAGCCACGCAACGCGGCACCCGGGACATGCCTGAGCGGCGGCTGGTGGGACAGAGCAGCCGGCCCGCCTGCCCCGAGGTGCGGGCGGCGGGCCGGAAGCGGATTGCGGCAGTGTCAGCTGGTTTCGCCGGCGAGGCTGAAGCTGCCCAGCCGGTTGATGGCGACCGCGGTGCAGACCACCGCGAAGACCGCGCTCATCACGATCGCCGTGGTGAGGCCCACCTGGGACGTCAGGATGGCGGTCGGCGAGATCTTGTCGGCGATCGTGATCACGTACTGCTGGATGGAGAGGACCCGGGTGCCGCTCAGGAAGTTACCCAGCAGGCCCTCCCAGACCAGGATGTAGACCAGGCCGAGCAGGACCGGCCGCCGGGTCAGCAGGCTGAGCAGGACGAACAGGGCGGAGTACGCGATCGAGCCGGCCACCGCGGCCACGGCCAGGGCGGTGCCGAGCTCGGCGGAGCCGGCCAGCAGTCCGACCACGAAGAGCGGCAGCGCCGTGGTGAGGGCGGTGACCACGACGGCGACGCCGAACTTGGCCAGGATGATGTCGCGGCGCGGGAGCGGCTTGGTCAGGATGTGGACCAGCGTCCCGTCGTCGACCTCGGAGCCGAGCACGCCGGTGCCGACGATCAGCGCGATCACCGGGAGCATCACGGCGAAGCCGAGGCCGACGATGACGGCCTGGCCCCATTGGTCGGGCGACACATCGTACGCCCGGACAGTCAGCGCCAGGCCGATGAGCAGCAGGGGCAGCGGCAGGAGCAGCAGTGCCCGGCGGCGGCCCAGGAGGCCACGCGCCGTGATCAGGGCGACGGTAGACATCAGGCCTCCAGCAGGTAGGAGAAGACGCTCTCCAGGGATTCGTCGGACGGCACCAGCTTCTGCAGCCGGATGCCCTGGTCCAGGGCGATCCGCGGCAGCGCACGGGTGAAGCTGCCGTAGTCGGACGCTCGGACGGTGAGGCCACCGGCCTCGATCTCGATGCCGCTCACCGATTTCTCGGCGATCAGCGCGACCGCGAGCCGCCGGTCGTCGGAGCTGCGGACCGCGAAGACGTGCGGCCGGTTGGTCATCAGCCGCCGGATCTTGCGGTAGTCGCCGGAGGCCGCGAGCCGGCCCGCCACGATCACCTGGACCAGGCCGGCGACCTGCTCGACCTCTTCCAGGATGTGCGAGCTGAACAGGATGGTGTGGCCGCGGTCGCCGAGCGAGTGCAGCAGCTCCATCATGTGCATCCGCTGGCGCGGGTCCATGCCGTTGAACGGCTCGTCGAGCAGCAGCACCCGCGGCTCGTGCACCAGCGCGGCGGCGACCCGGGTGCGCTGCCGCATGCCCTTCGAGAAGGTCTCGATCCGGCGGTGTGCCGCATCGGTCATCTCGACCAGTTCCAGGGCGCGGCGGGCGGCGCCGGCCGGGTCCGGCAGTTTCTGCATCTTGGCGCAGGCCAGCACGAACTGTTCGGCGGTGAGGAAGCCGTGCACCGCCTCGCGCTCGGTGACCAGGCCGAGGTCGCGGTAGACGGCCGGGTTGCGCCAGGTCGGCTTGCCGTCGATGGTCAGCGTGCCCCGCGACGGGGCCAGGAATCCGGCCATCATGTGCAGCACCGTGGTCTTGCCGGCGCCGTTCGGGCCGAGCAGGCCGGTGACGCCGGCGCCCAGCGACATGGTGATGTCGTTGACCGCTACGACGTTGCCGTACCAGCGGGTCACGTTCTGCAGGTCGATCACGGCGGTGGCCGCGCCGGTCTCGGCGGCGAAGGTCTCGGTCGTCACAGCGAGGCCACCTTCCGGTAGCGGGCGAGCAGCAGCAGGAGGCAGGCGGCGATCAGGCAGAACGCCTCGATCGCGTAGACCGGGCCGAAGCGGCCGATGGGGAACTCCATCTCGCTGGTGCCCGGTGTCAGCCAGGCGCCGATTCCGGCGATCAGGGTCATCGGACTGGCCAGGCCGGCCAGGTTGTTCGCGGTGGTGGAGCCGATGATGCTCAGCACGCCGACCACCGGGGTGGTCACCAGGAAGACACCGACGATGCCACCGGCCGCGAAGGCCTGCTTGCCGGTCAGCGACGCGATCAGCAGGCCGATGCTGCTGAACAGGACCGCCCAGAGCAGGCTGTAGCCCCAGCCGGGAACCAGGTCGAGGAACTCGTTCCACACCCCGCTCGCGCCGTCCTTCGTGGTGAACGCCGCGCCCAGGAACATGATCAGCTGCGGGATGCCGAGGAGCAGCCACACCGCGGTGACCATGGCGGCGAACTTCGCCAGCACGTAGTCGGCCGCGCGCAGCGGACGGCTGAAGTACAGCGGGAGGGTGCCGGACCGGATGTCACGGGACATCAGCTGAGGCGCGAGGATCGCGACGAAGAAGATGATCAGCCAGGACATCTGGTCGTCGAACTGGACGTAGGTGAAGATCACCTCGCCGAGCTGCGAGCGGACCGCGGCCAGGATCACCGCGACCAGCAGCATGATGCCGGCCACCAGCCAGGGGAAGATCTTGGCCTTGGCCGAGCGGCCGAAACCGAACGAGGCCCGCAGACCGTGTACGTAGAGCGCGGTCAACCCGGCACGACGGCCGAGCCGCTGCCCCTCGTACCGCTGGTATCCGATGTCATGGATGACGCCTGCCTCAGACATCGGCGGCCTCCTTCGCGGTGAAGAGCTCGGCGACCCGGTGCCGGCGCTGGTCCAGGCGGTGCAGGGACAGGTCGAGGTCGGTGACCGCGTGCAGGATCCGGTCGTACGCCGTCTCCGACTCCATCGGGACGAGGAGCAGCCGGCCCTCGCGGGAGACCGCCATTCCCATCTCGGCGAGGGCGGCGGCGAGTTCGTCCGTACCGTCGCTGACCTCGACCGCAAGCACATCGGAGGCCTCGGTCATGCTGGAGATGCGGTCGGCGCGCAGCAGCCGGCCGCCCTCGATGGCGATGAGGGAGTCGCAGATCCGCTCGACCTCGCCGAGCAGGTGCGAGCAGACCACCACCGAGATGCCGAACTCGGTGCCGATCCGGTGGATCAGGGCGAGCATGGCGTCCCGGCCGGCCGGGTCGAGGCCGTTCGTCGGCTCGTCGAGCAGCAGCAGGTCGGGGTCGTGGACCAGCGCCTGAGCGAGCTTGACCCGCTGTTTCATGCCGGTCGAGTAGCCGCCGATCTGCCGGTAGCGCTCCTCGTAGAGGCCGACGTGCCGCAGCGCCTCCGAGGCGCGTTCGCGGGCGGCGGTCCGTGGGAGCCCGCTCATCCGGCCCAGGTGGGTGACGAACTCGGCGGCCGAGACGTCCGGTGGCAGGCAGTCGTTCTCCGGCATGTAGCCGACGCGGGCGCGAACCTGGTCGGTCTGCGTGACGGGGTCGAGGTTGAAGACACGGACGGAGCCGCTGCTGGGCGGCACCAGTCCGAGCATGATTTTGATGAAGGTGCTCTTACCGGCGCCGTTGGCGCCGACGAGGCCGATGACGCCCTCGTCGACAGCAACGGTCAGGTCGGCGAGGGCGGTCACCCCGCCGCCGTACGTCTTGGTCAGCGCCTCCGTAGCGATGATGGTCACGGGTTCAGCCTAGAAAGCCCGCGCACCGCCGTGGATCCGGAAGTCCCCTGAGGCGTACTCAGGGTTTCTCAGCCGCCTCTCAGGAAACTCAGCTCACCGCCACCTGGAAGACCGGCAGCTTGCCGAGCCTGCGGTATTCGCGCAGCGCGGCCGGGGTGCTGTCGACCGACGAGTCCTGGCCCTTGTGGTTGCCGGGTGTCTCGAAGTGCACCATCGCCTTGATGCCCGGGAAGTGTTTGATCTGCTTGCCGACCTCGCGGTAGAACTCGGCCATATGGCTGGGGTTCCGCTTGGAGAACCAGACACCCCACTCGGCGATCATCAACGGCTTGCCCGGATGTGCCCGGCGGACCCAGTTGTAGAAGCCGGGCCAGCCGGGCTTGCTCGCCGAGCGGCGGTTCAGCAGCTCGGCGAAGTCGCCGTGGCCGTAACCGGGGTCGCTGTACGAGTACGTGTCGAACCCGATCCAGTCGACCACGTCGTCGCCCGGGTACATGTGGCGGAACCAGCTCTTCGTGGTGTGCGGCACGTACGCCATGTGCACCAGAACGGTCACCACGTTGTTCGCGCCCTTGGCCCGCAGCCGCTTGACCACGTGCCGGAACATCTTCGCGTAGTCACGTGCCGTGTACCCCGAGCCGGCCCGCTCCCGGACCTGGTCCTCGGCCTCGTGGTGGATCGCGAAGAAGAACTTCTCCCGGTAGTTCTTCTTGAGGTGGACCGCGAGCCGGTCGAGGAACTCGTCGGTGCGCCGGTCACCCTTGGCGATCGCGGCCCAGGTGGCACTCTCCGGCTTCCAGTTGAGCAGCAGGACCCGTTTGCGGCCGGGTTCCCGGGAGATCGCGATCTCCTGCGGCGTCGGGAAGAGCTGCCGCGTCCCGCTGTGGTACGCGTGGAAGATCGCCTGGTGCCGCCCCGTCTTGCGCTCGAACTCGGCCAGCGCCCGGGTGCTCTTCTCCTCGGTGTGCGCGCCGGGCGCCACGCCCCAGAGCACGCCGCAGGTCGGCACCAGCTTGGCGCCGGTGCGGCACTTCTTTCGCCGGTGCGGCTGTGGCTGCTGCTGCGGCTCGGCGAACCGGGCCGGGACACCGCCGAGCAGCGGACCGGCCAGCCCGCGGGCCACCGGCGACCGATACGTGGGCAGTACCGGATCCGGCAGCCCGGTGTACCGCGGCAGCACGACCGCCGGCGCGGAAGCCGACGTGGATGCCGACGTGGACAGGGCCGGCGTCGGCGCCAGGATCCGCACGCCGGGGTCGGGCAGCGCGCTGTGCCGCAGCGGTGAGGTTCCCGGCTCACCGCGGGAGGGCTGCGCCGGCACGTCGGCCATCGGCGCCGTCACGGTCGGGTCACCGGACGACGCGTACGGCAGTCCGATCTGGTCGACACCGCCGGTCCACGCCCAGGCGAGGGTGGCCGTCACCGACATGGCGAAGGCCGTGGTCAGCGCCGCGATATGAAGAAACCGAGAACGGGTCTGTCTCACGATCGCCCAGTATTAAAGGATCATTGCGACTTGTCCAGGAAGCTGGGCTTTTAAACACAATTAAGTCATAAGCGGGTTTTATCCGGGTGGACGGAAGATCAGCGCCGGAGCCCTGACCCGGCTCGACCGCCGCGATCGGGGCTGCGAAACTGTCCCCCAAATCGTCTGCAGGGGGATTTCGAAGTGAATGGTTCGGTACTACCCGACGACGTTCTGCGGGACGCCCCGTCCTTCACGCCCCGCCCCTACGAGCTGGCAGACCTCGAACTGCTGCTGTCCGGCGCATACGCGCCGCTCACCGGCTTCCTCGGGCGCAACGACCTGGCGTCGCTGGCCCGCCGCGGACGGCTCGCCGACGGCACCCCCTGGCCGGTTCCGGTCACCTGTGAG
This sequence comes from Actinoplanes sp. NBC_00393, assembly GCF_036053395.1. NCBI lineage: Bacteria > Bacillati > Actinomycetota > Actinomycetes > Micromonosporales > Micromonosporaceae > Actinoplanes > Actinoplanes sp. NBC_00393. The sequence continues at coordinate 9,262,304 of NZ_CP107942.1, read as the reverse complement.
ATCCCCGCGGAGATCGCGGCCAAGCTGGACCTCGCCGACCCGCGGCGCCGCACGGTCGTCCTCACCGACCTGGAAGGCGCGCCGGTCGCGGCCATCGAGGTCACCGACGCCTGGCAGACCGGGGAGCAGAGGTACGGCATCGGCGGCCCGGTCCGCCGGATGGGCGACGGGGGCCACGGGCCGTTCCAGCGTCTGCGGCGTACGCCGGCCGAGGTGAAAGCCCTGCTGCCACCGGGCCGGGTGCTCGGCGTCATCGCCGACCGGCCACTGCACCGGCCACAACTGGCGCAGATCGCGCACGCTGCGCGTACCCTCGCTGCGCATCTCTTGATCTTGATCCCGGTCAGCGGACCGGGACCGGACGGCCTGCCGCCGGAGTCGCTGGTCCGCTCGATCTTCGCCGCCCGCGACCGGATGCCGCCGGCCACCATCGTGGCCGTGCCCCTGATGACCCGCCGCGACGAGATGCGCGACGCGCTGCTGCGTGCCCGGGTGGCCCAGGCCTACGGCGTCACCCACGTGCTGTCCACCGGTGAGGCTCTCTCCGGCGCCGGCCTGCGGGTCCTGGTGCCGCGCGAGCTCGCCTACGACAACCGGGACGGGCAGTGGCGCTGGCGCGACGACATCCCGCCGCGCAACCGCCGGCTGGCGATGAGCCCGGCCGAGATCGACGACCTGCTGGACCGCGGTTTCCCGCTGCCCGAGTGGCACACCCCGCCGGCCGTCGCCAAGGAGCTGTCCCGGGTCCGGCCGCCGCGCCGGCACCGCGGCCTGGTCGTCTTCTTCACCGGCCTGTCCGGCTCCGGCAAGTCCACGATCGCCCGCAACCTCGCCGACGCCATGCGGGAGAACGGCGAGCGGACCATCACCCTGCTCGACGGCGACGTGGTACGCCGCGAGCTCACCGCCGGTCTCGGCTTCAGCAAGGCCGACCGGGACCGCAACGTACGCCGGATCGGCTGGGTCGCCGCCGAGGTGGGCCGGCACGGCGGCATGGCGGTGGCCTGCCCGATCGCACCCTACGAGGCGGCCCGCGCGGCGGCCCGGCAGATGGCGATGGAGGCCGGCGCCGGGTTCATCCTGGTGCACGTGGCGACCCCGCTGGAGGTCTGCGAGGCCCGCGACCGCAAGGGCCTGTACGCCCGGGCGCGCGCCGGCCAGCTGCGCGGGATGACCGGCATCGACGACCCGTACGAGATCCCGCCGAACGCGGAGCTGACCGTGGACACCACCACGATGACCGTCCCCGAGGCGGTCGAGGTGGTGCTCGGCTACCTCGTCGAAAGCGGCTGGGTGGAGCCCAAACTGACGTAGCCCCATCACTATCGGCGGGAGTGTGGCGTTACCCCACAGGGGCGAAACGCCCAAAGCTGGCAACCCACACTCCTCCTGGAAGGCCGCCGAAAACCGATGGAAGCGTCCCGTCCTGCGTCTGCCGACCTCTCGCACTACCTGGGCGCGCTCCGCCGGCACTGGTGGCTCGCCCTGGCGGTCACCGGCGCGGGTCTGGGCGCGGGCGCGGTCCTCGCGCAGACCATGCCGAAGGTCTACGAGTCCTCCGCCTCGGTCCTGGTCCAATCCGTCGATCAGGACACCAACGCGCAGGGCGGCCGGACCAAGGGCGCGGTGAACCTGGACACCGAGGCCCAGCTGGTCGGCTCCGGCGCGGTCGCGGCGAAGGCGGCCGCGCTGATGCGGGCCGACGTGTCGCCGATCGAGCTGGCCAAGTCGGTGTCGGTGCAGGTGCCGGCGAACACCACGGTCCTCGTGATCACCTTCAAGTCGGAGACGCCGCAGGGGGCGCAGTCCGGGTCGCACGCGTTCGCGGAGGCGTACCTGCGCAACCGCGAGGAGACCGCCCGCGCCCAGCTGGACAAGCAGATCCAGTCGCTGAACCTGAAGGTGCGGCAGCTGACCGGCACGCTCACCGGGATCAACGCGAAGCTGGCCGCGGCCCGCCCGGGCAGCCCCACCGAGAGCAACCTGCAGAGCCTGCGGAACAACTCGCAGAACCAGCTCAACTCGCTGACCGGCCGGCTCAACGAGCTGACCACCACGATGGTCGGCGGCGGCAGCATCATCAGCGACTCCCGCGTGCCGGAGGACCCGACCAGCCCGAACACGCTGCTCAACGTCGGTACCGGTGGCATGATCGGCCTGCTGCTCGGACTGGGCCTGGCCTACCTGCGGGAACGGTTCGACCGGCGGCTGGTCACCGCGACCGACGTACGGGACCGCGGCCGGGTCGCGGTGCTCGCGGCGCTGGACGAGCGCAGCACCCCGCACTTCGACGACGTGCTGCAGCCGTACGGTCCGGGTGGCCGGGTCTTCAACCGGCTGCGCAACGAGGTGCTGGCCAGCCTTGAGGGCGGCGAGCAGATCATCGTGGTGACCGGTACCAGCCGTGGCCCGGCCAGCACGCTGGTCGCCGCGAATCTGGCGGCGGCGCTCGCGCGTACCGGAAGTGATGTCGTCCTGATCGGCGCCCACCTGCCGGACAGTGTGGTGGATGCCGCGCCGCTGGCGCGGATGCTCGGGGTCTCGGCCGTGCCGGGCCTCTCCGATCTGCTGGCCGGGCGGGTCGCTCTGGGCCGTGCGCTGCAGCGCACGCCGCGCATCCCGTCGCTGCGGGTGATCACCACCGGCGGCGCGGCCACCGCGGCCGGGCTGATGCAGTCGCAGCGGCTCAAGGACACCCTGGAGACGTTGCGGCGGCAGAGCCAGTACGTGGTCATCGAGGCGCCGTCGACCAGCAGCAGCGCGGACGCGCAGAGCCTGGCCAGCCTGGCCGACGCGGCGATCCTGGCGGTCGAGCTGCGCCGCTCCCGCCGTCCCGCTCTCATCGACGCCGCCGAGCAGCTCCAGCGGGTCGGCACCCGGATGCTCGGCGCCGTGGTGATGCCGCGGCTCAGCGCGATGCAGCCCAGCCAGCTGTCCACACCGGCCGTGACGCTGCCGCCGCCCATGCCGGAATCCGACGGCGCGGTGGAGGGCCCGACCCAGCAGCTGTCGTTCGCCCGGCCGCGCTCGGCCGAGCAGGACAGCGCCGACGCCACCGCGGTCATCGACCTCTCCAACGCCGGCGCCGCGGACGGCGACGACAAGTGACCGCGGTCGCCCCGGCGCCCGTCATCGCCGGTCCGGCCCACCGCACCGTCAAGAACCGCTCGCTGCCGGCCTGGCCGGTGGCCGGGATCCTGCTGCTCTATCCGCTCTGGTGGGCGCTCGGTCTGGGCGTACTGATCTTCCCGCTGATGGCCGCGCCGATGCTGTTCCTGCTGATCCGGCGCCGGGCGGCGGGCCGCAGGCTGCGCCTGCCGCCCGGCTTCGCCTGGTGGGCGATCTTCCTGCTGGCGGTGGTGGTGAGCATCGCCGCGCTGGGCGCGGACCCGGCCGGGACGGTGGTCGAGCGGGCAAGCGACCGCCTGGTCGCCGTCGTCTACAAGCTTTCGATGTACGCGTCACTGACCGTTCTGCTGCTCTACGCCGGCAACCTGACCGAGGCCGAGCTGTCCCGTCGCCGCCTGGTGCGGCTGCTCGCCGGGATGTTCGTGGTGACCGTGCTGGGCGGGCTGCTCGGCATGGTGGCCGGGAACTTCGAGTTCACCTCGCCGGTCGAGTGGCTGCTGCCCTCCGGGGTGCGCAACAAGGGATTCGTCCGGTCGCTGGTGCATCCGTACGCGGCGCAGATCATGGACCTGGTCGGTGGGGAGAAGCCGCGCCCGGCCGCACCCTGGGGTTACACCAACACCTGGGGCAACAACTTCTGCCTGCTGGTCGGCTTCCTGGTGGTGGCCGCCTGGGCCAGTCACAGCGCCGGTAAGAAGGCGCTGGCGATTCTCTGCCTGGGCGTCTCGGTGGTGCCGGCGATCGCCTCGCTCAACCGGGGCCTGTGGATCGGCATCGGCGTGGTCATCCTCTACGTCGCCGCCCGCTACGTGCTCGCCGGCCAGCTCTGGATCATCGGGGCGCTGCTGGTCGCGACCGGTGCGCTGGCGGTCGCGCTGGTCGCCACCCCGCTCGGCGACACCGTGCAGGCCCGGCTGGACAACGGCAAGTCCAACGGCGTCCGCTCGTTCCTGATCGACAAGGCCCTGGACGGTTTCACCGGCTCACCGGTGATCGGCTACGGCGGCACCCGCAACACCCTCGGCGGGCGCAACTCGATCACCGTCGGCGAGAGCGCCGGGTGCGAGCGCTGCGGCAATTTCACCGTCGGCGGCAACGGTCAGCTGTGGCAGCTGCTCTACGCGCACGGCGCGGTGGGCACCGTGGGCTATCTGGGCTTCTTCGGGTACGGCCTGTGGCGTTTCCGCCGCGACCGGAGCCCCACCGGCCTGGCCGCGGGCGCCGCGCTGGTCAGCTCGTTCTCGGCGATGCTCTGGTACAACTCCCTGGTCACCCCTCTGGCCTTCATGGTTCTGGCATACGCGCTGCTCTGGCGCAACTGGATCGAGGGGAACAACACGTGAGCCCAGTGAAGACTGCTCCGGCGGAACTCACCGTCGACGACGCGGCCCTGCGGACCCAGTACCTGAACGAAGTGCTGGGCCTGCTCTACCCACCGCCGTGCGACACCGACGGCGGACCGGGCCCGCTGATCGCCGACTACCTGGTGGTCCCCAACGCCCGCCGGCCGAAACTGCTGGTCCCGTCCATCTCACCGGCCGTCGCCGCCGCCGCGGTCCGCCGGTACGCCGAGCCGCAGTCCCGCCTCGCGAAACTCAAGCGGGACGCCGTGGTGGCCGCCGTGCACACCCGGACCAGCGGGCTGCTGTTCCGCGACCGGATCCGGGTGACCGGACCGGTGTCGGCCGGCATCGACGGCTACCTGAGCGAGGCGCTGCGCCGCGACCTGGCCGTGAGCATCCACATCGGTCCGGCCCGGGCCAACCGCAAGCCGGTGCTGCAGCTGCTCGGCACCGACGGCGAGACGTTCGCGTTCGGCAAGCTGGGCACCGGGCCGCTCACGCAGCGCCTGGTCAAAGCGGAGACCGCGGCGCTGACCGCGCTCGGCACCAGCCAGCTCACCAAACTGACCGTGCCCCGGGTGCTGCACGCCGGGCAGTGGCGCGACATGCAGGTGCTGATCCAGTCGGCGCTGCCGGTATGGCTGCCCCGGGCGCCGCTGACCCAGCGCCGGCTGACCGCGGCGATGCTCGACATCGCCGGGTGCTGCGGGTACACCACCGGGCCGTTGACCAGCAGCGCGTACTGGCACGAGCTGCGCGGGCGGCTGGCCGCGGTGGCGGACCGGGCGGAGGGCGCCGGCCTGGCCGCCGCTGTCGACGTGCTGGCCGCGCACAGCGGCGAGACCGCCCTGCGGTACGGGGCGTGGCACGGTGACTGGGCCCCGTGGAACATGGCCAACCTCACCGACGCGCTTCTGGTCTGGGACTGGGAACGGTTCGCCACCGGGGTGCCGCTCGGCTTCGACGCGGTGCACCACGAGCTGCAGAAGCGCATCCAGTCCACCGGGGACGCGCGGGCCGCGGTGGAGGCGACCGTACAGCGGGCCGACGAGCTGCTGGCGCCGTTCGGGGTGGCGCCGGTGGCCCGGGAGATCACCGCGCTGCTCTACCTGGTCGACCTGGCCGTCCGATATCTCACCGACCGGCAGGCGGAGGCGGGCGCCCGGCTCGGCGTGCTCGGCACGTGGCTGCTGCCCGTGCTCATCCGCCGTGTAGAGGAGCTCTAGTGACCATGGACATCCGCAAACTGCCCGCTCCGGTGAAGCGGGTGGTGCACCTGGGCTCCCGCTCGTACGGGCGGCTCACGGCGGAGAGCCGGATGCTGCCGTCGTTCCTGATCTGCGGCGGTCAGCGATGCGGGACGACCTCGCTGTATCGGGCGATGGCCGCGCATCCGATGGTGCTCAAGGCGGTGCTGCACAAGGGCGTGCACTACTTCGACACCTCGTACCACCGGGGGCTGGATTGGTACCGCGCGCACTTTCCGCTGGTCCGGACGGCGGAGAAGATCGCGGAACGGTACGGGATGCCGGCGCAGACCTTCGAGTCGAGCCCGTACTACATGTACCACCCGCAGGCAGCCGCCCGGATCGCCCGTGATCTGCCGTACGCCAAGCTCGTGGTCCTGGTCCGCGACCCGGTGGAACGCGCCTACTCGCAGCATCACCACGAGGTGGCCCGCGCCTTCGAGGCCGAACGCGACTTCGGCGCCGCGCTCGCACTGGAACCGGCCCGCCTGCACCGTCAGGAGGAACGGCTCGCCGAGGACCCGGCCTTCTACAGCTTCGCCCACCAGCACCACGCCTACCGGGCCCGCGGCGAGTACGCGCGCTACCTGAGCGTGATGGCCCAGCACGTCGGCCGGGAACGGATCCACGTGGTGGAGAGCGAGCGCTTCTTCACCGACCCGGAACCGGTGTACGACGAGGTCTGCGCGTTCCTCGGGCTCCCCGCCGACCTGGAGCGGCCGCCGTTCGAGCGGCACAACGCCCGGCCCCGGCAGAGCGACATGGATCCCGGCCTGCGCCGCGAGCTGAGCGCCTACTACCAGTCGCACGACGAGGCGCTCGGCGGCTGGCTCGGGCACACCCCGGTCTGGCGCCGCGGGTGACGGCAACCCTTCCTGATCGGGCAGCTCGCGGCGCGGCCCGCGGCGGGCTGGCCAACATCGCCGGGTCGGCCCTGGCCGGCGGCACCGGGGTGGTGGTAACCTGGATCGTCGCCCGAACCCTCGGCCCCGAGCTGGCCGGCGCGTTCTTCGCCGCTACCGCCGCCTTCGTGCTCGCCGGCGGCCTGGCCAAACTCGGCACGAACACCGGACTGGTCTACTGGCCGGCCCGGCTGCGGGCCACCGGGCGCAGCCATCTGCTCGGCGCCTGCCTGCGCACCGGCATTCCCCCGGTGGTCGTGCTGTCGGTGGTGCTGGCCGCGGCGATGTGGGCGGGTGCGCCGGCGATCGCCCGTCTGACCGCTGGTGAGTCGGCGCACGTGGTCGCCGATCACGCCGCCGGGCTGCGCGTGCTCGCCGTCTTCATCCCGTTGCAGGCGCTGACCGATGTGCTGCTCACCGTCACCCGTGGCTATCGGATCATGCGGCCGACTGTGCTGCTGGACCGCGTACTCCGCAGTGGTCTGCAACTGCTTGCGGTCAGCGCGGCCGGCGTAGCGACCCTCTGGCTGGCCGCGTCGCTGCCGGTCTTTGCGCTGGCCTGGGCCGCGCCCTACCTGCCGGTCGCGCTTCTGGCCGGGTACGCCGCCCGCCGCGCCTACCTGTCCGGGCTCGTGGAACAGCGCCCCGGTCCTGCGAGTGAACGCCGGCAACTGCGCCGCGACTTCTGGGTCTTCACCGGGCCGCGCGCGGTCGCGGCGGTGGCCCAGCTCGCCCTCCAGCGGATCGACGTGCTGCTGGTGGCCGCGCTGGGCGGACTGGCGCCGGCCGCGGTGTACGCGGTGGCCGGCCGGTTCGTCGTGCTGATCCAGTTCGCCAACCAGGGACTGTCCCAGTCGGTGCAGCCGCGGCTCGCCGAGGCGCTGAGCACCGGCGACCAGGTCACCGCGAAGCAGCTCTACCAGACCGCGACCGGCTGGCTGGTGCTGGTCACCTGGCCGATCAATCTGCTGGTCATCGCCGGCGCGCCCTACTACCTGCGGCTGTTCGGCGACGGGTACGTGAGCGGCGTACCCGTCGTGGTGGTGCTGGCCGGGGCGATGCTGGTGGCGACCGGCTGCGGGATGGTCGACATGGTGCTGGCGATGGCCGGCCGCACGTCGGCGAACCTCGGCAACGTACTGATCGCGCTGACCGTGATGATCGGCCTGGACGTGCTGCTGGTGCCCCGCTGGGGCGCGCTCGGCGCGGCCGCCGGGCTGGCCTGCGCGATGGTCGTCAACAATCTGCTGCCCCTGGCCCAGGTGTACCGCGGCACCGGGCTGCATCCGTTCGGCCCGGGCACCCGGGCCGCCGCACTGCTGTCGGTGTGCTGCTTCGGACCCCTGATCTTCGCGCCCAGCGCCGTCGTGGTGGCCGTGCCGGCCTTCGTCGCGGGCGCCTGGCTGCTGCGCGGACGGCTGATGCTCCGCGCCTTCATCCCCATGAGGAGGACGAATTGACCAGCGATTACACCCAGGTGTTCCAGGACACCGAGGCGGTCGAGAAGTACGAGAACGTGACGTACGCCCCGGACAGTTACGCGTCGCAGATCAACGATCGGCAGCGGGAGTATTTGCGTGCTCTCGTGCGGCGCGAGTTCCCCGAGCATCCACCGGTGCAGCACGACTTCGCGTGCGGCACCGGGCGGGCGATCCGGGCCCTGCAGGGGCTGGTCCGCGAGGCGCACGGGTACGACACGTCGGCGGAGATGATGGCCAAGGCGGCCGAGGTCGGATCCCGGGCGTTCTGGCACCAGATCCCGATGGACGGGCCGGTTCCGAACCCGGTGGCGGCCGGTTTCCCGGCGCTGGTGACGATCTTCCGGCTGCTGCTCAACGTGAACGAGGACGTCCGCGACCGGGCTCTCGCGTTCGCCGCCAAGGTGCTCCCGCATCGCGGATCCGGGATGCTCGTGGTGGAGAACCACGGCAACTCCGGCTCGGTCCGGCACCTGCGGGCCCGCCGGCACAGCGGGCAACGGTGGTTCGCCGAGCTCTCGCACGACGAGGTCGAGCGGCTGCTGGCCCGGCACGGCTTCGAGATCGTGGAACGCCGCGGGTTCTCGATGCTCACCCCCGGCCTGCACGACCACCGGGTGGCCCGGCTCGCGGACGCGGCGGCCCGGCGGATGCCGGGCAGCGACGCGTACGCGGTGAACGTCCTCTACACCGCCCGACGGGTCCATGCGTAGGGGTGTCGCGGCCGTCGCCGTAGCACTGCTGCTGGTGTCCGGCTGCACCGACGACAAGCGCAAGAAGCCCGCCCCGGAACCCTCGCCCGACCTGACCAGCGCGCCGCGGGCGGTGGCGATCGATCCGGGACCGTTCGAGGCAGGCCCGTTCGAGCCGCCCGGTCACGGCGCCTACTTCGGCGCCTGGATCAAGCCGGATCAGCTCACCCACGTCGGCCGGCTCGCCGCGGTCGGCGGCCTGGAGGAGTCACTCGGCCGGCGGCTGGACTTCATCAACACGTATCGCCGCTTCGACCAGCTGATGGGCACCCCCTCGGACAAGGAGTTCCTGTCCCAGGGCGCCAATCTCATGATCAGCTGGGCGACCGGGGACAACCGGTCCATCCTGGCCGGCGAGCACGACCGGCTGATCCGCCAGCAGGCGCGGGCGATCCGCAAAATCAAGAAGCCGGTGCTGCTGCGCATGCGGTGGGAGATGGACCGGCCCAACCTGCGGGCCACCATGTGGTCCGGCGAGGACTACATCGCCGCCTGGAAGTACGTCCGGGAGATCTTCCGCAAGGAGAAGGCGGAGAACGTCTCGTGGGTCTGGTGCCCCACTGCAGAAGGATTCGTACGCGGTGAAGCACCCGACTTCTACCCCGGTGACGACCAGGTGGACTGGACCTGCGTGGACGTCTACGCCGGCGCCCAGTTCCAGCCGATCGGCAAGCTGATGGGCCCGTTCCTGGACTGGGCCGCGCAACGCCCCAAACCGATCGTGATCGGCGAGTTCGGCGTGGCGAAGGCGTGGGGGTCGGCAGGCCGGAAGGCATGGCTCGAGGACGCCGAACGCACCTTCAAGGCGAACCGGCAGATCAAGGCCATCGCCTACTTCGAGTCCGACCCGGAGGGCAACGGCCCCAACCAGCAGTTCCAGCTCACCGGCGACAAGGCGGCGTTCGGCGCGTTCCACTCGCTCGTCCAGGACCCCTATTTCAACCCCTGATCGTGGTCACCCCCGGAAGCGCCCTGGTCCGCGGCGTTCGCGGCCGCGGATCACGGCGTTCACCGCCGCCCTGACACCCTCAGTGTCCTTGCGGAACCGGCTTCTCTGCACAACGGCCACATCCGCTGCGGGTGTACCCACACCCACAGCGGGCGTGGCCGCACGCCGGAAGTCGCTGGGCAAGGCCAAGGCCCGGAAAAGTGTCGTACACCTGTTCCAAAATGAGTGGGACAGAGCGAGCACGACTCCGGGGGTGGCACCGATGTCCAACCGCGACGACTTCTTCGACCGCCAGAGCGAGATCATCAAGGAGTACGGGTGGGCCGTCGTCCACGTCCTGCCCGCCGACGAGGACCCGGAGGATGCGGTCCCGTTCGCCTACACCGTGGGCCTGACCGGTTTCGGGTTTCCTGAGCTCGCAGTCGCCGGGCTCGACCCGGAGGTCGGCCACCAGATCCTCAACGAGTTGGCCTGCCGCCTGTGCGACGACGGTCTGCGGTTGCGGCACGGGCAGCGCATCCCCGACCTGCTCGTCGACCAGGAGGTCGTGATCGTCGCCGGCGCGGCGATCGACGAGGTGTTTCCCGGCGCCGCATTCGCCCGCTACGGCGACGACCGGGTGCAGCTGCGCCAGGTGGTCTGGCCCGATCTCGACGACCGCTATCCCTGGCAGGAGGGGTATGAGTCGTTTCTCTACCCCCAGCCGACAATCGGTTCACCGGCGCCCGCGGCCGGGGCGCGGTGCCGGGGGTTCCGCGGCATCCCACAGCCGCCCGGCCGGCACCGTTCATCCCCGCGCATCCAGAGAGGCGGCGCCTGAGCACATCTGGCATCCCTCGCCCGGGCAAGGACGGGCGCGGAGGCGCGGGGCGAGGGCGCGGGGGCGAGGGCGAGGGCGAGGGCGAGGGGCGAGGGGGCGCGAGCAGCGTCAGGGCCTGCGGCGGGGGGCCCGGGCCAGAAGGCGCAGGGCGTAGGGGGCGTCGTGCCGCAGATATCGGCCGGCCAGGCGGCGAGGTTCGGTGCCGAGGCGGTGAGCCCATTCCAGGCCGGTTCGCTGCATCCAGCGCGGGGCGCGGTGCACGTCGCCGGTAACGAAGTTCACAGCTGCGCCGCAGCCGACGAACCAGGTGGCGGGGAGGTGCGGGCGAAGGCGTTCGATGACCAGTTCCTGCTTCGGGAAGCCCAGCCCGACGAAGACCAGGTCCGGCTGCGCGGCGATGATCGTGGCGCAGAATTCGGCGTAAGCCCGCTCGTCGTTCTCGAAACCGAAGGCGGGGCTCAGGGTGCCGGCAATGCGCAGACCCGGGCAGGCCTCCACCAGCCGATCCGCGGCCCGAGCCGCACCATCGACCTGGTCGGCCGCGCGGTCGACCGGGGTGCCGCCCACCACGAAGATGGAGCGGTGGTCCCGGCCCAGGCCCTGGGAGAGGGACCAGATCAGGCTGCTGCCGGCTACCCGCTCGGGCAGCGGGGCGCCGCCCAGGCGGCTGGCCCAGACCAGGGGCATGCCGTCGGCGACGATCAGGTCGGCGTCGTCGAGGTGGCGGCGGACTGCTGGGTCGGCGGCGGCCCGGCGCAGGATGTCGACGTTCGGGGTGATGATGCGACCGCCTCGGCCGGAGGCAAGAGCGTCCCGGACCACGGCCACGACCTCGTCCTCGGTGATCCGGTCGATGCCGGTTCCGTCCAGGTGCACGCGGTCGAAAGCCTCGATAGTCACCTAACGCCTCCTTTTGCTTGCTTCACTCGTTACCAGAGCGAAACGAGCGAAGGTGAGCCAAAGTGGCACAGGTGCTTTTTCTTGGCGGATTGGGGCGAAGCGGGACAACGCTCGTCGAACGCCTGCTCGGCGAACTCCCCGGGATGTGCGCTCTGGGCGAGGTCGTTCACCTGTGGCAGCGCGACCTGCGCGACAACGAGCGGTGCGGCTGCGGCTCCCGCTTCTCCGGTTGCACCTTCTGGCGGCGGGTCGGCGACCTGGCCTTCAACGGCTGGACGAACGTCGACGTCGACCGGGTGCACGCGCTGCGCGACGCCGTCGAGCGCACCCGGCACATCCCCCGGCTGGCCTCGGCCACCACCGCCACCGCCGAGGTGCGGGAGTACGCGTCGTACTACGCCCGCGTCTACACCGCGGCCGCGCAGGTCTCCGGCTGCCCGGTGGTCATCGACTCCTCCAAGCATTCCGCCCTCGCGCACGTGCTGCGCTGGGCCGACGACATCGACCTGCGGGTGGTGCACGTGGTCCGCGACGCCCGCGGGGTGGCGTACTCGTGGACCAAGACGGTGTCCCGCCCGGAGACCGACGGCACCGACGAGATGACCCGCTACTCCCCCGGCCGTTCGGCGCTGCTCTGGAACGCGCACAACGCCGCGTTCGGGCTGCTCGCCCGCCGGGGTGTGCCGGTGCGGCGGATCCGGTACGAGGAGTTCCTCGCCGACCCGCGGGCCGGCCTGCTGCGGCTCGCCGACTTCGCCGGCGTCACCCTCCACCAGGAGGACCTGGACTTTCTCCGGCCGAGCCACGCCGACCTGCGGGTCGGGCACAGCGCGGCAGGCAACCCGATGCGGTTCACCGTGGGGCGCCTTCCGCTGCGCCGGGACGACGCCTGGAAGCGGGCCCTGCCCAGCTCCCAGCGCCGCCTGGTGGGCGCGGTGTGCGGGCCGATGCTGCGGGCGTACGGCTATCCGATCAACGTGGAGGCGCGATGAACTGGCCGTCGGTAGGGGTCGTCATCCCCACCCGGAACCGCCCCGAGCTGGTCCGGCGGGCGATCACGGCGGTCCGGGAGCAGCGCTACCCGGGCGAGATCAAGATCGTGGTGGTGTACGACCAGACCGAACCGGACTATCTGCTCGCCTCCACCGAAGGCGTACCGGTGCTGGTGTTGACTAACTGGCGCCCGCCCGGCCTGGCCGGCGCGCGCAACACCGGCATCCTGGCGCTGGACACCGAGCTGGTGGCGTTCTGTGACGATGATGACCGATGGCTGCCGGACAAGCTGCGCCGCCAGGTCGCCGCGCTGCTCGCCGAGCCGGACGCCGAGTTCGCCACCTGCGCCATCGAGGTGGAGTACGAGGGTCGCGCCACGCCCCGGCTGGCCCACCGCAGCCGGGTGACCGTGGACGATCTGGCCCGGTCCCGGATGGCGATGCTGCACTCGTCGTCGTTCCTGATCCGCCGCGAGGCGCTGACCGAGGACGAGATGGGCCTGGTCGCCGAGGACGCCCCGGGCAGCCAGAACGAGGACTGGGACCTGCTGCTCCGGGCCGCCCGCCGGGCGCCGATCGTGCACCTGGACGAACCCCTGGTGCAGGTGCTGTGGGGTCGCACGTCGCACTACGCGTACGAATATGCCACCAAGATCTCCTCACTGCGCTGGATGATGCAGCGGCACCCGGAGATCAGCGGCTGCCGCCCGGGGGCGGCCCGCGTCTACGGGCAGCTGGCCTGCTGGTCGGCGGCGACCGGGAACCGCAGCCAGGCGTGGCGGTACAGCAAAGAGGCGGTCCGAGCGAACTGGAAGGAACCGCGTACGGCAATCGCGCTCGCCGCGATGACCGGGGCGGTCAAAGTGGAGAACGTGCTCTCCGCTCTGCACAAACGCGGCCGGGGTATCTGAACTCACTCTTCCGCATCGACCCGAACACGCGGTAGTGTTCGAGTGTGTTCGAAATAGTGCGGTTGCGAGAGCCGGGATGTTAGCCCAGCAGCGGCAGGCGGCGATCCTCGATCGGGTCCGCGCCACCGGCGGTGTGCGCGTCAGTGAGCTGGCCGCCGAGTACGGCGTCTCCGACATGACGATCCGCCGTGACCTCGAGGCCATGGCTGATCGCGGTCTATTGGCGAAGGTACATGGCGGTGCGACCACCGTCAGCCCTGGCTCGGCACACGAGCCGGGCTTCGCCGCGAAATCCGACCGGCAGCGTGACGAGAAGACGGCGATCGCGATGCGCGCCGCGGCCCTGGTCTCCCCGGGCGACGCCATCGCGCTCTCGGCCGGCACCACCACCGCCGAGCTGGCGCAGCGACTCGTCGACGTGCCGTCGCTGACCGTGGTGACGAATTCGATCCCGGTGGCCGACGTCTTCTACCGGGCCGGGCGACCGGATCAGACCGTCGTGCTGACCGGCGGGACGCGGACGCCGTCCGACGCCCTGGTCGGCCCGGTCGCCGTGGCCGCAGTCGGCACCCTGCACCTGGACATGCTCTTCCTCGGTGTGCACGGGATGAGCGAGCGCGCCGGTTACACCACGCCTAACCTGATGGAAGCGGACGTGAACCGGGCCCTGGTCGAGGCCGCCGAGCGCCTGGTCGTGCTCGCCGACCACACCAAATGGGGCACCGTGGGCATCTCGTCGATCGTGCCGCTCAGCCGCGCGGACGTGCTGATCACCGACGGCGGCCTGGATGACAACGCCCGCGCCGTCCTCGCGGAATCCGTTACCGAACTCGTGGTGGTGAACCCGCAGTGAGCCCGACCCGGTCGGCCGTCCGCCTCTCGGACGGCCGTGAGCTGATCTATTTCGACGAGACGCCGGATTCCGGTCGTTCGGCGTACCCGGACACCCGCGAGCTCCCGCCGCCCCCGCCGGCCTCGCAGTTGCGGTACGACCCGCTGGTCGACGAGTGGGTCGCGATCGCCGCGCACCGGCAGACGCGGACCTTTCTGCCGCCGTCGGACGCCTGCCCGCTCTGCCCGACCACCGCACGGTTCGCCAGCGAGATCCCGGCGCCCGATTACGACGTCGTGGTCTTTGAGAACCAGTTCCCGTCGTTCAGCGACCGGATCGTGCCCGACGAGATCACCCAGCTCACCGAACTGGTGCCGGTCAAGCCGGGGCTGGGCCGGTGCGAGGTGGTCTGCTTCACCAGCGACCACAACAGCGCCTTCGGGTCGTTGCCGCCGTCGCGCGTGCGTACCGTGATCGAAGCGCTTGCGGACCGCACCGCGGAACTCTCCGGGCTGCCCGGTGTCGCGCAGGTCTTCCCGTTCGAGAACCGGGGCGTCGAGATCGGCGTGACGCTGCACCACCCGCACGGCCAGATCTATGCCTATCCGACCGTGCCGCCGCGCACGGCGGCCATGCTTCGCGCCGCCGTGCAGCACGCCGCGCGGACCGGCGGCCGCAACCTCTATGCCGACGTTCTAGCGGCAGAGCAGGCAGCGAAGGTACGGGTGATCGCCGACAACGAGCACTGGACGGCGTACGTTCCGGCCGCCGCCCGCTGGCCGTTCGAGGTGCACCTGGCCCCGCACCGTCAGGTCCCCGACCTGCCCGCCCTGAGCGACGCCGAGCGCGACGCGTTCGGGCCGCTCTACCTGGACGTGCTCCGCCGTTTCGACGGGCTGTTCGGTAAGCCGATGCCGTACATCTCGGCCTGGCACCAGGCGGTCGTGGGCGCCGGCCGCGACCTCGGCTATCTGCACCTGCAGTTGTTCAGCATCCGCCGGGCCGCCGACAAGCTGAAGTTCCTGGCCGGGTCGGAGTCGGCGATGGGCGCCTTCGTCAACGACGTCGTGCCGGAGAACGCCGCGCAGATGCTCCGCTGTGTCTAATGGCGTCGCCTCCGGCTCGCGGCGCTGCGCCCCTTGACGTCGGTGTCAAACCGAGCGAGCCGCGTCACCGGTAGGTGGCGCGGCTCGTTGGGCCGACAAGGGGGCCTTGTCCCGGGCCCCCTTTCTCTTTAAGCGAGCTTGCGGGCCAGGTTCTCGTCCAGGGCGTTCATGAACTCGTCGGTCGACAGCCACGGGGCGTCCCGGCCGATCAGCAGGGCCAAGTCCTTGGTCATCTGGCCGCCCTCGACGGTCTCGATGCAGACCCGCTCCAGCTTCTCGGCGAACTCGGTCACCTCGGGGGTGCCGTCCAGCTTGCCGCGGTGCTTGAGGCCACCGGTCCAGGCGAAGATCGAGGCGATCGGGTTGGTCGAGGTCTTCTCGCCCTTCTGCCACTGCCGGTAGTGCCGGGTGACCGTGCCGTGCGCCGCCTCGGCCTCGACGGTCTGGCCGTCCGGGGTCATCAGCACCGAGGTCATCAGGCCGAGCGAGCCGAAGCCCTGCGCCACGGTGTCCGACTGCACGTCACCGTCGTAGTTCTTGCAGGCCCAGACGTAGCCGCCCTCCCACTTGAGCGCGGCGGCGACCATGTCGTCGATCAGCCGGTGCTCGTACGTGAGGCCGGCCGCCTTGAACTGGTCCGCGAACTCGGTCTCGAAGATCTCCGCGAACAGGTCCTTGAAGCGACCGTCGTACGCCTTCAGGATCGTGTTCTTGGTGGACAGGTAGACCGGGTAGTTGCGGGCCAGGCCGTACCGGAACGAGGCCCGCGCGAAGTCGCGGATCGACTCGTCGAAGTTGTACATCGCCATGCCGACACCACCGGCCGGGAAGTCGGCGACGTGGAACTCCAGCGGCTCCGAGCCGTCCTCCGGCGTGAAGGTGACGGTGAACTTGCCCGCCTTCGGCGCCACGAAGTCGGTCGCCTTGTACTGGTCGCCGTGCGCGTGCCGGCCGATGATGATCGGCTTGGTCCAGCTCGGCACCAGGCGGGGCACGTTGGACATGATGATCGGCTCACGGAAGACGACGCCGCCGAGGATGTTGCGGATCGTGCCGTTCGGCGATCGCCACATCTTCTTGAGGCCGAACTCCTGTACTCGGGCCTCGTCCGGCGTGATCGTGGCGCACTTGACGCCCACACCGTGCCGCTTGATGGCGTTGGCCGAGTCGATCGTCACCTGGTCGTCGGTCTCGTCACGGTACTGGATCGACAGGTCGTAGTACTCGAGGTTCACGTCGAGGTACGGCAGGATCAGCTGCTCACGGATCTGCTTCCAGATGATCCGGGTCATCTCGTCGCCGTCGATCTCCACGACCGGGTTCTTGACCTTGATTTTCGCCATCGGCCGGCGCTCCTCTCCCGAAACACATGCTTAGCAGTACGAGCGTACTGCCCGCCCGTCGTAGATCGCCGGGCGGCCCCGATCTGGCTGTCCCCGTCTACCATCCCAGGCAATGAAGATCCGCCGCGCCGATAAGCGCTATCCGCCCCGACACGGCGGGACCTGGGTGGACGATCTCCAACTGCGGGCCGGCGAGATCGGTACGGCCCTCGGGTGGCTCGCCGCCGCCGCTGTGGTCGGAGTCACCGGATACTTTCTCCACGACGACCTGTTCGAAACAGTCCGCGAGCTGACCGGCGACACTTCGGCCGGCATTGCCGCGGCCGGCTGGGGCATCGTGGTGGTCTCCGCGGGGGCCAGCACGGGTTTCCTGGCGATCGCTCTGCGGGACCGCCTCCACCGCGCGCTGCTGCTGGCCTGCTACGCCGCCGGGGCGGTGGCCGCCTTCCCCGCGCTCTGGTACATCCCGACCCGCGACTCGGGCGAGCGGCTCGGCCACGACAGCCTCGACCTGGTGGCCGGAACGCGATGGGGCTGGATCACGATCGTGCTCAGCGGGTTCCTCGTGATGCTGTCGGCGCTGGCGCAGACCGCGCTGCGGGTCGGTGAGCTCTGGCAGCGCAGATGGCTGCTCGGCACCGCGGCGGCGATCGTCACCGGCGCGGCGCTCACCCTGATCGCGGCGATCACTCTGGCGGGGTGAGTGCGTGCTTTGCGCGTACCCCACAGAACGGGTGAAGGCCGGGGCGTGCGGCCCCGGCCTCTCCCGCAGTGATCTCGTGCGCTGAGGTCAGAGACCCGCGACGTCCGCCTGCTTGGCGCGGACCGCCTCGGCGGCCTCCTTCAGACCGGCCAGCTCGGTGTCGGTGAGCTTGTCCTCGACGACCCGCTTGATGCCCTGCGCGCCCAGCTCGGCCTCGACGCCCAGGCAGACGCCGGAGATGCCGTACTCGCCGTCGACCCAGGCGCAGACCGGCACGACCTCGCCGGAGTCCTCGGCCACGGCCTTCGCCATCCGGGCCGCGGCGGCCGAGGGAGCGTAGTACGCGGAACCGGTCTTCAGCAGCGCGACCACCTCGGCGCCACCGTTGCGGGTCCGGACCACCAGCTCCTCAATCTTCTCGGCCGGGAGCAGCTCGGACAGCGGCTTGCCGTCCACGGTGCAGCGCGACGGGACCGGCACCATGGTGTCGCCGTGCGAACCCAGCGTGAGCGCCTTGACGCTCTTCACCGGGACGTTGAGCTCCTCGGCGATGAAGTTGGTGAAGCGGGCGGTGTCGAGCACACCGGCCTGGCCGAAGACGCGGTTCTTCGGGAACTGGGTGGCGATCTGGGCGAGCGCGGTCATCTCGTCGACCGGGTTCGACACGACGATGACGACGGCGTTCGGCGCGTACTTCGCGATGTTCTCAGCGACCTGGCGCACGATCTTGGCGTTGACCTCGAGCAGGTCCATCCGGCTCATGCCCGGCTTACGCGGCAGGCCGGCGGTCACGACGACCACGTCGGAGCCCTCGATCGCCTCGTAGCCCTCACCGTTCGGGCCGGTGGTGGCGCCGATGACCTTGGTCTCGTAGCCCTCGATCGGCCGGGACTGGTTGAGGTCGAGCGCGAGGCCGGCGGGCTTGCCCTCGATGATGTCGGTGAGAACCACCGTCTCGAAGATGTCGTACTCGGCGAGACGCTGCGCGGTCGTGGACCCGTAGAAACCGGCGCCTACGACGGTTACCTTCTTGCCCATAGCTCTGCTCTCCCAGTGTCCGGGCGATATTTTCGCGACCGTATCAGCCGGTAAACGGCGCATTACGAGCCGGTCGGTTTAACGCGAGGTAAGCCACTCGATACTGCCAGGAATCCCGCTTGTCCACAGGCAGTCCCGAGTTGTCCACAGGCTGTCCCGCGGCCTCCCGCGCCTTGCCATGCTGACCGCCGTGTCCCGTCCAGCCGTCATTCCCCCAGCGCTCGCCGATGAACCGTTCCTCGGCTCACGAGCTGTCGCCTCCGGACTGATCACCAGGGGCATGCTGGCCGGCCCGGGCTGGCAACGGCTGCTCCCCGACGTCTACGTGCACCGACCTGGGCCGGCGAGCGGGACGGGCCGATGCGCTGACGGTCCTCGACGCCATGCTGCATCGCCATCTGCTGGACCCGCAGCTCGGCTGGCGGTCACGCAGGTAATTCGGCCGAATAACCTGCATCAGCGCCAGCTCAGGCAGCCCGGCTGGCGACGGCGCAGGTCATCCACCCGAATAACCTGCACCAGTGCCAGCCCGAGCCGCCAGCGGCCCCGCCGCCGGCTCAGTGGTAGAAGTGGCGCGTCCCCGTCAGGTAGACGGTCACCCCGGCCGCAGCGGCAGCCTCGATCACCAGGTTGTCCCGGATCGAGCCCCCCGGCTGCACCACAGCCTTGACCCCCGCCTCGATCAGCACCTCAAGCCCATCCGGGAACGGGAAGAACGCATCCGAAGCCGCCACACTCCCCGCAGCCCGCT
Source organism: Actinoplanes sp. NBC_00393 (assembly GCF_036053395.1). NCBI lineage: Bacteria > Bacillati > Actinomycetota > Actinomycetes > Micromonosporales > Micromonosporaceae > Actinoplanes > Actinoplanes sp. NBC_00393. The sequence goes on along the minus strand of NZ_CP107942.1, from coordinate 9,243,108 downwards.
CAGCCCCAGCACGGGAGACCGCAAGCCGAGCCGAGTCCACCCGGTTGACCTGCCCCATCCCCACACCAACAGTCGCACCGTCACGCGCGAGCAGGATCGCGTTGCTCTTCACACTGCGGATCGCCCGCCAGGCGAAGACCAGATCAGCCAGTTCGGACTCCGAAGCCGGCGCCCCGCACGCGAGGGTCCAGTTGGCCGGGTCGTCACCGTCCGCATCGATCCGGTCCGCCATCTGCACCAGCACACCCCCGCCCACCTGCTTGATCTCCGCAGGTGGCGGGTTCCAGGCCGGGGCGACCAGCAGCCGCAGGTTCTTCTTCTCCCGGAACAGTTCGAGTGCTTCCGGCTCGAATCCCGGCGCCACCACGACCTCGGTGAAGATCTCGGAAAGCTGCCGGGCCATCTCCACCGACACGGATCGGTTGACCGCCACGACCCCACCGAACGCCGACACCGGGTCGCATTCGTGCGCTTTGCGGTGCGCGGCAGCCACATCCTCGCCGACGGCGATGCCGCACGGGTTGGCGTGCTTGATGATCGCCACGCACGGCTCGGTGAAGTCGTTGGCACTGCGCCACGCGGCGTCCGCGTCGACGTAGTTGTTGTAGGACATCTCCTTGCCGTGCAACTGCTCGGCCTGGGCCAGCCCGGCCGGCGCCCCCGGATCCACGTACAGCGCGGCTTCCTGGTGCGGATTCTCCCCGTACCGCAGCACCGACGAACGCTGCAGGACGATCCCGGCGAACTCCGGCCACTCCGAGGGCGCGAGCACGGTGGCGCACCAGTTCGCGACCGCCACGTCGTACTCCGCGATGTCCGCGAAGGCGCGAGCCGCCAGCAGCTTGCGCTGCGTCAGCGTGAATCCGCCATTCTTGACGGCTTCCAACACCAGGGGGTACGCGGAAACGGCCGTGACCACCGCGACCGAAGCGTGGTTCTTCGCGGCCGCCCGCACCATGGCCGGCCCGCCGATGTCGATCTTCGCGATGCACTCCTCCTCGCCGGCTCCCGAGGCGACCGTCTCGGTGAACGGGTAGAGGTTGCTGATCAGCAGGTCGAACGGTTCGATGCCGTGCTCGGCGAGTTCGGCCACGTGGCTCTCCAGCCGCATGTCGGCGAGCAGCCCACCGTGCACCTTCGGGTGCAGCGTCTTGACCCGGTCGCTGAGGATCTCGGGGAAGCCGGTCAGCGACTCGACCCGGGTCACCGGCACACCGGACTGCTCGACGGTCGACGCGGTCGATCCGGTCGAGACGATCTCCACCCCGGCGGCGTGCAGCGCCTGCGCCAGCTCGACGATGCCGTCCTTGTAGAAGACGCTCAGCAGCGCCCGCTTGATCGGACGGCGCCCCTCATCCACCCCAGTCACGGAATCCGTACCTTTCTGTCCTCAATGGTCCAACCCTCGCGGACCAGGCGGCCGACGTACTCGACCAGCTGGGCCCGCTCGGCCACCTTGATCCGCTCGGTGAGCGAGTCCTCCGTGTCACCGTCGAGCACGGGCACCGCGACCTGGGCGATGATCGGGCCGGTGTCGACTCCGGCGTCGACGAAGAACAGCGTCGCGCCGGCGACCTTCACGCCGTACGCGAGCGCGTCCCGCGGCCCGTGGATGCCGGGGAACGCCGGCAGAAGCGCGTTGTGCGTGTTGATGTACCGGTCGCCGAACGCGTCCAGGAAGTGTTTGCCGACCAGCTTCAGGAAGCCGGCCGAGATCACCAGATCCGGAGAGTACGCAGCGACGTGCTCGGCGAGCGCGGCGTCCCAGTCGTCGCGGGTCGGGTACGCCTTCACCGAGTCCACGAACGTGGGAATGCCGGCCGCGGCAGCCCGTTCCAGTCCGGCGATGCCCTCCCGGTCGGCGCCGACAGCGACGACCTTCGCTCCGTACGCCGGGTCGGTGGCCGCATCGAGAAGTGCTTGCAGGTTGCTGCCCGATCCGGAGACGAGGACGACCAGGCGGGCGGGCGCGGGGTCAATCACCTGTGCACCCTATCGCCGCAGGGTCTGACCACCGACAACGGGGCATTCCGGGACACCGCAAATCGGCTGACATCCATTACGCTGCGCCAGCAGACTAAAGCTGTCATTGATCGCCGCTCGCGGCGAACTCGGAGGAGAGAAACGTGGCATATCCGCCTCCTGCCTATGGACCGCCGCCCGGCCAGCAGCCCTACGGTGCCGCCCCGCAGAACGGCTTCGGCCTGACCAGCATGATCCTGGGCATCGTGTCGATCCCGATCTCCTGCTGCTGGTACATCAGCGGGATCGTCGGCATCATCGGCCTGGTCTTCGGCTTCCTGGGCAAGAAGAAGGTCGACGCCGGCGTCGCGAACAACCGCGGTATCGCCATCGCGGGCATCATCACCAGCGCCATCGGCGTGGCCTTGAGCATCCTGTTCCTGATCCTGACGATCGCCCTGCAGGACTTCGACACCCAGCAGTGGATCCAGGACCTCCAGGACCAGCAGAACGCCTGATTCTCCGCGGTGATCCGGTGCTCACGCGCCGGATCACCGCTTCGTCAGGAGCGCCGGCCCGCGCCGAAGATTCGCGCCGCGGCTGCTCCGACCGCTACCGAGACACCGGCGACGATCGCGCCGACCAGGCACACCTGCAGCGGATCCGGTCCGATCTGGGAGAGCCGGCCGTCGCCGAGTGCGCCTCCGGAGAGCCAGGAGAGCAGCGCCAGCACCGCACCCGCGACCGGGCCCGCGATCAGGCTCGATCCGATCAGAAGCAGCCACGGCGGCTCTTCGACGTCGACGCCGCCGCGCCGGCCGGGCCGCCGGGGCCCGCTCCGCCCGTGCCGCAGCCGCTGGGTGAGCAGCCAGCCGGCAGCCGCGCCGGCGATCACCGGCAGAGTGAGCAGGGCCGTCCCCCATGCGCCGGTCGGCCCGTCCGGCAGGCCGGCGAGCAGCGGCAGCGTCGGCAGTGGGCCGACGGTGACCTCGGTCAGGCTGATCGCCGAGTCGGTGCCGAGCGCGAAACCCGGCCCGAGCAGGTAGGCCGCCGACCAGATCACGGCATTCACCGCGTACCCGATGCTGATCAGTGTGATGCCGGCCTGGCCGGCCACGCCGGTGCGGTAGGCGGCGATCATCTCGGCGGCCTGGCCGCCGCCGAGCGCCACCGAGAGTCCCCCGGCCACCGCGCCCGCCGCCAGGATCAGGAAGGCCGCCACCAGCCCGGCCCGCAGCCCGTGCCGCAGCACCGGCGGCACCCGCCGGGCGAGCACGGAGACGGCGTCGGTGCCGCGCAGCGATCCGATCAGCGCCCCGACGATGCCGAGGACGAGGAAGTTCGTCGCGGCCCGGCCGGTGGAGACGTCGGTGCCGCGGCCGTCGACCAGATGGGCGCCCAGGGCACCGACCATGGCGTACGCCGAACCGACAGTGACCGCCACGACCAGCGCTCGTCCGGTCGAACCGCTCCGCCGGGCCCCCACGGCCCGGGTGACGTGCAGCCCGGCCCGGTTCAGCCGCCAGACCACCAGCAGGGTGAGCAGGAGCGGGGCGATGGCGAGCGGGCCGATCGAGGTGCCGATCGGGACGCCGTGACCCAGCAGCCAGGCCGCCAGACCGGCGTGCGCCGCCCCCAGGACACCACCGGAGCCCTCCAGGGTCCGGGCCAGACCGATCACCGCGGCCACCGGAAGGTACGTCAGCAGCGCCGCCCAGAGGGTGGCGAAAGCGGCCGCCACCAGCAGTGGTGCCCGGCCGGCCGATTCGGCGGGCCGGCGCGGCTGCGGCAGGCGGACGGTGTCGCGGCGGCCCAGCATTGCGTCGTCGACCACAACCGTGTCGCGTCGCTCGTCGCGCTCGGCGGGGGCGTCGTCACGCTCCAGCTCGAGCGGCTCGGTGTCCCGCACCACAGACTGCAGCGCCTCGGCGACCGCGAACGGGTCCTCCGAGCCGTCTGGCCGGTCGGTTGTGCTGGGCATCGCCGCCTACTTTTTCACGCCGGAGCGCTCACGGCGATGCAGAAACAGCGGCGCGCCGCCGATCGGGCCCACGAGGGCCCGGCCGACGGCGCGCCGGAGAACGCTGTGCTGCGCGGTGAAGAACTCAGGAGCTCATGACCTCACGCATGAGCTGCGCGGTCTCGCTCGGCGTCTTGCCGACCTTGACGCCGGCCGCCTCGAGGGCCGCCTTCTTCGCGTCCGCGGTGCCCGCCGAGCCGGAGATGATGGCGCCGGCGTGGCCCATCGTCTTTCCGGGCGGGGCGGTGAAGCCGGCGATGTAGCCGACGACCGGCTTGGTGACGTTGGCCTTGATGAACTCGGCGGCCCGCTCCTCAGCGTCGCCACCGATCTCACCGATCATGACGATCGCGTCGGTCTCCGGGTCCTCCTGGAAGGCCTTCAGCGCGTCGATGTGCGTGGTGCCGATGATCGGGTCACCACCGATGCCGACCGCCGTGGAGAAGCCGAATTCGCGCAGCTCGTACATGAGCTGGTAGGTCAGCGTGCCGCTCTTGCTGACCAGGCCGATGCGGCCCTGCGGGGTGATGTCGGCCGGGATGATGCCGGCGTTGGAGGCGCCGGGCGACGCGATGCCGGGGCAGTTCGGCCCGATGATCCGGGTCTTCTCGCCCTTGGCCACGTTGTACGCCCAGAACGCCGCCGAGTCCTGCACCGGCACGCCCTCGGTGATCACCACGGCGAGCGGGATCTCGGCGTCGATCGCCTCGACGACCGCGGCCTTGGTGAACGCCGGCGGGACGAAGATGACCGACACGTCGGCGCCGGTCTCCTTGATCGCCTCGGCGACGGTGGCGTAGACGGGCAGCTCGGTGCCGTCGAAGTCCACCTTGGTGCCGGCCTTGCGCGGGTTCACGCCGCCGACCACCTGGGTGCCCGCGGCGAGCATCCGCTTGGTGTGCTTGGAGCCCTCACCACCGGTGATGCCCTGGACGATGACCTTGGAGTCCTTGGTGAGCCAGATCGCCATTAGTTCACTTCCCCGCAGCCGCGAGCTCGGCGGCACGCTCGGCCGCTCCGTCCATCGTGTCCACCCGCTCGACCAGCGGGTTGTTCGCTCCGTCGAGGATGGCACGGCCGGCCTCGGCGTTGTTGCCGTCGAGGCGTACCACGAGCGGCTTGGTGACCTGCTCGCCGCGCTCCGCGAGCAGCGCGAGGGCCTGGATGATGCCGTTGGCCACCGCGTCACAGGCGGTGATGCCGCCGAAGACGTTGACGAACACGGACTTGACGGCCGGGTCGCCGAGGACGATCTCCAGACCGTTCGCCATCACCTGGGCGCTGGCGCCACCACCGATGTCGAGGAAGTTGGCCGGCTTCACGTTGCCGTGCCGCTCACCCGCGTACGCCACCACGTCCAGCGTCGACATGACCAGGCCGGCGCCGTTGCCGATGATGCCGACCTCGCCGTCGAGCTTGACGTAGTTGAGGTTCTTCGCCTTGGCGGCCTGCTCCAGCGGGTCGACCGCGGACTTGTCCTCGAGCGCCTCGTGGTCGGGGTGCCGGAAGCCGGCGTTCTCGTCCAGCGTGACCTTGGCGTCCAGGGCCAGCACCCGGCCGTCGCCCACCTTGGCGAGCGGGTTGACCTCGACCAGCGTGGCGTCCTCGGCGACGAACGCCTGCCACAGCTTGACCGCGATGTCGACGACCTGGTCGGCGACCTCGGCCGGGAACTTCGCGGCGGTCACGATCTCGCGGGCCTTGGCCTCGTCGACACCCTTGCTGGCGTCGATCGCGACCTTGGCGACCCGGTCCGGGTCCTCTTCCGCGACGGTCTCGATCTCCATACCGCCGGCGACGCTGGCGATGCAGAGGAACGTACGGTTGGCCCGGTCCAGCAGGTAGGAGAAGTAGTACTCCTCCTTGATGTCGGCCGTCTCGGCCAGCATCACCTTGTGGACCGTGTGGCCCTTGATGTCCATGCCCAGGATGTCGGTGGCGCGGGCCTCCGCCTCATCCGGACCGTCGGCCAGCTTGACGCCGCCGGCCTTACCGCGGCCACCGACCTTCACCTGCGCCTTGACGACGACCTTGCCGCCCAGCCGCTCGGCGATCGCCCGGGCCTCCTGCGGGGTCTCGGCGACGCCGCCGCCCAGCACGGGCAGGCCGTGCCGTTCGAACAGGTCGCGCCCCTGATACTCGAACAGGTCCACGTGTCTCCTTTCGCTCGCGACGCCAAGCGCCGGCAAGCCGCACCATTGCGTCCCGACCTGTGTGCGCGGCGCGTCGCAGCAGCAGCGCCGCCAGCGTGAGGATCGTCCGGACTTCCACAGGACGCGGAAAGTCCCTCATCCGCAGACTAGCGACCGTTTCGGCCCCCGTGACCGCGCGGGTGCACGGTGTGCAAGACCACACACCAGAGTGACGAAATAGCAGGTCCGGGCCGTTTGTGGCCACTGCGCCCGGAGTGCGCGGTGAGACGGCTTGCACACCGTCGTCCCCGATCGGCGCGAAGCCAACCCTCGATGCGCGGGACACGTTTCGCACATGCCGACGCCGCGCGGGTGAACGGACCCACGGAAACCTGGAAAACAGTCATGCCGCCGCACGTAACCCGCCCAGAAGGGCGTCGTTGAGTGTGGTGTCGGAGCGCTACGGCGCACCGCAAGGAAGCGGCCGATGCCCTGTCGGTCGAGGGGTGGCGGCGGGGCATCGCGCATAGAGAGGCCGGACGTGTGAGGGGTGCGTCCGGCCTCTCCCCTTGCCCGGGTATTTCAGGCGACCGGTGCACCTACATTGGCGCGTACCCATTCGACGATGGATGCGGTCGTCGCACCCGGAGTGAATATGTTGGCTACGCCGAGTGATTTCAATTCGGCGATGTCGTCCTCCGGAATGATGCCGCCACCGAATACCACGATGTCGTCGGCGTCACGTTCCGCCAACAGCTCCAGCACTCTCCGAAAGAGCGTCATGTGCGCCCCGGAGAGCACCGAGAGGCCGATCGCGCCGGCGTCCTCCTGGATGGCGGTCTCGACGATCTGCTCGGGCGTCTGGTGCAGCCCGGTGTAGACGACTTCCATGCCGGCGTCACGCAGTGCCCGCGCCACCACCTTGGCACCGCGGTCGTGCCCGTCCAGCCCGGGCTTGGCGACGACGACCCTGATCCGTGCTTGCATGCTGACCCCTTCGGGCTCTCCTGACCCCGGTGCCGGGCGTCACCGTCCGGGCTGCCCCGCGGTCACCTGAACGAACGGTAACCCGCGCGAGCGGCCCGGGGTAGCACCGGGCGGAGCTGGGTGGACCGGATGAATAGTTCTCCCGGTCACATTACTTTCCGTTTTATAGGCGATCACACTGGGTTGCCAATTCACCCCACGAGAAAGGCAACCAATTCGGACAATCGATGATCAATGCTGACCAGGAACTGTCATGAAATTGGCGCTGCGACTTGTGACGCGGCTGCCGTTTCGTTACCGTGGCCCACGGCTGTCGCACAGGTTCCCCCAACAACGACGGCCCGGCCGACCACCGTTTACCGCTGACGCGGAGCGTGGTGATGCCGCCGCAATGCCACCGACGGAGGGTTGTTCGTGCGCCAGCGCTTGTCGTCTGAGCCCGATCGCTATCGCGGCCGCCGCCGCGTCCCCACCCCTCCCCGCAGCCGCTACGCGGTCGTCGTCACCTCAGCATTCGTCGGCGCCGGCGTCGTCGCTCTCGGAGCGGCCTCCAATCTTCCCGACGCCAAGGCCGTCAGCCCCGACGTTCTGGAAAGCCTGAAGACCTCACAGGTCGCCACCGAGGCGCTGAACGAGCGCGCCGAGGACGGCAACCGGGCATCCCGGAGCAACGACCGGGAAGCGGACGCCGAGCTCGACGCGGCAGCGCTCAACGACATCTACCTCCTGCCGCTGGACGACTACGAGTTCACCTCGGCCTACGGGGTCCGGTTCGGCAAGCTGCACGCCGGCATCGACCTGGCCGCGCCCGACGGGACGCCGTACAAGGCAGTCCACGCCGGCAAGGTGACCAAGGCGGGCTACAACGGCGGCTACGGCTACTCGATCACGGTTCAGCAGGACGACGGCACCGAGGTCATCTACGCCCACTCGCGGCGGCTGCTGGTCAAGGCGGGCGACGCGGTCAAGGCCGGCCAGGTGATCGGCGAGGTCGGCAACACCGGTTATTCGTACGGGACTCACCTGCACCTCGAAGTGCACGTGAAGGGCACCCCGGTCGACCCGATCGTCTTCTTCCAGGATCAGGGCGTCGACATCAAGCTCAAGATCGAATCGGTGTACGCCGGCATGGCCGCCGCCGAAGCCGCTTCCTGATCTCTTCCCCACCTCACCGGGGTCAAACACCTCGGTTGCATATTGGTAGAACCCCGCTCCTTCCGGTCAGTGACCCGGTGCCCCGGACCGACAGGAACGTGACAGCAAACGTCACGTCAGTCGGGGAGGGCACTTCGCGTGGGGCAGCATTCGCATTCAGGCCGAGGCGGCAAGCACCGTCAGGAGCTGCTGCACCGCCACCGTGCACCCGCGTTCCCGGAACTCTTCGCCACCCGTAGCCGCTCGGCCCTCTCGGTCACCGCGCTGAGCGCAACACTTGCGGCCGGCATCGGCGCAGCCAGCGTCTCCGCCACCGCGGCCCCCATCGGCGGCGCCGGTTCCGCCCCCGGCGGCCACATCACGGCCGCGCACCCGACGGCCGCGCTCCCCATCGTGCCGCCGGCCGGCGACGAGGCCCCGGCCAAGGCATTCCGCACGGGTACGGCCGACCCAGCCGGCCCGACCGTCCCCACCACGAAGCCCGGCTCCACGACATCCGGCTCCACGACATCCGGCTCCACGACATCCGGCTCCACGACCTCAGGCTTTGCGGCGTCCGCGCTTGCGGCATCCGGGTCCACGGCGTCCGGGTTCGCGGCGTCCGCGTCGGCAGCTCAGCGCAAGGAGCGCCCGGCCCCGGTCACGATCCAGCAGAAGGCGCAACCCCGCACCAACGCGAAGTGGGTGCACCCGCTCTCGAAAGCCGACGTGACCTCCTGCTTCGGCCAGCGCTGGGGCCGCCTGCACGCCGGTGTCGACCTGGCCGCCCCGCACGGCAGCCCGATCGTCGCGGCCGGCGCCGGTCGCGTGGTCTCAGCCGGACCGAACGGCGGCTACGGCAACGCGATCCTGATCGACCACGGCAACGGCTACCTCACCCATTACGGGCACCTCTCCGCGATCCAGGTCACGGTCGGCCAGACCGTGCGCGCCGGCGAGCAGATCGGCGAGGAGGGCTCAACCGGCCACTCGACCGGCCCTCACCTGCACTTCGAGGTCCACCGCGGCCACTTCCAGAACCCCCTCGAGCCCACCGCGTGGATGCGCGACCACGGCGTCGAGATCCCCGGCTGCGCCTGAGCCGGCCCGCGCGCCCCGGCAGCGTCCGGAGCCTGCCCGCGCGCCCCGGCAGCGTCCGGAGCCTGCCCGCGGCGCTGCCGAGCAGCGCCGCGGGGATCAGATCTTCTCGATCGGTGCGTGCCGCAGCACCAGCCACATCACCTGGTCACCGAAGTCGATCTGGGCCCGGGTGCCCGGCCCGTGCCCTTCCACGGCCAGCACCCGGCCCAGCCCGTACCGCTGGTGGTTGACCCGGTCACCGGGATCCACCTTCGGGCCCTGCTTCAGCTCACTGGCGGTGGACAGCTTGCTGCCGTCGATACCCAGCCGCTCGGCGATCCGCTGCGCCTTGGGCGTACCCCCCGCGAAGCCGCCGCCACGCTGGCGGTCTCCCCCGCCGCGGCCGCCCACTCCGCCGCCGGTGCCGGACCAGGACGTGTACGACCCCCCCGTCCGCTCCCAGCGCACCAGCTCGGCCGGCAACTCGTCGGTGAACCGGGACGGCGGGTTGTACTGCGGCTGCCCCCACGCCGACCGGGTGACCGCCCGGGACAGGTAAAGCCGCTGCCGGGCGCGGGTGATCCCCACGTACGCCAGCCGGCGCTCCTCCTCCAGCTCGGTGTTGTCGCCGAGCGCCCGCATGTGCGGAAAGACGCCGTCCTCCAGCCCGGTCAGGAAGACCACCGGGAATTCCAGGCCTTTCGCCGTGTGCAGCGTCATCAGCGTGACCACACCCTGATGGTCCGGATCGTCGCTGGGAATCTGATCAGCATCGGCCACGAGGGCCACCTGCTCGAGGAACCCGGCCAGCGTGGCCGCCTGCTCCGCACCCTCCTCAGCCTGGGCCTCGACCCGCTCCGTGTACTCCCGGGCGACGCTCACCAGCTCCTGCAGGTTCTCCACCCGGCCCTGATCCTGCGGGTCGAGGCTCTCCTCCAGCTCACTGAGCAGCCCGGACCGCTGGAGGACCGCCTCCAGCACCTCCTCCGGCGGCGCCGTCCTGGCGAGCTCGCGCACGTCGTCGAGGAGTTGCACGAAGTCGGCGATGCTGTTGGCCGAGCGGGTCGAGATGCCCGGCGCCTCCTTGGCCCGGCGCAGCGCCTGACCGAACGAGATCCGCTCACGCGACGACAGCGCTTCCACGCAGGCCTCGGCCCGGTCGCCGATGCCGCGGCGTGGTGTGTTCAGCACACGGCGGATGCTCACGGTGTCGTCGTCGTTAACCACCGCGCGCAGGTAGCCGAGCGCGTCACGCACCTCCTTGCGCTCGTAGAAGCGCACCCCGCCGACCACCTTGTACGGCAGGCCGACGCGGATGAACACCTCCTCGAACACCCGGGACTGGGCGTTGGTCCGGTAGAAGACCGCCACGTCACCGGGCCGAACGTCGTGGTTGTCGGTGAGCCGGTCGATCTCCCGCGCCACCCAGTCCGCCTCGGCGTGCTCGGTGTCCGCCACATACCCCACGATCTGCTCGCCGGCACCCTGATCGCTCCAGAGCCGTTTCGGCTTGCGGGAGAGGTTGCGGTCGATGACCGCGTTCGCCGCGGAGAGGATGGTCTGGGTGGACCGGTAATTCTGCTCCAGCAGGATGGTCCGCGCGTCGGGGTAGTCGCGCTCGAACTCCAGGATGTTCCGGATCGTCGCGCCCCGGAACGCGTAGATCGACTGGTCGGCGTCGCCGACGACGCACAGCTCCGCCGGGTCCTCCGTGCCGACCAGCTCGCGAACCAGGGTGTACTGCGCGTGGTTGGTGTCCTGGTACTCGTCGACCAGCACGTGCCGGAAGCGCTTGCGGTACACCTCCGCCACGTGCGGGTGCGACTGGAGCAGGTGCACGGTGGCCATGATGATGTCGTCGAAGTCCAGCGCGTGCGCCTCGCGCAGCCGCCGCTGATACAACTCGTACGCCTCGGCGACGGCCCGCTCGTTCGGCCCCTTCGCCTTCGCCTTGAAATCCTCCGGCTCGACCAGCTCGTTCTTCAGGTTCGACACCTGGGCGGCCAGGCCTCGAGCCGTGTATCTCTTCGGGTCGAGGTCGAGCTCGCGGGCGACCATCTGCATCAGGCGGCGCGAGTCGTCGGCGTCGTAGATCGAGAACGTGCTCTTCAGCCCGGCGTGCTCGTGCTCGGCCCGCAGGATCCGCACGCAGGCGGAGTGGAAGGTCGACACCCACATCAGCCGGGCCCGCGGCCCGACCAGCTGGGCGACCCGCTCCTTCATCTCACCGGCGGCCTTGTTGGTGAAGGTGATCGCGATGATCTGGCCCGGGTGCACATCCCGCTCGGCCAGCAGATAGGCGATCCGATGCGTCAGCACCCGGGTCTTGCCCGACCCGGCGCCGGCCACGATGAGCAGCGGAGAACCGGAGTGCGTCACCGCATCCCGCTGCGGGCCGTTCAGGCCGGTCAGCAGCGCCTCGGGATCCAGCCGCCGGGGCGCCGGCCGGGCGGCGGGCCGGGGCTGCTCCGGTGCCCGCACAGCGGGCAGGGAGAACAGGGTTTCGGAAGGTTCTGAGGAAGGTCGCATCGCGGGAGCCAGTGTATGCCGACCCCCCGACACAAATTCGCTGCAGATGGGCCCACCCATCGGCGCCCGGCGATACATTGTTCACCATGTCTCTTCTCCAGCGCCGGGGCCGGGCCGTTCTGACTGCCGCGCTCCTGGCAGCGACCGGAGTCGTGGCGGCGATCCCGACCACGCAGACCGCAGCGGCCGCACCCCCGCCGGAGTTCAATCCGGTGTCGGCTTCCTACGGCGCGCCGAAAGGCGCCACCGTCCAGGGCCAGTTCCTCAGTTACAACGACTTCCACGGTGCGATCGACCCACCCACCGGCAGCGGTGCGGTGATCAACGCCAGCGGGACGAGTACCCCGGCCGGCGGCGTGGAGTACCTGGCGACATATCTCAAGAACTTGCGGGCCGAGGCCAAGGCCGAGGGCCGCCAGACGATCACGGCCGGCGCCGGCGACCTGATCGGCGCGACGCCGCTGGTCAGCGCGGCGTTCCACGACGAGCCGACGATCGAGTTGATGAACACGATCGGGCTGCAGGTCAGCTCGGTGGGCAACCACGAGTTCGACGAGGGTGTGGCGGAGCTGATCCGCATCCAGCGCGGCGGCTGCCACCCGACGGACGGCTGCCAGGACGGCGACGGCTTCCGCGGGGCCAAGTTCACCTACCTCGCGGCGAACACGATCGACAACCGGACCGGACTGCCGATCCTGCCGCCGATCGACATCAGGTACGTCGGCGGCGTCCCGGTCGGTTTCATCGGCATGACGCTCGAGGGCACCCCGAGCATCGTCAACCCGGCCGGCATCAAGAACGTGCACTTCACCGACGAGATCGTGACCGCCAACAAGTGGAGCAACCTGCTCACCCTCTTCGGGGTCAAGGCGCAGGTCCTGCTGCTGCACGAGGGCGGCTCGCAGGGCTCGGCCACGCCCACTCCCGGCGTGTCGGACTGTACTGACTTCACCGGTCCGGTGGTGCCGATCGTCGCCGGCCTCAACCCGTCGATCAGCATCGTGATCTCCGGACACACCCACCGCTTCTACTCGTGCAAGCTGCCGAACAGCAAGGGCGCCGACACGGTCGTCACCAGCGCCGGCAGCAACGGTCAGCTGGTCACCGACATCGACTACACGCTCGACAAGCGGACCGGCCGGTTCACCGCGATCACCGCGAAGAACGTGATCGTGGAGAACGGCGTGCCGGACGGCAACGGCGGCTGGCTGAAGGACGCCGGTGGGGCGTACCTGAAGAATCCGGACACCGTCGATCCGGCGGCGAAGAAGGTGGCGGACAAGTACCGCACCGCGGTCGCCCCGATCGCCAACCGGATCGTCGGCAGCATCACCGCCGACATCGTCCGGACCGCCAATCCGGCCGGGGAGAGCCCGCTCGGTGACGTGATCGCCGACGCGCAGTTGGCGTACACGCAGGGTGCCGGCGCGCAGATCGCCCTGATGAACCCGGGTGGCATCCGCGCCGACCTGGACGCCGACCAGTCCTCCGGCGGCGAGGCGTTCGGCCAGGTGACGTACGGCGAGGCGTTCACCGTCCAGCCGTTCAACAACCTGGTGGTCACCCAGACGTTCACCGGAGCGCAGCTCAAGAACGTGCTGGAGCAGCAGTTCGTCGGCTTCGCCGGGCAGACCACCCAGCGCATCCTGCAGGTGTCGGCGGGTCTGACGTACACCTGGTCGGCCTCGGCCGCACCCGGCTCGAAGGTCACGAACCTCGCGCTGAACGGCACACCGATCGACCCGGCCGCCAACTACCTGGTGACGACGAACGACTTCCTGGCCAACGGCGGCGACGGCTTCAGCAACCTGACCCTGGGCAGCGGGCGGGTCACCGCACCCGGCTTCGACGTGGACGCGCTGGTGGCGTACCTCGGCACCGGCCCGATCGCACCCGGCCCGGCCAACCGGATCACCACAACGCCGTAAACATCCCACGCTTCGGGCGGTTTCCTTGCGGGACCGTCCGGGGCGGGGGCATACTCGGCTCGTGATCCAGCAGGCGCGATTTTTTTACTACGGCACCGGAGGCCCGGCAGCCGTAGGTCGCTCCTGAACGACAGACCTACATCAAGCCCCGGGCTTCCCCGCCCGGGGCTTGATGCTGCCCGGGCCGGGTCGTCGACCGGGGCGCCAGCACCCGAGGAGCAGGACATGACCGCCGACGTGATGGACCAGGCAACCGGCGCGGGCCAGGAGCCGGCCGCCGAGAAGATCCGGGAGATGCGCGACCGGATCAACGAGATCGATCAGGCCATCATCGACCTCTGGCTGGAACGTGCCAGTCTCTCCCAGGAGGTCGGTAAGACCCGGATGGCCAGCGGCGGCACCCGCCTCGTGCTGGCCCGGGAGCGGGAGATCGTCGAGCGTTTCCGCAACGCGCTGGGCCCGGACGGCACGCAGGTCGCCCTGCTGCTGCTCCGCTCCGGCCGCGGCCCCCTCTGATCAGGCCTGGAAACAGCGCTGCCGGGCCCGATGACGGGCCCGGCGAGGCGCACAGAAATTCAGTTCAGCAGCAGGCGGTCAGCGCTTGCCACCGAAACCGTCGCGGTGACCGAAGCGGTGCTTGTCGTGGCCACGGAAGTCGTGCCGGTCGTGGCCGCCGAAGTGGCGGAAGCGGTCGCGCTCGACCTTGAGGACGACCATGCCGCGGCGGAAGCCGAAGCGCACCGGGTCGCAGTCGTAACGGTCCCACTTGCCGACGAAGTCGCCGATCCGGCCGGCCCGCTCGCAGGCCCGGTAGGTCCGGTAGAAGCCGGCGATCCGCTCCCGGCCGAAGTCCTGCTTCACCGAGGTCTTCGACGGCTTCTGCGCGGTCGTCGCGCTGCTCTCGGCCGCCAGCGCCGGCGCTCCGATCGACGCCCCGGCCAGCAGCCCCAGGCCCGCCATGGTCAGTGTCCGCATCACCTTGTTCATCGTCTTTCCCTTCCTCGGGTTGTTGTTCCCTCCGTGGTTAAGACGATGACAGATCGGACAAATAACTCTAAGTACCCATACACATACTTTCGGTCAGATGCTGATGATCTAGTGGCCGAATCCGGCCTCGAATGATCCATTTCGGCCGTCCCACCGACACCCGGCCAATTCGGCACGTCGTTGGGCAGGATGCGGCGCATCCTGCCCATGCGAAAGGGCCGGGAGATCAGCGATCTCCCGGCCCTTTCGCGGTATGTCAGCGCCCGTGCACCACGTCGCGGATCTCCGCGAAGTGACACGCGCTCGGGTGCGGCGAACGCTCCCGGATCTGCAGTACCGGGTCCTGCTCGGCGCAGATGCTCTGCGCCTTCCAGCACCGGGTCCGGAAGCGGCAACCCGACGGCGGGTTGGCCGGCGACGGCACGTCACCCTCCAACACGATCTGGTCGCGGTTTCCTCGCAGGCGCGGGTCCGGCACCGGCACGGCCGACAACAGAGCCTGGGTGTACGGGTGTGTCGGCTGGTCGTAGATCTCGGTCTCGTACCCCTGCTCGACGATCCGGCCGAGGTACATCACGGCCACCCGGTCGGCGATGTGCCGAACCACCGACAGGTCGTGCGCGATGAAGATGTACGACAGCCCGAACTCGTCCTGCAGCCGCTCCAGCAGGTTGATGACCTGCGCCTGGATCGACACGTCGAGCGCGGACACCGGCTCGTCGCAGACGATGATCTCCGGCTTGAGCGCCAGGGCCCGGGCGATGCCGATGCGCTGGCGCTGACCGCCGGAGAACTGGTGCGGGTAGCGGTTGATGTGGTCGGGGTTGAGGCCGACCGTGTCCAGCAGGTCCTGCACCGCACGCTCGCGGCCCTTGCGCGGGACCACCTCCGGGTGGATCTCGAACGGCTCGCCGATGATGTCGCCGACCGTCATCCGGGGGTTGAGCGAGGTGTACGGGTCCTGCAGCACCATCTGGATGTTGCGGCGGGCCTTGCGCAGTTCGTTGCCCTTGAGCCGGACCATGTCCTGCCCACGCACCATGATCGAGCCAGCGGTCGGCTTCTCCAGGCCGACCAGCAGTTTCGCCAGCGTGGACTTGCCGCAGCCGGACTCGCCGACCACGCCGAGCGTCTCACCACGGCGCAGCTGGATGTCGACGCCGTCGACCGCCTGGACCGCACCGACCTTCGTCTTGAAGACGATGCCCTGGGTGATCGGGAAGTGCTTGACGAGACCCTTGGTCTCCAGGACGACGTCACTCACCGAGAACCTCCCGGAAGAAGTGGCAACGGGAAGTACGGTGCGGCGCCACGGCGTACGCCGGCGGCGCCGGGTCCTGGCGGCACGGATCCTTCGCGTACCGGCAGCGCGGGTTGAACGCGCATCCCTTCGGGATGTCGGTCAGCGCCGGCGGCAGGCCGCGAATGACGTTGAGCTGCTGGCCCTTCATGTCGAGCCGCGGGATCGACTCGAGCAGCGCCCGGGTGTACGGGTGAGCCGGCCGCGAGTAGATGTCGTAGACACCGGCCTCCTCGACGACCTTGCCCGCGTACATCACGGAGATCCGGTCGGCGACGTCCGCGACCACGCCCATGTCGTGCGTGATCAGGATGAGGCCCATGTTGCGCTGCTGCTGAAGCTCCGCGAGCAGGCCCATGATCTGCGCCTGCACGGTGACGTCGAGCGCCGTGGTCGGCTCGTCGGCGATCAGCACCTCCGGGTCGAGCGCGAGCGCCATGGCGATCATGACGCGCTGGCGCATACCGCCGGAGAACTGGTGCGGGAAGTCGTTCGCCCGGGACTTGGCGGCCGGGATCTTGACCTGCTCGAGCAGCTCGATGGCCCGCTTGCGGGCGTCCGACCGGGACATCCCGCGGTGCACCCGGAACACCTCGCCGAGCTGGAACCCGACCGTGTAGACCGGGTTCAGCGCGGAGAGCGCGTCCTGGAAGATCATCGCGATCCGGTTGGCGCGCACCTTGCGGCGCTGCTCCTCCGGCAGGGTGAGCAGGTCGACCCCGCGGTAGCGGACCTCGCCCTTCGTGATGAACCCGGGAGGGCTGTCCAGGATGCCCATGATCGCCTGGGCGGTCACCGACTTGCCACAGCCCGACTCGCCCAGGATGGCGAGGGTCTCGCCCGGGGCGAGCCAGAAGTTCGCACCGTTGACGGCCTTGGCGACGCCGTACTGCGTGCGGAACTCGACGTGCAGGTCGTTGACCTCGAGCAGAGGTGCGCGCGGATCGACGCCGGGTATGGCGTCCATTTGCGCCTTGATATCAGTCACAGGGTCACCGCAACTTCGGGTCGAAGGCGTCGCGGATGGCGTCGCCCAACATGATGAAGGCCAGCACCGTCAGGCCGAGGAACGTCGCGGGCCAGACCAGCGGCGCCGCCGCCACCCGGGCCGTGCCGGTGGCCTCGGAGATCGCGATACCCCAGCTGATGGCATCGCCCTTGAGCCCGACACCGAGGAACGACAAGGTCGCCTCGACGCCGATGTTGACGCCCAGCAGGATGGTCAGCACGACGATGAAGGCAGCGATCGAGTTCGGCAGGATATGCCGCAACATGAGACGTCCGGAACCGGCGCCGAGCATGCGGCCCGCGGCGACGTAGTCCTGGTTCTTCGCCGAGATCACCGCGGACCGCATGACACGGGCTCCGGTGGTCCAGGTCAGCAGGCCCAGGGTCAGGATCACCGCGATCAGGCCGTCGTCGTTCGGGTCCGAGGAGAGCCGCGAGGACAGCACGATGCCGGCGAGCAGGAACGGGATGGCCAGCATGATGTCGATGAAGCGGGACAGCACCGCGTCGGCCCAGCCGCCGAAGAAACCGGCGGAGAGACCGACGGTCATGCCGATCACACCGGCGATGAAGGTCGACACGATGCCGACGATGATCGAGTTCCGAGCACCGTAGACGGTCCGCGCGTAGACGTCGCAGCCCTGGAAGTCGAACCCGAAGATGGCGCTGCCGCTCGGGCCGGCGAACTTCCGGCTGAGCGCACAGTCCTCCGGGTCCGCCGAGGTGAACAGCGACGGGAACGCCGCCATCAGCAGAACGATGAACACCAGGACGATGGCCACCCAGAAGATCTTGCTCCTGCGCAGGTCCGCCCAGGCGTCGCTGGCCAGGCTGCGCGGCTTGTCCTGCCTGCCGCGCCGTGGCCGGGGCTGATCCGCCAGGCCGGTCGGGGCTTCGGCTGCGGTAACCGAGTTCAAGTCACTCATAGCGGATCCTGGGGTCGAGAGCGGCGTACAGGAGGTCGACGAGCAGGTTCACGATCAAGAAGATGATCACAAGGGCGCTCACGAAACCGACCACCAGCGGACCGTCCTCGGTCCGGATGCCACGCGCAAGGTTGAAGCCCACACCGGGGATGTTGAACACACCCTCGGTCACGATCGCGCCGGCCATCAGGTTGCCCAGGTCGACACCGATCAGGGTGATCACCGGGATCAGCGAGTTACGCAGCACGTGCACGGAGATGACCCGCTTGAAGGCCAGACCCTTGGCCTTGGCGGTACGCACGTAGTCGGCTCGCAGGTTCTCGGCGACCGAGGTCCGGGTGACTCGTAGCTGTGTGGCGAAAACCGAACTCGCCAGCACGAGCGCCGGTAGCAGGAGTTGCCAGAGGCCGGGATCAGCGCCGGAGGTCGGCGGGAACCAGCCGAGCTGGATACCGAAGAGCAGCTGGGCGAGCGGCGCGATGACCACGATCGGCATCGACAGCAGCACCAGCGTGAAGACCAGAGTGACGTTGTCGAAGGCGCCACCGCGGCGGATGGCCGAGATGACACCGGCAACGATCGCGAAGACGGCGGCGATCACGGCGGCGAGAACGGCGAGCCGGAAGGTGACCGGCCAGGCCTGCTCGAGCATGTCGCCGATCTGGCGCCCGGTGAGTGACTGACCGAAGTCGCCGGTCAGCAGGCCCTTCATGTAGTACCAGTACTGGACCAGGAAGGGCTCGTCCAGGTGGTAACGCTCGGTCAGCGCGATGCGCTGACTCTCGGAGATGGGTCGTTCGCCCGCCAACGCCTGGAGGGGGTCGTCCTGGTTGGCGAACATCAGCGCGAAGACTACGAAGGTGGCACCGAAGAAGGTGAGCACCATTTGTAGTAAGCGCCGCACGATGTAGCGGAACATTCGGGTTTAGCCTCTTCCGCGGAAGAGCGCCGGCCTCGTGAGCACGGCGACGATTAGGGTGGGATCAACAAAGCGGTGGCGCCACGGTCGCACAAAACCCGTGACGCCACCACCGTTCAAGCGGATGTATCAGCTGACTACTTCGACCTTGTAGATGTTGATCTTCTGGAAGAGGTCCACCTCAACGTTGGTGACCTTCTCCGAGTAGCCGAAGACGTTCTGGCCGACGCGCAGCGGGATGACCGGCATCTCCTTGGCGAGGATATCCTCGGCCTCCTGCCACTTGGCGATCGACTCCTCCGGAGTCGCCGCCTCGGAGCCGGCCTTCACCAGGTTGTCGAACGTCGGGTTGCTGTAACCGTAGTAGTTCGACGAACCACCGGTGCCGTACAGCGGGCCGAGGTAGTTCTCCATCAGCGGGTAGTCCATGATCCAGCCGAGGCGGATCAGGCCGACCGGCTGCTTCTTCTCGACCTTGGTCAGCAGGTCGGCGAACTTCGGCTCACCCTGGCCGGTGCAGTTGACGCCCAGCGAGGCCTTGATCTGGTTGCACGTGGCGTCGACCCAGGCCTTGTGGCCACCGTCGACGTTGTACGTGATCTTGATCTCCGACGGGCCCTTGGCGTTCGTGTAGAGCGTCTTGGCCTCGGTCGGGTTGTACTCACAGTTCGCGCCACAGGTGTTCGGGCGGTAGCCCGCGACGACCGGGGAGACGAACGAGGTCGCCGGGGTCTGCGAGCCCAGGAAGACCTGGTCGGTGATCTCCTGGCGGTTGATCGCCATCGAGATCGCGCGGCGCACGTCGACGTTCGAGAACTCCTTCTGGAACGTCGGGAAACCGACGAACTGGAAGACCGAGTTCGGGCTCTTCTTGAAGCGGTCGCCCAGGTCGGCGGAAGCCTTCGCGAGGCTCTCGATCGGGATCTGGGTCTGCACGTCGAGGTTGCCCGCCACGAGGTCCGCGTACTGGGCGGTGTCCTCCTGGTAGATCTTCCAGGTGATGCCGTCGACCTTCGGCACCTGGCCCTTGAAGTCCGCGACCTTCTCCACGACGATCTGCGAGTCGTGCTCCCACTTGCCCTTCATCTTGAAGGGGCCGTTGCCGATGATGGCGTCTTCGAAGCCCTCGGCGAGAACGCCGTCACCCGAGAACGCGGCCTTCGGCAGCGGGTAGAAGACGGTGTAGCCGAGCAGCGACTTGAAGCCGGCGAACGGCGCCGAGAGCTTGACGGTGAAGGTGGTGTCGTCGACCACCGTCAGACCGGTCAGCTTCTTGGCCGCGGGCTCGGGCGCCTTCTTCGGGCCCTCCTCGCCGTCCGGGTCGGTCGACTGCATCGCGTCGAAGCCGTCGATCCTCGTGAAGAAGTACGAACCGCCCTGGCCGTTGGGCCCGTAGGCGCCGTAGTTCCAGGCGTCGACGTAGTTCTGCGCGACGACAGCCTCGCCGTTGTGGAAGGTGAAGCCCGGCTTGAGCTTCACGGTCCAGGTGGTGTTGGTCGGGTCGGCGGTGATCGACTCCGCGGCGACCTCGACCGGCTTGTTCTCCGCGTCGAAGTCGACGAGCGGGTAGAACAGCGACGAAAGAACCTCCGCACCGTTCGACTCCGTCGTGTTCGACGGGATCAGGTGCTGCGGTTCGCCGATACCGACCGAAATCGTATTGGAAGTAGCGGCCGAGTCATCGGACCCGCCGCCACCGCAACCGGCGGCCAACAAGGCGATGGCGGTCGCACCGACCGCCATCTTCCATGGGCTTTTCCCAGGCATGGGAGTGCCTCCTTCAGGGGCGCTCACGAGGGGTTGTGTGAGTAGCTGCCACTGTGACACAGGGGCACGGAAACCTTTGAGCGCCGTTATCAAGCCGATATTAGCCGTTTACGTCCCGGCGCAGACCCAAAGATCGTTCTTTCGGCAGATCTGACCGTCCTGACCTGCAGGTACTCCCGGGCGTGCCCGTTCGGCCACATAACGCAGCCGTACAGACTGATGCGAAACTCGCTTGACGGACCCTAGACCAGGCGCCGGTCAGCGGCCCAGCGTGACAGCTCGTAGCGGTTGCTCATCTGGAGTTTGCGGAGCACGTTGGAGACGTGTGTCTCGACTGTCTTGATCGAGATGAACAGCTCTTTCGCGATCTCCTTGTACGCATACCCCCGGGCGAGCAGCCGCAGCACCTCGCGCTCGCGGTTGGTGAGCTGGTCCAGCTCCGGGTCGGCGACCGGCACGTCCGGCCGGGACGCGAAGGCGTCCAGCACGAAGCCGGCCAGCCGTGGGCTGAAGACGGCGTCACCGTCGGCCACCCGCTTCACCGCGGCGGCCAGCTCGTCCGGCGAGATCGTCTTGGTCACGTAGCCCCGGGCGCCGGCCCGGATCAGGCCGATCACGTCCTCGGCCGCGTCCGACACGGAGAGCGCGAGGAACTTGACCTGCGGATGGCTGCGCCGCACCGACTCGAGAACGGCCCGTCCCCCGCCGTCCGGCATGTGCACGTCGAGCAGCACCACGTCGGGTTGAACCGCCGCGATCCGGCTG
This sequence comes from Actinoplanes sp. NBC_00393, assembly GCF_036053395.1. NCBI lineage: Bacteria > Bacillati > Actinomycetota > Actinomycetes > Micromonosporales > Micromonosporaceae > Actinoplanes > Actinoplanes sp. NBC_00393. The sequence continues at coordinate 9,221,664 of NZ_CP107942.1, read as the reverse complement.
ATCGCCTCGCTGACCGTGCTGGCCTCTCCCACCACCTCGACGTGCACACCGAGCTCGGCGCGCACCCCGGCGCGGAACATCGCGTGGTCGTCGACCAGGAAGACAGTGAGCCGGCGGTCCTCCGGCTGTGCCACGGGCTCGGTCATCGTGCCTGCTCCTTACCGGCGGTCACGCTCTCGTAGACGGGGAGCATGAGCCGCACCTCGGTACCGTCGCCGGGCGCGCTCCGAATCTCGGCGCGCCCGCCATGTCGCTGCATGCGCCCGATGATCGACCCTCGTACGCCGTGGCGCGTCTCCGCCACGCCGCCGAGCTCGAAGCCCGCCCCCCGGTCCCGGACGAAGACGCTGAGCTCATCCTCCTCCACCTCGGCGTAGAGCGAAACAGTCTGTACGCCGGCATGCCGTGCGGCGTTGACGAGCGCCTCCCGGGCCGCGGCGACCAGCGCCATCACCCGCTCGTCGGACTGGGTGTCACCGACCACGACGGTCTCCACGGTGATCGCGTACGTGTCCTCGACCTCGGCGGCGGCCTGCTCCAGCGCGGCGGCGAAACGCTCGGTCGGCGACCCGGTCGGCCGGTAGAGCCAGTTGCGCAGGCTGCGTTCCTGCCCGCGGGCGAGCCGTTGCACCTCTTTGATGTCGGCGGAGTTGCGCTGGATCAGCGCCAGGGTATGCAGCACCTGGTCGTGGATCATCGCGGCCAGCTCGGCCCGTTCCTGTTCCCGGATCCGGCCCTCGCGCTCGGCGCGCAGCTGTCCGAAAGTGCGCCAGACCAGCGGCGCCACCACGACACCGACGCCGAGCAGACCGACGAACGCGAAGATCACGCCGTTGAACACGGCGGAGAGCGACTCGGTCGGTGCGTACACCGCGATCACGCCGATGATCCCGACCGCGACCAGGATGCCGCCGCCGATGAAGCGGAAGACGAAGGAACGCCGATCGTTCTCGGACACGAAGGCCGCGAACCACGGCGCTGCGGCGATGTTGTTGTCGGCGCCCTGGTCACGGCGGCTCGGATCGGACTGGTGCCAGATCACGCCCGCGCCGACCGCGATCACCGCGATCATCCAGCCGGCCGTGGTGGCCACCTGGTCGTCGAAGACCAGCGCCTGGAGCAGGACCACACCGAGGCCGATCGCGGCGAACGGCATCAGGGCGGCGAAATCGCGACGGGTGGGTTCCTCGTCGTCGCGGGCCTCCTGGGGGAGCACCGCCCAGAACGCCGCATAGAGAAGAAGGCCGAGGGCGTTGAAGCCGAGCAGGACGACGAGCGCGATGCGCACCGCCAGCACCGGCAGGCCGAGGTGGCGGGCCAGGCCGACGGCGACGCCCGCGACGATGCGGTGGTCGCGCGGCCGGTACAGCCGGCGCGGTTGCGGCGGGGCAGCGGTAGTCACCCTCCGATCGTCACACGTGGGACAAGCCCGAGCCACGGGGAACTCCCCCGGGAAACCGGCCCCCGGATCTCAGGGTGGCCTCAGGGTCGGTTCCGGAAGCGGCTCGGGTCGTTCGGGCAGCACGATCGAACCCATGAACGACGAAGCTGCCGAACCCCGCGGACCTTCCACGCCGGGTGCCGGTCCCCAGGGCGAGCCGGCATCGTCCGAGCAACCCACCGCTGACCAGGCGACCACGGCCCCGCCGCCGCCCGGCGCGAACTTCCCGCCGAACGCCAACGTGCCGCCCTGGCTGGCCAACGCCGGTGCGGCCTTCGCCCGCCAGCAGCTGGTGCGGCCGCGCAACGGCCGGTACGTCGCCGGCGTCTGCGGTGCGCTGGCCCGCGCCACCAACACCGACCCGGTGCTGTGGCGGGTGCTGCTCGCGGTGCTCGGCATCCTGGGCGGCACCGGTGTCCTGCTCTACCTGATCGGCTGGCTGATCATCCCGTCCGAGGGCGACACCGCCTCGCCGATCGAGTCGCTGCTCGGCAAGGGGCAGTCCGGGATGGCCCCACTCTCCGTGGTGCTGCTCGGCGGCGCCGCCCTGCTCACCTTCGCGTTCATCGTCAACTCGGGGGCCCGGGCCAGCATGCTCGCCGCCGCGGTGATCATCGGTGCGTTCCTGCTGATCAAGCGAGGCGGGGTGCCCGGGCGCGAGGGCGCCGCGTTTCCGTCTGCTCCACCGCCGACGACGCCGGCCCCGCCGCCGCCTGCCACGCCCGTTGCTGAGGAGCCGACGATGGCGTTCACTCCGCCGCCCCCGGCCGCACCGGCCGCAGAACCGGTGACCGCGCCGCCGGCGCCGCCCCGCTACGAGCCGCCGACCGGTGGCTTCCGGCCGCCGTTCGCGCCGCACGGGCCGTACGCGAGTGCTCCGCCCGCAGCGCCGCCGCCGCCCGCACCGCCCAAGGTGAAGCCTCCGAAGCCTCCGAAGGAGCGCTCGGTCCTGGGCCGGCTGACCTTCTTCGCGGTCCTGCTCGCCATGGGCGTGCTGGCCGTGCTCGACATGGCCGGGGTGAACGTGGCGGTCTCCGCCTACTTCGCCGTGGCGCTGGCGACCATCGCGTCCGGCCTGATCATCGGCACCTGGTTCGGCCGGGCCCGGGGCCTGATCGCACTCGCCCTGGTGGCCACCTTCGGACTGGCCGTCTCGACCGGTGTGGAGCGCTTCGGCGAGGACTTCACGCCCAGCGTCTACCGTCCGACGAGCCTCGCCGAGGTCGCCGACCGTTACGACTTCACCTTCGGCAACGTCACGCTGGACCTGCGGCAGGTCGACTTCACCGGCCAGCAGCAGACCACCGCGGTCACCATGAAGCTGGGCCAGCTGCGGGTGCTGCTGCCGCCGGAGGTGGACACCACGGCGGACGTCCGGATCGACGGCGGGCGCACCCTGCTCTTCGGCGACGAGTTCAACGACCCCGGCAGCCAGTCGGTCACCAACCTGGGCGCCGACGGCACCGGCGGCGGGACCCTGCTGCTGGACATGCACATGGAGGCCGGAAACCTGGAGGTGGCCCGATGAAGCCGCATCGGATGGACGCGGTCTCGCTCAGCTTCGGGCTGCTCTTCCTGGCCGTCGTGTTCTGGTGGGCGATCTCCCGGGTGGTCACGCTGCACCTGCCCGCGGTGGGCTGGATCGTCGCCGGCGGTCTGATCTTCTTCGGCATGGTGGGGCTGCTCGGAGCGATCCGGTCCGGCCGCCGTGAGGTGCCCGCGCCGGTCACCGCGGAGGCCCGCATCGAGACGCCGGGCGACCTCCCGCCGGAGATGCACGCCTCGATCGTGCAGGAGCTCCTCGACGACCCGGGTCACCGGTTCGCCCGGGAGCACCCGGAGGACGCCAAGGATCAGCCGAAGCGGGACTGAACGTGTGCCATGCCCCGCCCACGGGTCATTGACCGGTGGGCGGGGCAATATGCTCGCTGAATGACCCCGTATCCCGCCGTGTCCACCACGCCCGTACCCGGCGTGGGTGCCCGGGCCGCCCGTGCCTTGACCGCCGAGTTCGCCCGGCAGAACGCGCCCACGTCCGCACTGCTGGTCGGCGCCGATCACGCGTCCGCCGTGGTGGCCGCCGCCGTCGAGGCGCTCCTGCCCGGCGACACCCTGACCCTGGTCCCCGGTGAGCACAGCAGCACCGACCTGCTGCGTGGTCACATCACCGGCCTGGGCAGCTGGATCGCCGACCGGGTGAAGGTCGTCGAGTCGCTCGACGAGGCGCAGTCCGCCGACGTGGTGATCGTCGGTGAGCCGCTGACCGGCACCGCCGAGGAGACCCGGGCCCTGCTCGACCAGCTCGGGAAGTACCTGGCCGACGGCGCGGTCCTCTCGGTCGCCACGCCGGCCGCGCCCGGGCGTACCGCCGGGGCCGCCGCCGAGCTGTTCCGGCAGGGCGCGCTCTTCGGTGTCGGCTCCGACCTGGTCGTCCGCAACCAGCCGCCGCTGCGGGTGCACAAGCTGCGCTTCAGCCCGGCTGAGGTCTCGACCGCCGCGACCCTCGCCCCGGCGTACCGGCCGTCCAGCGTTCCGGTCACCCGCACCATGCACATCGACTCCAACGGCGTCGCCGCGGCCGGCATCGCGCTCGGCCTGGCCTTCCTCGCCCGCCGGGCCCGGCCGAAGTCCAAGCTCTGGCTGCTCCCCGCGGTCGCCGCGGCCCCGGTCGCCGCCTTCTTCCGCGACCCGGAACGCGACGTGCCCGCCGACCCGTCCGCCGTCGTCGCGTCGGCCGACGGCAAGGTTCTCTCGGTCGAGCGCATGCACGACGAGCGTTTCGGGCCCGGCGAGTTCCTGCGCATCGCGGTCTTCCTGTCCGTTTTCGACGTGCACGTCAACCGGTCGCCGGTGGCCGGCCGGGTCGCCGACTACTTCGTCGAGGAGGGCGGCTACGCCAACGCGATGACCGCGGCGGCCGAGCACAACGTGGCGGCGTACACGGTTCTCGACACCGAGCAGGGCACCGTCGTGGTGGCTCAGCGGACCGGTCTGATCGCCCGCCGGATCGTGCAGCGCGCGCCGGTCGGCACGCTGCTGGCCAAGGGCGAGCGCTACGGCCTGATCCGTTTCGGCTCCCGCACCGACATCTACCTCCCCGCCGACAAGGCCGAACCCCTGGTCAGCGTCAGCGAGCGCGTCGTCGGAGGCTCCACCGTCGTCGCCCGCTGGAAATAAAACCGCAGAGGGGTACGCGTCACGCAAAGTCCCCGCTCACCCAAGCGGCCGAGCAGCCACTCCAGGCCCTAGCGCCCGCGCCGGGCTGATGCGTCGGTGGGGCTTGCACGGGGCCTCGCTCGGCTCGGCGCGCGCAGCGAGAAAGGGCCGCCTCCCAGTGGGAGGCGGCCCTTTCATATGGTCAAAATCAGACGCGCTTGGCCTTCATCCACAGGATCGGGCCGCTCACCAGGTAAGTGGCGACGATCAGGACGAAGGTCATGCGGGGCTCGACCAGCGCGCCGACGATCGGGAGGAGCCAGAGCCACGGCGGGAGCTTCACGACGCGGGCGAGCTTTGCGTACGGGAAGCTGGAGACCATCGCGAAGGCCAGCAGGGCGACGCCGGCGAGCAGGGCCATGCCGGGCAGCGGCAGGCCGATCAGCACGGCCAGGGCCAGCACGGCGGCGGCCATCGTGGTGGGCACGCCGCAGAAGAAGCGGCCGTCCTTCGGCGAGACGTTGAAACGGGCCAGCCGGATCGCGGCGCAGCCGGCGACCAGGGCGCACGCGATGGCGGCGGCGGCCGGCGGGACCGAGTCGGCCAGCGACGCGTACACCACCACGGGGGCGGCGAGGCCGAACGAGCACATGTCGGCGAGCGAGTCCATCTGGGCGCCGAACGGGCTGGCGACGCCGAGCTTGCGGGCCAGCGCGCCGTCCAGGCCGTCGAAGACGACGCAGGCCACGAGGCAGGCGGCCGCGAGTCGCGGCTCACCGTCCATGGCCAGGAAGATCGCGAGCAGACCGAGGCCGAGACTGGCCAGGGTGCACGCGTTGACCAGGGCAAAGCTGACACGCCGCGACATGGTGTGCTCACCGGGGAGCAGGGGTATCGGAGCCGGCACCGAGTCTTCGGCGGCGGGCACATCCACAGGAACTCCAGGCGCGGGAATCGTCACGACCCGCACCGGTTCCGGCCCGGTGTAGAGCACCTCGGCCCGAGTAGCGGTGGCGGCGCGCCCTGTCTCGGCGGAGCGGCGGCCCACCCGAACCATCAGGGCCTGCCGCGCGAGAGTCCCGCCGCGACGCAGCCGGCCAGCCCAACGACGCCCGGCGGGACGGGGACTATCCGTCGTACGACGCCGGCGCCAAGGGGTACTCGGCACGTGGTTCCTCCATGGAGTTCGGTGTTCCGCCAGTCACGATCATGAAGACCGGCGAAATTGCGGGTTACACCGTCGCACAGCCGGACGGTTTTGGCGAGAGGGTGAACGATCCTGAGGTGCAACGACGAGGGCCGTCGGTTTCATCCCTCCCGCGAACCGGCGGACCTTCCCTCAACCTTCCGTCCAACGATTTTAGCCCGTCTGCTCCAGCGCTTCCCGGCTCAGCTCGGTGAGCGGCAGGTTGCCGAGCTCCGACCGGGTGAACCAGGCCGCTTCTGCGGTTGATCCACCGGCCGCTTCGGTAACCGCCGCGGTGGTCGGTTCGTCAATCCGAATCCGGTATGTCACCCGGATCACGTGCCACTGCAGCGGCACCCCTTCCGGACCGAGGGCGGCCGGGTCGTACCGGTGGCTGACGCCGATCAGTCCGACGATCCGGCCCTGTTGCGACGTCTCCTCGTAGAGTTCGCGGGCCACGGCGCGCTCCGGCGTCTCCCCGAAATCCGTGCCGCCGCCGGGCAGATGCCACAGCCCGGCACCCGGATAGCCGTCGGCGATGCGGGTCAGCAGGACCCGTCCGGCCGGATCGGTGGCCAGACCGTACGCACCGAACCGCTGGACCTTGCCGGGCGGCCGCTCCACCTCACCGGCGGGCAGGTCGTCGGCGATCCCCGCCGGGTCGTCGAACCGGACACCGAGGATCCGGGCCGTGAACGGGAGCAGGGGACGCGCCGCCACCTCCGCCGACGGGACCCATTCGACCAGGTCAGTCGTGCCGGACACCTCGGACCGCAGGTCCCCGCCGGTCACCTCGATGTCGTAGATGATCCGGTCGGTGTGCTCGATCGAGCCGTCGGGCAGCGAGGCGAGGTCCGCCAGCACGGCGCGCAGGCCGCTCACGCGTACCCCGATGCCGGTCTCCTCGGCGAACTCCCGGACGACCGTGTCGTCCGGGTGCTCACCGTGATCGATGCCACCGCCCGGCAGGGACCAGACGCCGGGGAACGCGCTGGCGTCCGATCCGCGGGTGAGCAGGACCCGGCCGTCCGGGGTGCGGCAGACGCCGTACGCCGCAGCCCTTCTCTTGATCTTCACAGTGCTTGATTGCTCCGCTTCGCTTCGCGGCAAAACACCTTGTAACCGGTGAGGAGACAGGTGATTTCCCGCCGTCCGCAAACCCCGCGGCCGTCGGGAAATCACTTGCCTCCTCACCGGCGGCGTTTTGCGACCGGGCCTAGATTAGTCGCGCTGCCCGCAAGGCCTCGGCGGTGACTTCGGTGAGGCGGTCGGCGGCGATCTCGGCGACCTCCTTGAGCGGCCACCACTTGGCCTCGTCGGTCGAGCCGCCCACGTCGTGGATCATGACCGGGCTGGGGTTGTCGACGACCACCCGGTAGAAGGCGCGCACGCCGTGCCAGTCGATCGGGTAGCCCTCGGGGCCGAGCGAGGCGGCGTCGCGGTGGCTGGCCACGCCGAGCAGCTCGACGAGCCGGCCCTGCTGACCGGTCTCCTCGACGAGTTCGCGGATCAGCGCGGTGCCCGGCTGCTCGCCGTAGTCGGTGCCGCCACCGGGCAGGTGCCAGCAGCCGGCGCCGGGATATCCGGGCGAGATCTTGGTGAGCAGCAGATTCTCGTACGGATCGGTGGCGATCGCGTAGGCCGCGAAGCGCTGGGCCCGGTGCAGACCGTCCGGCCCCCGGTACGCATAGAAGGAGGGGAAGTCCGGCACCTCCTCCGGCCGCAGGTCGGCGGAGGCAGCGGGGAGCCCGAGCGCGGCCGCCGTGAACGGGCGCAGCCGCAGCCGCTCGGCCTCCTCCAGGGTGTGCCAGCGCGCCAGGTCGGTGGGGTGGCCGACCCGGTCGATCAGGTTGCCGCCGCGTATCGACACCGAGTAGATGAGCCGGTCGGTGTGGATGGTGACGCCTCGGTGCGGCAGCGAGCGCATGTCCGCCAGGACGTCACGCAATCCCGAGACGGCGACGGAGAGGCCGGTCTCCGCCGCGGTCTCGCGGACGACGGTGTGGTTGGGATCTTCGCCGTGGTCCACGGCGCCGCCGGGCAGCGACCAGACACCTGGGGTGCCGGATCGGGACGAGGCCCGGACCAGGAGGACGCGGCCCTCGCCGTCGCGGGCGACGGCGTAGGCGGCGATCCTGCGGAGCGGTTCCAGTGCGGGGGTCACGGGCGGCATTCTGCCCGGATTATGTTACCTCTCAAGAACTTCTGTCGGATTCCTGACAGTGGGATAGCGGTGAGTAACCGCAGCTCAGGGCGTTTTCGCCCGCCCTGAGCCACTGATCCGCTACCCAGCGTCACTCCCACTCGATGGTGCCCGGGGGCTTGCTGGTGACGTCCAGAACCACGCGATTGATCTCCCGGACCTCATTGGTGATCCGGTTCGAGATCTTCGCGATCAGGTCGTACGGCAGGCGGGACCAGTCGGCGGTCATGGCGTCCTCACTGGACACCGGGCGCAGCACCACGGGGTGCCCGTAGGTCCGGCCGTCGCCCTGCACGCCCACGCTCCGTACGTCAGCGAGCAGGACCACCGGGAATTGCCAGACGTCACGGTCCAGCCCGGCCGCGGTCAGCTCCTCGCGGGCGATCAGGTCGGCCTGGCGCAGGATGTCGAGCCGTTCGCGGTCGACCGCGCCGATGATCCGGATGGCCAGACCGGGGCCCGGGAACGGGTGCCGCTGGACCATCGCCTCGGGCAGGCCGAGCTCGGCGCCGAGGGCGCGCACCTCGTCCTTGAACAGCGTGCGCAGCGGCTCGATCAGCGCGAACTGCAGGTCGTCGGGGAGACCGCCGACGTTGTGGTGCGACTTGATGTTGGCCGTGCCGGTGCCGCCGCCCGACTCCACCACGTCCGGGTAGAGGGTGCCCTGCACCAGGAACTCGATGTGCCGCTCCGCGTCGAGCTTGCGGGCGGTCGCCTCGAAGGTCCGGATGAACTCGCGGCCGATGATCTTCCGCTTCTGCTCCGGGTCGGTGACGTCCTTCAGGAAACCGAGGAACTGTTCCTCCGCGTCCACCACGACGAGCCGGATGCCGGTGGCGGCGACGTAGTCCTTCTCCACCTGCTCGGCCTCGCCGGCGCGCAGCAGGCCGTGGTCGACGAAGACGCACGTGAGCTGGTCACCGATGGCCTTGTGGACGAGCGCCGCGGCGACCGCCGAGTCGACGCCGCCGGAGAGCGCGCAGAGGACCTGCTTGTCGCCGACCTGCTCACGGATCGCGGCGACCTGATCCTCGATGATATTGCCGGGCGTCCAGGTCGGCTCGATGCCGGCGATGTCGTACAGAAAGCGCTTGAGCATCTCCTGGCCCTGCTCGGTGTGCGCCACCTCGGGGTGGAACTGCACACCGGCCCGCTTGGCGGTCAGGTCCTCGAAGGCGGCGACCGGCGCGCCCGGGGTCGAGGCGGTGACCGCGAAGCCCTCGGGGGCGACGGCGACGCTGTCGCCGTGGCTCATCCAGACCGGGAGGTCGGCGGGGAGATCGCGGAGCAGGGTGCCGCCCTGGGCGGCGAGCAGGGTCCGCCCGTACTCCCGGGAGCCGGTGTGTGCCACCGTGCCGCCGAGGGCCTGGGCCATCGCCTGGAAGCCGTAGCAGATGCCGAAGACCGGGACGTCGTTGTCGAAGAGGCCGGCGTCGAGCGTGGGAGCACCCGGCTCGTAGACGCTGGACGGGCCACCGGACAGGATGATCGCGGCAGGATTCTTCGCCAGCATCTCGGCCACCGGCATCGAGTGCGGGACGATCTCGGAGTAGACGCGGGCCTCACGGACCCGGCGGGCGATCAACTGGGCGTACTGGGCGCCGAAGTCGACGACGAGAACGGGACGCGGGGTACTCACCCGGCGAGTTTACCGGCGAGGGGCGGCCCCTTCCGGAGCCGCCCCTCGACGCTGTGACGATCAGGTACTGACGATCAGGCGCGGTAGTACGTCCGGGACGCCACGTTGGTGACGTTGCCCGCCTTGTCGTACGCCCGGACCTGAACCTTCATGGTCTTCGCCTGCTTGGCCACCTTGAAGCTGAGCGCCCAGCCGGCCTTGGTGTCGGTGGCGACCACCTTGCCGTTGACCAGCAGCTGCACCTTGCTGATGCCGGACTTGTCGGTCGCTGACACGTACACCGCGACCGTTCCCTTCACCTTGGCCTTGTTCGCCGGCGCCTTGGTGATCTTCACAACCGGCTTGATGTTGTCGGCAATCAGCGTGCGGTAGCCGGTCCACGTGACGTTGCCGGCCTTGTCGACGATCTTCAGTCGCAGCGAGATCGGACCGTTCTTGCTGCCGGTCTTCAACTGCGGCGCGAACGGGGCGACGTAGTCCCGGCTGTGCCGCACGCTACCCAGGTACAGCTCGACCTGGCGGATGCCCGACCCGGTGCCGTCGGTCGCGCCGGAGGTGATCGCGACCGTGCCGTGCACCAATTGGTTCTGCCCAGGGCTGGTACGGCCCGCGCTCGGCGCCACCTTGTCGGTCGACTTGAAGAGCGCGGCGTTCGCGTCCACCAGGCCGTACTGCGTGCCGGCGACGGCCGTGGGGGTGGCCGACTTGATCGAGTGCTGGATGCTCCACCCGGAGAACGTCGGCTTGAACGAGGCCACCAGGGCGGCGATGCCGGAGACCAGCGGGGCGGCGAACGAGGTGCCCTGCAGGGTCTCGCCACCGCAGGCGGTGCTGTTGCCGTCGTAGCAGTAGCGGGCGTTGCTCCACATGCCGGCGGTGATGCCCGGCGCGGCGACGTCGACCCAGCTGCCGCGGTTCGACCAGGAGGTCAGCGTCTTGCCACCGGTACGGGTGTTGGTGGCACCGACCGCGAGCACGTCCGGGTACGCCGCCGGGTAGCTCAACGCCTGGCTGCCGTCGTTACCGGCGGCGGCGACCACCAGAACGCCCTGGCCGTTCGCGTACGCCACCGCGTTCGCGATGGTCTGCGAGTGACTCGGCCCACCCAGCGACATGTTGATGATCTTCGCGCCCTGGTCGACCGCGTAGACGATGCCGTCCGCGATGTCGGAGTTGAAACCGTAGCCCTCCACGCCGCCCAGAACCTTGACCGGCAGGATCTGGCACTGGGCGCAGACCCCGGCCATCCCGGCCGAGTTGTTGTGCTTGGCGGCGATCAGCGAGGCGACGATCGTGCCGTGCCGGAAGGCCCCGGGGTCGTCGTCGGCGGGGTTGCTGTCGTAGTTGAAGAAGTCGTAGCCGGGGAGCACCTGGCCGGCCAGGTCACCGACCGGCGAGACACCGGTGTCCAGCACCGCCACCTTGACCGCCCCGCCGGTCGTGGTGTCCCACGCCTTCGGCACGTTGAGCTGGCGCAGTTCCGGCTGGCGGCCCTGCACGAAGAGGGTGTCGTTCGGGGTCACGTCGAAGGCCTTGGACTGACGGTCCACCTCGACGTACGCAACCTTCGGGTCCTTCTCCAGCGCCGCGATGGCGGCGGCCATCTTGGCCTTGGGAACGGCCACGGCCTTCGCGTTCAGCCGGGCGCCCAGACGCGACTTCGACGGTGCGGCGGCGCGGGCTCCTGCGGCCCGCAGACCGAGGCTCGCCTCGGCAGGCAGCTGGGCCTCGGCGTCGGCGCCGGCCTTGAGTCCCACGATCAGCCGGACCGGCGATGACGTGTCGGCGGCCTCAGCTACGCCGAACGCGCCGAGGCTGGCGGCCAGGCCGACAGCGACGAGCCCGAACGTGATCCGCCGATGAGATGACCTCATTTCGGTGCAACCTCCCCGTAGCGACGGTCGCGTACCGACGCGCCGCCCGGCCAGCGTACTGGCGATCTTGTATTTCGCAAGACCGGTTCCATTGACCGAGATCTGCAGCGACATTGAGCAGTACGGCGATGTCCTTTACTGTTCCGCTATGCGGAACAGCAAGATCACTTGGGCGGTGCTCGCGGGCGTCGTGCTGGCGCTGGTCGCCGGCATCGGCGTCGCGATAGCGATCAATCGAGGATCTTCCGAGCCGGACGCCGCACCGGCCGGACCCGCCGCGGCCTCGGCATCTGCCGGTCCGTCCGCATCCCCCTCGGCGTCACCCAGCCCGTCTCCCGGCGCCGACATCAAGGGCCCGCTCGACCTGGTTCTGATCGGCGTCGACACCCGGACGTCGATCCCCGGCTGGGAGCCGCACGCCGACGCGATCATGCTGCTGCACGTCGACGCCGGACTGGAGTCGGCATACCTCTACTCACTCCCCCGCGACCTGCGCGTGGAGATCCCGGCCTACAAGAAGTCCGGATTCGGCGGCGGCCGCTACAAGATCACTGAGGCGATGAGCCGGGGCTCGCGCGTCCCGGGTTCCGACCGGGTCAGCGTCGAGCAGGGGTATGAGCTGCTCACCAAGACGCTCAGCGCGTACACCGGGATCAAGACGTTCCACGGCGGGGCGATCCTCAACTTCGGGGGTATGGCGAAACTCGTCGACGCGCTCGGCGGCATCGAGATGACGATCGACCAGCGGGTCGAATCCCGGCACCGCAAGCCGGACGGCACCATGCGCCAGCTGGCCCGAGGCGGCGGCGACTTCGTCGGACCGCAGGCGGTCTACAAGCCGGGCAAGCAGCGGCTGGTCGGGTGGCAGGCGATCGACTACGCACGCCAGCGGTACGGCCTGCCGAACGGTGACTACGACCGGCAGCGGCACCACCGGCAGCTGGTCCGGGCGATCCTCGGCACGGCGATGAGCCAGGGCCTGGAGGACCCGGCCAAACTCGGCGACGTGATCAGCGCGCTGGGCAAGTCGCTGGTCTACGTGGGCGGGCGTACGCCGTTCGAGTACGCGTACGCGCTGCGGGACCTGAGCCCGGCGGACATCACGATGGTCAGCCTGCCCGGCGGCGGGATCGGCCGCGGCGGCGGTTACCTGGGTGAACAACTCAAGGCCGAGGGCAAGGGCTTCCTCAAAGCGCTGGTGAAGAACCAGCACGCCGCCTACCTGGCGCAACACCCCAAGCTGGTCGACAAGGGATAGAGCCGTAGTCTCGAACCCATGTGGCGACGCGGTGGACTGGTCCTGGTGCTCCTCATCGCGGGGTGTTCCGCGGACGAGCCTGAGCCGGCGCCCTCAGTCACGCCGTCCACCGCACCCACGTTCCAGCCCGGCGCCGAGGGTGTCGGTGATCCGTACTTCCCGACGTACGGGAACGGCGGCTACGACGTCGCCGGATACGACCTGGACCTGCGGTACGACCCGGCGGCCGGCCGGCTCAGCGGCACCGCCACCATCACGGCGACTGCGACGCAGCACCTGTCCCGGTTCAACCTCGATCTCGCCCATCTCAAGGCCGAGCAGGTCACTGTGGACGGCGCCGCCGCGACCAGTGCCGCCGAGGGCAACGAGCTGGTGATCACCCCGGCAGCCGGCATCGTCGACGGGCGCAAGTTCACCGTCGTGGTCCGGTACGCCGGACAGCCCGCCCTGCTGGAGAACAAGGCGCTCGGCAACGGCGGCTGGATGCGCGTCGGGAACGACGGCGCCATCGCCCTCGGCCAGCCGGAGTCGGCGAGCACGTGGTACCCGGTGAACGACCACCCGTCGGACAAGGCCACCTTCCGGCTGGCGATGACCGTGCCGGACGGCATCGAGGTGCTCAGCAACGGGGTGCCCGGCGAGCGGGAGACCGTCGACGACTGGACCACCTGGCGCTGGACCGAGAACTCCCCGATGGCCAGCTATCTCTCCACGGTGGTCATCGGCCAGTACCGGATCACCCGCGGCACCCACGGCGGCAAGCCGATGGTCACCGCGATCCCGGAGTCACTGCCGGCCGACGGCCCGGCGGCCCGTTCGATCGCCCGCACCGGGGAGATCACCGACTTCCTGGCGGGGCACTTCGGGCCGTACCCGTTCGACGCCAACGGCGGGGTCGTGGTCGACGCGGACCAGATCACCTACGCGCTCGAGACACAGGCCCGGCCGGTGTACGGCAACACGTTCTTCGCGCGGGGCCTGAACCCGGGTGTGGTCGCGCACGAACTGGCGCACCAGTGGTTCGGGGACAGCGTCGCGCTGAGCCGCTGGCAGGACATCTGGCTCAACGAGGGCTTCGCGACGTACGCCGAGTGGCTCTGGTCCGAGCACGAGGGCGACGCGACCGCCCAGCAGATCTTCGACCGGACGTACGCGAGCTTCGACTGGCGGCAGATCCCCGGCGACCCGACCCCGGAGCGGCTGTTCGGCTCGGCCGTCTACCAGCGCGGCGGGATGACCGTGCACGCGCTGCGCCGCACCATCGGCGACGAGGCGTTCAGCAAGCTGGTGAAGTCGTGGACCGCCGACAACCGCAACGGCAACGTCACCGCCGACGAATTCATCGCGGCCGCAGAAAAGGCGTCCGGGAAAGACCTGGACGCCTTTTTCCAGTCTTGGCTCTACGGGACCGAAAAGCCGAGCTAGCTGGCTCCGCTTCGCTCCGCGGCAGAACGCCTTGTAACCGGTTTTCACCGGTCCAGAACGAGTGCCACCTTCTGGAATTCCTTGACGTCGCGGTAGCCGCACTTGGCCATCGCGCGGCGCAGGCCGCCGAACAGGTTGAGCTGACCGTCCGGGCGGTCGGCCGGGCCGTAGAGCACCTCTTCGAGCGTGCCGTCCGGCTCGCCGGCGATGCAGAAACCGCCGCGCGGCAGAGCCGGGTGGCTGGCCGCCGAGTGCCACCAGGCGCCACCGGCCGGCGCGCCCTCGGCGAGCGAGAGCGGCTCGCCCAGCATCACCGCGTCCGCGCCGCAGCCGATCGCCTTCGCGATGTCACCGGAGGTGGCGATGCCGCCGTCGGCGATCAGGTGCACGTACCGGCCGCCGGTCTCGTCCAGGTAGTCACGGCGGGCGGCCGCGGCGTCGGCGATCGCGGTGGCCATCGGCACCCGGATGCCGAGCACGGTGTCCGTGGTGGCCCACTCGTCGGCACCGACACCGACGATGACGCCGGCCGCACCCGTACGCATCAGGTGCAGTGCCGTCTTGTAGTCGGTGCAACCGCCGACGATGACCGGCAGGTCGAGGTCGGCGATGAACTCCTTGAGGTTCAGCGGCTCGTCGGTCGTCGAGACGTGCTCGGCCGAGACCAGGGTGCCCTGGATGACCAGCAGGTCGACGCCGGCGTCCAGCACCACCGGCGCCAGTGCCAGGGTGTGCTGCGGCGACACCCGGACGGCCACGGTCACGCCGCCCGCCCGCATCTGCCGCACCCGCTCGGCGATCAGCTCCGGCTTGATCGGCTCCGCGTACACCTCCTGGAGCCGCTTGGTGGCGTCGGCGTCCTCGTCCAGCGAGGCCAGCTCTTCGAGGATCTTGGAGGGGTCCTCGTACCGGGTCCAGAGGCCCTCGGCGTTGAGCACGCCCAGGCCGCCGAGGCGGCCCAGGGCGATCGCCGAGTCCGGGCTCATGGTGGCGTCCGACGGGTGCGCGACGCAGGGGATCTTGAAGGGGTACGCGTCGAGCTTCCACTCGGTCGACACATCGTCCACGTCGCGCGTGCGACGGCTCGGAACGATGGCGATGTCGTCCAGGTGATACCCGCGCTGAGCGGTCTTTCCTAGGCCGATCTCAACGACGTCACGCATGGCCGGTCTTGTCCTTAAAACGAAGGGTGACTAACGGGAGTGGTAATTCGGGGCCTCGACGGTCATCTGGATGTCGTGCGGGTGGCTCTCCTTGAGGCCGGCCGCGGTGATCCGGATGAGCTGTCCCCGCTCCTGCAGGTCCGGGATCGTCTCGGCGCCCGCGTAGCCCATCGCCAGCCGGACACCGCCGACCAGCTGACCGACCACCCGGGACAGTGGGCCACGGTAGGGAACCTGACCCTCGACGCCCTCCGGCACCAGCTTCTCCTCCGGCACGTCGTGCTGGAAGTAGCGGTCCTTCGAGTAGGACTTGGCCTGGCCGCGCGACTGCATGGCGCCGAGCGAACCCATGCCCCGGTACGACTTGAACTGCTTGCCGTTCACGAAGATCAGCTCGCCGGGGCTCTCCTCCGAGCCGGCCAGCAGACCGCCGAGCATCACCGAGTTGGCGCCCGCCACCAGGGCCTTGGCGATGTCACCGCTGTACTGGATGCCGCCGTCGGCGATCACCGGCACACCGGCGGGCTTGCACGCCCGGGCCGCCTCCATGACCGCGGTGATCTGGGGCACACCGACACCGGCGACGATCCGGGTGGTGCAGATCGCGCCCGGCCCGACACCGACCTTCACCGCGTCGGCGCCGGCCTCGACCATGGCCTTGGCCCCCGCGTACGTCGCGACGTTGCCGCCGACGATGTCGGTGGTGGTGTCCTTCTTCAGCCGGGCGATCATGTCGAGGACCTGGCGCTGGTGGCCGTGCGAGGTGTCCACGATCACGACGTCGACGCCGGCCTCGATCAGGCCGCGGGCCCGCTTGTACGCGTCGTCGCCGACCCCGACCGCCGCGGCGACCCGCAGCCGGCCCTGGTCGTCCTTGGTGGCCAGCGGGTACTGCTCGCTCTTGGTGAAGTCCTTGACCGTGATCAGGCCACGCAGGTGTCCCGCCTCGTCGACCAGCGGCAGCTTCTCCACCTTGTGGCGGCGCAGCAGGTCCAGCGCATCCTGTTTGGTCACCCCGACCGGGGCGGTGAACAGCGGCGATTTCGTCATCACGTCGCGCACCTTGGCGCTGCTGTCGCTGACGAAGCGCATGTCGCGGTTGGTCACTATGCCGACCAGCTTGCCCGTGCTGTCGACCACCGGGACGCCGGAGATCCGATACCTCGCGCAGAGCGCGTCGACCTGGGCCAGGGTGTCGTCCGGGCTGCAGGTGATCGGGTTGGTGATCATGCCGGACTCGGACCGCTTCACCAGGTCGACCTGGGCGGCCTGGTCCTCCGCCGAGAGGTTGCGGTGCAGCACCCCGATGCCGCCCTCGCGGGCCATCGCGATCGCCATCCGGGCCTCGGTGACGGTGTCCATGGCCGCGGAGAGCAGCGGGATGGTCAGCTCGACGTTGCGCGTCAGGCGCGTCACGGTGTTGACCCGGCTGGGCACGACGTCCGACTCACCGGGCTGCAGCAGCACGTCGTCGAAGGTCAGACCGAGAGGAACGGTGCGGGCGCTGTCAGTTTCCACAAATCATCCCTAGAGAAGAGGCGGAGTCCATCATCCTACCCATCCCACGCGGGGCACCCGGGCGGCGGACAGAACGTGCGGGCCAGCACACTCGGCCGGGAGGTGAGTACGGTATGAGGGTGCAAGATGAGCCGATCGACCCGTTCAACGGCGACCCGACCGACCCGGCCGCCGGACTCGACGACCTCAATGAGGACGCCGAGTCCGAACCGCTGACCGAGGACGAGCGGCAGGACGTCCTGGAAGACCTCTCCGACCTGGAGATTTATCAGGCGCTGCTGAGTCCGACGGGCATCCGCGGGTTGGTCATCGAGTGCGAGGACTGCCATGAGCCGCACTACTTCGACTGGGACCTGCTGCGTGGCAACCTGCGGCACCTGCTGAGCAGCGGGCGGCCACGGGTGCACGAGCCGGCGTACGACCCGGACCCGGACCACTACGTCACGTGGGAGTACGCACGGGGTTACGCCGACGGCGTCCACGACACCCTCACCGAGGGCACTGAAGAAGAGCAGAGCTAGACACGATCTTGGGCGCCCCACCACCGCTTGTGGTGGTCAGACGCCCAAGATCGCAATGCGTCAGGCGACGAGGCCTGCCCGAAAGCCTGCGGCTACGGCGTGGGCTCGGTCGCGGGCGCCGAGCTTGCGGAACAACCGCCGGGCGTGGGTCTTGACGGTGTCCTCGGAGACGAACAGTTCCCGGCCGATCTCCGCGTTGCTCTTGCCGTCGGCCATCCCCCGCAGCACCTGCAGCTCCCGCTCGGTGAGCGTGAGCCGCCGGCCCGCCGGCTGCGCGTCGGCCATACCGACCCCGGCCTCGTTGCCCGGCCAGGCCACCATCGGCCGGCCGGTCGCCGGGTCGATCGGGGCGTCACCACGCTGTGCCGGGACCATCGGCGCGTTCGGTCCGAGCATGGCCGGTACCGCCGCCGCGTTCGGTACGCCCATGCCGGGTCCGCCGTGGTACTGACCCCGGGCCGCCGGGGAGTTGTTGTTGCGCGCGCCGCCGGCCACGGTGGCCGGTTGCGCGTTGGCGCCGTTGATCGGCATGCCCTGCGGGCGTACCGGCAACAGCAGTAGAAGCAGTGCCTTGGCGACGACGCTGACCAGGTCGTGTTCGACGCCACGGATGACACCACGGGCGCCTGCGGCAACGGCTGCGGCCGCCACCCGGGGGTCTTCAGCGCCGAAGAGCACCACTTGGGCCTGTGGCGCGCGGGCCAGGACGCGCCGGGTGAATCCGACGCTGTCGGGTCGGGTCACGGCGGTGTCGGCCAGGACGACTTCGGCCGGCCGTTCCGCCAGTCGGATCATGGCCTCGGTCTCGCTGACCGCGGTCCGGACGACGCCGGTCATGCCGAGCCGGGCCGCGGTGGACGCGACGGTCTGGGCCGCCAGCGGGGTTCGGACGCACACGAGGACGGTACGCACAGTGATCCTCCTTCTCTCTCAGAGGAGATCACGCGAGGGCCGCAGCATTACGCGCTTTAGATGGAAAAAACGGGAAAGAAAGGTATGACTTGCCACCCCTTTGCCATACCGCTTGCGAAGACATCGACATGTTGCGTGTGAGTCGGCGTGAGCCGGGGTACACCCGCGAAAGGCCTGAGCCAGGCCCGTCATGACGAACGCTCCGCGGTGCCGCGCGGGAGGAGGGTGTTGATGTCGAACGTTCGCAGACTGCCCGGGCCCATCGCCGATTTGTGGGACTGGCAGAGGCTGGGCCTCTGCCGGGGCCGGGACAGTGCGCAGTTCTTCCACCCCGACGGCGAGCGTGGCTCGTCCCGCAATCGTCGCGAGGCCAAGGCGAAGTCCATGTGTGGCGCCTGCCCGGTCCGGGCGGAGTGCGCCGCGCACGCCCTCGCGGTCCGCGAGCCGTACGGTGTCTGGGGAGGTTTCAGCGAATCGGAGCGGCTGCGGCTGCTCGCGGTCGGCTGGGAGGATCTGGCCGATCGTCACGGACGGGTCGACCTGCTACGGCTCGAGGCGCGCCTCGGCCGGCCCCACAAGACGGCGGTACCCGCACAACGGCAGGCACCGGCGGCCTGACGCCGCCCGGCGCGCGGCATCACCACACGGCTGGCGACACGGTCCTCCGCGGGGGACCGTGTCGAGTGGTTCAGCGGTTCTTCAACCGCATCGGTGGACATGCAACCCACCGTATGAGCGACTTGCGTTTTCGAGTCGGACCGAAAGTGCGGCTTTCCGCTATTCGATGTTGACGGTCACCTCGTGCCACCCGGTGGCCCCGTCGGGCGCCGGTTCGGCGCGATCGGCGGTCTGGGTCACCCCGTCGCGATCGGTCGCCCGCACTCGGAGCCGGTGCTCCCCGGGCTCAGCGGTCCAGGCCACGCTCCACTGGACCCAGGTGTCCACCGAGACGGTCGGGGCGAGCGTCGCGACCACCCAGGGACCGTCGTCGACCTGCACCTCGACCTTGACGATCCCCCGATGCTGGGCCCAGGCGACCCCGGCCACCGTGACCGCACCGGCCGGCCGGGAGGCGCCGTTGCGCGGGGTGTCGATTCGGGACTGGGTTTTCACCGGCGCCTGCGCCGACCAGCCGCGCGGCACCCAATAGGCATCGAAGTCAGCGAATCTCGTCAGCTCGATCTCGGTGATCCACTTGCAGGCGGAGACGTAGCCGTACAGTCCGGGAACGACCATCCGGACCGGGAAGCCGTGGGCGACCGGCAGCGGCTCGCCGTTCATCCCGACCGCGAGCAGCGCATCGCGCCCGTCCCGCAGCACCGCGGTCGGCGTGCCGCAGGTCCAGCCGTCCACCGACCGCTGCACCACCTGGTCCGCCCCGGGCAGCGGGCCGGCCTCGTCGAGCAGGTCCTTGATCGGCGTACCCAGCCAGAGCGCGTTGCCGATCAGATCGCCGCCCACCTCGTTGGAGACGCAGGCCAGCGTCAGATAGCGCGCCACCATCGGCCGGCGGAGCAGATCCGCCCAGGTCAGCGTGATCGGGTTGCGGACCATGCCGTGAATGCGCAACTGCCAGGCCGCCGGGTCCACCTGCGGGGTCACCAGCGCGGTGTCGATCCGGTAGAAGTCCCGGTTCGGCGTGACGAACGGGACGGCGCCGGGTGCCTGGGCACCGGCAGGCGGCGTGGGCACCGGTCCGGCCGCGACCGGCAACGCGATCGACTGCCGGGCCGCGGTCACCGCGCGGCGCGAGGTCAGCATCCGGCCCGCGACGCCGCCGGCGGCCGCGACGGCAGCCACGATCCCCAGGTCACGCAGGAAGCGGCGCCGGCTTTCACCGGGGTACGCGGAAGCGGGCGCCGCAGGCACGCGAGGCTCGGCCACCTCGGCAGCGTGCCCCTCGACCGTCGCGGCCGTCCGCAGCAGATGCCGCAGCACCAGCACCGCCGCGGCCGCTCCGATCAGGGACGGCAGTACCGCGGCCGGCCCCGCCCCGGTACGCGTGAGCGCTGCCCCGGCCCCGATGGCCCCGAACACCGCGATGCCGGTGACCGCAACCGCCCACCGGCGTCGACCGAGCGCGCCCACCCCGTACGCATAAATCGCCACCAGCAGAGCGGTGCCGACAAGCAGCGCGGTCTTGTCGTGCACGCCGAAGACCGCGATGCCGAAATCCTTGACCGGAGCCGGCACGTGATCGACCACCACGCCACCGACCGCCACCAGAGGCGCGGTGGAGGCGCCGGTCAGGACGGCGGCCAACTCGGCCACGCCGAGTGCCACCGCGGCTGCCGCCACCCCGCTGAGCCCGGTCCGGATCGATGCGTTCACCTCACCATCCTGCATCGCCGGCGCCCGGTCAGCGCCCGCGCAGCCGCCCGATCGCCTTGGCGGCCCCATATCCGCAGGCTGCGGCCACGAACAGGAAGGACAGTCCGAGGATGATCTCCGAGCCGGTGTCCTCACTGTCGGTCACCAGGGACAGCAGCATGGCCAGCCCGAGCAGTCCGAAGATCAGCAGGAGCGGCGACAGCACCACCAGGCTGAGCACCGCGCCGACCGTGCCGCCGCTGTCCGACGGCTGTTCCGGGGCGGATTGGACCTCCTGCGGTGGTCTCGGCTGCGGCACCGGGATCCGGGCCGCGTCGCGGGCCGGCATCGGTGTCCGCAACTCCGGCCGGACCCGGGCGTCGAGCGCCGGGATCAGCGAGTGCCCGTTCGGGAAGAGGGTCGGCTCCACGCTCACCTGGATGCCGTCGTGACCGATGAACCGCCGAGCGCCGTCCGGCCAGGCGAGCACGGCGGCGCACTGGTCGAACCAGACCGTCGCGGCCGAGCCGTCCCCCACCATGCTGATCCCGCGCTCACCCGCGACCAGGGACAGCTCCGGATCCTCGATCGAGGGGTACGTGATGCCCTGCACCACCTGGTCGGACGAGGTCGGGGCCGCGGCGTACCCGGCCCACTCCGCGCCACCCCGGCCGGGGGTCATCAGCAGCCCGTCGGCGTACGCGGCGGCGGCGACCGCGGCGACGTCGTCCCGGGTGACCGCGCGCAGTTCGGCGAGCGCCTCGTCGAGGGTCTGCACCGGCCGTCCGGCGAGCAGGTTGAACGCCTGACCGGGCAGCCGGCCGCCCTGCTCCTCGGCGTGGGTGAGTTCCTCGACACGCTGGTTGACGACCGTGGTCACCTCGGCCTGGTCGATCAGGCCGAGCCGGACGGCGGCCAGCACGTCGACGAATCCGCCGAGCACCGCACCCTGTTTCTCGGGCAGCGCGTCGGCGAAGGCGGAGAGCACCGCGCTGCCGTCGGCCCGCGGCTCGTACCCGGCGTGCACGGTGTAGGAGAGTCCGCTCTCCTGACGCAGGGACCGGAACAGCGCCCGTTCCAGGACTCCGGCGAAGACCGCGGCGCGCACGTCGCGGCGTACCACCGCGTCCCAGGCCACCATGTTGGAGGGCCGGGAGAAGTACGCCGGGCGCACCGGAAGGGCCGACGACGCCACCGGAACCGGCTGGCGGTACCCGTTGGGCAGGTTGAGCTGGAGCCCGGCGGGCACAACCGGGCCGGCGATCCAGAGGGCCGCGTTCTGCCGGGTGAAGAACCGGGCGACCCAGGCGCGCAGGTCGTCGGGGGTGATCCCGCTCAGTCCCCACTCGGGGTAGGTGACGACGCCGTAGTCGCGGGCGCCGTGGCGCCAGAGCGCCAGCGCCTCGGTCGGCCCCTCGCTGCGACTGTTCTCCTCGGTGCGCAGGATCTCCTTCTCGGTGGAGAGCCGGTGCATCGGCAGGTCGGTCAGCGCCGCGCACACCCCGTTCAGGAACTTGACGATGTCCGCCTCGCTGCCCCGGGTGTGGAAGAACGTGTACTCCACCGAGGTCGCGCCGTTGTAGTGGTAGTCGGCCACCCCGAAGGAGTGCAGGGCCAGGTGCTCGACGAGGTGGGTGATGCCCCGCTTGGCCAGCGGCTCGTCGGCGAACCCGACCCGGAACACCAGCCCGGCGTGCATCGGACCGGTGGCCGGGCCGTGCACCACGGGGATGCCGTCGATCTGGAGTTGAGTGATCATCGGGTGCCTCCGAAGGCCCAGGCCCGAGCCTGCTGGATCTGGGTGGCGACGTCGTCGTCCAGGTAGTCCCACGGGTGCCGGGTCGCCAGGTTGCCCATCGCGGTGAACGTGGCGGCCGCCGCGCGCTGGTCGTCGAGGAGCATGAAGAGCAGCGCGAACGTGCTCAGCGCCTCGATCCAGCCGTAGCCGCGGCGGAACCCCGGATGCCAGATGGACCGCTGCGCCGCCTGGTAGATCTCCGCCCGGACCTGCTCGTTCGAGAGGTAGCCGAGCATGTCCGCCCGGGTGTCACCGTCGAAGACGTGTTCGATGTGCGCCTCGGCGACGATCAGACCGTGCGGGCCGCCGGGTGGTGCGGCGCCCATCGCGTCCCGGGCGAACTCGTGCACCTGCTCCCAGGTCCCGTCCCACTTCGGGCAGAGCATCTGCAGCAGCTGGAGCTGCCCGGGCAGGTGGTGCGGGTCCGCGGCGGCGAGCCGGTCGTACCGTCGCCGGCTCTCGGCCAGGCCCAGCTGCAGGCCGCGCGCCGAGGTGATCCGGGCGGTCCAGACGGCCGGGTCCCGCGGGTTGTAGGCGGCGCCGTCGATCAGCACCTGCTCGGCCTTGCGAAGCCAGTCGTGGAATGCGGCGAACTGCTCGCGGCTCACGTACTGGGCCCGGGCCGCAGTCCGGATCTTCCAGCCGACGTCGATCAGGTGGCTGCCGAGCAGCGCGGACGCGGCGCCGTCAGCGGGATTCGCGGCGAGCACGGCACGCAGGAACCCCTCCAGGCCCTCGTCCTCGCAGACCGAGCGGATCAGCGCGGTCCGCTCCATCGGGCCGGCCGAATCGAGCACGGCACGGCTGGCCGGCCAGTCACGGCGGGCCAGGGCGGCCCGCAGAGCAGCGATCTCCGGGTACGCGACTGCGCGGTCGAGCACCACGTCGGTGGCTTGGGACATGGCGCGCAGCATAAGCGTCGATCAAAATCCTCGCGCACCGGTTATCCCGCTGCGGGTCAGCCGGTCGCCGCCCACCACAGCCGGCGGCGCGGCCGCGGGGTCTGCTCCGGGTCCCGGGCCGGCATGATGATCTGCCGCGACGCCGGTGTCCGGGTGTCGATCTCGTTGGTCACAGCGGCGCCCTCGCGGAACAGGGCGGGCTCGACGCGTACCGTGATGCCGTCCTCGCCGATCAGCTCGCGGCCGCCGTCCGGCCAGGCCAGCACGGCCGCGCACGACTCGTAGCGGACGGTCCGGACCGTCTCGCCGACGAGGGTGCTGATGCCCTCGTCGCCGTGGACCAGCCGCAGGCCGCGGTCCGTCCGGCAGCGCCGGGTACGCCCGGCCACGACCGGCCCGGCGTCCGGGGGCGTCAGCGCGTACCCCGCGATGTCGGCCGTGCTGCCGGCCGGAGTCATCAGCAGGCCCGCGTCGTACGCCGCGGCCGCCACCTCGGCGACCTCGGCCGCGGTGACCGCCTGCACGTCGGCGACCGCGTCCGCCAGGCTGCGCACGCTCAGCCCGGCCAGCACGTTGAAGGCCTGTCCCGGCAGCCGCCCGCCGCGTTCCTCGGCCTCCCGCAGCCCGTCGCAGGTCAGCTCGACCACGCCGGCCACGTCGTCCGCATCGATCCGGCCGGTACGCATCTCGGCCAGCACACCGGCCAGCCCGGCCAGCGCGGCCTCCCGCCGGCCCGGCAGGGGTTCGGCGAACGCCGTGATCCGGGACGTCCGGGCGGCCCGCGGCTGGTACTCGGTCCGGACCGCGCCGGCGATCGGGCTGTTCCCGCAGAGGTTCCGGTCCAGTTGCCGCTCGAGCACGTTGGCGAAGACCGCGGCCCGCGCCTCCCGGCGTACCACGGTGTCCCAGGCTGTCCGGTCGCCCGGCCCGGCGAAGACAGCGGGGCTGACCGGCAGCGCCGACGACGGTGCCGGAGCCGGCTGTCGAGTGCCGTCCGGCAGGTCCAGCGCCAGGCCCGCGGGCAGCTCGTCGCCGGCCACCCAGAGTGCGGCGTTCGCCCTGGTGAAGTAGCGGGCGATCCACTCGTTGAGGTGTTCCGCGGCGAGCCCGGACAGACCCCACTCGGGGTAGCTCGGCATGCCGAAGTCGCGGGCACCGTGCCGCCGCATCGGCAGCGGATCGGTCACCCGCCCGGCCGCCTCGCTGCGCAGCACGTCCTTCTCGGCCTCGAGCCGGTCGGTGGGCAGCCGGCGCAGCGCGGCGCAGACGCCGGCCAGGAACTCGGCGATCCGCTCGGCGGAACCCTGCACGTGGAAGTAGGTGTGCTCGATCCCGGTCCGGCTGTTCAGATGGCTGCTCACCTGGGCCGGCCCGGGCAGCACCAGATGCTCGACGAGGTGGGTGATCCCGCGGTTGACCGGGGACTCGTCGGCGACACCGACCCGGAAGACCAGACCGGCGTGCATCGGCCCGACGACGGGGGCGAGCAGAGTGGGTACGCCGTCCACCTCGAGCTGTTCGATCATGAGCGGGGTTCCCGATGGCGCGCGAGCATGGCGGGCAGCATAGATCTTCCCCAGTGGACCCCGGCTGGCGGGGGAAACCGGCGCTCAGGACAGCAGCGGATCGTCCAGCAGATGCTCGAAGGCCAGCTCGGCGGCGCCGATCAGAGCGGCGTCCGCGCCGAGTTCGGGGGTACGGAGCCGGACGTGTTCCCGGCACGCGGGCAGCCCGACCGCGTTGAGCCGGCTGCGGATCTGTGCGGCCGCGCCGAGGTAGACGTCGCGCAGGGTGCCGCCGAAGATCACGACTTCCGGGTTGAAGATGTTGACCAGGTTGCCGACGCCGAACCCGAGCCAGTCGCCGACCTGCCGCAGCGCGTGCTGGGCCTGGCTGTCACCGCGCATCGCGGCGTCCACCACTTCGAGCACCGCTTCCCGGCCGGTGCTGTCCGCCCGTCCGGCGAGCCGGAGCAGGGCGTGCTCGCCGATCTCGGTCTCCCAGCAGCCGCGCGAGCCGCAGGAGCACGGGCGCCCGTACGGGTTGACGACCATGTGGCCGACCTCGCCGCCGTACCCGCCGTGTCCCATGACCCGGCGCCCACCGGCCACGATGCCGGCGCCGACGCCCACATCGCCGTACAGGTAGATGACGTTGTCGCAGTTCAGGGCCGCGCCGCGGGCATGTTCGGCGAGAGCGCAGACATCCGCGTGGTTGCCGACCGTGAGCCGGCCCGACTCACCGAGCTCGGCCCGCAGAGCCGCGCCGACCGGCTCCTCGACCCACCCGATCGTCGGCGCGAGACGGACCAGGCCGTCCTGCCGCCGCACCATGCCGGCCACGGCCAGGCCGCTGCCCACGCACTTGGCGTCGTCGGCCACCCCGGCACGCATGGCCCGGATGAAGTCGGCGAGCGGCTGCACCGCGTCGTCGGAGCTCATCCCGGGCGGGCGGGCGGTCTCGTACTGCTCCAGGATCCGCCCGCCGAGGCCGACCCGGGCCGCGCGCAGCCGGTCCACCTCGATGCTGAGCGCGTACGCGTACACCTTGCCCGACTCGGGCCGGACGACCAGTGAAGGTCGCCCGGCCCGGCCGGTCTCCCGTGGCACCGCCTCGGTGACCAGCCCCGCGCTGATCAGCTCGGCGGTGAGTGCCCCGATGGTGCTGCGGTTGAGGCCGAGCCGGTTGGTCAACTCGGCACGCGACGTCGCGCCGTGCGTGTGCACGTAACGCAGGAGCGTTCCGAGGTTGTACCGGCGTACCTCTTCCTGGCTGGGGCCGGCACGCATCAGCGTCCCGTCCCCGGCCCCGGGTTTCGGCGCATCAGTTACCTGTTGCGGAGGCTCGGCGCCGCGCCAGTGCGTCGACGCTGGCCGCGGTCAGCAGGATGAGGCCGGTCACGATGTACCGGGTGCCCGGCGCGAAGCCCATCAGGCCCATGCCGTTGTCGATCACCGCGATCACCGCGCCACCGATCACCGCGTTGATCACCTTGCCCTTGCCGCCGAAGAGGCTGGTGCCGCCGATGACCGCCGCGCCCACCGAGTAGAGCAGGATGTTGCTGCCACCGGTGTTCGGGTCGACCGAGCTGGCCCGGCTGACCACCAGGATGCCGCCGATGGCCGCCATGAACGAGCAGATCACGAAGACCGAGATGCGGATCCGGTCGACCGGGATACCGGCGCGGCGGGCCGCCTCGGTGTTGCCGCCGACCGCGTAGACGTGCCGGCCGTAGGTGGTGCGGCTGAGCACGAACGTCCAGACCACCAGGAACACCGCGATGATCGGTACGACGATCGGGGTGCCCTTGAGCGAGGTGATCGCCACGTTGATCGCGCGCTCCTGGGTGAGCACCAGGGTGGCCGCCACGAACAGCACGGTGAGGCCGGCGATGCGCAGCAGGACGATGCCCAGCGGGTCGGTGACGAGGTTCTTGGCGGCACGCCGGCGGTACCGGTTGAGCTGCACGAACGCGAAGCCGACGATGCAGACGATCGCGAAGACCCAGCTCCACAGGACCGACATGGTGTCGTTGTTCAGCGCGCGGACGAACTCGTCGGTGATCGAGATGTTCTTGCCGCCCTCCAGGAGGGTCAGCAGGATGCCCTGGAAGGCGAGGAAGGCCGCCAGGGTCACGACGAACGACGGGATGCCGAGCTTGGCGACGAGCACGCCGAGCGCCAGACCGATGATGATGCCGGTGATCATCGCGGCCGGGACCGCGATGTACCAGGCCATGCCCTCGTTGGTGAGCAGGATGGCCATGATCGCGCCGCAGACGCCGCTCGCGAAGCCGGCCGAGAGGTCGATCTCGCCGAGCAGCAGCACGAAGACCAGGCCCATGGCGATGAAGGTCACCTGGGCGCCCTGGTTGAACAGGTTCGCGAAGTTGAGCGCGCTGAGGAACGTGTCCGGCCGGGCGACGCTGAAGATCAGCGTGAGGACGAGAAGTCCCAGGACGGCCGGGAGGGTGCCGAGGTCGCCGCCGCGGACCCGGGCCCAGTAGTCGCGAATGTGGCTGGACACCGTCGGCTTGACGGCCTGGATCCCGCCCGCCGTGGTCGTGGTCGTGGTGGTCACTGGGCCTCTCCCGGCGTGATGTCGATGAAGTCGGAGGGCTTCTCCGGCGGCAGGCCGAGGTTGCCGCTGCGCCCGCCGGTGATCAGCTCGACGACCTGGGAGTGGGTGACATCGGACGCCTTGACCTGAGCGGCCATCCGGCCGAGGTAGAGCGCGGCGATCCGGTCCGAGACCGCGAAGACGTCGTTCATGTTGTGCGAGATCAGCACGACGCCGAGACCGTTGTCGGCGAGCCGGCGGACCAGCTCGAGCACCTGCGCGGTCTGGGCGACGCCCAGCGCGGCGGTCGGCTCGTCGAGGATGACGACCTTGCTGTTCCAGAGCACCGACTTGGCGATCGCCACGGTCTGCCGCTGACCGCCGGAGAGGCTGGAGACCAGCTGGCGCAGCGACTTGACGGTCCGCACCGAGAGGCTGCGCAGGGTCTCCCCGGCCATCTCCTCCATGGTGTCCTCGTCGAGGACGATGCCGTTCTTCTTCTCGCGGCCGAGGAACATGTTCTGGACGATGTCCAGGTTGTCGCAGAGCGCGAGGTCCTGGTAGACGACCTCGATGCCGAGCGCGGAGGCGTCACGGGGGGTGTGGATCGCGACCTCACGGCCCTCGAAGGTCACCGTGCCCGCGTCGATGTTGTAGATGCCGCTGATGCACTTGACCAGCGTGGACTTGCCTGCGCCGTTGTCGCCGACCAGGGCGGTTACCTCGCCCGGGTAGACGCTGAGCCCGACGTCGTGCAGGACCTGGACAGGACCGAAGCTCTTGTCGATCCCGCGCAGCTCCAGAAGGGGTGTCGCGGCCACGGGTGGTTCTCCTTCGTTCGGTGACCGGTTTCGTCGAGGCCGCACCACTTCGTCGTGGCTAGCCGCGTGCGGGAGGTGTTGCAAAACCGACTCCGGCGCCGCCCACGCGGACGTGGGCGGCGCCGGCCTCAGCCGTACGGATCAGGCTTTTCGTCAGCTGAAGGTCAGCTGATGCCCGCGTCCGTGCAAGCCTTGGCGAAGTCGGCGGTGCAGAGCTCCTCCTTGGTGACGAAGCCGTCAGCGACGACGTCCTTCACGTTCGCCTTGGTGATCGACTGCGGGTCGAGCAGGACGGCCTTGACGTCCTTGCCGGACTCCACGTCCTTCACCGTGTCGGTGGCGGTGGACGGCGCCTGCTGCTTGGCCAGCGCGATCGCCAGCTCGGCCGCGGCGTCGGCCTCCTTCTTGATGGCCTTGTAGACCGTCATGCACTGGTCACCGGCGAGGATGTTCTGCAGACCCTGCACGGTGGCGTCCTGACCGGTCACCGGGACCTGGCCGTTCAGCTTGTTCTTCTTCAGCACCTGGATCGCGGCGTTGCCGAGGCCGTCGTTCGCGGCCAGGACACCCTTGATCGCCTTGTTCGAGGTCAGCTGCTGCTCGAAGATGGTGCCGGCCTGGGCGTTGTCCCAGTCCGGAACGGCCTCTTCCGGGCCCTGCACGTACTCACCCGAGTCGAACTTGGGCTTCAGAACCGACTGGTAGCCCTCCTTGAACAGGGTGGCGTTGTTGTCGGTGGGCGAACCGTGCAGCTGCGCCACGACCGGCTTGGTGGCCTTCAGGTCGGTGAGGCACTGGACCAGGCCCTCGCCCTGGAGCTTGCCGACCGCCACGTTGTCGAACGACACGTAGTAGTCCGCGCCGCCGTTCAGGGTCAGGCGGTCGTAGTCGATGGTCGCGATGCCCGCGGCCTTCGCCTTGTCCAGCACGGCCTTGCCGGTGCCGGAGTCCAGGTTGACGATCATCAGAACCTTGACGCCGCTGGTGATCATGCCGTCGGCGATCGTCTGGAACTGGGTCTTGTCACCCTGGGCGTTCTGGATGTCGGCCTCGACACCGGCCGCCTTGAAGGCCTCGGTGAGGTACTTCAGGTCGGCGGTCGCCCAGCGGGCGGAGCTCTTGGTGTCGGGCAGGATCACGCCGACCTTGCCCGCCGAGGCGGCGTTGCCGCTGCCGCTGTCGGTGCCGGAGTCGCCGCTGTTGTCGCCGCATGCGGCCATGCTTCCGGTGGCCATCAGGCCGACCGCGGCAAGGGCGAACAGTCCCTTACGCATTCCTTATGTCCTTTCGGGGGGTAAATCCGGGGCCTTGGTTCGGATTTGTCAGGGTCGCGTTGCCTGGGAGTACCGCTCCCCTGGGTGACGCCGATGGATCAGGAACCGGTTTGTTGTGCCCGGCAACGTATTCCCATCGTGGCCGACAACACAAGCCGCAACGAGGGTCTATCCCGTAACGAGGGATAACAATCCGGCAACACAGCAGCGTCGCAAGGGTCCGCTGAGCGCCTGGAAGGTGCTTCCAGAGATCCCACGAGGTAACGCTAGGTAACATTCGTGTCCGGTGGGACGAGAACCCCTAAGAACAGACCTTTTCGTCCGCTGACTACGATCGCGCGACCGGTGCGGATCAACGGGACTCAGCCCCGGATCGGCGCCAGCGTCGCCCCGGTCAGCCGGAGCAGATCGCCCGGCGAGAGCGCGACCTGAAGCCCGCGACGGCCCGCCGAGACATACATCACGTCCAATCCGGATGCCGAGTCGTCGACCACCGTGGGCAGGCGCTTGCGCTGGCCGAGCGGACTGATCCCGCCGCGCACATAACCGCTGCTGCGCTCGGCCGCGACCCGGTCGGCGAGCGCCGCGCGCTTGCCCCCGGCCGCGGCGGCCAGCGCCTTCAGGTCCAAATCGCCGGTCACCGGCACGACGCCGACGACCAGCCGCCCATCGACCTCGGCGATCAACGTCTTGAAGAGCCGCTCCGGCTCGACGCCGAGGGCCTGCGCGACGAGAGCGCCGTAGTTGGGCGCCTCCGGGGAGACCTCGTACGGATGGAGGGTGTGTGGAACCCGTTCCGCGGTCAGCAAGACGGTGGCCGGCGTACCGGCCGCTTTCTTGGCCATGGGCGCACGCTACTCCGGTGAACGATCACCAGGCGCGCCCGATAACCACCTGTTACGACGTTGTTGTCAGAAGCGCGAGCGGTGCCCCGTCCACCCGGGTGAGCACCAGACCGGCCGCGTTCGGCCCGGACAGCTTCAGATCCCGGCGCAACTGGTCGGGGATCAGCGCCGAGCCGCGCTTGCGGATCTCCAGCCGGCCGACGCCACGCTCGCGCAACAGCGCCCGCAGCCGCTTCAGGGAGAACGGCAGCACGTCGGTCACGCCGAGCCGCCGGCCGTACGGAGTGTCCACCGGCTCGTCGGTGTAGACGTAGGCGATCGACGGGTCGGCCAGCCGTCCACCGATCGTCTCGGCGAACTCGGCGACCAGGTGCGATCGGACCACCGCCGGGTCGGGGTCGTAGATCCAGGCGCCGATCGGCCCGACCGGCGCGGCGTCGGTGCCGGAACCGGTGAGTTCCGCGGTGTCCCGGCCGAGCAGCGTGGCCCGGCGGGGCGCCGCGGCCAGCGGCCCGCACCAGAACGCCGCCTCCACCAGGTCCCCGCCGACGCTCACCCACTCCCCCTCGGCACCCGGCGGCAGCAGCCCGTGGTCGATCCCGGGGGCGAGCTTGAGCACGGTACGCGGCACCCGGCCGGCCAGCCCGATCACGAAGTCCCAGGGCGGCGAGTACGCCTTCGGGTCGAACACCCGTCCCCGGCCGGCCTGCCGCCGGGCCGGGTCGGCGAAGACCGCGTCGTAGCCCTCCACCTCCACCGTGGTCGCGTCGGCGCAGGCCACGGTGATCAGGTCGGCCAGCCCGGCGGCTTCGGCGTTCGCGGCCGCCATCGCCGCGGTCGAGGGATCGGCGTCCACGGCGTACACCCGGATGCCCTGACGTGCCGCCGCCAGCGCGTCGGAGCCCAGCCCGCAGCCCAGGTCGGCCATCGTTCGCACGCCGGCGGCCGCGAGGCGCCTCGCTCGCCGGTCGGCGACCACCGCTCGCGTCGCCTGCTCCAGTCCGGCCCGGGTGAAGAACATCCGCGCCGCGTCCGGCCCGAACTTCATCGCCGCGCGCTCGCGCAAACTAGCCTGGGTCAAGGCGGCTGCGGCGAGCTCCGCGCCGATGCCCCGGGCCCGCATGGCCGAGGCCGCGGCGAGTGGCTCACCGCCGCCGATCTCGGCCGCCACGGCCAGGGCTTCCGCCCCTTCCGGGGTACGCAACAACGACAACGGCTCAGAGGTCACACCAGGCATTCTCCCTGGCGTGACAGGTTGGCACTCTGGTTGACGGAGTGCTAGTTCCGGAATAGTCTCCGGTTAGCACTCTCAACATGAGGGTGCCAGCCGCCCGGCCCGTCCGTGCGGTTAGGCACCAGGCGGACCGGCACCCGCGACGACGGCCCCGCCCGGTGGCATGAGGCATCAGACCGGCCTGGTTCAAGGCCGGCGAAACCTGTACCCAGGAGGGTATGCCCGTGACTACCGCGACCAAGGTTGCGATCAAGCCGCTCGAGGACCGCATCGTGGTCCAGGCGAACGAGGCCGAGACCACCACCGCGTCCGGCATCGTGATCCCCGACACCGCGAAGGAGAAGCCGCAGGAGGGCACCGTCCTCGCTGTCGGCCCCGGCCGGATCGACGACAAGGGCAACCGCGTTCCGCTCGATGTCAAGGTCGGCGACGTGGTCCTCTACTCGAAGTACGGCGGCACCGAGGTCAAGTACGCCGGCGAGGAGTACCTGGTGCTCTCCGCCCGCGACGTCCTCGCGGTCATCGAGAAGTAAGACCTAACTGACTGCGCAGACGCCCTGTTCCGACGAAATCGGGGCAGGGCGTCGGTGCGTGAAGGGACCAATGCATGGCGAAGATTCTCAGCTTCTCTGACGACGCCCGGCACCTGCTGGAGCACGGCGTCAACACGCTCGCCGACACGGTCAAGGTCACTCTCGGCCCGCGCGGGCGCAACGTCGTCCTGGACAAGAAGTTCGGCGCTCCGACGATCACCAACGATGGTGTGACCATCGCCAAGGAGATCGAGCTCACCGACCCGTACGAGAACCTTGGCGCGCAGCTCGTCAAGGAGGTGGCGACCAAGACCAACGACGTCGCCGGCGACGGGACCACCACCGCTACCGTGCTCGCGCAGGCGCTGGTCCGCGAGGGCCTGCGCAACGTGACCGCGGGCGCGAACCCGATCGGCCTCAAGCGCGGCATGGACCAGGCCTCCGAGGTCGTGTCCAAGGCTCTGCTGGGCAAGGCCGTCGAGGTCGCCGACCACAAGGCGATCGCCAACGTGGCCACCATCTCCGCCCAGGACGCCACCATCGGCGAGCTGATCGCCGACGCGATGGACCGGGTCGGCCGCGACGGTGTCATCACCGTCGAGGAGGGCTCGGCGCTGCACACCGAGCTCGAGGTCACCGAGGGTCTCCAGTTCGACAAGGGTTTCATCTCGCCGAACTTCGTGACCGACGCGGAGTCTCAGGAGGCGGTGCTCGAGGACGCACACATCCTCATCACCACCCAGAAGATCTCCAGCATCGAGGAGCTGCTCCCGCTGCTGGAGAAGGTGCTGCAGGGCGGCAAGCCGCTGCTGATCATCGCCGAGGACGTCGAGGGCCAGGCGCTCTCCACCCTCGTGGTGAACTCGCTGCGCAAGACCATCAAGGTCGCCGCGGTGAAGGCGCCCGGTTTCGGTGACCGCCGCAAGGCGATCCTGCAGGACCTGGCGATCGCCACCGGTGGCGAGCTGATCGCCCCCGAGCTCGGCTACAAGCTCGACCAGGTCGGCCTCGAGTCGCTGGGCAGCGCCCGGCGGATCGTCGTCGACAAGGAGAACACCACCATCGTCGACGGTGGCGGTCAGGCCTCCGAGGTCGCCGACCGGGTCGCGCAGATCCGCAAGGAGATCGAGGCGTCCGACTCCGACTGGGACCGGGAGAAGCTCGCGGAGCGGCTGGCCAAGCTCTCCGGCGGCATCGCGGTGATCAAGGTCGGTGCCGCGACCGAGGTCGAGATGAAGGAGCGCAAGCACCGCATCGAGGACGCCATCGCGGCGACCAAGGCGGCCGTCGAGGAAGGCACCGTCCCCGGCGGTGGCGCCGCCCTCGCCCAGGTCGCCAAGGAGCTCGACGGCGGTCTCGGCCTCACCGGCGAGGAGGCGATCGGTGTTGCGATCGTCCGCAAGTCGCTGGTGGAGCCGCTGCGGTGGATCGCGCAGAACGCCGGTCACGACGGCTACGTCGTGGTGGGCAAGGTCAACGAGCTGGGCTGGGGCCACGGCCTCAACGCGGCCACCGACGAGTACGTCGACCTGGCCGCGGCCGGCATCATCGACCCGGTGAAGGTGACCCGCAACGCGGTCTCCAACGCCGTCTCGATCGCCGGTCTGCTGCTGACCACCGAGAGCCTCGTGGTCGAGAAGCCGGCCGAGCCGGCCCCGGCCGCTGCCGGTGGACACGGTCACAGCCACGGTCCGGGTGGTCACGGCCACCAGCACGGCCCGGGCTTCTGACCGAGCACTCACACGCAGGGCGCGCCGGCATGCCGGCGCGCCCTTTGCGTTGCTCGGCCGGGCAACGTGGCTGGTTGACAGGGCTGTTCCGGCGTCGCTCAAACAGCCCTGTTGACCAGC
Organism: Actinoplanes sp. NBC_00393; assembly: GCF_036053395.1. Classification (NCBI taxonomy): domain Bacteria; kingdom Bacillati; phylum Actinomycetota; class Actinomycetes; order Micromonosporales; family Micromonosporaceae; genus Actinoplanes; species Actinoplanes sp. NBC_00393. The sequence goes on along the minus strand of NZ_CP107942.1, from coordinate 9,187,742 downwards.
CACGGGTCCGGGCTGCCCTGCCAGGAGCGCCACAGAGCCGCGTACGCCCCACCCGCCGCCACCAGCTTGTCGTGCGGCCCGACCTCGACGATCCGGCCGTCCTCGACCACCGCCACCCGGTCGGCGTCGTGTGCCGAGAACAGGCGGTGCGCGATCGCCACCACCGTGCGGCCGCGCACCACCGCCGCCAGGGACCGTTCCAGGTCGCGGGCCGCCCGTGGGTCCAGCAGCGCGGTGGCCTCGTCGAGGACCAGCGTGTGGGGATCGGCGAGGATCAGCCGGGCCAGCGCCACCTGCTGCGCCTGAGCGGGCGACAGCAGATGCCCGCCGGCGCCGACCACGGTGTCCAGCCCGTTCGGCAGGCGGTCCACCCAGTTCTGCGCGTGCATGGCGGTGAGCGCTGCGCGTACCTCGCCCTCCGGCACGCCGGGACGTGCCATCGCGACGTTGTCGCGCAGCGTGCCGATGAAGATGTGATGTTCCTGGGTGACCAGCGCGACCTCGGCACGCAACCGTTCGGGCGGCAGTTCCCCGAGCGACACCCCGCCCACCGTGACGATGCCCCTGGTCGGCTGGTACACGCCGGCGAGCAGGCGGCCCAGAGTGGACTTCCCGGCGCCCGAGACGCCGACCACGGCCAGCCGCTCGCCCGGTTCCAGGATCAGGTCGACGCCGTGCAGTACCTCGCGATCGGCCTGGTAGGCGAAGTGGACACCGCGCATCTCGATGCGGTTGTCGGGGATCTCCGGCACGGTCGCCGGCATCGGCGCCGCCACCGCTGCGACACCGAGCAGCCGGGCCAGCGAGGCCGCGCCGACCTCCAGTTCGTCCAGCCAGCCGGAGAGCCGGTCCAGCGGGTCGACCAGCAACTGGACGTAGATCACCGCCGAGGTCAGCTGGCCCAGGGTCACCAGGCCGCGCAGGTTCAGCCAGCCGCCGTAGAGCAGGGTGACCGCCACCGGCAGGACGTAGCTGATCTCGATCATCGGCCACCAGACGGTACGCAGGAACAGCGTGTACCGCTCAGCCCGCCAGGACTTCCGCAGGTCCTTGTCGGTCCGCTCGATCCGCTGCCGCTGGCGACCCAGCGCCTCGACGGTCCGCGCGCCCTCGACCGTCTCGCTCAGTCCCTCGGTCACGTCCGAGTACGCCGCGTTCTGCCGCAGATACGCGGACGGCGCCCGGCGCAGATACCAGCGCGTGCCGATCACCATGATCGGCACGCCGATCAGCAGTGGCACCGCGAACAGCGGACTGACCAGCAGCAACGCGACGACCACCAGGACCAGCGTGATCATTGCGATCATGGTTTCCGGCACCGCGAACCGGACGCACTTGGACAGCGCGTCCACGTCCCGGGTGGTCCGGGTCAGCAGGTCACCGGTGCCCGCCGACTCCACTGTGGCCAGCGGCAGGGTCAGCACCCGGCAGAGGAACTCCTCGCGGAGCCGGGCCAGGATCCGCTCCCCGAGACGAGCCGAGGCGAGGTACGCGAACCGGGTCAGGATCCCGCGCAGCAGCACGAATCCCGCGATCGTGAAGATCAGCCGGTCCAGTGCCGCGACGGTGGCGCCGTCGCGGATGGCCTCCACCAGGTTGCCGAGCAGCCGCGGCCCGGCCAGGGCGGCCAGGGCGGCGGCGACGTGCAGGCCGACGGTCGCCCGGAACAGGGCCGGGTAGCGGCGGACCAGGTCACGCGCGTACCGGCGGACCTGTACCGAGTCCGCCACCGGCAGCGCGCGGCTCACGGCTGATCCTCACGCTGCACCATCCGGGCGTACCGGGGATGGGATCGGAGCAGGTCGGCATGCGATCCGGCGGCGACCACCCGGCCGGACTCGAGGTAGCAGACGCGGTCGACGCGGCTCAGCACCAGCGGGCTCGACGTGCAGATCACCGTCGTACGCCCGGCGCGCATCTCCCGTACCCCGGCCGCGATCCGCGCCTCGGTGTGCGCGTCCACCGCGTTCGTCGGCTCGACCAGGATCAGGATCTCCGGGTCGGCGACCAGTGCCCGGACCAGCCGGAGGCGTTGCTGCTGCCCGCCGGAGAAGGAGCGTCCGCGCTCGTCGACCATGTTCCGCACACCGTCCGGCAGTTCCTCGACGATGTCGGTCGCGGCCGCGGCCTCCAGTGCCGCCTCGAGAGTGCCCCGGTCGTAGGGATCCAGGTCGGCCCGCAACCGGCCGGAGAAGAGCCGGGCCTCGTTCTCGACGACCAGGATCCGCTCCCGCACCGAGGCCAGGGTCACGTCCGCCAGCGGTACGCCACCGAGGGTCGCCCCGTCCGCGTACCGGCCCAGCCGATCGGCGATCCGGGCCGCGTCCACCGGTTCCGCCGCGACGATCGCCGTGAACCGGTTCGCCGGGATCCGCAGTCCCGAGTCCGGGTCGGCCAGCTCACCGGCCGGCAGCGGTCCTGCCCGCGGCGCATCGGGCAGGTCGCTCTCCACCCCGAGCATCGCCACCACCCGGCGGGCCGAGACGTGGCCGCGGGTCAGCTTGTCGATCGCGTCGGTGAGCTGCCGCAGCGGCGCCACCAGGAACGCCGCGTACGCGTAGAACGACACGAACTGCCCGACCGTGATCTGCCCGTTCGACGCGAACCGTGCCCCCACCAGGGTGACCGACACCAGCAGCGCCCCTTGGAGCAGCACCTGCGCCGCCTCGAGCAGAGCTTCCACCCGCGCGGTGTAGACCCCGGCCGCCCCGAGCTGCTGCGACTCCTGGCGGTAGCGGCTCGCCATCAACGCCTCGCCGCCGACGCCGCGCAGCACCCGCAGACCGGAGACCAGGTCGGCGGCCCGGCTGGTGAGCAGCCCCTGCTTCTCCCGGTACGCCTGCTGGCGCCGGTGCAGGGGACGGATGAGCAGGCTCACCACCAGCATCAGCAGCGGCACACCGATCACCACGATCAGGCCGAGCGGCACCGACGTACGCAAGAGCAGGACGGTGACCGTGACGACCGCGAGCACCGCGCCGACACCCCGGGAGACGATGTCGACGGCCGCGCCGATGTGGGTGATGTCCGAGGTGCCGATCGCCACGACCTCACCGGCGTCGAGCCGGCGCGGCAGGGTGGAACCGAGCCGGTTCGCATGCCGGACCACCGCCTGCACCGTCCGGAACGACGCGCCCAGCCAATTCACCACGGCGAACCGGTGCCGGCAGATCCCGGCCACCGCCTGCGCGGCGCCGACCCCGAGCAGGATCGCGACCCAGCCGAGCAGGGCACGCCAGTCGCGGTCCACGGCCGCGTCGACGGACAGGCCGACGACCGCCGGAGCCAGCGCCTGACATCCCATCCAGGCGATCGCGAGCAACGCAGCGGCGATCGTCGTCAAGCGGGCGGACCGGACCAACCAGTACAGATAACGCAGGGCGGACCGAGAGTCGGGCAGGCCGGGATCCGGCTCGGGCAGTGAACCTTTTTCCACCTGGCTTCGAGCCCAACGGCGCCGGGCCGTTGACCGCTTCCAGGTACTGCCGGCCTCGCCACGTTGAAAAAGGTTCATTCGCATCAGGCCCCGACGGTAAAGCCGAGGTGCGAGTACTGCGACTGCTCAGCGATCGACGGGCGTGAAATCCCAGACGTGCGGAGCGCGTGCTACCAGCTTCTCTGGCGGCGTCGGCATGCTTTGCGGGGTGTTTCGCCATTTGGTGATGACGACGATGCGATGATCCGTGGACGAATAGACGTCACTCGACACATGTTGTGGCAGGACCTCCAAGCCAGGCACCGCCGTGTCGCAGACCCAGGCCAGCAGCTCGTCGAAGCCACTGCGCGAGGCCCGCACCTCCCACATCCGAGCGATCATGAAGGCTTCCTACCCCGGCACGCTGACCGTGGTCAAACCCATCGCGGAATCCGCCGGCAGATCGAGACGGCTCGGAGCGACGCCGGCCGCGACGAGATGCGAGCCGAGTGCCGCGACCATCGCTCCGTTGTCGGTGCAGAGCTGCGGGCGGGGTACGCGTACCGCGATCCCGTGTTTAGCAGCGCGTTCCTCGGCGAGCACCCGCAGTCGCGAGTTCGCCGCCACGCCGCCACCGATCACCAGCGTCTTCACGCCGCTGGTCCGGCACGCGTCGATCGCTTTCGCGGTGAGCACGTCGCAGACCGCCTCCTGGAAACTGGCCGAGACGTCCGCGATCGGCACCGGCTCCCCGGCCCGCTCCCGGCTCTCCACCCAGCGGGCCACCGCGGTCTTCAGACCGGAGAACGAGAAGTCGAACCGGTGCGCCGCGAGATCCTTGGGCGCGGTGAGCCCGCGCGGGAAGGCGATCGAGACGGGATCACCGTCGCGGGCGGTCCGGTCGATGATCGGCCCGCCCGGGAAACCGAGCCCCAGCAGACGGGCCACCTTGTCGAACGCCTCGCCGGCGGCATCGTCGATGGTCGCGCCGAGCGGAGTGACGCCCGCGGTCAGATCGTCGACCAGCAGCAGGGACGAGTGCCCGCCGGAGACCAGCATCGCCACCGCGGGCTCGGGCAGCGGGCCGTGCTCCAAAGTGTCCACTGCAACGTGCGCAGCCAGGTGGTTGACCCCGTAGATCGGTTTCTCGGCGGCCAGCGCGTACCCCTTCGCCGCGGCCACACCGACCAGCAGGGCGCCGGCCAGGCCGGGCCCGCTGGTCACCGCGATCGCGTCGACGTCGGCCAGGGTCACGCCGGCCTCGTCGAGCGCCCGCTGCATGGTCGGGACCAGGGCCTCCAGGTGCGCGCGGCTGGCCACCTCGGGCACCACCCCGCCGAACCGGGCGTGTTGATCCACACTGGACGCCAGCGCGTCGGCGAGCAGGGTGTGCCCGCGCACGATGCCGACACCGGTCTCGTCGCAGGAGGTCTCGATCCCGAGGACCAGGGGCTCGTCAGGCATCGCGCATCATCACCAGGGCGTCCGTATTGGTGGGTTGGTAGTAGCCACGCCGGATCCCGACCGGCTCGAAGTCGTAACTGGCATAGAGCTTCTGCGCCGGGGCGTTGTCGACCGCCACCTCGAGCAGCGTCCGGCGCGCCCCGCGGCGGGCCGCCTCGGCGAGCAGATCGTCGAGCAGCAGCCGCCCGATGCCGCGCCGCTGAGCGTCCCGCCGGACCGCGATGTTCTGCACCCAGGACTCGTCGGCGTCCACGACAGACAGACCCGCGTAGCCGAGCACCGGCCCACCCGGCTCGTCCACCGCGACCCGGTAGAAGTGCCGCTGCGCCAACTCGTTCCAGAACATCGCGGCGGACCACTTCTCGGGGCCGAACAGGTCCTCCTCGAGCGGCAGCACCTCCTCGATGTGCCACCAGCGGAGCTTCTCGACCAGCATCAGGTCAGCACCGGCTTCCGCCCGGCCGGCTCGACGGCATCCGGGCGCCGCAGGTAGAGCGGGATGAGCGCCTCGCTCGGCGCGGCGTCGCGGATCCGCGACGCCGCGATCGCCACCAGCGCGGCGCCGGGCGGATGAAGCAGGTGTTCCTCCACCGGTACGCCGAAGACGTCCCCGTATTTCAGCGCACCCTCACCGGCCGACTTGTCCACGACCTCAGCCAGCGGTCCCACCAGCCCTGCCACGTCGCCCGGCCGCGCGACCTCCGGGCCGAACACCCGCTCACCGTCCCGGTACGTCGCGAAGTAGACCTCGCGCCGCCGCGCATCAGTCGCCACCAGCACCCGGCCCGGACCGGCAGCCCGGCCCAGCGCGTCCAGTGAGCACACGCCGTAGGTCGGGATGCCGAGCGCCTGGCCCATGCTCGCCGCGGTGGCCAGCCCGACCCGCAGCCCGGTGAACGGCCCCGGGCCGACGCCCGCGACGATCGCCCCCAGGTCGCGCGGGCGCGCCCCGGCTGCTTCCAGGGCCGCGGCGATCTCCGGGGCGAGTTTCTCCCCGTGCGCACGCGGGTCGACCGTCCGCTGCTCGGCCACGCCGAACAGGCTGTCAGCGGTCACTTCGACCAGCGCGGCCGTCGACGCGGGCGTGGCGGTGTCCAAAGCGAGTACCAGCACAGCGTGACCCTAGACCGTGGCCCGCGGGTCCCAGTCGATGACCGGCCGGCCACCGTCCGCCAGGGCCTTGTTGGCCGCGCTGAACGGCCGGCTGCCGAGGAACCCGACCCGGTTCAGCGGGCTCGGGTGGCCGGCCTCGAGCACCACGTGCGCCGGGTTGGTGACCAGCGCCGCCTTCTTCCGCGCGTAGCTGCCCCAGAGCAGGAAGACCACCCGCTCGTTCCGCTCGTTCAGCGCCCGGATGGTGGCGTCGGTGAACGCCTCCCAGCCCTTGTTGCCGTGCGAGCCGGCCTTGCCCGCGCGCACGGTCAGCACCGCGTTGAGCAGCAGCACGCCCTGCCGGGCCCAGCCGGTCAGGTCACCGCTCGCCGGCTTGGGAACGTTGAGATCCTCGTTGAGCTCCTTGAAGACGTTGCTCAGCGACGGCGGTTTGCGCACCCCGTCCCGCACGCTGAAGCTCAGCCCGTGCGCCTGCCCCGGCCCGTGGTACGGATCCTGGCCCAGGATCAGCACCCGGGTCTGCGCCGGCAGACACAACCGGTACGCCGTGAACAGGTCCTCCGCCGGCGGGTAGACGGTCTGGGTCGCATACTCCTCGGCGACCCAGGCGCCCAGGGCGGCCGTGGCCGCCTCGTCGAGGTGGGGGGCCAGCTCAGCGCGCCACTCGGCGGGCAGCAGCTCGGTCAGGTTCACATGGTCTCCAGTCGGTGTGCCCAGTCGCCCCCGTGGGGAACGAGGTCGATGACCCGGGTGTCGTCGTCCAGCCGATCGATCCGGACCTGTAGATATTCGTCGTTGAGCTGCTCGACCAGCCCGGCGCCCCACTCGACGACGGTCACCGCGTCCTCCGCCGAGGCGTCCAGGTCGAGGTCGTCGATCTCGGCGCGCGGGTCCGGGCGTTCCCCCAACCGGTACGCATCCGCGTGCACCATCGGCACCGGGCCCCGATGCACCCGGGCGATCACGAAGGTCGGCGAGGTGATCGGACCCTGCACGCCCAGCCCGGCGCCGATGCCCTGCACCAGGGCGGTCTTGCCCGCGCCGAGCGGACCGGTGAGCAACACCAGATCGCCGGCCCGGAGCACACCGGCGAGCCGCCGGCCGAACTCCCGGGTGTCGTCGACGGTCCTCAGCTTCACGAGATCTTCTCCAGGAACGGGATCAGCGCGGCGTTGACCTGGTCGGCTTTCTCCAGCATCACCACATGGCCGCTGTTCTCCACCTTCAACAGCTCGGCCTCGGGAAGGTTCTTCAGAATCTCCTCGGAGTGGGTGACGGGAGTCAGATAGTCCCGATCGCCGACCACGACCAGCACCGGCACGCCGCTCAGCGCCGACAGCGCCGGGATCCGGCTGTGGGTGTAGAGAGTCTGCAGATATTTCGTGAGCGTCTCCACCGACGTCTTGGAATTCATGCTCTCCACGAAGGTGACCAGCGACGGGCTGGGCTTGGCCTCACCGAACCCATACCGCCGGGTGAGCAGCCAGGCCAGGTCGGAGGAGACCACCCGGGCGCGGTCGATGGTGCCGCCGCCGAGTTGGGCGGCCTTGTCCCACAGCGGGAAGAAGGGGGCGCTGACCCGGGCCACCATGTTGGTCAGGCCGAGCCGGGCCTTGTCGAACAGGCCGGCCGAGGTGGACATCAGCACCACACCGGTCACCCGGTTGCCGAACCACTCCGGATACTGCTCGGCGAAGGCCATGATGGTCATCCCACCCATCGAGTGGCCGACCAGGATGATGTGCCCGTCCGGCACGGTCTCCTCGAGCACCGCGGCGAGCGAGCGGCCCAGCGCCGCGATGTCGTAGGTCCCCGATTTCAGCTTGCCGGAGCGGCCGTGCCCGGGCTGGTCGTAGAAGACCAGCCGCTGCTCGGCCCGCTCGGCGAGCGCCTTGCGCTGGAAGTAGAAGGTCCCCATGTCCAGCGCGAAGCCGTGCACGAAGACGATGGTGGGCCGGTCGGTCGGCTGGGCCGGCTCGACGACCTCGACGTGCAGGTCGGTGCCGTCCGCCTCGGTGACGGTCAGCTCGCGGTCGAAGGGCTGGTCACCGAACGGCTCGTCGACATAGGGGTCGCCGGGTGCGTTGACCGATCGGCGCACCAGCGCCCGCTCGACGGCGAACGCCGTGGCCAGACCGGCCGCGGCGACACCGACCGCGGCCCCGAATATGCCCGCCCGCTTGGCGGCACGCGAACGACTCACGCGAGCTCCCCGTCGTAGTGCCGGGGCACCCGGCTGCTTCCGAACCTGGTGACGATCTCGTAATTGATCGTCCCGGTGGCGGCGGCCCAGTCGTCGGCGGTGGGCTCACCATCGGCGCCGGGGCCGAAGAGGGTGGCCACGTCCCCGGCCACCACCGGCTCGTCACCCACGTCGACCACCACCTGATCCATGCAGACCCGGCCGGCGATCCGGGCGACCGTGCCACCGATCCGCACCGGACCCGCGCTGGACGCGTGACGCGGCACGCCGTCGCCATACCCCATCGGGACCACGGCAAGCGTGGTCTCCCGCGGAGTGACGTAAGTCAATCCATAGGACACGCCCTGGCCGGCCGGAACGCGCTTGGTCAGCATCACCCGGGCCCGGGCGGTCATCGCCGGCCGCAGACCGAAGGTGTTGCCGGCGACGGGCGACAGCCCGTATGCCGCGATGCCGACCCGCACCATGTCGAAGTGGGTGTCCGGGCGGGTCAGGGTGGCCGCCGAGTTGGCGAGGTGGCGGTAGCGGGGCGAGATCCCGTAACGCTCGGCGAGGGCCAGGCCCTCGGTGAAGGCGGCGAGCTGCCGGTCGACCGACTCGTGCCCGGGCTCGTCGGCACAGGCCAGGTGACTCCACACCCCGACCACCTCGAGATCGCCGCCGGCCTGGGCCTTGGCAGCCGCCTCCAGCACGGCCGGCCACTCGGCCGGCGTGGCGCCGCCCCGGGCCAGGCCGGTGTCGAGTTTCAGGTGCACCCGGGCCGGACGACCGGCCCGGCGGGCGGCGGTGACCAGCTCGTCGAGCAGGCCCGGAGTGGCCGCGCTCAGGTCGACGCCGGCCGCGATGCCGTCGTGCAGGGGCAGCCCCGGGCTCAGCAGCCAGGCCAGGATCGGCGCCTCGATGCCGGCCCGGCGCAGCTCCAGCGCCTCGCCGAGGGTGGCCACGCCGAGCCAGGTGGCACCGCCCGCCAGCGATGCCCGGGCGGACGGCACCATGCCGTGCCCGTAACCATCCGCCTTGACGGCGACGAGCACCTCGGACGAGGTGCGCGAGCGCAGCGTCGCGACGTTGTCCCTGATGGCGTCCAGATCGACGCGCACTTCGGCCTGCCACATGCCTCCACCCTACTGAGGCGTATGACAATTCCGGTCCGCCCCGGTCACCCCAGCAGATCGGCCAGAACCGGTCGCAGGGCGGACGCCACGTCCGGAGCGGTCACCGGCCCGTCCAGCGCCGCGCGCCGCCCGGCCAGACCGTGCACGTACGCCGCCGCCACCGCCGCCCGCACCGCCGGCAGACCAGCCGCGAGCAGGGAACCCAGCAACCCGGCCAGCACGTCCCCGGAGCCGGCGGTGGCCAGCGCCGGGCTGCCGGTCGGGTTCGCCCAGATCTCCCCACCCGGGGTTGCCACGATCGTCCGGTCACCCTTGAGCAGGACCACCGCGTTGGTCCACGCGGCCAGCCGGGCCGCGGCTCCCGCGCGGTCCTCGCCCGGCGCCTCACCGGCCAGCCGCTTGAACTCGCCGTCGTGCGGGGTGAGCACGAGCGGGGCGTCCCGGCGCAGGTCCTCGGCGTGCTCGCCGCCGACCAGCAGGGTGATGGCGTCCGCGTCGAGCAGCACCGGCAGCGGGGTGGCCAGCACGCTGCGCAGTTCGGTACGCGCCTCGTCGCCGGTGCCCAGCCCGGAGCCGCAGACCCAGGCCTGCACCCGGCCGGCCTCGGCGACCCGGGGTGCGACCACCACCGACGGGTGCGCGCGAACCACCTCCCGGTGGGCGCTGCCGGCGTAGCGGACCATCCCGGAGGGGCCGGCCAGCGCACCCGAGCTGGAGAGCAGGGCCGCCCCGGGATACTGCGCCGAGCCGGTCGCCAGTCCGACCACGCCGCGGGTGTACTTGTCCGAGGTCGGCCCCGGCTGCGGCCACCAGTCGGCCACGTCCGCCGTCTCGGCGATCCGGACCGCGGGGTCGGTGATCAGAACCGGTCCGAGGCCGATGTCGACCAGCTCGACCTCGCCGCACCGGACCGCGGCCGGGCCCAGCACGTGTGCCGGCTTGAGGCAGCCGAACGTCACGGTGACGTCGGCGGTCACCGCTTCACCGGGGACGTCGCCGGTGTCCACGGCCACCCCGCTCGGCACGTCCACGGCCACCACGAGGGCGCGTTCACCCGTACGCCCGCGAAGTGTGCCCAGGTCTCGCACCAGAGCCGCGGCCGGCGCACGCAGGCCGCCGCTGGCGCCGATCCCAACGATCCCGTCCAGCACCAGGTCGGCACGGGTGGGCAGATCTCGGGTGGTGAAGCCGCCGGCTGCGCGCAGCGCGGCCAGGCCGGCCAGATGAACCCGCTCCGGGGTGATCAGCAGCGCCCGCACCTGAGCACCCCGCTTGGCCAGGGCGGCGCCGGCGTAGAGCGTGTCGCCGCCGTTGTCACCGCTGCCGACCAGCAGCAGAACCCGCGCGCCGTAGACCCCGCCCGTCGCGTCCAGCAGCAGGGCGCAGCGCCGGGCCAGTCCGGCGGCCGCCCGCTGCATCAGCGTCCCCTCGGGGAGCTGCGCCATCAGGGTCTTCTCCGCTGCGCGGACATCCGCGACCCGCCACGCCCGCCGCATGCTGCTCTCCGATCACTCGAACCCGGGACCTCAGGCCTCGGCCACCACCATCGCGGACGCGATACCCCCGTCGTGCGACAGCGACAGATGCCATCGATTGATACCGCGCTCGCCCGCTGCCGCGGCGACCGTACCGGAGACGGTCAACCAGGGCCGGCCGTCCGGATCGGTGACGATCTCGCAGTCGTGCCAGCGCAGCCCGATGGGTGCGCCGAGCGCCTTGGCGACCGCCTCCTTGGCAGCGAACCGGCCGGCCAGCGACTCCGCCGAGCGCGGATTACCCGATCCGGTGAGCCGCTCGGCCTCGGTGAAGAGCCGATCCGCGAGCAACGGGGTCCGTTCCAGAGCGCGGGCGAAGCGTTCCACCAGGACGACGTCAATGCCGACAGACACGATCACACCGGCCACCCTAGCGAGGTACGCACTATCAGTGCTTTCGATCCGGGGGCAACACCTGTGGACACCCGGGGTACGCCGTACCGGCCCGCTGTCCACAGCCCAGCCCCGGGACCTGCTCCGGTTCCTAATGTCGGCGCATCCCGTCGAGGTCCCTGGAGGCAGCTCATGAATCCCGATTTCGAGGTCGACACCACCGGCCTGCGCAGCGACGCCGCCACCCTGGCCGGTACCGCGGCCCGGGTGACCGGCGCGGCCGATTCGGCGCCGCTTCCCGATCCGACCCCACGCTGGTCGACCACCGGTGCCGCGGAGCTGGCCGCGACGGCCGCCCGGCAGCTCCTGACGCAGCTGGGGGCGGACATCGAGGCGACGGCCCGGCAGATCCGGGCCACCGCCGAGGCGTACGAGGAGGCCGACACCCGCGCCGCCAAGCGCCTGCGGCTGAGCCGATGAGCTCGGTCTACGCGCGACTGCGGATCACCGATCCGGCCCGCTGGCGGGCTGCCGCGCTGGCGTGGCGTCGCTGGGCGGCCATCGCGGGGGCGTTCTGCGCCGAGTTCGGGCCGGCCGCCGCCCGGTTGCGGGAAGTCTGGTCGGGCCCGGCGGCCGATGCGGCCGTCGCCCGGCTGGGCGGGTTCCGCCGGCGCATGGTGCTGTTCCGGCTGTTCTGCTGGCGGGCCGATCAGGCGCTCAGCGAGTTCGCCGCGGCGCTGGGCCGGGCCCGCACGCTGCTGGACCGGGCCCGCAGCCGGGCCCAGCAGGCCGGCCTTCGGATCGATGAGAACGGTACGGTCCACGGCTCCGGCGGCGAGTCCGTCGCGGCTGACCTGGCCGCGGCGATCTCGGTGGCCGCTCAGGCCGACGACGCAGCCGCACTCCGGCTGGCCCGTCTCACCGGCGACGCCGATCCATTGGCCGAGCCTGTCCGGCCATCGTGCACCGCCACGCCGGCCGAGGTGCGGCGGTGGTGGGCGGGCCTCACTGCCGCCGAGCGGAACTGGGTGCTGGCCTGCGAGCCCGGCTCGATTGCCGGCACGGACGGCATCCCGGCGGCCGACCGCGATCTGGCAAATCGGCTGCTGCTGGAGCAACACCGTGCCTTCCTCGATCAGCATCGCGCCGAAGCCGGCCGGGAACGACGCGAAGGGCTCGACGAGCTGACCGCCCGATTGGATGACGATGCCGGGCCCCGGGCGTACCTCATGGGTCTGGACACCGCCGGTGACGGCCGGGCCGTGGTCGCGCTCGGCGACCCGGACCGGGCCGCCCACGTCCTCACCCACGTGCCCGGCATGACCTCCGACCTGGCCTCGCTCGGCGGCGAGCTGACCCGGGCCGAACGGGTCGCGGTCCGCGCCGCCGAACTCGGCCCGGCCGAGTCGACCAGCGCGGTGCTGTGGCTGGACTACGACGCGCCGGACTTCCTGCACGAGGCGTTCTCCGACCGGCAGGCCCGGGACGGCGCCGCCGAGCTGCGCCGGTTCCAGGAGGGCCTGCGGACCACTCACGAGGGACCACGCGCGGATCAGACCCTGCTCGGGCACAGTTACGGCTCGCTGGTCGTCGGCGAGGCCGCATCCGGCGAACGGCTGGAGGCTGACCGGGTCGTCTTCGTCGGCTCGCCGGGAGTCGGCGTCGATGAAGCCGCCGAGCTCACCGTCCCGGCGGACCGGGTCTGGTCGTCGACGTCGCTGACCGACCCGATCCAGTACCTCGCGGTCCGCCCCGGCATCGGGGAGTTGTGGTTCGGCGAGAACCCGAGCGGGCCGGACTTCGGCGCCCGGGTCTTCCGCAGCCAGGTCGACGCCGGGCACCTGGGCTACTGGGACGAAGGGCGGCCCGCGCTCGACGCGCTGACCGCCCTCGCTCTCGGTGGGGAGCCGCCTACTCGACCGTGACCGACTTGGCCAGGTTCCGCGGCTGGTCGACGTCGTGGCCGCGGGCCGAGGCGATCTCGCAGGCCAGGACCTGCAGCGGGACCGTGGTCAGCAGCGGGGCCAGCAGCGTGGGGGTGTGCGGCACCGTGATCAGGTGGTCGGCGAAGGCGCGGACGTCCTCGTCGCCCTCCTCGGCGATCACGATGGTGCGGGCGCCACGGGCACGTACCTCCTGGATGTTCGACACCACCTTGTCGCGCATGACACCGCGGCCGGCCGGCGACGGGACCACGCACACCACCGGGGTGCCCTCGTCGATCAGGGAGATCGGGCCGTGCTTGAGCTCACCGGCGGCGAAGCCCTCGGCGTGCATGTACGCCAGCTCCTTGAGCTTCAGCGCGCCCTCGAGGGCCACCGGGAAGCCGACGTGCCGGCCGATGAAGAGGATGGCCGAGGCGGTCCGCAGGTCACGGGCCAGCTCACGGACCGACTCCATCCGGTCGAGCAGGGCGCGCAGGGCGTCCGGGGTGGCCTGGAGCTTCTCGACCACGGCGGCGACCTCGTCGGCGTACATGACGCCGCGGATCTGGGCCAGGTGCAGGCCGATCAGGTAGCAGGCGACCAGCTGGGTGAGGAACGCCTTGGTGGAGGCGACGGCGATCTCCGGCCCGCCGTGGGTGTAGAGGACCGCGTCGGACTCCCGCGGGATGGTCGATCCGTTGGTGTTGCAGATCGCCAGGACCCGGGCCTTCTGCTCCTTGGCGTGCCGGATCGCCATCAGCGTGTCCATGGTCTCGCCGGACTGGCTGATCGCGATCACCAGCGTGGACCGGTCCAGGATCGGGTCCCGGTACCGGAACTCGCTGGCCAGCTCCACCTCGCAGGGGATGCGCACCCAGTGCTCGATGGCGTATTTCGCGACCATGCCGGCGTGGAAGGAGGTGCCGCAGGCGACGATGAAGACCTTGTCGACGTCGCGCAGGTCCTGGTCGGTGAGGCGGACCTCGTCCAGGATGATCTCGCCACGCTCGGAGAGCCGGCCGAGGAGCGTGTCCGCGATGGCCTGCGGCTGCTCGGCGATCTCCTTGAGCATGAAGTAGTCGTAGCCGCCCTTCTCCGCGGCCGACGCGTCCCAGTCGATGTGGAACTCGGTCCCGGTGGCGGGCGTGCCGTCGAAGCCGGTGATCTCGATCCCGGCCGGGGTGATCAGAACCACCTGGTCCTGGCCCAGCTCGATCGCCTCGCGGGTGTGCTCGATGAACGCCGAGACGTCGCTGGCCAGGAAGTTCTCCCCGTTGCCGCGACCGACGACCAGCGGCGAGTTGCGCCGGGCGGCGATCACCGCGTCCGGCACCGCGACGTCGACGGCGAGCAGCGTGAAGGCGCCCTCCAGCCGGCGGACCGTACGCCGCATGCCCTCGGCGAGCAGCGCCGGACCGTCCTCGGCGCCGGACGCGCGCAGCGCCCGGAGCTCGGCGGCGAGCAGGTGCGCTGCGCACTCGGTGTCGGTGTCGCTGCGGAACTCGATGCCGTCGGCCTCGAGCTCGGCGCGCAGCCGGGCGAAGTTCTCGATGATGCCGTTGTGGATGACGGCGACCCGGCCGTCGGCGGACAGGTGCGGGTGGGCGTTGCGGTCGGTCGGGCCGCCGTGCGTGGCCCAGCGGGTGTGCCCGATGCCGCTCACCCCGGAGGTGATGCCGTCCTCGGGGCGCTCGCTCAGCGCCTTCTCCAGGTTGGCGAGCTTGCCCGCCCGCTTCTCGGTCTGGACGACGTCACCGTCGAGGATGGCGACGCCCGCGGAGTCGTACCCGCGGTACTCCAGTCGCCGCAGCCCGTCGAGGACGATGCCCAACGCCGGACGATTGCCTACGTAACCCACGATCCCACACATGCCGGGCAGCGTAGCCGACTTTCGCTCAAACGTCATGCTCGGGAAGTGCGCTTTCGAGCATCGCCTGTGATCGGAACGATAGCTCATCCTCGCTTGCCCCGTACGGGTGGGTGACGATCGATTCGCAGTCCTGGCGTACCGTCGGCTACGGCGCCCCACCTGGAGGAAAGATGAGTGAGCCGCACCAGCCGCCCAAGCCACCGGAGTTCACCCCGGGCCAGGCCACTCCCCCGCCGTATGAGCCGGAGCCGGAGTACCCGCCGACCTCGCAGTTCCCGCCGGTCAACTATGCCCCGCCGGGATACACGCCGGACTACGGTCAGCAGCCTCCCGGCCAGGGCCAATACCCTCCACCGCCGTGGCCGGGATACGGCGCCCCACCGCCCCCGCCACCGCCGCGCCGGAGCAACAAGCCGATCATCGCGGTGATCGTCGCCGTCTCGCTGCTGCTCTGCGGTGGCGTGGTCACCGCCGGCGTGCTGCTGGTCCAGCGGGCCACCCAGGAGGTGCAGGAGGCGACCGCCGACGTGCTGCCCACCGAGGCGCCGGCTCTGCCCACCGATCTGCCCGAGCTTCCGACCGATTTGCCCAATCTTCCGGGCCTCGACGAGGGCGCGGAAATCACCGTGACGTATGAGGTGACCGGCGACGGTCCGGCGAACATCATCTACGCCGAACAGTTGGGGAGCACCCCCAAGGTGGTCGAAAACGTCGACCTGCCGTGGAAGGTGACCACCAAGATGAAGGGCGCCGCGTTCGTCTCGGTCACCGCGACCCGCGGCGCGGACGGTGACGGATCCATCGAGTGCCGGGCCACGGTCGACGACGAAGAGGTCGCCACGAACAGCGCGGCGGGCGGCTGGGCCACCACGACCTGCAACAAGCTGATCTTCAAATGACCGATCCCCTGGTCGCGCGGATGCGGCCGTTCGGCACCACGATCTTCACGGAGATGTCGGCGCTCGCCGTGCGTACCGGTGCGGTGAATCTCGGTCAGGGCTTCCCGGACTCGGACGGCCCCGCCGAGATGCTGGCTGCGGCCGCCGAGGCGCTGGCCTCCGGCGCCAATCAGTACCCTCCGCTCGCCGGCATCCCCGCGCTGCGCCACGCGATCACCGCGCACGAGCAGCGGTTCTGGGGACTGAGCCGGGACCCGGACACCGAGGTCGCCGTGACCGCGGGCGCCACCGAGGCGATCGCCGCCACGATCCTGGCGCTCTGCGAGACCGGCGACGAGGTGGTCTGCTTCGAGCCGTACTACGACTCGTACGCGGCCTCGATCACCCTGGCCGGAGCGGTCCGCAGGCCGGTCACCCTGCGTCCCGGCGCCGACGGCCGGTACGGGTTCGACGAGGCGGAGCTGCGCGCGGTGTTCGGTCCGCGTACCCGGTTGGTGCTGCTCAACTCACCGCACAACCCGACCGGCAAGGTCTTCACCCCGGACGAGCTGGCCCTGATCGCGGCCCTCTGCCAGGAGCACGACGCCTACGCGGTGACCGACGAGGTCTACGAGCATCTGGTCTTCTCCGACGCCGCCTCCCCGCACGTCCCGCTGGCCGGTCTTCCCGGCATGCGCGAGCGCACCCTGCGCATCTCCTCGGCCGGCAAGACCTTCTCCTGCACCGGGTGGAAGGTCGGCTGGGCCACCGGACCGGCGTCGCTGCTCTCCGCGATGCTGCGGGTCAAGCAGTTCCTGACGTTCGTGAACGCGTCACCGCTGCAGCCCGCGGTCGCCGTGGCCCTGGGCCTGCCGGACTCCTACTTCTCCGGTTTCGCCGCCGGACTCCAGGAGCGCCGGGACCGTCTCGTGTCCGGGCTCACCGACGCCGGGCTGGCCGTGCTGCCGTCTGAGGGCACCTACTTCGTGACCGCCGACATCCGCCCGCTGGGCGGTACCGACGGCATCGAGTTCTGCCGGCAGCTGCCGGAGCGCTGCGGCGTCGTGGCGGTGCCGACCCAGGTCTTCTACGACCATCAGGACGCGGGCCGGCACCTCATCCGATTCGCCTTCTGCAAGCGCGCCGAGGTGATCGACGAGGCAGTTCAGCGACTCAAGACGCTCAGCTGATCAGGCCGGGCTGGCCGCCGACACCTCGGCGGCGATCCGCTCGGCCACCTCGCGCGCCTTGTCCTCGGTGGCGGCCTCGACCATCACCCGGACCAGCGGCTCGGTGCCGGACGGGCGCAGCAGCACCCGGCCGGTCTCGCCCAGCTCGTTCTCGGCCAGGGCGACCGCGGCCTGCACGGTCGGGGCGGCCGCGCCGGCCTCCCGGTCGCCGACCTTCACGTTGATCAGGACCTGCGGCAGCTTGTGCACCACGGCGGCCAGGTCGGCCAGCGACTTGCCGGAGGCAGCGACCTGGGCCATCAGGTGCAGGCCGGTCAGCACGCCGTCGCCGGTGGTGGCGAAGGCCGGCATCACGATGTGCCCGCTCTGCTCGCCGCCGAGCGCCAGCCCGTCGTTCTGCAGCTCCTCCAGCACGTACCGGTCGCCGACCTTGGTCTCGACCAGCTTGATGCCGGCCTGCTTCATCGCGATCCGCAGCCCGAGGTTGCTCATCACGGTGGCGACCAGCGTGTCGTCGGTGAGCGTGCCGTTGTCGCGCATCGCCAGCGCCAGGATCGCCATGATCTGGTCGCCGTCGACGACCTCGCCGGAGGCGGTGACCGCCAGGCAGCGGTCGGCGTCGCCGTCGTGGGCGATGCCGAGGTCGGCGCCCTCCCGCAGCACGGCCTCACGCACCTTGTCAAGGTGCGTCGAACCGCACTCATCGTTGATGTTCAGCCCGTCCGGCTCGGCGTGGATCGCGATGACCTCGGCGCCGGCCTCCCGGTACGCCACCGGGCCGGCCTCACTGGCCGCGCCGTTCGCGCAGTCCACCACGACCTTGATTCCGTCCAGGGGGTGCGGGATCGAGTCGACCAGGTGCTTGATGTAGTGCTCGGCGCCGTCCAGCAGGTCGTGGACCCGGCCGATCGCGGCCCCGGTCGGCCGGCCGACCAGACCGTGCCCGTCCTCGACGGCCTGCTCGATCCGCTCCTCCAGCTCGTCCGGCAGCTTGGTGCCACCGGCGGCGAAGAGCTTGATCCCATTGTCCGGCATGGGGTTGTGCGAGGCGGACAGCATCACGCCGAGGTCGGCGTTGGTCTGCCCGACGAGGTAGGCGACCGCCGGGGTGGGCAGCACGCCGACCCGTACCACGTTGGCGCCGGCACTGGTCAGACCCGCGACGACCGCGGCTTCCAGCATCTCGCCGCTGGCCCGGGGGTCACGCCCCACGATGGCGAGCGGCTGGTGGCTGCCGTCGGTCTCGACCAGGACCCGTGCGGCCGCGACCGCGACCTTCAGGGCCAGTTCGGGGGTGAGCAGTTCGCCGTTCGCAAGACCACGAACGCCGTCAGTGCCGAAGAGTCGCCCCATGGCGGCTTCCTTTCGCCGGTAACACGCTGGGCTCAAGCCTGCAACAGGATGCCGCAGGTCCAGGAGTACCGGAACGGCTAGTTGGGGAGGGATGAAAACGGCGACGGCCGAGCACGCCTCCAAAAGCAGGAGGTGGGCTCGACCGTCGGTCGAAAACGGCGCAAAAATCAGCGCTTCGAGTACTGCGGAGCCTTACGGGCCTTCTTGAGACCGTACTTCTTGCTCTCCTTGACCCGGGCGTCACGGGTCAGGAAGCCGGCCTTCTTCAGGGCGGGGCGGTCGTCCGGCTCGTTCACGATCAGAGCGCGAGCGATGGCGAGACGCAGGGCGCCGGCCTGGCCGGTGATGCCGCCACCACGGAGGTTCGCGATGACGTCGTACTGCTCGGTGCGCTCGGCGGTCACCAGCGGCTCACGGATCAGCTGCTGGTTCACCTTGCTCGGGAAGTAGTTCTCGAGGTCGCGACCGTTGCAGGTGATCTTGCCGGTGCCGGGGACGAGACGGACCCGGACGATGGCCTCCTTGCGGCGGCCCACGGTCTGGACGGGACGGTCACCGGGACGCGGGGCGCGGACCGGGGCCGGCGCGGGAGCCTCGACGACGACAACCGTCTCAGCGGGCTCCTCGACAGTCTCGACGGTCTCGACGACCTCGGGCTCGACGATGTCGGTCATGCTGCTGCCTTCTCCCGCGCTCACTGCGCGATCTGCTTGATTTCGAACGGCTGCGGCTGCTGGGCGGCGTGCGGGTGCTCAGCGCCGGGGTAGACCTTCAGCTTCTTGATGATCTGCCGGGCGAGCTTGTTGTGCGGAAGCATGCCCTTGACGGCCAGCTCGATCGCCTTCTCGGGGCGCTTGGACAGCAGCTCCTCGTAGCCGACCTGCTTCAGACCACCCGGGTAGCCGGAGTGGCGGTAGGCGACCTTGGTCTGACGCTTGTTACCGGTCAGCGCGACCTTACCCGCGTTGATGATGACCACGAAGTCGCCGGTGTCGACGTGCGGGGCGAACGTGGGCTTGTGCTTGCCACGCAGCAGGTTCGCGGTGTGGGTGGCCAGGCGGCCCAGAACGACGTCAGAAGCGTCGATAATGTGCCACTGACGCTCGATCTCACCCGGCTTCGGGCTGTACGTACGCACAGAATTACCTTGTCTCGTCGTCGGTCTGGGGGCGCGCACTGGTCGCATCAAGCCGATGCGTCAAGCGACCCCACATAGGGACCACTCGCAAATGCACAACAGCAGGCAACAATACCCGGCTGCGCGGCGAGTGGTCAAAACAGGCGCAGATCAGGGCACCAACGAACCGGCGAGCATCCTGGTTGCAGACACTCAGCCCTGGCGGAACCCCAAACGAGGCAAGCATACTCCGCCCTGACGGCGCACCCGAAGCGGGTGCCGGAACCCACTCTGCCTGACGTAGCAGGCTTGAAACAAACGGGACGCTCTACCGAAATTCACCCCCGGCACGCTTCGAGGCATGTCCAACGGTGCGGACCTTCCAACGATGCGGACCCGGATTGGCCGATGCCGCCCTCGCTGGCGCACCATGGAGAGACCACCGTCAGGGTTGAGGACGGACCTGACGGTGTCCGCCGAGCCGGTTCGCCGGTTCGGTGAGGAGAAGTCGCGGCGTGTCCCGGACGGAGGCACGGCGAAGAACGCAGGCGTGACATGGGAGCGGGTCGACGCCGAGGACGGCGGGCTTCGAGCGTGCCCTTCGGTGGACCGTTCGGCCACGCCGCGACTTCTCGGCCCGGGATCGGGTCTTCGCCAACCGGGTTTGGGATGACGGACCGGACCCCGGGCGCCCGCCGGGCGGCGCTGACCGAGGCCGCCCTGGCGGAGCCCACGGCGTCCCTATCCGGCTACACGATCGGTGTCACCGCCGACCGCCGCAAGGACGAGCTCGCCATCCTTCTCGAGGCCCGTGGCGCGCGGGTGGTGCTGGCCCCGGCGCTGCGCATCGTCCCGATCTCCGACGACGCCGAACTGCGTGCCGCCACCCGGGCCTGCCTCGACACCCCACCGGACATCGTGCTGGTCAACACCGGGATCGGCATGCGCGGCTGGCTCGAGGCGGCGGACGGCTGGGGGCTGGGGGAACCGCTGCGGGCGGTGCTGTCCCGGGCGTACCTCGTAGCTCGTGGCCCCAAGGCCCGCGCCGCGGTCCGCACCGCCGGCCTGCAGGATCAGTGGTCTCCCGACGGCGAAGGCTTCGAGGAGGTCGTCGAGCATCTGACCGCCCGGGGCCTCGACGGTCTCACCGTGGCGATGCAGCTGCACGGGGAGAGCCAGCCGGAGTACACGGAGGCTCTGCAGTCCGCGGGCGCCCGGGTGATCGAGCTTCCGGTCTACCGCTGGGCGCCGCCGACCGATCCGGCCCCGCTGCACCGGCTCGTCGACCTGATCATCGGCAGGCTGGTGGATGCAGTGACGTTCACCTCAGCTGCTGCCGTGCACGCGGTGCTGCGGGCCGCCGGCACCGGAACCGATGCGCTCCTCGACGCCTTCCGCAAGGACGTGCTCGCCGCGTGCGTGGGCCCGGTCACTGCAGCGCCGCTGCGCCTGCATGACGTACCGGTCTCCGCACCGGGACGCGCCCGGCTCAGCGCGCTGGTCCGCACCATCGTGGACGAGCTGCCCAAACGCGCCGTCACGCTGCAGGTCTCCGGCCACTCGCTGACCCTGCGCGGCCATGCCGCAATCGTGGACGGCGAGCTGCGCCCCCTGGCGCCGGCCCCGATGGCCGTCCTGCGTGCCCTGGCCGAGTCACCGGGCCGAGTACTCTCCCGCGCCGCGCTGCTCCAGGCCCTCCCCCGCGGCGCCGACGAGCACGCGGTCGAGATGGCGGTCGCCCGCCTCCGAGCCGGCCTGGCCATCTCCGGCGTGGTCCAGACGGTGGTCAAGCGGGGCTACCGCATTCCGGCTTAGACCGTGCGTCAGTTGGGGTTGTTGCTGGCCAACAGGCCGAGCCGGTCGGCGCGGCGGTAGCAGATCAGAGCGCAGGCTAGGCGCAGGAATCCGAGGTAGTGCATACCGATGCGTTCGTAGCGGCGGACCAGCCGGCGGAAGCGGGTCAGCCATTCCAGGCAGCGTTCGATGACGTAGCGGTGCCGGCCGAGGCGTTTCGAGGACTCGATGCCCTTGCGGGCGATCCCGAGGATGATGTTGCGGGCACGCAGCAGTTCGCGGCAGCCGGGAAGTCGTAGCCCTTGTCTGCGTGCAGCTTGGCCGGCCTCTTGCGCGGACGCCCGATCGGCTGGCGGACCGGTCGAACGCCGTCGACCATGTCCTGCAGCATCCGGTGGTCATTGAGGTTCGCGGCGGAGATCTCCACATGTAAGGGCGGACCGCCGCGCTCACCGATCGCGAGGATCTTGCTGCCGGGTTTGCCCCGGTCAACCGAAGCGATCATCACCCCGACCTGCGCCCCCTCGGCGAACCGGCGATGCCAGATGCCACAACGCGTCCGGGCAGCACTTCTCCACGTCACCGACGCACGGTCAACGAACGACCTTGCGCTTCAACGCCCCCAAAGACACACGGCCTTAAGACCATTCCGGGTACGCGCGAACCCGTCCCGCCGAATTTTCGCCGTCCCCCACTACGACGCGATCACCAGCCCACTCCCGGCCCCACCGCGACCGCCGGGAAATACCAGATGGCCAGCTGACCCCCACGGCTGCTTCCCGCGCTGCGAAGCAGCGCTGACGGTCAGCCAGCCAACCCAGCTGTCACCCAGCGCTGCCTCCAGCGCGCGGAAGCAACCCTGACGGTCAGCCCAACAAACCCGGCTGTCACCCAGCGCTGCCTCCGGCGGGCGGAAGCAACCGTGGCGGTCAGCCCGACTAACCCGGCTGTCAGCGAGCGCTGTTTCGGCGCTGCGAAGCAGCGCTGGGTGGCAGCTGGGGGCGTGCTGTTTCCCGGCGGGCGCGGTGGGGCCTTGAGTGGCTGGTGCTCGCGTCGTAGTGGGGGACGGCGAAAATCGGCGGGACGGGTTCACGCGTACCGGGAAGGGGGTTGATCTTGGTTAGCCGACCGGGGTGGGGTGGCCCTTCTCGTGCTCGGCGACGAGCGTGGCCATCGCGTGTTCGACCACGCCGATCAGCACCGCCTTGACCGAGTCGCGGTGCCGGGCGTCGCACATGACCAGCGGGACCCGGGCCGGGATGGCGAGGGCCTCGCGGACCTCCTCCGGTTCGTAGCGTGGGGCGCTGTCGAAGCAGTTGACCGCGACCAGGTACGGCAGGTGCCGGTTCTCGAAGTAGTCCAGCGGTGCGAACGCGTCGGTGAGCCGCCGGGTGTCGACGAGCACCGCCGCACCGACCGCGCCCCGGATGAGTTCGTCCCACATGAACCAGAACCGGGTCTGACCTGGGGTGCCGAACAGGTACAGGATGAGGTCGTCGGCCATGGTGATCCGGCCGAAGTCCATCGCGACCGTGGTGCTGCCCTTGCCTGGCACCTTCGACGAGTCGTCGATCCCGGCGCCGGCCACGGTCATCACGGCCTCGGTGGTCAGCGGTTCGATCTCGGAGACCGCCCCGACCAGGGTCGTCTTGCCGACGCCGAAGCCACCGGCGACGACGATCTTCGCGGAAGTGATCTCTGTCGGGTGCGTCCCCGTACGCATCCCGACCGGCTCAGAGCTTGCGAAGTCCACTCAACACCCTTCCCAGCAGATCCATCCGCTCCGTGAACCCGGTCTTGGGAGCGGCACTGTGCAGCTGTAACAGCCCGTCGGCCACCATGTCGGCGACGAGCACCCGAGTAACCCCCAGCGGTAACCGGGTGAGTGCTGCGAGTTCGGCGAGCGATTGGGCCTTCGGCTCACACAGCACGGCGATGCGGTACTTGTCATGTCCGGCGAACCGCGCTTCCTGAACGGCTGCCGAGGTCGCGATGAGGACCGCCTCGATCGGGATGTCCCTGATCGGTTCGGTCCGGCCGCGCGTGACCGCGTACGGCCGCACCAGGTTGCCCCGGGGATCGTGCGGCTCTGTCATGTCGCGGTCACCTCGTCTCCGCCAGAGTCTCGGCCCCGGCGTCTAGTGGCTGACGGCCTCACGCGCCGCCGGCGACAAAGCCGCGCCGACGCGTTCCACCAGCAGGGCCATCTCGTAGCCGACCTGGCCGACGTCGCAACTGCGCGCCGCCAGCACGGCCATCGAGGAACCGTCGCTGATGGACATCAGGAAAAGATAGCCGCTGTCCATTTCGATGATGGTCTGTTGCACCTTTCCCGCGCTGAACATTCGCGACGCGCCGTCGGTGAGACTGACCACGCCTGAGGTGATGGCGGCCAGCTGATCCGCACGGTCGCCGGGCAGATCGCGGGACGAGGCCAGCAGGATCCCGTCCGCTGAAACGGCCACGACGTGTGCGATGCCGGCGACGCTGTCGGCGAAGTTGCTGAGCAGCCAGCCCATGTCATGCATGGTGGGGGGCCTGGTCACTGTTCGCTCTCCTTAGGAACCTGTGGTGCCGCCGCGGCGACATCGGCAACGCCGTCCGTCCGCCCGCGTTGCACCCCTCGGTGGTACGCGGACAACAATCCACGAACCTCGTCGGGACTGCGACGGTTCTGCGCCCGCTGTGGCGACTGCACCCCGCCGGGTACGAGCTGCGCCTGCGGGACTCGTTTCGGTAGCCCGGATCGTGTGGTTCCCCCGTCGGCGGGCATGGCCGCGGCCATCGCCCGGTGCCAGCCCTCGTCGGCGGCCGTCTTCCACCGGTCGTCGGCGGTCGAGCCGGCCTTCGGAACCTCCCGGCCGATCCGCCGGGTGTCCTCCCCCACCGGTGGTCGGGGTGCCGCCGGCGGGCTGGACACGGGTGGGCTGGAGATCGGTGGGCTCGACACCGGCGGGCTGGAGACCTGGACTGCCGGCGCCGGCCCGGGCGGTGGCGCGTACCCGGCGGTCGGCATGCCGTGCTGATCGGCCGGGTCACCGGCGAACCAGCTGTGCTGCATCTCCACCTGGATGGGCGCCATCTGCGACGGCACCTGCGCGGCCACTTCCGGCAGCGACGGCAGTGCCGCGACCGCCGCACCCCAGCCCGGTGACGTCACACCGGCCGGCGTGGTGACTCCGGCCGGCGCCGCGAACCCGGCGGACGCGGCTGCCGGGACCGGCACCTCGACCGTCTTGGGGCTGCGCGACGGCAGTGGCGGCCGATCCGGGGTGGGGCGCAGGTCCAGTTCGGACGGCGGTGCGGTGGGCTGGCGCGGCGGGCGGAAAGCCGGTTCGGCCGGTGCCGGCGCGGACCGGATCGGCGGGCGGGACTCCGGGATCCGCGGCGTGCTGATGGACGCCGGCGGCGGTGGTCCGGGGCGGGTCCAGCTCGCTGCGCGTACCGGTGCGGCGGGCACGCCGGGCATCACCACGATGTCGGCGGGCAGGCTGATCTCGGCGACAGTGCCACCGTCGTAGCCGGGTCGCAGCTCGACCCCGATGCCGTGCCGGGCGGCCAGCCGCGCGATCACCGCGAAGCCCATCAGCCGGAACGCCGTGACGTCCACCTCGGACGGTTCGGCGAGCCGCCGGTTGATCTGTTCCCTCTGCTCGGCGGAGACACCCAACCCGTGGTCCTCGACCTGCACCACGACGTGATCGCCGGTCCGGCCGCCGTGCGCCACCACCACGGTGTTCGGCGGGGAGAACCGGGTGGCGTTGTCGAGCAGCTCCGCGATGAGCCGGACCACGTCGTTGACCGCCGCCGCGCCGATCAGGATGTCGGTGTCGATCGAGCCGAACTCGATCCGGTGGTAGAGCTCCACCTCGGACTGTGCGGCCCGCAGCGCGTCGACCAGCAGCGCGTCCTCCCGGCGCGGGGCGCCGACCTCGGCACCGGCCAGCACCAGCAGGTTCTCATCGTTGCGGCGCATCCGGGTGGCGAGGTGGTCCAGCTCGAAGAGGCGGGCGAGCCGCTTCGGGTCCTCCTCCATCCGCTCGATCTGGTCCAGCTCGCCGATCATCCGGTCGACCAGGGACTGGCTGCGCCGGGCCAGGCTGAGGAACATCGTCGAGACGCTGGTCCGCAGCGCGGCCTGCTCGGCGGCGACCCGGATGGCCTCCCGGTGCACCATGTTGAACGCCTCGGCGACCTGGCCGAACTCGTCGGCCTCGGTGACCGGGATCGGGTCCCGGGTCTGCGCGATGATCCGGTCGACACCGCCCTCGCCGAGGTTGTCCGCGTCCTGCAGCCGGTGCACCGCGTCGGGCAGGTCGCGGTTGGCCACTGCGAGGGCGCCCTCGCGCAGGCGGCGTACCGACAGGTGCAGCGAGCGGCCCAGGTAGAACGCCATCGCCACGGCGGCGATCAGGATCAGCAGCACCACGACGAACTCGAGGGTGGCCTGCTGCGTACGGCGCTTGCTCGCGTCCTCGGCGGCGGCCACCGCCTGCGCGTCGAGCTGCCGCTCCACACCGCGGAACAGCTCGATGACGTCGGTGAAGGAGTTGATGATGTCGACCGGCGCCACCGCGGCCGGGCCGGCCAGCCGGGCCGCGAGGCCGTCGGCGCCGGCCAGCGTGTCGTCACTGAGCGTCGAGTCGACCAGGGAGATCTGCTGTGCCGTCGCGAGGGTGCGGAAGTCGTTGAGCGCGTCGGTCCGTACGGCCTGGATCGCGTAGAGGGCGCGGAGCTGATCCGGGCCGGCGTCGCCGCTCACCCGGGCCACGTAGGTCAGCGCCGCCTGTTCGGCCGCGGCGGCCTCAGCCTTGGTGAACGCGGCCAGGGCACGCAGGTTGTCGGAGACCTCGCCGGGTTCGGCGACCTGGCTGACCGCGGTCTCGTAGCCGGACAGGCTGGTGAGGGCCTTGGTGTAGCGCTGCGCGGCGTCGGCCACGCCGACACCCTTGCGCTCGCCGATGCCGGCGCGGGTCTGAGGCAGGGCGGTCAGTTCCTGATCGATCCGGGTCAGCCGGTCGGTAACCGGGGCCGGCACTTCGGTGATCGCGGCCCGGTTCTCCCGGAAGACCTGCACCTGCGCGTCCACCGACTTGACCGACTCGCGGAACTCGGTGGCGGCGGCATCCGGCGAACCCAGGTACGCCAGCGCGGCCATCCGCTCGTCGTGCAGCAGCCGGGTCAGGTTGGACAGGTCGGTGCCGAGCTCGGCCATGTCGGCCACCCGGCCCGCGTCGCCGGCCCGCTCACCCACGTCGACCAGGCGCACGGCGGCCAGCCCCAGCACTGCCGCCAGAGGCAGGAACAGCAGGCCGGCGAGCTTGGCCCGGATCCGCGCGTCCCGAAGGCGCGGGAAGCCACCACGTCGCGCAGCCAGGGTCGAGGATCCCGTGCTCACGACAACTCCTTCACGGTCAGCCGGCTCGCCGGAGGCTGCGGTCCGGCCCCGTCCGGTGCCCGCAGCAAAGCCCGCGCCGTTTTCGGCACGGCGGCGATTTCACCAGAACGCCGGTACGTTTGGGAAGCCTGGAACCTCCCGGAAAAGCCACGGCTGTCCTGGTGGTAACCGCGCGCGGGTGCTGATCTTGGCGGCATCCATGAGGTTGACGTGCGCGAATGCGTCACGTGCAACCGTCCGTGATGTCGCGGTCACCGAACACCATCACGATTCCAACCACTATGTGGGACTTCCGTCCCGCGACCTCGGGTTTCGACAGGCGTCTCACATTCGCAAGGTTTCGCATCAGGTGACGGACAGGCTGTCCGTGCCGGGTAGTGTCCACTGCGGACGGTCGTCTGGCAAATATCCCGTACGTTGCAAAGAAGTCACACTGCGTATTCGAAATTGAACGAATAATTTCGATGTATGAAGATCGTGACTTTAGGCTGTCTTAAGAAGCGCGGACCGGACTGGCGCATGGCGCGGAACATTCCGTAACGTGCCCGGCATGGCATTTCGGAGCTGGGTGAAGCTGTTGGCCACTACGTCCGCGGCAGCAGCCGTGGTCGGAGCCGGCCAGCTCGGCATCGCCTACGGGCTCGGCATGGTGCGGCTCGACCTGGACCTGGATATCACCCTCCGTGATCAATGGACGGCGCAGCTGGCCTGGGTCGCATGGATCACGATGACCGCCGCCGCCCTCGCCGCGATCATCGGAACCGGCTTCCGCCCCAGGTGGCGCCCGCAACCGGTGGGACCCGGCGGAGCGCTCGCGATGGGCCTCGCCGCCGGTCTCGGCGCGCTGGCGGTGCTCCCGCTCACCATGCAACCCGCCCGGTCCGCGCAGATCGACGGCATCCGCCCGGTTCTGGTCATCGGGATCTGCGCGGCACTCGGCGCCGCCGCGGGCATCTTCGCCGCGTGGGCCGCCGCCGCAAAGGCAGTGGCCCGGTGGAACGTGGCCGTGCTCAGCGTACTGATCTGGGTTGTCGCCCTGGTCTCGGTCGCACCGTCCCTGCTGCCCGGCCGCACGCCGGCCTCGGTCCGTCTCGGCGTCCTCGACGGCAGCCTGATCCCGGCGGCCGTCGCCGAGCGCACCCCGTTCCTCACCATGCCGGTGCTCGCCCTGCTCTCCGGGCTGGTCCTCGGCTGGATCGCCCGCGGCCGGAACATGTCGACCCTCGCCGTCGCCCTCACCGGCCTGGCGGGACCGGCCCTGCTCACCGGCGCCTACCTCATCGCCGGCCCCGGCTCGTCGACCGACATCAGCTTCAGTCCCTACTGGGCGGCGATGATCGCGAGCGGCGCCGGCGTACTCGGCTCGGTCCTGGCCGCGATCATGCGCGGCGCCCCCTCAGCCACCCCCGCGGAAGAGCCGGGCAAGCCGGGCGACACCCCACCCGACTCGGCGCCCGAGCCCAGCGCCGGCCGCTCGCCGCTGCCCCAGCGCAACGCGCCCAGCCAGTCCGCGATCGCTGCGGTCGCGGCTGCTGCCGCCAAGCGTCCGGACGCGCAGCTGCGGCCCTCCGACACCGGCGTGTTCACGCTGCCGGACCGGCCGCATCCGCTGGCCGACCTGGCCAACAACACCCCGGCCAATGCGGCTGGGTCACCCTTTACCGCCGGCACGGGTACGCCGTTCGGCCACTCCGGCACCGCATCGCCGAACTTCCAGGGGGCGGCTGCTTCGCCTGCTTTCCAGGCCGCCCCGTCCCCCTCCGCCCAGCCTCCTTCCTCATCCGCTTCGCCTGAGCCGCGTTTCTCCGGTCAGCAGAGCCGGTCCGGTGGCCCGGTCGCCAGCCTGCGCCGGGGCTGGCGCACCCGCCGCCCGGCGCCCGAGCCCACCCCCGCCGCGCCAGCCGCGCCCGCACCCACGCCGTCGTTCGACGGTTTCGCGGCTGCCCAGCCCGCCCCGCGCACCGGCATCGACACCGCCGAGCACCCCCGGATCAACGCACCGGCCCAGCGCGCACCCCTGCAGCCGGACGCGATCCTGCCGCCGCCTGGCAAGGACTCCGAATACGTCAACTGGGTGAACGGTCTGGGCAGCAACTGAACTTCCATGGAATGACCGGTTCGGGAGGTACCGCCGGTTTCCCACCGCAGTGACGATGGTCGATGTCCGGGTCTCATCCCCTCGATGGCATCGGAGTCCGATCATGCTGTCCCGAATCGGCCGGCTCTTCGCCGGCCTGGCCCTGGTACTCACCGCAGTGGTGGCGCCCGTCTCGACAGACGCCGCGCAGGCCGCTGTGTACAACAGCTGCACGATCAGCAGGTGCGCGGCAGCCCGCACCGCCTACAGCGGCTGGCAGTCACTGGGCTGGCCCACCTCCGCCGGGTGGTACTCGTGGCCGTACGGCAACTACAACTACACCGGCGGCCGCTTCTACAACCGCGAGGGCCAGCTGCCGTCAGCAACCTACGGCGAGTACGACGTCTACTCCCGCAACCGCGGCGCAGCCCGAGACGCGTACCGAATCGTGGTCAATCGCAGCAGTCGGGTCGCTTACTTCACGCCCGACCACTACGTGACTTTCTACAGGCTTTAAAACCCGTTCTTGCGTACGCGCGGCGCTCGTCTCCGGACGACCGTCGCGCATTGTCTGTGCCCCGCTGGGCCCGGATGCCCGGTTCTGCAGCACCTCCCGCAACCGCATAGCACCGTGTTGGAGCTAAGGCACGGAATTCGCGGAAAAGATGCGCCCTAACTCTTAGGCCCTCCGGCCCATGACCGAACAACCTGGCGCAAGCAACAAACACTCGAGCATCCGCTCGGCCGACAAGAGCAAACCCGAGCGCAAGCCGGGGACGCAAAGCCACAGGGCCCACCGGGCCGGCTGGGTTACCGACCAAGGGGAGACACACATATGCGCAACATGATTCAGCTGCTGGGCGGCATCGCCGTCGCCGGTGCCGTCGCCGCAGGCAGCACCGCCTTCACCGCCAGCGGCCTGACCAACACGATTTCCGGTCCCACTGTCGTCGGCGGCAAGATCGCCGTAGCTCAGGATGTCGAGGGTGCCGACCTCACCGGAATCGTCTTCGATACCGACGCCACCAACCCGGACCGGGTTACTGGCGCGACCGTGACATTCGCTGGCCAGAACGGGGCCACCGTCCCCGACGGTTCAACGGTCAAGGTTGTCGTCTCGGGATCTGCCGGAAACAGCGCGGCTGGGTTCTACTGCGCACCCACGACCTCCGAGTCCACCACCTGCACAGTTGGTCAGAGCGCCGGAACTCCGACCGGCTCCTGGTACACGGCTTTGACGGACGTGTCCGTAAGCCTTGTGGCAGCCTGAGCAAGGCACCCGCGCAAACGCCGAGTTCGTCGGACAGAGCAACTCGACAAGCCCGATTTGTACCTCCGGAATAGGTTGACGAACCATCCGATCAGTCCGCCCTTTCGCCATGGCCGCCATCATCCTGATGGCGGCCATGGTCGCGTGGGCGATCGGAACCCAGCGGGTCTCCTACGTCGTCACACATGGCATCAGCATGCTGCCCGTGTACCACGCGGGCGATCTCGTCATCGTCGCAAAGTCCGATAGCTATGAAGTGGGTCAGATCGCCGCATATCATGGCTCTGGCGGCCGGTTGGAAGTCTTGCACCGCATCATCGGCGGCGACGACAACGGTTACGTCCTGAAGGGCGACAACAACGGTTCCATCGACGCCGAAACACCCGCCTCCAAGGAGATCATTGGACGGGCAGTCGTGCACATACCTAAGGCCGGTGCGTGGCTTCAGCCACTGCTCAGTCCGACCGGCCTGGGGATGCTGGGCTTCTTGTTCGTCGGCGGTGGCACAGCAGCGGCAAAGACACGCCGGGACATCCCCCGCGGTAGCCGGAAGAAGAAAGTGAAACGCATGTCTGGCCAAGGCGGCACTCTGGCAATGGCCACAGCGAGTTTCAAGGCCATTCGCCGGCTACATCCCGCGGCCAAAGCCCTTGCCATCATGGTCGGCCTCTGTGGTTTCGCCGGTATTGCACTCGGCTTGCTGGGCTGGATCAAACCGGCCACCGAGGCCGTCGTCGGCACGGCGAGAGCCGGAGAGTCGATGACTTACAGCTACTCCGCTGAGGTACCACGCTCCGCGGCCTACGACGGCACCACGGTGTACTCGCCTGATCCAATATTCCGGAAACTCACCGAGATCGTCGACCTGCATATGCACTATCGAGGTCGACCTGGAAGAATCGGCGTCACCGCCCGTCTTTCCGCCGATAACGGCTGGCACACAACGATGCAGTTATCTCAGGAGAAAGAGTTCAACGCCGACCGCTACACCGGCAAGGTTCAACTGGATTTGGCCGCCCTTCAGCAGCGCGCAGTTGATGCTGGCAAAGCAATCGGCGCTGAAATCGGCGCAGTCACCCTGGCTATCACCGCACAAGTTCAACACAGCGATGGCACCACCTTCGAGCCGCAGGTCTCGCTCAACCTCGCCCCGCTCCAGCTAACCCTTGCCGGTGGCCCGGAAACCCTAGTGCTCGACCAGTCCAGCGGTGGCACCGTCGCCTCGATGCAGAACCGCCAAATCGGTGTCTTCGGCTACGATCTCCTCACCGCCCACGCCGCCCGCCGATACGCCGTCTACTTGCTGTTGATCGCCTTCGTCGGCGCCATGATCATCGCGGTGATGGCTCTCCGCCACGTGCCTCTGCGAACTCGGGCGCAGATCGAACGCCGGTACCCCCACCTGATCGTCCCGGTGGAGCCGATGGCCTCCCCACCCGGCAAGCCCGTCGTCCAGGTCGACACCTTCCCCGCCCTGGTCAAGCTCGCCGAACGCTACGGCCAGATGATCCTCACCTGGACCCGCCCCGACGGCTCCGACGACTTCGTCGTCCGGGACGAGGGAATCACCTACCGCTATCGAATCCTGACCGCCGCAACAGACCCGGAGTCCCCACAAATCACCGCCGACCCCGCTGCCACTTCCCGGTCGCGCAAGGCCGCCCCGGTCTCCGGTTCGGTTCCGGCCGCCGCTCTACCCGCGGCCCCCGAGGCGCCCGAGATCGCAGTGATCGAGCCGGCAACAACGCCCGAGGCCGCGACAGTGGAGATCCGGGCGTCGGAGACCGCCGCCGCGAGAAAGCCATCGGTGCGGGCGACCGCCGCAGTCAGGCAAGCAAGCGCCGCAACCTCGGACGAGCAAGGGTCGGCTCCCACGATGGGCCAGGAAGAGGGCGGCCAGCAGGATGCCGGCGAGCAGCCACAGGATGGCAGCAAGAAGCCGAAGCCAAGGGCCAAAGCCACCCCGGCGAAGGCCCCCGCCAAGCGAGCCCGCCGTCCCAGGCCGAAGCCGACGGCTGAGCCTGCAGCCGTTGAGCCTCCAGCCCTTGAACCTGAACCCGCCGAGTCCGCAACCACTGAGCCCGCAACCATTGAGCCCTCTGCCACCGAATCGACCACCGAACCGCAGGACACAGAGCGGCCCGTCGTAGAACCGCAGCAGATTGCGCCAGAAGCTGCCGACCTGCCGATCGCCGCCGATACCGACCAGCTGCAACCCGACACGGCCTCCGCGTCCACGGAGCCGACCGAGCCGGCGACCACCACGCCGGAACCCGAGCAGAACGGGAGCACAGCAACCCCCGCTGAGCCCGAACCCGCTGCCCCGACACCCGAGCAGACAACAGGCGCCGCCGCGGACCCCATGGCCGTCCCGCAAGCCGCGGAGACAGCCGACGCCGAACCCGAACAGGCGATCGACCTGGCTGACACCGATCAATCAGCGGGGAAGCATCGCGCTTCGGCCCAAGAGACCAGCCAAGCTCAAGAGCTCCCGCAACCCACTTCGGCAAAGAGCGACGACGCCGAAAAGATCGACGCCGAAGCGAAGAGCCGCGCCGAGGGTAAGTACAACACCGAAGAGCAGGCCGCACATAACGCGCCATCCGAGGTAAAGAAGCGGGCCAGCCGCCGCAAGCCCCGCCCGCGCAAGGCAGCCACCCCGCCACAGCCAGCCCAGGCCGAACCGCAAACGCAGCCTCAACCCAAGGCCGAGGCACAGCCTCGAGCCGAGGCCGAATCGGTCGACCCCCGCCTCGACCGAAACTCCCAAGCCGAACCCGAAGCCACCGTGGGCACCCCCCAACCGGACAACGACGACGAAGCCCGTGCAACGGCTGCCGCCGCCGAGCGCCAAGCCGTGCAGGATCTGGCCGAACTCAACGAGCCCATCGGGACCGCCCCGGCCGACGAGGCTGATGAGGCTGAGAAGCCCAGCGAGCCGCAACCGGCCGAGGCGTCCCACGAGCCCTTCTACGACTTCCTACCCCCGTCAAAACGCCCCAGCAGCAAGTCCGACTGAGCGCGACATCAGCTGGTCGGCGTAACCGGCAGGTAAACCCGCCCTCCAGCCTCCACGAACTCCGACGACTTGGCCTTCATCCCCGCCGCCCGCAGCTCATGACTGATCTTCATAGAGCAGAACTTTGGCCCACACATAGAACAGAAGTGCGCCGTCTTGGCCGGCGCCGCCGGCAGCGTCTCATCGTGGTAAGCGCGAGCAGTAGAAGGATCCAGCGCAAGCTCGAACTGGTCCTCCCACCGGAAATCAAACCGCGCCCGAGACAACGCGTCATCCCACTCCTGCGCCCCCGGATGCCCCTTGGCCAGGTCCGCCGCATGCGCCGCGATCTTGTACGCGATCATCCCCGCTTTGACGTCCTCCTTGTTAGGCAGCCCCAGATGCTCCTTGGGCGTCACATAACACAGCATCGCCGTCCCGAACCAGCCGATCATCGCCGCCCCGATGGCCGACGTGATGTGGTCATAGGCCGGCGCGATGTCCGTAGCCAACGGCCCCAACGTGTAGAACGGCGCCCCACCACACAGCTCAACCTGCAGATCAACGTTCTCTTTGATCTTGTGCATCGGCACATGCCCAGGCCCCTCGACCATGACCTGCACGTCGTACTCCCAGGCGATGTGCGTCAGCTCCCCCAACGTACGCAGCTCCGCGAACTGCGCCTCATCATTGGCATCCGCGATCGACCCCGGCCGCAGCCCGTCCCCCAGCGAGAACGTGATGTCGTACTCCCGGAAGATCTCGCAAAGCTCCCGGAAGTGCGTGTACAGGAAGTTCTCCCGGTGCTCAGCAAGACACCACGCCGCCATGATCGACCCACCGCGCGACACGATCCCGGTGACGCGTTCAGCGGCCAGGGGCACATACGCCAACAGCACCCCCGCATGGATGGTCATGTAGTCGACGCCCTGCTCAGCCTGTTCCAGAACGGTCTCCCGGAACAGTTCCCAGCTCAGTTTCAACGGATCGCCGTTGACCTTCTCCAGGGCCTGATAGATCGGCACCGTTCCGATCGGCACCGGCGAGTTCCGGACGATCGCCTCCCGCGTCTCGTGGATCCGCGGCCCAGTGGACAGATCCATGACGGTGTCCGCACCCCATCGGGTCGCCCACGTCAGTTTCTCCACCTCCTCGGCGACCGACGAGGTGACCGCGGACGTACCGATGTTCGCGTTGACCTTGACGAGAAAACGGGAGCCGATGATCATCGGCTCGGATTCCGGGTGGTTCACGTTGGTCGGAAGCACGGCTCGTCCGGCTGCGATCTCATCACGCACGAGAGAAGCAGAGACACCCTCCCGCACCGCAACGAATTCCATCTCGGGCGTGATGATCCCGGCCCGCGCCGAGGCGAGCTGGGTCTGCCCGGTCCGCCACGGTTTCCGCATCTCCGGCAGGCCGACCTCCGGATCACTGCCAGGACCGGACGTGTCGTAGAGCTGCACCGGCGGGTTGTCACCGGTCAGCACCACCTCGGTGAACGGCACCCGGATCTCCGGACGGGGTCCCTCGACATACACCTTGCGACGCACGAGCAATACCTCCCCATATAGTGACAAAACCGACGGCCGATGAGCGCACGAATCCCCACCAGCGCGAACCGCCGGGAAACTTAGGCGGACCAGCCGAAGTGGTCCAGCGGCCCTGGCCCGGCGCCCAGCTGCCACGAACTGCCACCGCGCAGGCCACGCCGCACGTACTCCTTCGCCGCCGCAACGGCATCCGGCACCGCATCGCCGGCCGCCAGCCGCACCGCGATCGCCGAGGAGAACGTGCACCCCGAACCGTGGTTGTTCACAGTCGGCACCGGCTCGCCGCGCAGCAGCGACGTCTCCCCATCGAAATGCAGGACATCGATCGCCAGCTCACTCCCGGTCACCACGACCGCGCGCGGTCCCAGCGCGGCAAGCTCGGCTGCCGCCGAGATCATTTCCTCGGCGGTCTGGACCGGCCTGCCCAGGAGGGCGCCGGCTTCGTGCCGGTTCGGCGTCAGGACACTGGGGTACGCGCAAAGCACCCCCACCACCGCCACCTCTCCCAACCGGCTCCCCGCAGTGGCCACGAGCACCGGGTCGACGACAAGGTTCGGCAGGTCGGCAGCCCGTTCCGCGATGACTTTCGCGACTTCCGGATCCGACACCATCCCGACTTTGACCGCCGCCACCGGCAAATCGGCGAGCACCGCGTCCAGTTGCGCCGCCACCACCTCAGCCGGCACCGGATGAATCGCCGTGACCCCAAGCGTGTTCTGCGCAGTAATCGCCGTGATCACCGAGGTCCCGTAGGCCCCCAACGCCGCGAACGTCTTCAGATCCGCCTGAATCCCGGCCCCACCCCCAGAATCCGACCCAGCAATCGTCAACACCACCGACGGCGTCATCCCCGCCCACCCCCACGGCTGTCACTCACTGCTGCTTCAACACGCAAGAAGCGACCCTGAGCGTCAGCCGGCAAACCCGAGCTGTCACCCAGTGCTGCCTCAACGCCCGCCAGACGACCCTGAGCGTCAGCCGGGCCGGACTGCCCCGCGGCGAAACCCACCGCCAGCGACCGGGCCGTGTTCGCTGGGTCCGGCGACCGCATAACCGCCCCCATCACCGCGATCCCCGCAGCACCCGCGGCAGCACACTCCGCCGCCCGGGACACCGACGAGATCCCGCCCAATGCCAGCCAGGGCACGGGCGCACGCAGCTCGGCGGCCCCCGTGACCCCGAGCGCCGGCCCGTACCCCGGCTTCGACGCGGTCGGGAAGACCGGCGACAGAGTCACGTAGTCCACTTCGGACAAGGTCTCGTGCCCGTGCCAGGACCGGCCCACCAGGGCGATCCCGTCCGGCAGCGGGTCGGCCGCCGCCAGGTGCACGGCCGAGCCGCCCAGCGGATCCGGCCCTGCCACGATCAACCGCCCCGGCGGCAGGAGCGAGCGGAGTCGCGCGGCAAGAGCAGCGCGTTCCGCGTACCCAAGATCGCGTTCCCGGAGAATGACCCATGCGGCGCCGCCGCGAACTGCCGCCTCGACCACCGCTTCCAGCGGCCCGGCGGCAGACCGCCGATCGGTGAGCACAACGAGCCCGCCCGGCGTCACCACACCGGGATCCCTTCGTCCGCTGTGGACGCCACCGCGTGATATCGCCGCGGGATGCGCCCGGCGGCCCGGGCCAGCCGCCCGGCCGCAACTGCATGCCGCATAGCCGCAGCCATCGCCGCCGGATCCTCGGCCCGGGTGATCGCGCTGGCGACCAGCACCGCATCGCAGCCGAGTTCCATGGCGAGCGCCGCATCCGAGGCGGTGCCGATCCCGGCGTCGAGAACCACCGGTACGTCCACACTCTGCCGGATCAGCTCGATGTGATGCGGGTTGGAGATGCCCAGCCCGGAACCGATCGGCGACCCGGCCGGCATCACCGCGGCGCATCCGGCGTCAGCCAGACGACGGGCCAGGATCGGGTCGTCCGTGGTGTACGGCAGAACCGTGAACCCGTCCATCACCAGCATCTCCGCCGCCCGCAGCAACTCCACCCCGTCCGGCAGCAGGGTCCGCTCGTCCCCGATCACCTCGAGCTTGATCAGATCGGTCTCGAACGCCTCCCGCGCCATCTGCGCCGTCTTGATCGCGTCCCCCGCCGTGTAGCACCCAGCCGTGTTGGGCAGCACCCGCACACCGAGCCGGTCCAGCATCGGCAGCAGCCCCGGCCCGGCCGCCTCGACCCGCCGCAGTGCCACCGTGACCAGCGTCGTCTCCGATGCGCGGATCGCCGATTCCAGCGCGGCCAGGCTGTTCGCACCGCCGGTCCCGAGGATCAGCCCGTTCTCCGGCAGGAAAGGCACGACCATCTCAGCCTCCCTGCGCAGCGGTCAGCACTTCGATCTTGTCGCCGTCGGCCAGGTCGACGTCGGCCCAGGTCGAGCGGGGCACGACGGTTCCGTTGACCGCGACCGCCACCCCACGCTGGGCGGCGATGATCTCGGCGACCAGGGTCGCGACTGAGCAGTTGTCGGGCCGGCTCTCCGTCCGGCCGTTGATCGTCAGGCGCATCCGAACCTCCCGGGGGTGAAGTCGTCCAGCAGAGCGGGTGCCGAGCCGGTGAGTACCAGGTCGGCGACAAGTCGTGCGGTGATCGGCGCGAGCAGCACGCCGTTGCGGTGATGACCGGCGGCCACCACGGTCCGCCGGATGTCGTCGACGTGGCCGAGGATCGGGGCGTTGTCCGGGGTGCCCGGGCGGTGCCCCACGGTGATCTCGGTGATCTCGTGTTCGGCCAGCCCTGGCACCAGGTCGAGGGCGGCCCGGAGCAGGTCGTGCACACCGCCGACGGTGATCGCTCGGTCGGTCCGCTCCTCCTGGGTGGCGCCGACCACGACCTCGCCGTCCGCGCGCGGGACGAGGTAGACGGGCCGGCCGTCGGCACTGCCGTGGATCACGTGCCGGAGCAGGCCGGGTTCGCCGCGCAGCCGCAGCACCTGGCCTTTCACCGGGCGGATCGGCAGCCCGGTGAGCGCCGCCGTGCCACAGCCGGCCGCCACCACGGTGACGTCGGCATCCACATCGGAGAGAACGTCCACGCGTTTTGCTGCGATGCGCCCGGCCAGCCCGGCTCGCAGTGCAGCGACCACCTTGCGCGGGTCGACCTGCGTCTCGGTGGGCGCGAAGACACCGGCCCGGACCCGCGGCGAGAGGGCCGGTTCCCGGTCCCGCAGTTGCGAGCCGGTCAGCGGATCGAGTTTCTGGTGTCGCCATTCCCGCATCGAGTCGGCGACGTCGTCAGCGGTGAGCGCGACACCGAGCGTCCCGGCATCGTCGTATCCGACATCGCCGAGCGACGCCGCGAACTCGGGCCACAGCGCATTCGAGGCTTCCAGCAGCCGCGTGAGGTGCGGATATTCGTGAGCCGACTCGCCGCCTGGTGCCAGCATTCCGGCGGCGACGTGCCAGGCGCCGTCGCTGCCGCCCGGATCCGGGTCGAAGACGGTCACCTCGGCGCCGCGCGACACCAACTCGGAGGCGATGGCCAACCCGATGATTCCGCCACCGACGACCGCAACGGTCCGGCGCCCGCTCATCGCAGAGCCGCCGGCCCGGCCGCTCCCGGTCGAGCTGCGAAAAGGGCCGCGGAAAGGGCCACGGAAAGGGCCGCTCATCGCAGAGCCGCCAGGAAATCCGCCGCCGCTCCCTTCGGGTCCTTCGCGAAGGCGGCGACCGCCGCGACACCGTGCACCGCGAGCAGCGGCACCCGATCCGCGGTGATGCCACCGATCGCGAGGACCGGCGTGCCCGGAACCGCCTCGGCGACGGCCGCGATCGCGGCCGGCCCGAGCGGCGGTGGCAGCCCGTCCTTGGTGGATGTCGCGAACGCCGGACCGACACCGAGATAGCTCGCGCCGTCGGCGACGGCAGCTCGGGCGGCCGCCGGGTTGCGGCAGGTGGCACCGATGACCGCAGACGGCCCCAGCACCCGCCGGGCCGCCGTCACCGGCAGATCGTCCGCGCCCAAATGGACCCCGTCCGCGCCGGCCGCCAGTGCCACCCCGACCCGGTCGTTGACCAGCACCAACGTCCCGGCGGCACGGCAGACTTCGACTGCGGCCACAGTCAGTGCGTAAGCCTCGGCATCGTTGGATTTGACTCTGATCTGGACCGCGACCTCATCGGCTCCGGCCACGCCGCGGACCACGTCGATCGAATCAGTTATGACGTGAATGCGAGCAAAAAGCATGACGCACTCCTCCCTGCGCCGGCATTACCCGGATCAGGTTCGACGGTCGGGGGCGGCGTCAGCCCCCCTCTCAGCCCGGTGCCCGGGCTCCCGTGGGGTTGGTTGTAATCGGACCCTAACCGGTCCGTGACGAGAAAAGCTAGCGCACGTCCCAAACCGGCTCGGGCACCTCGACAACCTCACCGTCGCTTCTGAACAGCACGAAGCGGTCGAAGGACCGGGTGAACCAGCGGTCGTGGGTGACAGCTATCACGGTGCCGTCGAACGCCTTCAATCCCTCCTCGAGCGCCTCGGCCGAGGCCAGGTCGAGGTTGTCGGTGGGCTCGTCGAGCAGCAGGACCGTCGCCCCGGAGAGCTCGAGCAGCAACACCAGGAACCGGGCCTGCTGTCCACCGGAGAGCGTCCCGAACCGCTGATCTCCCTGGGCGGCCAGTTCGTACCGGTTCAGCGCTTTCATGGCCCCGGCCCGGTCCATTCCGGACCGATGCTCGTCGCCGCGCCACAGGATCTCGACGAGGGTCTTCTCCAGCAGCTCAGGCCGGTCGTGGGTCTGCGAGAAGTGCCCGGGCCGGACCCGCGCGCCGAGCCGTGCCCGTCCCTCGTGAGCCACGTGCGCCAGCGGCGCCCCGTCGACCGGTTTGTGCTCCAGATCCGGCTCGGTGCCACCGGCCGCGAGCAGCCGCAGGAAGTGCGACTTGCCGGTGCCGTTCGCGCCGAGCACGGCCACCCGATCGCCGTACCAGATCTCCAGGTCGAACGGGAAGGTCAGATCCTCCAGCTCGACGCCCTCGCAGATGACCGCGCGCTTCCCGGTCCGCCCGCCGCGCAGATTCATCCGCAGCGACTGCTCCTTCGGCGGCAGCGGTGGCGGACCGGCCTCCTCGAACTTGCGCAACCGGGTCTGCGCCGCCTGATACCGCGAGGCCAGCCCGTCGTTGTACGCCGCCTTGTTCTTCAGCGTGAAGACGAGCTCCTTGAGCTTCTCGTGTTCCTCGTCCCAGCGCCGCCGGTTCTCCTCCATCCGGTCGTGCCGGTGCAGCCGGGCCTCGTGCCAGGACGCGAACCCGCCCGGATGCGTCCACGCGCTGCCACCCTCCACAGCGACCACCCGGTTGGCGGTCTGGGCGAGCAGTTCCCGGTCGTGCGAGACGTAGAGCACCGATTTCGACGACTCCCGCAGCCGCTGCTCGAGCCAGCGTTTGGCGGGCACGTCGAGGAAGTTGTCCGGCTCGTCGAGCAGCAGCACCTCGTCGGTGCCGCGGAGCAGCAGGTCCAGCGCGAACCGCTTCTGCTCACCGCCGGACAGCGTGCGCACGACCCGGTCTCGCACCTCGTCCCACGGTTTGCCCAGGATCGACACCGCGACCGTGTCGAAGAGCACCTCCGCCTCGTACCCCCCGGTCTCGCCCCAGTGAGCGAGCGCGTTGGCGTACGCAATCTGGGTCTTCTCGGTCTCGTCGAGGGCCGCGGCCGCGGCACGCAGCCGCTCACCTGCCGCGCCCAGCGCCGGCGTCACCAGGGAAAGTGCAAGATCCTCCAGGGTACGGTCATCGCCGATCATCCCGATGAACTGCCGCATGACGCCGAGCCCGCCGGACCGCGCGATCGAGCCGCTCTGGGCCGGGATGTCGCCCGCCACCATCCGCATCAGCGTCGTCTTGCCGGCGCCGTTGGGCCCGACGAGCGCCACCTTGGCGCCCTCACCGACCCGGAACGAAACGTCGGCGAAGAGCTCCCGCCCGTCCGGAAGCACGAAGCCGGCACCGGCGACATCCACGTAACCCATGCCGGCATCCTCCCTGCCTGCCCGGAACTAGTCAGCCGAATTTCGGGTGACCCGAAGCACCCGGAACCCCTTCTGGCTGGCCACCCGCTCGACCGTCCAGCCGCCGGCGACCAGCCAGGTGTGCAGCGAATCACCACCGAGGTTCCGGTTGATCACCAGCCAGGCAATGCCGCCCGGGGCGAGGCGGGGCAGCCAGCGCTCCATGATCGCGTGCAGTTCGGCCTTGCCGACGTGGGTCGGCGGGTTGCTCCAGATCTCGGTGAAGGTCACGTCGTCCGGAACCTCGTCGGGTGCGGCGACCCGGATCCGGCCGGCCAGACCGAGCGCCGCGGCGTTCTCGGTGGTCAGCTCGCGGGCGCGCGAGTTCACGTCGACGGCGTAGACCGTGGCCTGCGGCGCCTCGCTGGCCAGCACGTTGGCGATCGGCCCGTACCCGCAGCCCAGGTCGAGCAGCGTCCCCTCGGTGGCGGCACCGGGCAGTTCGGCCTTGCGCAGAAGCACGGCCGTGCCCGGGTCCAGGCGCCCGGCCGAGAACACCCCGGACGCCACCGCCAGCCGGTAGTCCCGGCCGGCGACGTTGAACTCGATCTCGCCCCGGCGGAACGGCGCGTCCGGCTCGGCGGTGAAGTAATGGTCGGCGGTCACCCGGCAAGTCTCCCGCCGCCGGGTCAGGCGTCACCCGGCGGGGTGGCGGACAGGCTGTGCGTTAATAGATCAGCATGCGCGCCTAGCTTGGGGCCCATGCGGTACGCCACCCCTACGCGCTCCGCCCACCGCGCCACTCCGGCCGGCGGCCTTCTGCTGCTGGTGAGGCATCCGGGTTTCACCGGTCAGCATCGCCACCCCGCGGGGGTCCGCTCGGGTCCGCAACGGCACCTCCGGCGGGATCCGCGCCGAACCGCCCACCTGCTCACCCTCGGCCTGGCCGCCCTGATCGTGCTCGGCATCTGCATCATGCTGGGCATTCTCATCGTCGCCGATGACGGCCCCGGCCCGGCCACCGCGGCACGGACCGCGCCGCTGACCGCGGCCGAGGCCTTTCCGGCCGGCTCCGGGGCTTTCCGGGTCCAGCGCACCGACCTCTCGGCCGACTGCACGGTCGCGGTCACCGGCACGTTGCGCACGACATTGCAACGGTACGGGTGCACACAGGCGATCCGCGCCGCCCTGACCGTCCCCTACGCCGACTTCCGGATCACCGCCGGCGTCCTGGACCTACCCGACATCACCGGCGCGGTGGCCGTCGGCGATCAGCTCCGATCCCTGGTCGAGACCGGTGACGGCGGATTCGCCCAGATGAGCGGCCTGGAGTCCGGCCCCGGCACCCCGGTCGTCTGGCGTACCCACGGCCGCTACCTGGTGTACTGCGTGATCACCGGCCCGGCCGGCGAACTGGTCCCAGCCGACGACCCAGGCGTCCAGCGCGCCGCCCAGGACGTCCTGAACACCGTGCCCGCAGCTGGTTAACCAGCCGGGATCTCGCGCAGCCGACGGGTGGCTTCGGCGCGGGCGGCGTACTCGGTCTCCTCGGGATAGCCGACCGCGACCAGCGTCAGCCCGTGCGCCGGCGCGACCGTCACCTCGCTGGAGCGTTCCCGCTGCGTCAGCAGCCGGGCCGGCCAGTCCGGTTCCCGGCGCCCGTCACCCACGGTCAGCATCGCGCCCACCAGACTGCGAACCATCGCCTGGCAGAACGCGTCCGCCTGCACGGTGGCCACGCAGATCCGGTCCGGGTCGCGGCGCCAGTCCAGCCGGGTGATCGCCCGGATCGTGGTGGCGTGCTCCTTGCGCTTGCAGAACGCCGCGAAGTCGTGCTCCCCGACCAGCCCGGCCGCGGCGGCATTGAGCCGGTCCAGGTCGAGCCGGCGCAGCCAGCCGAGGGTGTCGAGGCGGCGCAGCGGCTCCGGGCCCCACGGGTCGTCGGAGACGCGGTATTCGTACCGGCGGAAGGTCGCAGAGAAACGCGCATCGAAGCTGGCCGGCACGGGCGTCACCGCACGGACGCGGGCGTCCGGCGGCATCAGCGCCGCCAGGCGGCGCAGCAGAGACCCCGCAAGCTCGGCGTAACGGTCCGCAGGAAGGTCGATGTGGCAGACCTGACCGGTCGCATGCACCCCGGCATCGGTACGCCCGGCAACGGTCAAACCAAGAGCGGTCTCCGCCCCGACGAGCCGGCCGAGCGCCTCGGTGAGAACCCCCGCGACGGTACGCCGGGTGGGCTGCGCCGCCCATCCCGAGAACTCGGCGCCGTCGTACGACACGTCCAGCCGTAGCCGAATGGAATCGGTCATCCCGCAGCATGCTCCTCTTGCTCAGAACACAGGAAAGGCCCGGCACCTCCGAAGAGGATGCCGGGCCTTCACCTGGCTAAATCAGGCCTTCGTGGTGGCGTCGTCGTCGCCCTCGGCCTTGTCGCCCTCGGCGCCCTTGTCACCGGAAGCGCTGACCGGCGGCTCGGCGTCCTGGTCGTCGGAGGTGGTGGCGGCGGGCACCTCCTCCTCGGGCGCGAGCGCCTCGACCTTGGCCTGCTGCGCGGCGGCCTTGCGCGACTCCTTCGACGGGGCCGTGGTGGCCGCGACCTGGAGCTCCTCGACCAGCTCGATGACGGCCATCGGAGCGGCGTCACCCTTGCGCGGGCC
Organism: Actinoplanes sp. NBC_00393; assembly: GCF_036053395.1. Taxonomy (NCBI): domain Bacteria; kingdom Bacillati; phylum Actinomycetota; class Actinomycetes; order Micromonosporales; family Micromonosporaceae; genus Actinoplanes; species Actinoplanes sp. NBC_00393. Next base: position 9,144,535 of record NZ_CP107942.1, on the reverse strand, counting down.
GATCTTGGTGATCCGGGTGTAGCCGCCGGGGCGGTTGGTGTACCGCGGAGCGATCTGCTCGAACAGGGCGTACACGACGTCCTTGTCCTTCACGACGGTCAGCACCCGGCGACGGGCGTGCAGGTCGCCGCGCTTGGCCTTCGTGACGAGCTGCTCGGCCAGCGGGCGCAGCCGCTTGGCCTTCGACTCGGTGGTCTTGATCTTCCCGTGCCGGAAGAGCTCGGTGGCCAGGTTGGCCAGGATGAGCTTCTCGTGCGCCGGGCTGCCGCCGAGGCGGGCACCCTTGGTGGGCGTGGGCATTCCGATGCTCCTTGGTTATGGCGCCGGACAGCTAGTTACAGCTGCTCGGTCTCGCGGTAGTCGTCGGTGTCGTAGTCCACGTCGCCGAACGAGTCCACGACGTGCGCCGGGTCGAAGGACGGCGCGCTGTCCTTCAGCCCTAGGCCCATTCCGGCGAGCTTCATCTTGACCTCGTCGATGGACTTCTGGCCGAAGTTCCGGATGTCCAGAAGGTCGGCCTCCGTACGCCCTATCAACTCGCCCACGCTATTGATGCCCTCGCGCTTGAGGCAGTTGTACGAACGGACGGTGAGGTCCAGCTCCTCGATCGGGAGCGCCAGGTCGGCAGCGAGCTGCGCGTCCTGGGGCGACGGGCCGATGTCGATGCCCTCGGCGGTCTCGTCCAGTTCCCGGCAGAGCCCGAAGAGCTCGACCAGGGTGGAACCGGCCGACGCCAGCGCGGTCCGCGGCGAGATCGACGCCTTCGACTCGACGTCGATGATCAGACGGTCGAAGTCGGTGCGCTGCTCGACACGGGTCGCCTCGACGCGGTAGGTGACCTTGAGAACCGGCGAGTAGATGGAGTCCACCGGAATCCGGCCGATCTCCGCGCCCGCGTTCTTGTTCTGCGCCGCCGTGACGTAGCCACGACCCCGCTCGACGGTCAGCTCCATGTCGAGCCGGCCCTTGCTGTTCAGCGTCGCCAGCTTCAGATCCGGGTTGTGCACCGAGACACCGGCCGGCGGCTGGATGTCTCCGGCGGTCACGTCGCCCGGGCCCTGCTTGCGCAGGTACATGCTGACCGGCTCGTCGTGCTCCGAGCTGACGGTCAGTTCCTTGACGTTCATGACCAGCTCGACCACGTCCTCCTTGACACCGGGGATCGTGGTGAACTCGTGCAGCACGCCGTCGATCTTGATGCTGGTGACGGCCGCGCCCGGGATGGACGACAGCAGGGTACGGCGAAGCGAGTTACCGAGGGTGTAGCCGAAACCCGGCTCCAGGGGCTCGATGGTGAACCGGGAGCGGGTCTCGCTGAGCGACTCCTCCGAGAGGGTCGGCCGCTGGCTGATGAGCACGCTGTTCTTCTTTCTGTCAGGCCACCCACTATTTGATGGCCGTCCGTTGGATCAGGGCGCCGGCTGCGAAGCCGGCGCCCCATGAGCCACTACTTGGAGTAGAGCTCGACGATCAGCTGCTCCTGGACCTGCGTGTCGATGACAGCGCGGGCCGGGAGCGAGTGGATCAGGATCTTCATCTCGCTCGGGATCGGCTCCAGCCACGCCGGCACCGGCCGGGAACCGGCCTGAGCCTGGGCGACGACGAAGGGGGTCATCTCCTTCGACTTCTCCCGCAGCGTGACGATGTCGTGGTCCTTCACCCGGTACGACGGGATGTCGACCTTGACGCCGTTGACCAGGAAGTGGCCGTGCTTGACCAGCTGCCGGGCGGCGTCACGGGACGCGGCGTAGCCGGCCCGGTAGACGACGTTGTCGAGCCGCGACTCGAGGATCTGCAGCAGCACCTCACCGGTCTTGCCGGGCTTGGTGACAGCCTCCTCGTAGTAACCGCGGAACTGCTTCTCGAGCACGCCGTAGACGCGGCGGGCCTTCTGCTTCTCGCGGTGCTGGAGCAGGTACTCGGTCTCCTTGGTCCGACCGCGGCCGTGCTGGCCGGGCGGGAAGGGACGCGACTCGAACGGGCACTTCGGCCCGTCGCACTTGCTGCCCTTGAGGAACAGCTTCATCTTCTCGCGGCGGCAGCGCTTGCAGTCCGCACCTGTGTAACGAGCCATCTCTAGATCTCCCTCAGACCCGGCGACGCTTCGGCGGACGGCAACCGTTGTGCGGCTGCGGCGTGACGTCGGAGATCTGTCCGACCTCGAGGCCGGCGGCCTGCAGCGAACGAATGGCGGTCTCCCGGCCGGAGCCCGGACCCTTGACGAACACGTCGACCTTGCGCATGCCGTGCTCCATGGCACGACGGGCGGCCGCCTCGGCAGCGAGCTGCGCGGCGAACGGGGTCGACTTGCGGGAGCCCTTGAAGCCCACCTGGCCGGACGAGGCCCAGGAGATCACAGCACCGGTCGGGTCGGTGATCGACACGATGGTGTTGTTGAAGGTGCTCTTGATGTGCGCCTGCCCGTGGGCGACGTTCTTGCGTTCCTTGCGCCGGACCTTCTTGACGGCGGCCCCAGCGCGTGCCTTCGGTGGCATAAGTCAGTGCGCTCCTATTACTTCCGACCGGGCTTCTTCTTACCGGCGACCGTGCGCTTCGGACCCTTGCGGGTACGAGCGTTGGTCCGGGTCCGCTGTCCACGCACGGGCAGGCCCTTGCGGTGGCGGATACCGGCGTAGCAACCGATCTCAACCTTGCGGCGGATGTCCGCAGCGACCTCGCGGCGCAGGTCGCCCTCAACCTTGAAGTTGGCCTCGATGTAGTTCCGGAGCTGGACCAGCTCCTCTTCGCTGAGGTCCTTGGCGCGCTTGTTCAGGTCAATCGCGGTAGCAGTCAGTGCCTCGACGGCACGGGTGCGACCGATGCCGAAGATGTAGGTGAGCGCGATCTCCATCCGCTTTTCGCGGGGAAGATCCACGCCGACGAGTCGAGCCATAAGTGGGCGTACTCCTCAGGTGTCTCACGGAGGTCTGTGCCCATTCCACCCCGCCTGCCCGGGCGGGCCCCGGCCTCCGACCGGGGGTGCGGCCGCTCAAGCGCATGCTTGGCGGCTGGAACGAGCTTGTGCTGTGGTACGGATCCTTACGCTGAGGCTGTGTCAGCCCTGGCGCTGCTTGTGGCGCGGGTCGGTGCTGCAGATGACCATGACCCGGCCGTGCCGCCGGATGACCCGGCAGTTGTTGCAGATCCGCTTGACGCTCGGCTTGACCTTCACGGTTTGCCTTAACTCTCAGTCAGACGGGATGGGAACCACCCCGCGACCCGCTTACTTGTAGCGGTAGACGATTCGCCCACGGGTCAGGTCGTACGGCGAGAGTTCGACGACGACCCTGTCCTCGGGAAGGATGCGGATGTAGTGCTGGCGCATCTTCCCGGAGATGTGTGCCAGGACCTTGTGACCATTGGCGAGCTCGACGCGGAACATGGCGTTCGGCAGGGGCTCGATCACTCGGCCTTCGATCTCGATGGCTCCGTCTTTCTTAGGCATGTCCTCCGCTACCTGACATCGGGTTCGTGGGGCAGGCTTTCGCAACGTCTTACCCGGGCCTGAAAAGGCTCGGACCAGCCGCGGCTCCCCCGGTCCTCGAAGCGCGTGAGGACATGAAGGAGTGGACGCTGCGCGCCAGCAAGCCAGTCTACGCGCCCGTAACAGCGACGCCAAACCGAGGGTTCCGCAACCCGGGGTCGGGCGTGTCTGTGCCGGACATACCCGACAATATCGCCTCAGTCCCGGCGCTTGTTGCGGTCGGCGAAGTGCGCCAGCACCGCGACCGCGACCGGGATCAGCACCCAGGCCGGCCAGAAGTAGTGCAGCTCACCCGAGGTCAGGCTGATGATCGCCCAGATCACCGTGCAGAGCACGAACGCGCCCAGCGCCGGCGCCACCCTCGGCCGTCCACCATGCGGCGCCGGATGCGGCTCCACATGCGGTGAAACCGGGGCCGGCGGCTGGTACGGCTGGATCCGGGCCCGCTGCACCGGGATCGCGCCGGGCAGGTCGTCGAGCAGGCCGTCCAGGTCCCCGTACGTCCTGGCCGCGTACGCCCTCTGCACCCGCTCGTCGTACTCGTTCAGGTCGAGCCGGCCCTCGTCGAGCGCCGCCTTCAGCTGATCGGCGACCTTCTGCCGGTCACCGTCACTGGCCCGCATGCCCTCCTGCCCCATGCGTCACAGCATGGCAGCCGGGCACCACCGACGGCTACGGCTGGCGGGCGGTGACCAGATCGCCGAGCTTCGCACGGCCGCCGTCCGGCGCGGTGGTCACCCAGACGCCGTCGTCCAGCAGCGCCATGGTGTGCTCCACGTGCGCGGCCCGGGACCCGTCCCGGGTCACCACGGTCCAGCCGTCGTCGAGCTCCACGGTGCGCGGGGAGCCCATGGTGATCATCGGCTCGATGGCGAGCGCCATGCCCGGGACCACCCGTACGCCGCGGCCCGGCTTCCCGTGGTTCAGCACGTGCGGGTCCTGGTGCATCTCGGTGCCGATGCCGTGGCCGCCGTAGCCGTCCACGATCCCGTACCGCCCGGCCTTGCGGATCACCTTCTCGATGTTGAACGAGATGTCGGTGAGCCGGCCCCGGCCGTTCGCCGCGCCGCGGGCCGCGGCAGCGATGCCGGCCCACATGGCCTCCTCGGCGACCTCGGCCATCCGCAGCAGTGCCGGATCGGTCTCGCCGACGCCGACCGTGATCGCCGAGTCGCCGTGCCAGCCGTCCAGGATCGCGCCGCAGTCGAGCGAGATGAGGTCGCCCTCCTGCAGGATCTGCTTCGCGTTCGGGATGCCGTGCACCACCTGCTCGTTCACCGAGGCGCAGATCGACGCCGGGAAGCCGTGGTAGCCCTTGAACGACGGCACCGCGCCGGCGTCCCGGATCACCTTCTCCGCGACCGCGTCGAGGTCGGCGGTCGACACCCCGGGCGCCACCGCGTCCCGCATCGCGTCGAGGGCGGCCGCCACCACCAGGCCGGCGGCCCGCATCTTCTCGATCTGCTCGGGCGTCTTGAACTGGATGTCCTGCTGACGAGCCATGTCAGCCGCCGTAGGACCGCAGAGCGTCGATCGCGCGCACCGTGACGTCCTCCACCGGGCCGGTCGCGTCGATGCCCACCAGCTTGCCCTGGGCACCGTAGAAGTCGACCAGGGGCGCGGTCTTGTCCGCGTACTCGACCAGCCGGTTCGCGATCGTCTCGGCCTTGTCGTCGTCACGCTGGAACAGCTCGCTGCCGCAGCGGTCGCAGATGTTGTCCTTGCTCGTCGGGTCGAACTCGACGTGCCAGATCTTGCCGCACCCACGACAGGTCCGGCGGCCGGAGAGCCGCCGGATCACCTCGTCGTCGTCGACCACGAGCTCCATCACGATGTCCAGAGCGGTGCCCAGGTCGGCCAGGAGCTTGTCCAGGGCCGAGGCCTGCGGCACGGTACGCGGGAACCCGTCCAGCAGGAAACCATCGCTCGCGTCCGGCTCAGCGAGCCGGTCGCGCACCATGTTGATGGTCACCTCGTCCGGTACCAGCTGCCCGGCGTCCATGTATCGCTTGGCCTCGACACCGAGCGGGGTGCCCTGCGAGACGTTGGCGCGGAAGATGTCCCCGGTGGAGATCTTCGGTACGGCGAGATGGGCGGCGATGAACTCAGCCTGGGTCCCCTTGCCGGCCCCCGGAGGGCCCACCAGTACCAGCCGCACCTACATCGCCTCGCTTCGGTCAGGAGAAACCACGCCCACCGTCGACGGCAGAGCCCCCCGGCCCCGCGTACCCACTAGCGGAGGAACCCTTCGTAGTTCCGCTGCATGAGCTGGCTCTCGATCTGCTTCACCGTCTCCAGACCCACACCCACCATGATCAGCACCGCGGTACCACCGAACGGGAAGTTCATGTACTGGTCCTGGTTGAGCCAGATGAAGAAGAAGTTCGGCAGAACCGAGATCAGACCGAGGTACAGCGCACCCGGCAGGGTGATCCGGCTGAGGATGAAGTCGAGGTAGTCGGCGGTCGGCTTGCCCGGACGGATACCCGGAACGAACCCACCGTACTTCTTCATGTTCTCCGCGACCTCAGTCGGGTTGAACGTGATCGACACGTAGAAGTACGTGAAGAAGATGATCAGCAGGAAGTACAGGCCGATGTAGATCGGGCTGGTCGGATCCGCCAGGTTGTTCTGGATCCAGATCTGGTAGCCCTTGAGGTTGTTCTGGTCGAAGAACTGCAGGTACAGCTGCGGCAGGTAGAGCAGCGAGGAGCCGAAGATGACCGGTACGACACCCGCCTGGTTGACCTTCAGCGGGATGTAGGTGGAGGTGCCGCCGTACATCCGCCGGCCGATCATCCGCTTCGCGTACTGCACCGGGATGCGGCGCTGCGCCTGCTCGATGAAGACGACCAGACCGATGATGACCAGGACCAGACCGATGACCAGCAGGAACTTGCCGGTGCCGCTGGACTCCTTGATGCTCCAGCCCTCGCCGGGGAGGCGGGCCGCGATCGAGGTGAAGATCAGGACGGACATGCCGTTGCCAACGCCGCGGTCGGTGATCAGCTCGCCGAGCCACATGACCACGCCGGTGCCGGCGGTCATCGTCATCACCAGGACGGTCAGGGTCAGCCACATCGGCAGCCCGGTGTTCTCCGGGATGATCTGGTACGCCGGGTTGTCCTGGTCGCACATGTTGCCGAACAGCTGGCCGGTCCGGGCGAGCGCGACGAACGCGGAGGCCTGGAGGACGGCGAGGCCCAGCGTCAGGTACCGGGTGTACTGCGTGATCTTCGCCTGGCCGGACTGGCCCTCCTTGCGGAGCTGCTCGAGACGGGGAATGACCACCGTCAGCAGCTGCAGGATGATCGAGGCCGTGATGTACGGCATGATGCCCAGCGCGAAAACGGAGAGCTGGAGCAGCGCGCCGCCGGAGAACAGGTTCAACAGGTTCAGGACGCTGTTGCCCGCACTCTCGGTGAGCTCCAAACAGTTCTGCACGTTGGAGTAGGACACACCGGGACTGGGCAATGTGGCGCCGAGACGGTAGATCGCAATAATCGCTACCGTGAAGAGTAGCTTCTTCCGCAGGTCAGGCGTCCGAAGCGCGCTCGAGAAGGCGGACAACAACTGATCCTCCTGCGTGGTCGCCACACTCTGGGTTGCGGTATCCCCGAAGTTCGGGCACACATCATTGAGCAGCCATAGAGGCCGCCAGCGGAGCACTGTATCAGCAAGGCGGACAGCGCAACCACCGGCATCGCACGGGCCGATGCCCCAGTACAACACAACTGTCCGGCTTAGTGGCTGAACCGTCTGCTTACGCCACGATCGGCAAGCCGCGTTGCACCGGGCCCGGTCACCCCCGCGCCCGAGCCGGGTCCCACAATACGGTACGTCCGGGCGGATCCCGGTCACTCGATGTCTTTCGATCTTTCGAATCGGCCGGCGAGCCCGCCTGAGCGCCGCTGAGCACGCCGACCAGCCGGCGGGTGGGTCGAGTGCCTCCTGGGGCCGAACGCGCCCTCACGCGGCGTACAGGGCCGTTTGCGCATCGCCGTCCCGGTTTCCGCTCCCCCGGAACCCCCTACCGCGGAAACGACGAAGGCCGCGGCGCCGGGTGTCCCGGTGCCGCGGCCTTCGACCGCTTCACGACTTACAGCTGGGTGGCAGAGCCACCGGCAGCGGCGATCTTCTCCTTGGCGGACTCACTGAACGCGTGCGCCGAAACAGTCAGCGACACGCCGCCCAGCTCGCCGGAGCCCAGGACCTTGACCGGCTGGCCCTTGCGGACAGCGCCGGCCTCGACCAGCTCGGCCGGGCCGACCTCGCCGCCGTTCGGGAACAGCTCGGCGAGGCGGTCCAGGTTGACGACCTGGAAGACGACCTTGTTGCGCGGCTTGTTGCGCAGGCCCTTCATCTTCGGCAGGCGCATGTGGATGGGCATCTGCCCACCCTCGAACGATGCCGGAGTGTTCTTCCGGGCGCCGGTGCCCTTGGTACCGCGACCGGCGGTCTTGCCCTTGGAGCCCTCACCGCGACCCACACGGGTCTTCGCGGTCTTCGCGCCCGGCGCCGGACGCAGGTGGTGGACCTTGATCGCCATTTACTCGACCTCCTCGACAGTGACGAGGTGGTTCACGGCGAAGATCATGCCCCGGATCTCGGGACGGTCCTCCTTGACCACCACATCGTTGATCCGCTTCAGGCCGAGCGACCGCAGGGAGTCCCGCTGGTTCTGCTTACGGCCGATACCGGACCGGATCTGGGTGACCTTCAAGCGCGCCATCAGTGCACCGCCGCTTCCGCACGCGCCGCCAGCATGGCCGCCGGCGCCACGTCCTCGACCGGGAGGCCACGACGCTTCGCGACGTCCTCCGGCGACTCGAGGCCCTTCAGAGCGGCCACCGTCGCGTGCACGATGTTGATCGGGTTCGACGAGCCGAGGCTCTTCGACAGGATGTCGTGGATACCCGCGCACTCGAGCACGGCACGCACCGGGCCACCGGCGATAACACCGGTACCGGCCGACGCCGGCTTGAGCAGGACGACACCCGCGGCAGCCTCACCGGTGATCGGGTGCGGAATTGTCGCACCGATCCGCGGAACCTTGAAGAAGTGCTTCTTGGCCTCCTCGACGCCCTTGGCGATGGCCGCGGGCACCTCCTTGGCCTTTCCGTAACCGACACCCACGGTGCCGTCACCGTCGCCGACGATCACCAGGGCGGTGAAGCTGAAGCGACGACCACCCTTGACGACCTTCGCGACACGGTTGATCGCGACGACCCGCTCGAGGTGCGGGGTCTTCTCGACGGGCGCGTTACGACCGCCCTCGCGGCGGTTGTCCCTGCGGTTGCCACCCTCGGTGTTACCGCCGGACCCGCCGCCTCGGCGCTGCTGACCAGGCATTGGTCAATCCCTCCTAGAACTCGAGTCCGGCTTCGCGGGCGGCATCCGCAAGCGCGGCAATCCGGCCCGCGTACTTGTTGCCACCGCGGTCGAAGACGACCTTGGAAATGCCCGCCGCCTTGGCCCGCTCGGCGACCAGCGCGCCGACCTTGCCGGCCAGAGCGCTCTTGTCGCCCTCGCCACCCCGGATCGAGGTGTCGAGCGTGGAGGCCGAAGCCAGCGTGTGGCCCTTGAGGTCGTCGATGATCTGCGCAGTGATGTGCCGCGAGGACCGGGTGACGACCAGGCGCGGACGCTCGGCCGTACCACGAACGTTCTTGCGGACCCGGAAGTGCCGACGCGCCTTGCCGACGGCACGCTTGGCGGCGGAGCCGCCGCCGTTGCGGCGCTTGAGCAGCGTGGCGGTCACTTCTTACCTGCCTTTCCAGCCTTGCGGCGGATGACCTCGCCCTGGTACTTGACGCCCTTGCCCTTGTAGGGCTCCGGCGGGCGGATCTTGCGGATGTTCGCGGCGACCTCACCGACCAGCTGCTTGTCGATGCCGGTCACGGTGAACTGCGTCGGCTTCTCCACCGAGAAGGTGATGCCCGCCGGCGGCACGATGTTCACCGGGTGCGAGAACCCGAGAGCGAACTCCAGGTCCTTGCCCTTGGCGGTGACGCGGTAACCGGTGCCGTTGATCTCGAGGACCTTCTTGTAGCCCTCGGTGACACCGACGATCATGTTGGCGACGAGGGTCCGCGAGAGGCCGTGCAGTTCCTTGGCCTTACGCTCGTCGTTGGGGCGGTTGACGACCAGCTCGCTGCCGTCCTTCGAGACCGTGATCGGCTCGGCGACGGTGTGCGAGAGCTCGCCCTTGGGGCCCTTGACCTTGACGGTCTGCCCCGTGATGGTGACGTCGACACCGGCCGGCACCGGGATCGACTTACGTCCGATTCGCGACATGTCTAAGTCTCCAGTTACCAGACGAAGGCGAGGACTTCCCCGCCAACACTCCGCTTGCGGGCCTGCTTGTCGGTCAGCAGTCCCTGGGACGTCGAAATGATCGCGACACCGAGGCCGCCGAGCACTCGCGGCAGCTCGTCGGACTTGGCGTAAACCCGCAGGCCGGGCTTCGAGACGCGCTTGATGCCGGCGAGGCTGCGCTCGCGGTTCTGGCCGTACTTGAGCTCAACGACCAGACGCTTGCCGACCGCGCCCTCCTCGGGCTCCTCAGACGTCCACGAGGCGATGTAACCCTCAGCCTTGAGGACCTCGGCGATGTTCGCCTTGATCTTCGAGTAGGGCATCGTCACCTTGTCGTGGTACGCCTGGTTGGCGTTACGCAGACGCGTGAGCATGTCTGCGATCGGGTCCGTCATCGTCATGGGTATTCGTCAACCTTTCTCGCCGGGGTTCCCGGTAGGACCAGGCCTACGGCGAAGCGGTATTACTTGTGAACCAGCCTTCAGACCGCTTTAGGGCGGCGGGTGGGGCGGTTGGATGGTTACCAGGAGGCCTTGGACACGCCGGGCAGCTCACCACGGTGGGCCATGTCCCGCACGCAGACCCGGCACAGGCCGAACTTGCGGTAGACCGAGTGCGGACGACCGCACTTCTGGCAGCGGGTGTAGGCACGCACAGCGAACTTCGGCTTCGCGGCAGCCTTCAGGATCAGCGCCTTCTTCGCCATGCTCAGTTCTCCTTGAACGGGAAGCCCAGGAGCTTCAGCAGCGCCCGGCCCTCGTCGTCGGTCGTGGCCGTGGTGACCACCGTGATGTCCATGCCCCGCGGCCGATCGATCTTGTCCTGGTCGATCTCGTGGAACACCGACTGCTCGGTCAGGCCGAAGGTGTAGTTGCCGTGCCCGTCCAGCTTCTTGCCGTCCAGGCCGCGGAAGTCACGGATACGCGGCAGCGCGATCGACAGCAGCCGGTCCAGGAACTCCCACATCCGGTCGCCGCGGAGGGTGACCTTCGCGCCGATCGGCATGCCCTCACGCAGCTTGAACTGCGCGATCGACTTGGTCGCCCGGCGAACCAGCGGCTTCTGACCGGTGATGGTGGTCAGGTCGCGGACCGCGCCGTCGATCAGCTTGGCGTCCCGGGCAGCCTCGCCGACACCCATGTTCACGACGACCTTGACCAGGCCGGGGATCTGCATGGGGTTGGCGTACTGGAACTGCTCCTGGATGGCCGGGATGACCTCGGAGCGGTACTTGGTCTTGAGGCGCGGCAGCGTCTTGGTCTCGGTGGCGGCAGTCATCAGAGTTCCTTACCGGTCGTACGCGCGATGCGGACCTTGTTGCCGTTCTCGTCGATCCGGTAGCCGATCCGGGTCGGCTTGCCCTGGTCGTCCAGCACCTGCACGTTCGAGATGTGGACGGGGGCTTCCTGGGTCACGATGCCGCCGGTCTTCGAACCACGCTGGGTGGTGCGGATGCGTTCGTGCTTCTTGACGCGGTTGACGCCCTCGACCAGGACCTTGTCCTGCCGCGGGAAGGCCGCGATGACCTTGCCCTTGGCACCCTTGTCCTTGCCGGCGATGACGACGACCGTGTCGCCCTTCTTGATCTTCACGGTCAGAGCACCTCCGGCGCCAGGCTGATGATCTTCATGAACCGCTTGTCGCGCAGCTCGCGCCCGACCGGGCCGAAGATGCGGGTGCCGCGGGGGTCCCCGCCGTCCTTGATGATGACGGCGGCGTTCTCGTCGAAACGGATGTACGAGCCGTCCGGGCGCCGCTTCTCCTTGGCGGTGCGGACGACGACCGCCTTGACGACGTCACCCTTCTTCACACCGGCACCGGGAATGGCGTCCTTGACCGTGGCCACGATGACGTCGCCGATGCTCGCGTAACGGCGACCGGAGCCGCCGAGCACGCGGATGCACAGGATCTCCCGGGCACCCGTGTTGTCGGCGACGCGCAGTCGCGACTCCTGCTGGATCACGTCTGTCTCCTATGTCTGCCAGTTCTCCGGGCAGCGTGCCCGAAGCTTGGCGGAACGATGGTCCGCTGGGCCGGCCGAAACCGGCCCAGCGCACTCACTTGGCCTTTTCGAGGATCTCCACGATCCGCCAGCGCTTGGTGGCGGAGAGCGGGCGGGTCTCCATCAGCAGGACGCGGTCACCGATACCGGCCGCGTTCTGCTCGTCGTGAACCTTCAGCTTGCGGGTACGACGGATGACCTTGCCGTACAGCGCGTGCTTGACCCGGTCCTCGACCTCGACGACGACGGTCTTGTCCATCTTGTCGCTGACCACGAGACCTTCGCGCACCTTGCGCTGGGCGCGCGGTGCAGTCGCGTTCTCACTCATGCTGTCACCTCATCCGGCGCAACCGAGAGCCCCAGCTCGCGCTCACGCATGATCGTGTAGATCTTCGCGATGTCCTTGCGGACGACCTGCAGCCGACGGTGATTGTCGAGCTGGCCGGTCGCGCGCTGCACACGAAGGTTGAACAGCTCCGCCTTGGCCTCCCGCAGCCGCGAAACCAGCTCCTCTTCGGAGAGTTCGCGCAGCTCGGCTGCCTTAACGCCCGCTGCCATCAGCTTTCACCCACTTCGCGCGTCACGATGCGGCACTTCATCGGGAGCTTGTGGATCGCGCGGCGCATCGCCTCACGCGCGACCGTCTCGTTCGGGAAGGACATCTCGAAGAGAATCCGACCCGGCTTGACGTTCGCCACCCACCACTCGGGAGAACCCTTACCGGAACCCATGCGGGTCTCGGCCGGCTTCTTGGTCAGGGCCTGGTCCGGGAAGATCGAGATCCAGACCTTGCCGCCACGCTTGATGTGACGGGTCATCGCGATACGCGCCGACTCGATCTGCCGGTTCGTCACGTACGCGGGCTCCAGCGCCTGGATACCGAACTCGCCGAAGACCACCCGGTTGCCGCCCTTGGACGCGCCGTGGCGGTCCGGGTGGTGCGGCTTGCGGAAGCCCTTCGGGGGCTTACGCGGCATCAGCATGTGTCAGCCCTCCTGCTGCGTCTCGGCCTGAGCCGGAGCCGCGGCGACCGCGGCGTCGTTCGTGTTCTCGCCGGTCGGGGTGTCGCCACCCCGCGACTGCGCCGCAGCGCGGCCGGCCTCGGTACCGCCGGCGGTCGTGCCGGACGAGCCGGAACGGCCACGGCGCGGACGCTCGGGCCGGTCGGCACGGTCGCGGCGCGGACGCGCGGCCGTCTCGGTGACGACCTCACGACCCGGAACGGCGTCGCCCTTGTAGATCCAGACCTTCACGCCGATCCGGCCGAACGTGGTACGCGCCTCGAAGAAGCCGTACTCGATGTTGGCGCGCAGCGTGTGCAGCGGAACGCGACCCTCACGGTAGAACTCCGTGCGGCTCATCTCCGCGCCGCCGAGACGGCCGGAGACCTGCACCCGGATGCCCTTGCAGATCGGGTTCTTCATGGCCGACTGCATGGCCTTGCGCATCGCCCGGCGGAAGCTGACCCGGCTGGACAGCTGCTCGGCGACGCCCTGCGCCACGAGCTGAGCGTCCGACTCGGGGCTCTTCACCTCGAGGATGTTCAGCTGGACCTGCTTGCCGGTGAGCTTCTCGAGCTCGCCGCGGATCCGGTCGGCCTCCGCACCCTTACGGCCGATGACGATGCCCGGCCGGGCGGTGTGGATGTCGACCCGAACCCGGTCGCGGGTCCGCTCGATGTCCACCTTGGAGATGCCGGCGCGCTCAAGGCCCTTGGACATCATGCGGCGGATCTTGACGTCCTCGCCGATGTAGTCCTTGTAGAGCTTGTCCGCGAACCAGCGGCTCTTCCAGTCGGTGGAGATGCCGAGGCGGAACCCGGTGGGGTGAACCTTCTGACCCATTACTCGGCACCCTCCGTGCTCTGGGACTCGGCCTGCGGCGCCGCCTTCTTGGCGGCGGCCTTCTTCGCCGGGCGGGCCACCTGGACCGCCTCGACCGCGATGGTGATGTGACAGGTGCGCTTGCGGATCCGGTACGCACGGCCCTGCGCCCGCGGACGGAACCGCTTCAGCGTCGGACCCTCGTCGACGAACGCCTCGCTGACGAGGAGAGCGTCGGGGTCGAGCCGCTCGTTGTTCTCCGCGTTCGCGATGGCGCTGGCGAGCACCTTGTAAACCTGCTCGCTGGCGGCCTGCGGCGCGAACTGCAGGACGGTGAGCGCCTCCTTCGCGGGCAGACCGCGGACGAGGTTGACCACCCGGCGCGCCTTGTTCGGCGAGATGCGCACGTGCCGCGCAACCGCCCGCGCGCCCGGAAGCACCGGAGCGTCGCCCTTAACTGGCATCGCTGTAGCTCCTAATTCCTCTAATCCGTGTATCTGCTTAGCGACGACGGCTCTTGCGGTCGTCCTTCTCGTGACCCTTGAACGTGCGGGTCAGAGCGAACTCGCCGAGCTTGTGCCCGACCATGGCTTCGGTGATGAACACCGGGACATGCTTGCGCCCGTCGTGCACGGCGATCGTGTGCCCGAGCATGTCGGGGATGATCGTCGAGCGCCGCGACCAGGTCTTGATGACGTTCTTCGAGTTCTTCTCGTTCTGGACTTCCACCTTCTTGATCAGGTGGTCGTCGACGAACGGGCCCTTTTTCAGGCTGCGAGGCATCTTCTACTCCCGTTACCCGCGCTTGCGGGTGGCGTAGCGGCGGCGAACGATCAGCTTGTCGCTCGGCTGGCCCTTGCGACGGGTACGGCCCTCGGGCTTACCCGCCGGGTTCACCGGGTGGCGACCACCCGAGGTCTTACCCTCACCACCACCGTGCGGGTGGTCGATCGGGTTCATGGCGACACCACGGACGGTCGGGCGCTTGCCCTTCCACCGCATACGGCCGGCCTTACCCCAGTTGATGTTCGACTGCTCGGCGTTGCCGATCTCGCCGACCGTCGCGCGGCAGCGGATGTCGACGCGACGAATCTCACCGGAAGGCATACGCAGCGTGGCGTAGGCGCCCTCACGGCCGAGCAACTGGATACCGACGCCGGCCGAACGGGCCAGCTTGGCGCCACCGCCGGGACGAAGCTCCACACCGTGGACCGTCGTACCGACCGGGATGTTACGAAGGGGCAGGTTGTTGCCCGGCTTGATGTCCGCGCCGACGCCCGACTCGACCCGGTCGCCCTGCTTGAGGTCCTTCGGCGCGAGGATGTAGCGCTTCTCGCCGTCGGCGTAGTGCAGCAGAGCGATGCGGGAGGTGCGGTTCGGGTCGTACTCGATGTGAGCGACCTTGGCCGGCACGCCGTCCTTGTCGTTCCGCTTGAAGTCGATCAGCCGGTACTGCCGCTTGTGGCCACCGCCCTGGTGCCGCGTGGTGATGCGGCCGTGGACGTTGCGACCACCCTTCTTGGGCAGCGGAACCAGCAGAGACTTCTCCGGCGTCGACCGGGTGATCTCGGCGAAGTCGGCGACGCTGGAGCCACGACGGCCCGGCGTGGTCGGCTTGTACTTACGGATTGCCATGATTCACAAACCCCTTAGCTGACCGGGCCGCCGAAGGCCTCGATACGGTCACCGTCAGCCAGCTTCACCATCGCGCGCTTGGTGGCCTTGCGCTGCCCCCAGCCGGAGCGGGTGCGCTTGCGCTTGCCCTCGCGGTTCGCGGTGTTCACGGTCAGCACGCGGACGTTGAAGATCTGCTGGATCGCGATCTTGATCTGGGTCTTGTTCGCGTCCGGCCGGACCTCGAACGTGTACCAGTTCTGGTCGAGAACGCTGTAGCTCTTCTCGGAGACCACCGGGGCGACGATGATGTCGCGCGGGTCGGCGATCGTGCTCACTTGTCGCCCTCCTCGGACTTCTCGGCGGAACCGCCCAGGAACTCGTCGAGCGCAACCTTCGTGAAGACCACCTCGTCGGCGACCAGCACGTCGTAGGTGTTCAGCTGGCCGGCCTCGATGAGGTGCACGGTCGGCTCGTTGCGCAGCGACACCCAGTTCAGCTCGTCCTGGCTGTCCAGAACGACGAGAACCTTGGTGGTCTGGGCGACCTTGCGCAGCGTCGCGACGGCGGCCTTGGTCGACGGCTTCTCGCCGCTGACGAAGGACTCGACGACGAACACGCGGCCGTCCCGGGCCCGGTCCGAGAGGGCGCCACGCAGCGCGGCAGCCTTCATCTTCTTGGGGGTCCGCTGGCTGTAGTCGCGCGGCACGGGGCCGTGCACGACGCCACCACCGGTGAACTGCGGCGCGCGGATCGAGCCCTGACGGGCGCGACCGGTGCCCTTCTGCTTGTACGGCTTCTTGCCGCCGCCGGCGACCTCGCCACGAGTCTTCGCCTTGTGCGTACCCTGCCGGGCCGCGGCGAGCTGCGCCACGACGACCTGGTGCATCAGCGGGATGTTCGCCTGGACGTCGAAGACGTTGGCGGGCAGGTCGACAGAGCCGGCCTTGTTGCCCTCAGCGTTGATCACGTCAACCGAGCTCACTTGGCACCGCCCTTCTTCTTCGCCGCGGTACGGACCAGGATCAGCGCGCCCTTGGGACCGGGCACCGCACCCCTGACCAGGATCAGGTTGCGCTCGGTGTCGACCGCCTGGATGACCAGGTTCTGCACGGTGAAGCGCTTGCCACCCATGCGACCGGCCATCTTGACGCCCTTGAAGACGCGGCCGGGGGTCGCGCAGGCGCCGATCGAACCGGGCGAGCGGTGCTTGCGCTCGACACCGTGGCTGGCGCGCAGACCGTGGAAGCCGTGCCGCTTCATGACACCGGCGAAGCCCTTGCCCTTGGTCTTACCGGTGACGTCGATCGGCGTACCCGCCGCGAACGCCTCGACGGTGACTTCCTGGCCGAGCTCGTACTCGCCGGCGTCGGTGGTGCGCAGCTCCACGATGTGGCGCCGCGGCGACACACCCGCCTTGGCGAACTGGCCGCTCTCCGGCTTGTTGACCTTCCGCGGGTCGATCGCGCCGTACGCCAGCTGGACCGCGGAGTAGCCGTCCTTCTCATCGGTACGGACCTGGGTCACGACGCAAGGGCCGGCCTGCACCACGGTTACCGGGACGACCTTGTTGTTGTCCCAGACCTGGGTCATGCCGAGCTTGGCGCCCAGGATCCCCTTTACTTGCCTGTCCATTGTCCGGTCCCTACAGCTTGATCTCGATGTCGACGCCAGCCGGCAGGTCGAGGCGCATGAGCGAGTCGACCGTCTTCGGAGTCGGGTCGATGATGTCGATCAGACGCTTGTGCGTGCGCATCTCGAAGTGCTCGCGCGAGTCCTTGTACTTGTGCGGCGAACGGATCACGCAGAAACGGTTGATCTCCGTGGGCAGCGGCACCGGGCCCGCGACCTGCGCCCCGGTACGCGTCACCGTCTCGACGATCTTCCGCGCCGAGGAGTCGACGACCTCGTGGTCATAGGCCTTGAGCCGGATGCGGATCTTCTGTCCCGCCATGGTGGCTTCTGTTTCCTTCTCTCGATGCCGCTACGTGCGAAAGCGGGTGGCCTCCGCAGCCCGCAGGACCGTTGATCCTGCGTTGTCCGACCCCCGCGGTCGGGCGTGTCGCGCCTTGTCTCAGAATGCTGGGCACTCTGATTCCGCCCCAGTTGCCTGAAGCGGATCGATCGCGGGGATCTAAGGGTGTCGGGCGGCGAAGAACCACACCCGGACACCCGGCGAGGGTGGGTAACTGAACGAGCAGTGTTACCTGCCGACCGTCACCCACCCCGCGCGGACGCAACCTGACTAGTATGCCGGATTCTCTCCGGCAACGCTAATCGGGGTCACCGCGATGACGGCCGTCACAGCAATCGCTGTGACGGCCGGCTATCACTTGTTGATCTTCGTGACCGTTCCGGCGCCGACGGTGCGGCCACCCTCACGGATCGCGAACTTCAGGCCCTGCTCCATGGCGATCGGCTGGATCAGCTTCACGGACATGGAGGTCGAGTCGCCCGGCATGACCATCTCGGTGCCCTCGGGCAGCGTGACGACACCGGTGACGTCGGTGGTGCGGAAGTAGAACTGCGGCCGGTAGTTCTGGAAGAACGGGGTGTGCCGGCCACCCTCCTCCTTGGAGAGGATGTAGACCTGGCCCTCGAACTCCGTGTGCGGAGTCGTGGTGCCCGGCTTCACGACGACCATGCCGCGCTCGACGTCCTCGCGCTTGATGCCGCGGAGCAGCAGACCGACGTTCTCACCCGCGCGGGCCTCGTCGAGCAGCTTGCGGAACATCTCGATGCCGGTGCAAACGGTCTTGGTCGACTTCTCGCGGATACCGACGATCTCGACCTCCTCGTTCGGCTTGAGGATGCCGCGCTCGGCGCGACCGGTCACCACGGTGCCACGACCGGTGATCGTGAAGACGTCCTCGATCGGCATGAGGAACGGCTTCTCGGTCTCACGCTCGGGCTGCGGGATCGCGGTGTCGACCGCGTTCATCAGCTCCATGAGCTTGCCGGTCCACTCCGGGTCGCCCTCGAGCGCCTTGAGCGCCGACACGCGCACGACCGGCAGGTCGTCGCCCGGGAACTCGTAGGTGCTGAGCAGCTCGCGGACCTCGAGCTCGACGAGCTCCAGGAGCTCCTCGTCCTCGACCATGTCGCTCTTGTTCAGGGCGACGACGATGTACGGAACGCCGACCTGGCGGGCCAGGAGGACGTGCTCCTTGGTCTGCGGCATCGGGCCGTCGGTGGCGGCCACGACCAGGATCGCGCCGTCCATCTGGGCAGCACCGGTGATCATGTTCTTGATGTAGTCGGCGTGGCCGGGGCAGTCCACGTGCGCGTAGTGACGCGCCGCGGTCTGGTACTCGACGTGCGCGATCGAGATCGTGATGCCGCGGGCCTTCTCCTCCGGCGCCTTGTCGATCTCGTCGAACGGGGTGTACGGGTTCAGCTCGGGGAACTCGTCGTGCAGGACCTTCGTGATGGCCGCAGTCAGCGTCGTCTTACCGTGGTCGATGTGACCAATGGTGCCGATGTTGACGTGCGGCTTAGTCCGCTCGAACTTCGCCTTCGCCACTGGTGTCCTCCTGTGGACTGATCATTACTTTTCGCCCGGCACGCCGATAAGGCGCTCAGGACTCTGTCGACTGCTCGTGCACGTGCGGCCCTCGACGGACCGCACGTGCCTCATCGATCAAGCTCAGATGTCAGGCACCTGTCGCTTTGGCGATGATCTCCTTCGCCACGTTCTGCGGAACCTCGGCGTAGGAGTCGAACTGCATGCTGTAGCTCGCCCGGCCCGCAGTCTTCGACCGAAGGTCGCCGACGTAGCCGAACATCTCCGACAGCGGAACGAGAGCCTTGACGACGCGAGCGCCGTGGCGCTCCTCCATCGACTGGATCATGCCACGCCGGGAGTTGAGGTCGCCGATGACGTCACCCATGTTGTCCTCAGGGGTGGTGACCTCAACGGCCATCATCGGCTCCAGGAGAGCGGGGTCGGCCCGACGGGCCGCTTCCTTCATCGCCATGGAGCCGGCGATCTTGAAGGCCATCTCGGAAGAGTCGACCTCGTGGTACTGACCATCCAGGAGCGTGAACTTCACACCCACCAGCGGGTAGCCGGCGAGCACGCCGTACTGCAGGGAGTCCTGCGCGCCCGCGTCCACCGAGGGGATGAACTCCTTGGGGATCCGGCCACCGGTGACGGCGTTCACGAACTCGTAGGTCGGGCCGTCGGCGTCGAGCGGCAGCGGCTCGACCTTGACGATGACCTTCGCGTACTGACCCGAGCCACCGGTCTGCTTCTTGTGGACGTAGTCGATCTTGTCCACCGTGCCACGGATGGTCTCGCGGTACGCGACCTGCGGCTTACCGATGTTCGCCTCGACGCTGAACTCGCGGCGCATGCGGTCCACCAGGATGTCCAGGTGGAGCTCGCCCATGCCGGCGATGATCGTCTGGCCGGTCTCCTCGTCGTTGAAGACGCGGAAGGTCGGGTCCTCCTCGGCCAGGCGCTGGATCGCGGTGCCCAGCTTCTCCTGGTCCGACTTGGTCTTCGGCTCGATGGCCACCTGGATGACCGGCTCGGGGAAGGTCATCGACTCGAGGATGACCGGCTTCGCCGGGTCGCAGAGCGTGTCACCGGTCGTGGTCTGCTTCAGACCCTGGACGGCGATGATGTCGCCGGCCTGCGCGGTGTTGCGCTCCTCACGCTTGTTCGCGTGCATCTGGTAGATCTTGCCGATCCGCTCTTTGCGGTCCTTGGTGGAGTTGATCACCTGGGTACCGGTCTCGAGCGTGCCCGAGTAGACGCGGACGTACGTCAGCTTGCCGAGGTGCTTGTCGGTCTGGATCTTGAAAGCCAGCGCCGAGAAGGGCTCGTCGTTCGACGGCTTACGCAGCAGCGGGGTCTCACCGTCGGTCGCGGTGCCCTCGATGGCCGGGATGTCCAGCGGCGACGGCAGGAACTCGACGACGGCGTCCAGCATCGGCTGCACACCCTTGTTCTTGAAGGCCGAGCCACAGAGCACCGGGTTGGCCTTGCTGGCGATCGTGGCGCGCCGGATGGCGGCCCGGATCTCGTCGACCGACAGCTCCTCGCCCTCGAGGTACTTCTCCATCACGGCGTCGTCGACGTCCGCGAGGGTCTCGATGAGCTTCTCGCGCCACTCGGCCGCGGAGTCGGCGAGGTCCGCCGGGATCTCCTCGATCGCGTAGTCCTCACCCTTCTGGGTCTCCCCACGCCAGGTGAGCGCGCGCATCTCGATCAGGTCGACGACGCCGATGTGGTCACCCTCGAGCCCGATCGGGATCTGGAGGACCAGCGGGGTGGCGTTCAGCCGGTCGATCATCATCTGCACGCAGCGGAAGAAGTCGGCACCGGTCCGGTCGAGCTTGTTGACGAAGCACATCCGGGGAACGTTGTACTTGTCGGCCTGACGCCAGACGTTCTCGGTCTGCGGCTCGACGCCGGCAACACCGTCGTACACCGCGACCGCACCATCGAGCACACGCAGCGACCGCTCGACCTCGACCGTGAAGTCGACGTGGCCGGGCGTGTCGATGATCTGGATCGTGTGACCCTTCCACTCGCACTTGGTGGCGGCGGAGGTGATGGTGATACCGCGTTCCTGCTCCTGCTCCATCCAGTCCATGACGGCAGCGCCCTCGTGGACCTCACCGATCTTGTACGTGATGCCGGTGTAGAACAGGATCCGCTCAGTCGTCGTGGTCTTACCAGCGTCGATGTGCGCCATGATGCCGATGTTGCGTACCTTGGCGAGCGCGTCTGCGGCGGCCACTTCCATCCCTACTTTTCTTCGTCGTCGTCTCGTGGACCGGTACGACTGCCGTGGCCCGGCGGATGCCGGGCCCGCAGCAGGGTCTTACCAGCGGTAGTGCGCGAAGGCCTTGTTGGACTCCGCCATCTTGTGGGTGTCCTCACGCCGCTTCACCGCAGCGCCGAGGCCGTTGCTGGCGTCGAGCAGCTCGTTCTGAAGGCGCTCGATCATGGTCTTCTCGCGGCGGGCCTTGGAGTACTGGACCAGCCAGCGCAGGCCGAGAGTGGTCTGCCGCGGGGTACGGACCTCGACCGGCACCTGGTAGGTCGCGCCACCGACACGGCGGCTGCGGACCTCGAGGGTCGGCTTCACGTTGTCCATCGCGCGCTTGAGGATGACCACCGGGTCGGTGCCGCTCTTCTCGCGGCAGCCCTCGAGGGCGCCGTACACGATGCGCTCGGCGAGCTGACGCTTTCCGCCGATGAGGATCTTGTTGACCAGCTGCGTTACCAGCGGGGAGTTGTACACCGGGTCTGCGACCACAGGGTGGCGCGGAGCGGGTCCCTTACGCGGCATGTCAGCTCTTCTCCTTCTTCGCGCCGTAACGGCTGCGGGCCTGCTTGCGGTTGCGGACACCCTGGGTGTCCAGCGAACCGCGGACGATCTTGTAGCGGACGCCCGGGAGGTCCTTAACACGACCGCCACGCACGAGCACGATCGAGTGCTCCTGCAGGTTGTGGCCGACGCCCGGGATGTACGCCGTGACCTCGATCTGGCTGCTGAGCTTCACACGAGCGACCTTGCGCAGCGCAGAGTTGGGCTTCTTGGGGGTGGTGGTGTACACGCGCGTGCACACGCCGCGCCGCTGAGGACTTCCCTTCAGCGCCGGCGTCTTCGTCTTGCTCGTCTTCGCCTGGCGGCCCTTGCGGACCAGCTGCTGGATCGTGGGCACCGGGTTTCTCCGCTCCCTTCGGCCGCTTCCTGTTTACGGCCGCACCGTGTTTTTCTGCCTCTGTGTGCCGGCCCCTCCCGGATGGGAAGGTCCCGCACCCGCGGTCGGGCGTGTCGTCCGGCTCACGGTCCCGCCGCGCGTGAAGGTCACACGCATCGGGTCTTGTTCTCTCTGTGCCTGGAGTTCTCACCGAACTCCCGGCCGTCGTGCCGCAATACCCGTCGTACCTACCGATTCGGGTGCACGCACGAGTTGCCCGGGCTAGCCCGGGCACGAGGGGAAAGCGTACCCACCGCAAGCACCCAGGTCAAAACGAGGCCATGCTTCACTAATTGGCCGGGGCTCCCACGATGGACATCTCCGTATACCAGTGTACCGGGTAGCCCAGCGCGACATCGTCGCGGTGCCGGATCCCGATATCGCGCAGGCCGATCACGACACCTGCAACACCAATCCCAACAACAACGCGAGCAAACCGATTCCCGCACCGATCCCGCCGCAGATGATCCCGGCGATACCCAGGCCCCGTCCGGTGAAACGCACCCGGCCGGTCTGGCCGGAGCGGCGGATCTGCCGCAGCGCGATCACGCCGGCGGTGATCGCCCCGCCGCCGGCGAGCACGCAGAGCAGTGTGAACGCGCCGGTCACCAGCGCTCCCCAGTCCTCCCCGCCGCCGAGCAGGCCGAAGCAACCGGCCACGAACGACACCAGGATGGCGCCGATCCCGGCGACCAGTGAACCGATCGCCAGACCCGAGGTGATCGGGGGAACACGTAGCTGGGCCAGGCCGAACTCGGTCCCGCCGACCATGTCGACCCGCTCCAGCTCCCAGCTCGCGGAGGGCGGCGGCACCATCGGCGGCTGCGCGAACTGCTGGGGAGCGCCGTACGGCGGGGGGCCGAACTGCGGGGGCGGCACCTGGCCGGGATGACCGCCCGGCTGGTGCGGGGGCGGCGGGTAGGCGGTCCCCGGGTACTGGGTCATAGGGAAAGCATGTCACCCGTACGAGCCGGCGCGCAGCCCGGCCGAGGCGGCGCCGGGTGGGCGGGATCAGTCCGTGCCGGGCGCGAAGTCCTGTCCGCCGGGGACCGTGGCCAGGTGCAGCAGGCCGGCAATCACAGCCACCACCAGCGATGTCAGGGCCAGCACCAGGGCGGCCCAGGCGAGTTTGCGGCCGCGGCGCAGCCACACCGAGCCGGTCAGGTAGCCATCCGCCGCGTACGCCTCCCGGTGACTCTGCCGGGCCAGCAGCAGAGCGATCGTGGCCGGAATCACGCCGCCCAGGAAGACCGCGGTGAGCAGCCCCACCAGGCCGAGCGCGAAGACGGCACGGGCCTTCGTGGCCGGCACCGGCTCCGGATCCATCGGATGGCGGGTAGGCACCGCAGGAAGCGTCACCCGGCCATTCTAGAAAGCCCGATGGGGCGGCCGCGCCATGCGCGACCGCCCCATGTGGAGAGCAACCCTTAGCGGTACGACCCGAAGTCGAAGTCGTCCAGCGGCACAGCCTGCCCGCTGGCCGGCCCGAAGCCGTAGTCGGTCTCGGGGTACCCGGTCATCGAGTACACCTTGGCCTTGGCCTCCTCGGTCGGCTCGACCCGGATGTTGCGGTACTTGGAGATACCGGTACCGGCCGGGATGAGCTTACCGATGATGACGTTCTCCTTGAGGCCCACCAGCGAGTCGCTGCGCGAGTTGATCGCAGCGTCGGTGAGCACCCGGGTGGTCTCCTGGAAGGAGGCCGCCGAGAGCCAGGAGTCGGTCGCCAGCGAGGCCTTGGTGATACCCATCAGCACCGGACGACCGGCGGCGGGCTCGCCACCCTCGCCCACGAGCCGGCGGTTCTCCGACTCGAAGAGCGCCCGGTCGACCAGCACGCCCGGCAGGAACTCGGTCGCGCCGGAGTCGATGACCGTCACCCGCTTGAGCATCTGGCGGATGATGATCTCGATGTGCTTGTCGTGGATGAGCACACCCTGCGAGCGGTAGACCTCCTGGACCTCACTGGTCAGGTGGACCTGGACCGCGCGCGGACCCATGATGCGCAGCAGCTCGTGCGGGTCGATGGTGCCCTCGGTGAGCTTCTCGCCGACGTTGACGTGGTCGCCGTCGTGGGCGCGGAGCTTCACCCGCTTCGAGATCTTGTCGTACACGATCTCGTCGCTGCCGTCGTCCGGGATGACGATGATCTTCCGCGAGCGCTCGCCGTCCTCGATCCGGATGCGTCCGGGGGTGTCGGCGATGGGCGCCTTACCCTTCGGCACACGGGCCTCGAAGATCTCCTGGACACGCGGCAGACCCTGGGTGATGTCCTCACCCGCGACACCACCGGTGTGGAAGGTACGCATCGTCAGCTGCGTACCGGGCTCACCGATGGACTGGGCGGCGATGATGCCGACCGCCTCGCCGATGTCGACCGACTTGCCGGTCGGCAGCGAACGGCCGTAGCAGGCCGCGCAGACGCCGAGCTTCGACTCACAGGTCAGCACGCTGCGCACCCGGACGTTCTCCACGCCCGCGGCGACCAGCTTGTCGACCAGGATCGAGTTGAGGTCGTCACCACGCGACACCACACGGTTGCCGTCGGCGTCGTCGATGTTGTCGGCCAGCGTACGGGCGTGGACACCGGTCTCCGCGTGCGTGTGCACGACCAGGGTGCCGTCCGGCTCCCGCTCGCCCACCTGCATCGGGATCGCGCGCTCGGTGCCGCAGTCCTCCTCGCGGATGATGACGTCCTGCGAGACGTCCACCAGACGCCGGGTCAGGTAACCCGAGTCGGCGGTACGCAGCGCGGTGTCGGCCAGACCCTTACGGGCACCGTGCGTGGAGATGAAGTACTCCAGCACGGTCAGACCCTCGCGGTACGACGAGGTGATCGGCCGCGGGATGATCTCACCCTTGGGGTTGGCCACCAGACCACGGATCGCGGCGATCTGCCGGAGCTGGAGGAGGTTACCGCGGGCGCCGGAGTTGATCATCACCCAGAGCGGGTTCTCCTGCGGCAGCGCGGTCTCCATCTCCTTGGAGATCTCGTTGGTCGCCTTGGTCCAGATCTCGATGAGCTCGCCGCGACGTTCCTCGGCGGTCATCAGACCACGCTGGTACTGCTTGTCGATGCGGTCGGCCTCGACCTGGTAGCGGGCCAGGATCTCCGGCTTGCGCGGAGGACCGATGACGTCGCCCATGCCGATCGTCACACCGGACCAGGTGGCCCAGTGGAAGCCGGCCTCCTTGAGCGCGTCCAGGGTCGCGGCCAGGGCGACCTTGGGGAAGCGCTCGGCGAGGTCGTTGACGATCGCCGACAGCTGACCCTTGCGGATCTCGTAGTTCACGTAGCGGTAGCCCGGGGGCAGCGTCTCGTTGAAGATGACGCGGCCCAGGGTGGTCTCGACCAGGACCGGGTCGCCCTCGGTCCACTCCTCCGGCGCGACCCACGGCTCGCCCTTGGCGCCGTTGTCCACCCCGACGACCTCGCGGAGCCGGAGCTTGATCGGAGCCTGCAGGTGCAGCTCACCGTTGTCGTACGCCATCCGCGCCTCGGCGTCCGAGCTGAACACCCGGCCCTCGCCCTTGGCACCGGGCGTGAGGTGGGTCAGGTGGTACAGCCCGATGACCATGTCCTGGGTGGGCATGGTGACCGGCTTGCCGTCGGCCGGCTTGAGGATGTTGTTCGACGACAGCATCAGAATCCGGGCCTCGGCCTGAGCCTCGGCCGACAGCGGCACGTGGACCGCCATCTGGTCACCGTCGAAGTCCGCGTTGAACGCGGTGCAGACGAGCGGGTGGATCTGGATCGCCTTGCCCTCGACCAGCTGCGGCTCGAAGGCCTGGATGCCCAGACGGTGCAGGGTCGGAGCACGGTTCAGCAGAACCGGGTGCTCGCTGATGACCTCTTCCAGCACGTCCCACACGACCGGACGCTGCCGCTCGACCATCCGCTTGGCGGACTTGATGTTCTGCGCGTGGTTCAGGTCCACCAGGCGCTTCATCACGAACGGCTTGAACAGCTCCAGCGCCATCTGCTTCGGCAGGCCGCACTGGTGCAGCTTGAGCCGGGGGCCGACGACGATGACGGAACGACCGGAGTAGTCGACCCGCTTGCCGAGCAGGTTCTGCCGGAACCGGCCCTGCTTGCCCTTGAGCATGTCGGAGAGCGACTTCAGCGGGCGGTTACCCGGACCGGTGACCGGCCGGCCACGACGGCCGTTGTCGAACAGCGCGTCGACGGCCTCCTGGAGCATCCGCTTCTCGTTGTTCACGATGATCTCGGGCGCACCCAGGTCGATCAGTCGCTTGAGGCGGTTGTTCCTGTTGATGACCCGGCGGTACAGGTCGTTCAGGTCGGACGTGGCGAAGCGGCCACCGTCGAGCTGCACCATCGGGCGCAGGTCCGGCGGGATGACCGGGACGCAGTCCAGGACCATGCCGAGCGGCGAGTTGCGGGTGTTCAGGAACGCCGCGACGACCTTGAGCCGCTTGAGCGCCCGGATCTTCCGCTGGCCCTTACCGGTGCGGATGATCTCCCGAAGGTTCTCCGCCTCGGCGTCCAGGTCCATGTTCTCGAGCAGGGCCTTGATGGCTTCGGCGCCCATGCCACCGGTGAAGTACTCACCGAAGCGGTCGCGCAGCTCGCGGTAGAGCAGCTCGTCGGTGACCAGCTGCTTGCTGTCCAGCTTGCGGAAGGTGTCGAGCACCTCGTCGAGGCGGTCGATCTCGCGCTGGGCCTTGTCCCGGATCTGGCGCATCTCGCGCTCGCCGGCTTCCTTGACCTTGCGGCGCACGTCGGCCTTGGCACCCTCGGCCTCGAGCTCGGCCAGGTCCTGCTCCAGCTTGGCGGCACGCTTCTCGATCTCGGAGTCGCGTCCGTTCTCGGACTGGCGCTTCTCCGCGAAGATCTCGTTCTCGATGGTGGACATGTCACGGTGACGCGACTCGGCGTCAACGCTCGTGACCACGTACGAGGCGAAGTAGATGATCTTCTCGAGGTCCTTGGGGGCAAGGTCGAGCAGGTAACCGAGCCGGCTCGGCACACCCTTGAAGTACCAGATGTGCGTGACCGACGCGGCGAGCTCGATGTGGCCCATCCGCTCGCGGCGGACCTTGGACCGGGTCACCTCGACGCCGCAGCGCTCACAGATGATGCCCTTGAACCGGACCCGCTTGTACTTACCGCAGTAGCACTCCCAGTCCCGCTGCGGACCGAAGATCTTCTCGCAGAAGAGTCCGTCCTTCTCGGGCTTGAGGGTGCGGTAGTTGATCGTCTCGGGCTTCTTGACCTCGCCGTGCGACCACTGCCGGATGTCGTCAGCGGTAGCAAGGCCGATACGCAACTCGTCGAAGAAGTTGACGTCGAGCACTTGGTCTATCCCTCGTGTTTCGTTGCTCGGGTGAATTCAAGGCCGGCGGAGTGGTCCCCGGTGTGTGAAACACCGGGGACCACTTTCCGTCAGATCTCTTCGACGCTGCTGACGCCCTCGTTCGGGCGCCGGGACAGGTCGATGCCGAGTTCCTCCGCGGCCCGGAAGACCTCGTCGTCCGTCTCACGCATCTCCAGGGCCACACCGTCGCTGGACAGCACCTCGACGTTCAGGCACAGCGACTGCAGCTCCTTGAGGAGCACCTTGAAGGACTCCGGGATTCCCGGCTCCGGGATGTTCTCGCCCTTGACGATGGCCTCGTAGACCTTCACTCGGCCCAGGACGTCGTCGGACTTGATGGTGAGCAGCTCCTGCAGGGCGTACGCCGCCCCGTAGGCCTGCATGGCCCAGCACTCCATCTCGCCGAACCGCTGGCCACCGAACTGCGCCTTACCACCCAGCGGCTGCTGCGTGATCATCGAGTACGGGCCGGTCGACCGAGCGTGGATCTTGTCGTCGACCAGGTGGTTCAGCTTGAGGATGTAGACGTAGCCGACCGAGATCGGGTCCGGCAGAGGCTCACCGGAGCGGCCGTCGAACAGCTGCGCCTTGCCGTCGCCGTTGACCAGCCGCTTGCCGTCGCGGTTGACCAGCGTCGACTCGAGCAGGCCCTTGATCTCGTCCTCCTGGGCACCGTCGAAGACCGGGGTCGCGACGTTGCTGTCGGCGGGCGACTCGTGGGCGTCGATCGCGCGGAGCTGGCGCTTCCAGTCCTCGTTCTCGCCGTCCACCGACCAGCCGGTCTTGGCGATCCACCCGAGGTGGGTCTCCAGAACCTGGCCGATGTTCATACGCGAAGGCACACCGAGCGGGTTGAGCACGATGTCGACCGGGGTGCCGTCCTCGAGGAACGGCATGTCCTCGACCGGCAGGATCTTGGAGATGACGCCCTTGTTGCCGTGCCGGCCGGCGAGCTTGTCGCCGTCCTGGATCTTCCGCTTCTGAGCCACGTACACCCGGACCAGCTCGTTCACACCGGGGGGCAGCTCGTCGCCGTCCTCGCGGGAGAACGTCCGGACACCGATGACGGTGCCGGTCTCGCCGTGCGGAACCTTCAGCGAGGTGTCCCGGACCTCCCGGGCCTTCTCACCGAAGATCGCGCGCAGCAGCCGCTCCTCCGGGGTCAGCTCGGTCTCGCCCTTGGGCGTGACCTTGCCGACCAGGATGTCGCCCGGGACGACCTCGGCGCCGATCCGGATGATGCCCCGCTCGTCCAGGTCGGCGAGCATTTCCTCGCTGACGTTGGGGATGTCGCGGGTGATCTCCTCCGGGCCCAGCTTGGTGTCGCGGGCGTCGACCTCGTGCTCCTCGATGTGGATCGAGGTGAGGACGTCCTGCTGGACGAGGCGCTGCGACAGGATGATCGCGTCCTCGTAGTTGTGACCCTCCCAGCACATGAACGCCACGAGCAGGTTGCGCCCGAGAGCCATCTCGCCCTCGTCGGTGCAGGGCCCGTCCGCGATGACCTGGCCGGCCTCGACCCGGTCACCCTCGAAGACGATCGGCTTCTGGTTGACGCAGGAGCCGGCGTTCGAGCGGCGGAACTTGTGCAGCAGGTAGGTCCGCCGGTGGCCGTCGTCCTGGTGCACCGTCACGTAGTCGGCGCACAGATCCTCGACCACACCGCCGACCTCGGCGACGACCACGTCGCCGGCGTCGACCGCAGCGCGGTACTCCATACCGGTGCCGACCAGCGGCGACTCCGCCTTGACCAGCGGAACGGCCTGACGCTGCATGTTCGCACCCATGAGGGCACGGTTGGCGTCGTCGTGCTCGAGGAACGGGATCATCGCGGTCGCGACCGACGTCATCTGCCGCGGCGACACGTCCATGTAGTCGACCTCCGTGCCGGGCACGTAGTCGACCTCACCACCCTTCCGGCGGACCAGAACGCGGTCCTCGGCGAAGGTGTTGTCGCTGGACAGCACGGCGTTGGCCTGTGCCTTGATGAACCGGTCTTCCTCGTCAGCGGTGAGGTAGTGCACCTCGTCCGTGACCGTGCCGTTCTCGACCTTCCGGTACGGCGTCTCGATGAAGCCGAACGGGTTGACCCGCGCGAACGTCGAGAGCGCGCCGATCAGACCGATGTTCGGACCCTCGGGGGTCTCGATCGGGCACATCCGGCCGTAGTGGGACGGGTGCACGTCACGGACCTCGAAGCCGGCCCGCTCACGGCTCAGACCACCGGGGCCGAGCGCGCTCAGCCGCCGCCGGTGGGTCAGGCCCGCCAGCGGGTTGGTCTGGTCCATGAACTGCGACAGCTGCGAGGTGCCGAAGAACTCCTTGATCGCGGCCACGACGGGCCGAATGTTGATCAGGGTCTGCGGGGTGATCGCCTCGACGTCCTGGGTCGTCATCCGCTCGCGGACGACGCGCTCCATCCGGGACAGGCCCACGCGGACCTGGTTCTGGATGAGCTCGCCCACCGTACGCAGACGGCGGTTGCCGAAGTGGTCGATGTCGTCGGCCTCGTAGCCCTCCTCACCGGCGTGCAGCCGGCAGAGGTACTCCACGGTCTTGACGACGTCTTCCTCGGTCAGCGTGCCCCGGACGATCGGGACGTCGATCTCGAGCTTCTTGTTGAACTTGTACCGGCCGACCTTGGCGACGTCGTACCTCTTCGGGTTGAAGAAGAGGTTGTCGAGCAGGGTCTGCGCGTTCTCCCGGGTGGGGGGCTCTCCCGGGCGCAGCTTGCGGTAGATGTCGAGCAGGGCCTCGTCCTGCCCGGCGATGTGGTCCTTCTCCAGCGTCGTCATGAGAAGCTCGGACCAGCCGAACCGCTCACGGATCTGGTCCGCCGACCAACCGATCGCCTTGAGCAGGACGGTGACGGCCTGCCGGCGCTTGCGGTCGATGCGGACACCGACCGTGTCGCGCTTGTCGATGTCGAACTCCAGCCAGGCACCCCGGCTCGGGATGACCTTGACGCTGGTGAGGTCGCGGTCGGAGGTCTTGTCCGGCTCCTTGGTGAAGTACACGCCCGGCGAGCGGACGAGCTGGCTCACCACGACGCGCTCGGTGCCGTTGATGACGAACGTCCCCTTGGGGGTCATCATCGGGAAGTCACCCATGAACACGGTCTGGCTCTTGATCTCGCCAGTGGTGTTGTTGGTGAACTCCGCGGTCACGAACAGCGGTGCGCAGTAGGTCAGGTCCTTCTCCTTGCACTCCTCGATCGAGGCCTTGACCTCGTCGAATCGCGGAGACGAGAAGGACAGCGACATAGTGCCGGAGAAGTCCTCAATGGGACTGATCTCTTCGAGGATCTCTGCGAGGCCCGAGTGGGCGTGCGGGTCGTCCGTCGTCCGGGCCTGCCAAGCCTCATTGCCGACCAGCCAGTCGAAGGACTCCGTCTGGAGGGCGAGAAGGTTGGGGACCTCTAGCTGCTCGGTGATCCTGCCGAAAGAGACCCGGCGGGGTGCGTAAGCGCTCGACGTACGGCTGGTCTTCGCAGGGCGGGAAGCTGCCAAGATGCGTCCTTCCGAGGACCGGTGCTGCTATGCGGCTGAGTTGCTGATGCAACTGGTCTGCGTGCACTCCAATGAGCCCCCGGGAAGTTATCCACATGGATATCCCGACAGGCATCAAGACAGAAGGCAGCGCAAACTAGCAGTGTAGCCGCTCGGCTAACCGCTGTCCAGCCCGCACCCTGAGATGGCTCGCGGAACGTGTCCCCGCCGCTGCTGACCTGCGCATTCTTGGTCAGCGCCGGTGGCGGGGCCGCTCAGAAACGCGGCGACTCTCCTCGGGTGCCGGTCTGTGAGGATCGGCAATGCACCGATTACCCACAGCGTGGCTGTCGCAAGCGCGGAAACTTGCTGATGTCAGCGTGCCTGTCAGGGGACACACAGTCAAGGGCTGTGCCGCGGGTCGGACTGCGGCGGTCATCCGGCTGGCGCACCAAAGGACCTTAACGCATGAATAACGAGCTTTGGCAGGCTTTGCGGGTCCTGCGATGCGGACCTCATGACCTGCAGGAACACCGATGGCGGCGACCCCGAACGGATCGCCGCCATCGACGGAAAACGCTGTAGAGCGTTAGATCACTTGAGGGTGACCTTGGCGCCCTCGCCCTCGAGCTTGGCCTTGGCGGCCTCGGCCTTCTCCTTGTTGACACCCTCGAGGATCGCCTTGGGGGCGGCCTCGACGGCGTCCTTGGCCTCCTTGAGGCCCAGGCCGGTCAGCTCACGCACGACCTTGATGACCTGGATCTTCTTGCCGCCGTCGCTCTCCAGAACGACGTCGAAGGAGTCCTGCTCGACCGGGGCCTCGGCAGCAGCGCCGGGGGCGGCAACGCCGGCGACCGCAACCGGGGCGGCGGCCTTGACGTCGAAGACGTCCTCGAACTGCTTCACGAACTCGGAGAGCTCGATCAGGGTCATTTCCTTGAACGCGTCGAGCAGCTCGTCGGTGCTGAGCTTCGCCATGTCTGGCAACCTTTCCTAAGTACTTGCTTGACGTTTACAGGTTCGAGCGAGGCATCAGGCCTCGGCCGAACCGTCCTTCTCACGCTCAGCCCGAAGGGCGTCCACGGTGCGCACCGCCTGCGAGAGCGGCGCCTGGAACGTGGCAGCGGCCTTGCTGAGGCCGGCCTTCAGAGCGCCGGCCAGCTTGGCCAGCAGCACCTCACGGGACTCGAGGTCAGCAAGCTTGTTGACCTCGTCCGCCGTGAGAGCCTTGCCCTCGAAGACACCGCCCTTGATGACGAGAACGGGGTGGGCCTTGGCGAAGGCACGAAGGCCCTTGGCCGCCTCGACCACATCGCCCTTCACGAAGGCGAGCGCGGTAGGACCGGTGAACAGAGCGTCGAGGCCCTCGATGCCCGCGTCAGTCGCCGCACGCTTCGCGAGAGTGTTCTTCGCGACCGCGTACTTCGCCTCGGTGCCCAGCGCGCGACGGAGCTCAGTGAGCTCCTTCACGGTGAGGCCGCGGTATTCGGTCAACACGGTGGCCGTCGAGCCACGGAAGTGGTCCGTGAGCTCGGCAACGGCCGACGCCTTGTCGGCCCGGACCGGCTTGTCCGCCATGTCCCTCCTCTCTCAGTGCTCAGCCACTGGTCGAGAGGGGTCCGCACAAAGCAAAACGCCCCGGCGCAGGGGCACGGGGCGGGATCAGGCACACCCGGAGGCGCGCCACGAATCACAACCGTTCGCCCTGCGCAGGTCGCCCGCTCTCTGCGGAACCTTCGGCCGCGACGTCCGTCTGACGACGGTCGCTGCGGCGACCAGCGGTCTATGGGTGGAACTTCGAGAAGCAACAGTACGCGTACGCGCCACGGAAACCAAATCGGAGCGTCCCGGGTCACGCCCGCGCGCGGCGCAGCACGGCGTAGACGGCCAGGGCAGCCGCGCACCAGCCGATCGTCCAGCCGCTGAGCAGGACCAATGTGCCGACCGCCGGCGCTGCCTCCGCGCTCAGCTCCCGGGCGGTGGCCATCACGGGCGGGACCAGCCACGGCGCGATCGAACCGCGCAGGCCGAGCACGATCGCCAGCACCGATCCGGTCGCCAGGACCGCCACGCCCGGCAGCACGCGACGGGTGATCGCCCGGCCCGCCAGCGCGCCCAGCGACACGGCGGCCAGCAGGGCGAAGAGGTGAGCAAGGACACCCAGCAGGACGCCGGCTGTCAGCGAGGCCTCCGTGGTGCCCGGGTTCGGTCCGCGGATGGCGCCGAACGGCACCGGCGCCAGCATCGCGAGGACGCACACGACGCCGCCGAGCAGCAGAGCGGCGAGCAGGCCGGCGGCGGACTCGCGCACCGGGCCGACGCTGAGGCGGGCCAGTTGGCGCTGGATGTCCGGCTCGGCGTCCAGGATCAGCTTGGTGAGCCAGGCCAGGACCGGGAAGAGCATCACGGCCGAGTAGCCGTAGGCCGAGGCGGCCAGGGAGGCGCCGCCGCCGTAGAGGACGGAGAGGAGCACCAGCGCGGCGATCAGCGGGGCCAGGGCGCGGCCGCTGCGCACGAAGCCGGCGAGACGCATCCGGATCAGGGCGGTCATCGGGTCTCCTCGGGAGCGGCGTTCTCGCGTACACCCAAGACACGGTGACCGGAGGCACGCAGCCGGACCACCGCTTCGGCGGCCTCGTGCCGCCGGACGGCGACCTCCACGATCACCTCGTCCACCGCGTCCGGCTCGGCCGGATCCTCGTGCAGCTCACCGCCCCGGACCGTCCAGTGGATCGCACCCGGAAGGCCGGCGATCTCGCCGCGGTGGTCGCTGACCAGAACCGCTCCCCCGGCCGCCGTGACCTCGGCGACGATCTGCGGGACGAGCTGGCGGGAGGCGGCATCCAGGCCCTCCCAGGGCTCGTCGAGCACGAGCAGACCGGGTGGGGTGAGCAGAGCTTGGGCCAGGCCGACCTTCTGAGCCGTGCCCTTGGAGAGGTCACCGAGCGGGGTGTGCGTGTGCTCGGTCAGACCGAGGCGCTCGATCCAGTGGTCGGCCGCCCCGGCCGGGAGACCGCGGAGGTCGGACATCGCGCGCAGGTATCCCAGCGCGGTGAACGGCTGCGCGGCCGGGAAACGCTCCGGGACCCAGCCGACCACCGCCGGACGGTCGCGGACCGCGCCACGGGTCGGCCGCAGCACGCCGGCGGCGAGTTGCAGCAGCGTGGACTTGCCGGCGCCGTTGTGGCCGAGCACCACGACCGTCTGGCCGGGCTCGACAGCCGCGTCCACCGCCCGCAGCGTCCAGCCGGCGCGTCGGGCGTACCGAAACCAGATCCCATCGAAACGCACTGCGGAAGCCTGCCACAGAGAAGGCCCCCGGGGTTGTCCCCGGGGGCCTTCTTACGCTGATGCGAGCCGGACCGTCAGGCGTCGGCACCCTCGGCGCGGAGGTTCTTCTGCACGTTCGGGTCGACCGGGACGCCGGGGCCCATCGTGGTGGCGATGGTGACCTTCTTCAGGTACTTACCCTTGGCGGCGGACGGCTTGGCCCGCAGGATCTCGTCGAGCACGGCGGCGTAGTTGTCGACCAGCTGGTCGGCCGAGAAGGACGCCTTGCCGATGATCACGTGCAGGTTGGAGTGCTTGTCCACCCGGAAGGTGATCTTGCCGCCCTTGATCTCGTTGATCGCCTTGGTGACGTCCATGGTCACCGTGCCGGTCTTCGGGTTCGGCATGAGGCCACGCGGGCCGAGGATCCGGGCGATCCGGCCGATCTTGGCCATCTGGTCCGGCGTCGCGATCGCGGCGTCGAAGTCCAGCCAGCCGCCCTGGATCCGGGCGACGAGCTCGTCGGTGCCGACCTCGTCGGCGCCGGCCGCGACGGCCTCCTCGGCCTTCGCACCCTGGGCGAACACGATCACGCGGGCGGTCTTACCGGTGCCGTGCGGCAGGTTGACGGTGCCGCGGACCATCTGGTCGGCCTTACGGGGGTCGACACCGAGGCGCATCGCGACCTCGACGGTGGCGTCGAACTTGACCGGGTTGGTCTCCTTGGCGAGCTTGACCGCCTCGGCGGGCTCGTAGAGCTTCGACGCGTCGATCTGCTCGGCTGCCTTGCGGTAGCCCTTGCTGCGCTGTGCCATTTCTCAATTACTCCTGTGGTAGATGGCGGGGCCGCCGAATACGGCCCCTCCCACGTGAATCGCCGGCTGTCCGGCGATCAGATCTTGGTGACCTGGTTGAAGTTCAGCTCGACCGGAGTCTCCCGGCCGAAGATCGAAACCAGGACCTTGAGCTTCTGCTGGTCGGCGTTGATCTCGCTGATCGAGGCCGGCAGCGAGGCGAACGCGCCGTCGGTGACCGTGACCGAGTCGCCGACCTCGAAGTCGAGGACCTTGACCTCGGGCTTCGCCTTCTTCTCCTCGGCCTGGACGGCCGGGGCCAGCCACTTCAGCACCTCGTCGAGCGAGAGCGGAGCCGGCCGGTCGACCCGGTCGGTGGCGCCCACGAAGCCGGTCACACCGGGCGTGTTGCGCACGCACGAATACGACTCCGGGGTCAGATCCATCCGGACCAGGATGTAACCGGGGAAGACCTTGGCCTGCACCTGGTTGCGCTTGCCGTTCTTGACCTCGACCTCTTCGCGGGTCGGAACCTCGACCTGGAAGATGAAGTCCTCCATGTCGAGGCTCGTGATGCGGGTCTCGAGGTTGGTCTTGACCTTGTTCTCGTAACCGGCGTAGGAGTGCACCACGTACCAGTCGCCGGGCGCGTAGCGCAGCTTCTGCCGCAGCTCCTTGACGGGGTCGTAGTCCTCGTCAGCCTCGGGCGCCTGGGCCACGGCCGCAACGTCGACCGTCTCCACCGACTCGTCGATGTCCGGCGACGACTGCTCGTCAGCAGACTGCGCGGTCTCGTCGTCGTACTCAGGCACGCTCGCTCACTTCCAGATAAGTCTCTTCAGTTCAGGTCGCCGGCTAGCTGCCGAGCGCCCAGAGGATGCCCTTGCCGAAGGCGTAGTCCAGCGACACCACGAGGGTGGTCACCACCACGACGAAGACGATCACGACGCTGGTGTAGGTCAGCAGCTCACGGCGGGTCGGCCAGATGACCTTGCGGAGCTCGCTCACGACCTCGCGGAAGAAGCCACCGATCCGGCCGAAGACACCGGAACGCCGGCCCGACTTGCGGGCCTTCGGGCTCTCGTCCTTGGTGCGCTCAGCGACGGCGGTCCCGCCGCCACGGCTCACCAGCGCGTCGTCGGTGTCGTCATCAGGCACGTCACCGCCGGCGGCGGCGTCGGCGAGCACCTCGTCGTCGCCCGGGACGTCGTCACCGGGCCGGTCCTTCTCGGCCACTTCGCCCTACTTCCGTCGTCGGTGGTACTGATGTTCCCGTCAGCGCTCGACCGGACGCGGAATTTGTGCGAACCGCGCACCGGGCGGGCACGTCGAGGAGGATTGCGCAGGGGTGACAGGACTTGAACCTGCAGCCTGCGGTTTTGGAGACCGCTGCTCTGCCAATTGAGCTACACCCCTTTGCGAGACCTGCGTCAGTTACGACTCAGAGCCCCACGGCGCACCAGTGTACGGGTACGCCCGGCGTTCTCCCAACCCGGGCTACCGCTTCCTGACAAGCGCCTGCGCCAAGGACAGTACCTTGTCGCCGTTGCACGTGGCAGTGAGACTCAGCCGGGTGTGTCCCTCGGCGGTCACCTCCTTGACCGCCGCGGTCACGACGACCTCGGTGCCCTCGTCGGTGTCCGGCACCGGAACCGGGCGGCTGAACCGCACGCTGAACTCGACGACCGCGTCCGCCGCGCCGGCCCACGCGGTCACGGCGCGACCGACCAGGGCCATGGTGAACATGCCGTGGGCGATGACACCCGGCAGCCCGACGCCGGTGGCGATCCGGTCACTCCAGTGGATCGGGTTGAAGTCCCCCGAGGCACCCGCGTAGCGGACCAGATCCGCCCGGGTCACCCGGAAGGTCTGCGGCTCCGAAACGTCCGTCATCACGCCTCCTCGCCGCGCTGGACCAGCTTCGACCAGACCGTGACGACCGGCTCGCTGGCCTCGGTGGTCACGTCGGTGCGGGTGGTGATGAACGAGTGCCCGCCCCGGCTGGTGATCTCGTCGACCGAATTCACACAGACCAGAGTGTCGCCGGCGACGACCGGCCGGGTGTAGGCGAACTTCTGGTCGCCGTGCACGACCCGGCTGTAGTCCAGACCGAGCGCCGGGTCGGCGATGACCTGCCGGCTGGCCGCCATCGTGATCGCGACCGGGAAGGTGGGCGGGGCCACCACATCCGCGTAACCGAGCGCCCGAGCCGCCTCGGGGTCGTGATACTCCGCCTCGGTGGCGCCGATCGCCCGGGCGAACTCACGGATCTTCTCGCGGCCCACGAGGTAGGGCTCGGTGGGCGGCCAGGAGCGGCCCACAAAGGATTGGTCCAGAGGCATGCCCACAAACTACTCTGCGCCGCCCAGATCGAGATCTGGACGGCGCAGGGAAGATCTTGAGTTTTTGTACGCTCAGCGCGTTTCGCGGTGCAGGGTGTGCTTCCCGTCGCGCGGGCAGAACTTCTTCAGCTCAATGCGGTCGGGGTCGTTACGCCGGTTCTTCTTGGTGATGTAGTTCCGGTCCTTGCACTCCGTACACGCCAGGGTGATCTTCGGACGGACGTCGGTCGCCTTGGCCACGGCGGGGTGCCTTCCTGCTAACGGGGTTCTAACTGACGACGAACCAGCGTAGACGCACAGACCGTCGCTCTGCAAAGTGGGGCCCCGGGTGGGGTCTCACGAAAAGTAGCGGTGGCCGGACTTGAACCGGCGACACAGCGATTATGAGCCGCTTGCTCTGCCATCTGAGCTACACCGCCGAGCCAGGCTCAAGTTCATCGCCGGCGGGGCGGGAACGAACCCGGTAGAGCCCCCTTACGGAATCGAACCGTAGACCTTCTCCTTACCATGGAGACGCTCTGCCGACTGAGCTAAGGGGGCTTGCGCTTGCGATCACTCGCTCGCTGCAGGAGTAAGACTACACGGCCGGTCGGCGGGCGTGAAATCAGTACCCCCCTTCCCCTGAAATCGCAGGTCAGATCACTGCGCGGAGCCTTCGGACCTCACCCGTGGGAGTCGATTCCGGCTCGGTCTGGGCGCTCAACCAGGCCTCCAACCGTTCGTACGGCAAGGGGCGGCTGAACAGGTAACCCTGGCCGATCTCGCAGCCCATCTCCTCGAGCAGATCCAGGGTGAGCTCGCTCTCCACGCCCTCGGCCACCACGGTGAGACCGAACTCGCGGGAGAGACCGATCACGGCCCGGACAATCGCCAGGTCACCCGAGTCGGTCGCCATCCCCTGCACGAAGCTGTCGTCGATCTTCACCTCGTGCACCGGCCACTGCCGCAGGTACGCCAGCGACGAGGCGCCCGTCCCGAAATCGTCGACGCTGAGCCGGACGCCCAGGTCACGCAGCCGGTAAAGGGTGGGCAGAACCCGCTCGATGTCGCTGAGCATGCCCGGCTCGGAGATCTCGAAGGTCAACTGGCCGGGACCGACCCGATGCTCGGTCAGCAGCTCCTCGACCAGATCAGGGAAACGAGAATCAAGCAGCGTACGAGCGGACAGGTTGACCGCGACCGAAAGCGGCCGGTCCGCGTCCGCCCACTCGCGGCACCGGCGCAGGCCGGCGGTGAGCACCACCTCGGTGAGCCGTGCCAGTTGACCGGTGTGCTCGGCGACCGCCACGAAGTCCTCCGGCGCGACCTCGCCGTGCGCCGGGTGCACCCAGCGGGCCAGGCACTCGACGCCGAGGACGTGCCGGTCGGCGAGCGTCACCTTGGGCTGGAAGTAGACCTCGAGCTGCCCGTTGTCCAGAGCGCGCCGCAGGTCGGCGGCGATCCCGAGACGGCGGACGGCGCGGGACTCCAGGGCCGGGTGGAAGGGCTGCACACCGTACGGCAGCACCTTGGCGGCGTTGGCGGCCAGCTCGGCCCGCTGGAGCAGCGTCTCCGGGTCGGTGCCGTGGTCGGGGTAGACCGACACGCCGACCGCGGTGTCCACATCCAGGGTGAGGGAGCCGACAGCCATCGGGCCGCGCAGGCGCTCGCGCATCCGGGTGGCGATGTCGATGGTGGCCTCGATGCTCTCGGCCCGCAGGGTGACGACGAACTCGTCCCCACCGATCCGCCCGACCAGAGCGCCGGAACCCGCGATCCCGCGCAGCCGGGCGGCCACCTCGGCGAGCAGCTTGTCGCCGGCCGCGTGGCCCATCGACTCGTTGACGTTGCGCTGCCCGTCGACGTCGAAGAGCATCACCGCGACTACTTCGCCCTCGGCCCGGACGGTCGTCGACTCCGCGAGCGCGTCGACGATCCGGCGCCTGTTCGGCATACCGGTCAGACGGTCGTGGTAAGCGTCGTGGCGCAGCCGGTCGACAAGGCGGGAGTTCTCCACCGCCACCGCCACGTGCGCCGCGATCGTCTCCAGCACCTGCACGTCACTGCCTCGGAACGCGCGGCCCTCACCGATCCGGTTGACCGTTTCGAGTGTGCCGATCGTCGTCTGTCCCGAACGCAGCGGGATGACGACGGCGTCTTTCACATGCGCCGCCCGCAGCGATTCCCGCAGGTACTCAGCCTCATTGTTCTGCGGTCCGACGGCAACCGGCCGCTGCTCGCGCATCGCGAGGTCGCGAACCTCAGCCGGCACGGGCGACACGTCCAGCAGGCCCTTGTTGTCCACCTGAGCAGTGAGTAGCACCTCGGGATACCGGCCTTGCGGCGCGAGCCAGATGGTCGCGTATTCCGAACGCATCAACGCTCGCACCCGGCCGAGAAGCACATCCGGCAGACCGCTGTCCGAGCTCTCCTTCCGGATCGCCTGGGTCAGCTCGTACACATCGGCGAGCGTGCGATGTTGCCGGAAGAACCCGGCGAAGGAACGCAGCACCAGGATCAGGGCGACGACCAGGACCGCCAGCAGAAGCGCGGACCACTTCGTCGCCTCGAGCGCGATCAGGAAGAGAAGCCCGACAGCCAGGTTGATGCCGGAGATGACCAGCCCGGGCATCCCGGCTTTCAGGACATCCTGACCGGCGCGGGCACCCTGCGTGAGAGCCACCACACCGGCGACCCCGGCCAACTGCACGAGCAGTGTCACGGCTGCTGCCGTGAAGAGAATCCCCCAGGTGCCGGGACCGGCACCGCGGACCGGCGGGAAGGCCTCGATCACGAGGAGCGCCGCCGCGATGCCGGCCGCCGCCTTGGCGACGTTGAACCACATCTTCACCGGGGTGAAAGACGACGACCCCTGCACCAGGAGGATGCCGACCGTGATGACGAGCAACATCATCAACGGTGACAGGTAGAAGAGACCCAGGACCAGTGGAACCTCGGTCACCGCCACGTCGAACGAACTTCGCCGGATGACGATGTTGAAGACGGCGAGGGAGGCCACCACATAGAGAACCAGGATCAGCAGTCCGCTGAACCAGTCGTGGTACCACTGGGGGTACGCGATACCGAACGCGACGGCACAAATCAGGGCAAATAAGCCCAACGGGCTGGTGATCAGCCAGGCATACTGCGCGGACCGCCGCACTGATCGCGAACGACCGGCCATGGCGCTCCTTCGCTGATCAGCGCCTCCAAGCGAACCTCGGTGGCCGTCGCTCCTGCGATCTAGGTCCAGTGGAACTCAAGCGTCGCGTACACCGCGGCGGTCGGATCGCCGGCGTCGGCAAATCCGAGCCCCGCCAAACCCAGCAGCGCGGCGAGCGTCAGAACCATGCCGGCCATGCGGCTCGCCTTCCGTGCAGACATGATTCGCTCCTAGGGCGCGTGGGGTTCTGATCCGGTGGCACTGATGTTGCCACACCAATTGTGCGACTGGGGATGTCCAATGGCGGGTCGAACCGCCGCTGCGGCAAACAATGGCCGAACGGCTGAGTCTCAGCGACCCCGCCTACCCCAAGGATTGATGGCTTTCTGCCTGATTTAGGCGCAGAAGTGAGGGCAATTCGCACTCCGGTGTCATGCGGCCTTGACGTCAGGCTGGCTTGACGACAGCATGCCTGCATGACGATCCCGGAGGAGTTGGAGCAGCGGCACACCCTCGCCTCTGCCACCGCTCGATACAACGAGCTACGAATGCAGAACGCTGTCACTTCTGTGCGCCCGGGAACTGCGACACCCGGCCTGAATCTCGACGAGACGCTGGAAATGCTGGCGCTCAGTGAGGTGCTGGTGCGCAAAGCCAGTTATGGGCGGCAGGCGACCGTGCGCGCGGCGCGTGCGGCCGGGGCCTCCTGGACGCAGATCGGGACTGCGCTGGGCACCACGAAGCAGGCCGCCTGGGAGGCGCACCAGCGGTGGCTCGCGGATCAGGGCTGGGCCGAGACCGCGGAGTGATCAGTCGCCGAGGGCGGCTGGGCGGTCGG
Organism: Actinoplanes sp. NBC_00393; assembly: GCF_036053395.1. NCBI lineage: Bacteria > Bacillati > Actinomycetota > Actinomycetes > Micromonosporales > Micromonosporaceae > Actinoplanes > Actinoplanes sp. NBC_00393. The sequence continues at coordinate 9,103,361 of NZ_CP107942.1, read as the reverse complement.
TGTGGCTGTACTGCGACCAGGAGCCGGAGTAGAGGCGGCCGGCGCCGAGGCCGGCGTGTTCCAGCGCGATCAGGTTGTGGCAGGCCGTGACACCGGAGCCGCAGTAGGAGATGACTTCAGAACTACCGTCGGCGCCGACCTCGGCGAAACGTTCGCGGAGCTGTTCGACGGGCAGGAAGCGGCCGTCTGCGCCGACGTTCTCCCGACAGGGCAGGTTGCGGGCGCCGGGGATGTGGCCGGGGCGCGGGTCGACCGGCTCGGTGTCGCCGCGGAAGCGGGGACGGTCGCGGGCGTCCAGCACCACGGCGGGGCCGTTCGCTGCCTCGTCCAGCGACGCCAGACGGTCGGCCGGCCAGTCGCGGGTGGTGAAGGTGGCCGCGGGGCGCACCGGGACTTCGGTGGTCAGGGCGCCGGAGTAGGCGGTCAGGCCACCGTCGAGCAGCGCGGCGTCGTGCCCGATCGATCGCAGCATCCAGACCAGCCTTGCGGCGACCACTCCGCCCGCGTCGTCGTACGCAATCACGGGGTTGTCGTCGCCGATGCCGGCCGCAGCCATCGCTGCCGCGAAAGTCCCCGGATCCGGAAGTGGATGCCGGCCCTCGGCCGGCGAGGCCGGGCGGGCCAGCGCGGTGTCCAGGTCGATGAAGACGGCGCCGGGGAGATGCCCTTCCTGGTACGCCGCACGGCCGGACCGCCCGTCCAGATACCACCGGACGTCGGCCAGGACCACGGCGTCACCCTGGGCCCGCACCCACTGCTCGTCCACCACCGGGTCGATCACCAAGGCCTCCCAGCCGTCACTCGTCGTCCCGTCTCCGGCCGCGCGGCCGGAACCGCACCACGGCGACAGCGACCAGCACCAGAGCGAACGTAGCGGTAACCGACCCGGTGCGCGCGCCGGGCAGCCGCGCGCCGACCACGAAAATCAGCAGAGCGGCCCCGAAGAGCAGGTGATAGGAGCCGGCCTCCCGAGCGGTCCGGAACGACCGCTCGAGCATGGCGGGCGCGCGGCTCGTCATCAGCATCCGCGCGCCGAACACCACCAGCGCCAGCCCGAGAACGCCGCCCAGCACCGCGGAACCCATGGGCCCAGTGTGCGGGCCGGCCGGCTCCGGTCAGCGGTAATTGGTGAACTGCAGGGCGACGCCGAAGTCCTCCTGCTTCAGCAGGGCGATCACGGCCTGCAGGTCGTCCCGCTTCTTGCCGGTGACCCGCAGCTGGTCGCCCTGGATCTGGGCCTGCACACCCTTCGGACCCTCGTCACGGATCTTCTTGCTGATCGCCTTGGCCTTGTCGGTCTCGATGCCCTCGACGACCTTGAGGTCGATCTTGTAGGTCTTGCCGGACTGGCGCGGCTCCCCCGCGTCCAGGGACTTCAGCGAGATGTTCCGCTTCACCAGCTTCTCCTTGAAGACGTCGAGCGCGGCGGTGGCCCGCTCCTCCGTCTCCGAGGTGATGGTGAACGCCTCCCCCGACTTGGCGAGAGCGGTGCCGGTGCCCCGGAAGTCGAACCGGGTGCTCAGCTCCTTCTCCGCCTGGTTGAAAGCGTTGTCGACCTCCTGCCGGTCGACCTTGCTCACGATGTCGAACGACGGGTTGGCTGCCATGATCAGACTCCTGCGGCTGGGCTTCAATCGATGTGTGCGGCGGGACTTCGCGGCCCCGCGACATGCCGACCGTACCCGGTTGCGGAGGCGGTCCGCGGTACGGCTATTCTGATGTCCGCTGCCGCGGGGAACCGCGGTGGTTGCCCAGGCGGGTTGCCCGAGCGGCCAATGGGAGCGGACTGTAAATCCGTCGCGAAAGCTACAGAGGTTCGAATCCTCTACCCGCCACCAACAGGCACGAGAGGCCCCTCACCAGCCGGTCCGGCAGGGAGGGGCCATTTTCGTGCCTTGAGGCCCGCGCCGCGGGGCAGTAAAAGTTGCGGCGAAACACTACGTTCATGTGCCCGATCACCACTATCAATCTTTGGGTTGTAGGGGGCCATGTACGTAGTCCTTGCCTGGTTCCGCCGGGGCCAGCTGTCCGAGGGCGCCGTTCGCGCTGCTCAGGACCGCTTTAGAGCAGCTGTTTCGGCGTTGGTGCCGGAGACGTACGTCAGCCGGGAGTTCGGTGGTGTGGACTGGGGCGTCACCTTCCTGCATCGCAGTGAGCACGGGGGCTACCAGTGGCCGCTGTGCGCTACCGACGGAAGTGTCACCGCGTTGTCGCTGGGTCTGCCGGTCGGCGTGGAGGTCGCCGGTGGGCCGGTCGGGCTGGCCCGGCAGCTGCTCGCCGGGGTGGACATTCACCGGGACGTGGTTCCGCCGTTCGGGCTGGTCGCTCTGGACGGGGATCAGCGGTTCGCGGTGCAGCAGGACTGGATCGGGATGTGCCGCCTGTTCACCGGGACGGCTGACGGGATCACAGCGTTCTGCAGCCGGCCCGGGCTGCTGGCGGCCTTCCTGCACGGCAGCGTGGAACCCGATCTCGACGCCTGGGGGTCCTACGCGGTGTGCGGGAACTTCGGCGGCGACTATTCGCCCGTACGGGGTGCGCGGCTGTTGCGGCCGGGCGAGCGGGTCACCGGACAGCGGCGGGCCGGTGGTGGGTGGGATCTGGTCACCGAGAACAGGTACAGCGTCGATGACGTGGTGCTGGCCGGGTACGCGGGCCAGGGACGGCCGCTCGCGGAGTCGCTGGATCTGGCCGCGGAGTCGATCGTCCACACCGCGGGCAGCATCAGCGAGTTGTTCACCGACCCGATCTCGATGGGGTTGTCCGGTGGCAAGGACTCGCGGCTCATCGCGGCGTCACTGATCGCGGCCGGGCGGCTGCCGCGGCTCTCCACCAACGAGGACACCGTGGCCGAGGGCGAGGTCGCGTGCGAGCTGGTCCGGATTCTGCGGGAGAAACGCGGGATGGAGGTGGAGCACCGGCTGTTCAAGTCGGGTGCTCCGGCCAATGTCCTGAAAAGCGGGCTGCGCGAGCGTACGGAACGGTTGCAGCGCCTGTACGACTACCAGTTCCCGGCGACGTTCCTCGTAAGGGCCGCCGTGCGGGACCGGCTCGGCGACGACGCCCCGGCGGCCCGGTTCTCCGGTGCCGCGGGTGAGCTCAGTTCGGGGTACTGGTATCCGGCCGACGGGAGCCGCACGCCGGAGGAGGAGGCGCTGGCCCGGCTGATGGGTGCGGTGTCGAAGGACCTCGTCGCGGAGAGCGCGTACGCCGCCGAACACCAACGGATCACCGGCCTGCTGGACCACGCGAAAGAGATCGGGCTGAGCGGCCTGCACCTGATCGACTACATCTACCTCGTCGAGCGGGTCCGCCGGTGGTACACGTCGGCGTACTCGATCGGCTCGGTCACCCCGTTCCTGTCGCCCGGTTTCGTCGCCGCCACGTTCGGGCTGACCGCGGAGCAGAAGCGCGAGCGGCTGCTGCACAACGGCCTGATCGCACGCCTCGTCCCGGAGTGGGCCGAGGTGCCGTTCGTCAGCGTGACCACGGGTAGGTCGACCGCTACCCGGATCTGGGAGGGCGACGGCGTGCGGGTGATCGCCGACCTGGTGGACACCGCGCAGGGGCCGATCGCCCGGTTGATCCGCCGGGATGCGGTCGAGAAAGCCCTGACCAGCGCGGTCCGCAAGGGTCGCGCCGACCAGGGCGTGCTGCGGCAGTTCACCTATCTGGCGGTGGCGTCGGAGCAGCTGGAGCCCAAGACGGTCGGGCCGGTGACCACCGCGACCTACACCCGGGTCACCGCCCCGCCCGCGGCCAAGCCGGCCAAGCCCGTCAAATCGGTGCCGTGGCTACGCCGGACCCGGCTGTGGCGGACCGCCCGCAGGTTACTGAGGTGAGCGGGCCAGGCGCTTCTCGATCTCGTCGCGCATGCCGTCCGGCAGTTCCTCAGCGTCCAGGAGCCGGGCGAGGCGGGACGAGTCGTGCATGTAGATGCCGAACGCCTCGCCGATGGTGAGGCCGTGCGCCGGGCGGTCGGTCACCTCGATGCGATCGCCGGCGCGCACCTCCCCCGGCGTCACGATGCGCAGGTAGACGCCGGTGCGGTTGGCCTCGGCGAAGCGCTTGATCCAGCGCCGCTCGCCCATCCGGTGCTGGAAGGTGGCGCACGGGATGCGGCCGAAGGTGGGCTGCAGGACCAGGTCGGCGCCGATGTGCCAGCGTTCGCCGATGACGGCGTCGTTGGCGTCGATGCCCTCGGTGGTCAGGTTCTCCCCGAACAGGCCCGGCACCAGGTCGTCCCGGCCCAGCTCGGTGGCCCACCAGGCGTAGTCCTCGATGGCGTACGCGTACACCGCCTGGTCGTCACCGCCGTGGTGCTTGATGTCCCCGATGAAGTCGCCGACCAGGCCGCTGTGCAGGCCGGTGGTCTTCGGACCGGGCGGGCGGACGGCCACCGCGTAGTCGACCGGCTGCTTGCCGATACCGGTCTTGCCCACCGGTTTGGCCGGGTTGTGCTCGGCTGACCCGACGTTGAGGGACAGGACGATTCCGCTGGTCATGACGGGAATTTCACCACCGCTCGGTCTTCGATCGGCCGGTAGCCCAGCCGGGGGTAGAGGGCATTGCTGGTCGGATTGGCCAGGTCGGTGAAGAGCACGACATCGGTCGCCCCGGCATCCAGGGCGGCCTGCGTGGCGGCTGTGGTGACTCCGGCGCCGTATCCGCGCCGACGGTGTTCGGCCGGGGTGTAGACGGTCTGGATCCGGACCATGCCGGCCTCCGGGCGCGACCGGATCGCCAGGGCGACCGGCACTCCCCCGTCCTCCCAGAGCGTGACGCCACCGGACTCCAGGCGGGCGTCGACCATGGCCTCGAGGTCGGGCGGCTGCTCACCGATGTACTCGTGGTAGGTGTCGAGCCAGTCGATCAGCAGGGCCCGGTCGGCCTCGGTGGCGGGGCGCGCTCCGCCGGTCGGCGCCGGGTCCGGCGAGATCAGACGATCCAGACGAAACAGTCGGGTACGCATACCCGCGCTCGCCTTCACCCCGGTCCGCTCCTGCCAGCCGGCGGTGAACGCGGCGACGTCACCGGCAAGCAGGTTGGCTCCGCTCAGCGGATGACCCGCGAGCGCGCCGACGGCGGCCGGAACGGCTTCCGCGGGCAGCTCGGTGAACATGACCGGGAACGGCGGAGTGTGGATCAGAGCACCGCAGACCTCGTCGGCAGGCGGGCTCCACCAGCCGAAATGGGGCGCCTGAGGTCCGTACACATGCGGGCCCTGCGACCGCAAGCCCTCGATCAGGGTGAGGAAGACGGTGTGCCGGACCGGCTCGGACCGCAGGAATCTCCCTGCGGTCGCGATGAACTGCTCGAGATCCGTGGTCAGCGTCCAGGCCATCGCCTCATCCTGTCCGCCCACGACATCGCCCGCATTCGATTAAAGACCCCACACCTTGGCGATCCGGGCCAGGCTCTCCTGCCGGGTGGCCGGGTCGTACGCCGAGCCGGCCAGGATCAACTCGTCGGCTCCGGTGCGCTGCACCAGGGCGTCGAGGCCGGCCACGACCTCCTCGGCGGTGCCCGCGTACTGGGTCCCGGGCAGCGACTCGAGCATCGCCCGGTCCAGGTCGGAGAGCTCGGCGCGGGCGGCCGTCTCCGGCGAGACCATCGGGCCGAGCCGGCCGGTACGCAGGCTCAACGCCATGATCCGGCTCGGACCGGCCAGATACTGGGCCTCCTCGGTGGTCTCGGCCGCGATCACCGAGGCGCTCACCATGGCGTGCGGTCGTGGGTAGCGGGGTGAGGGCTGGAAACCGTCCCGGTAGAGGCGCAGCGCGCCGTCCACGTCCGAGCTCATCGCGAAGTGGTACGCGTAGCAGAACGGCAGCCCGAGAGCGGCGGCGACCTGCGCCCCGTACGTCGAGGAGCCGAGCATCCACACCTCGGGGAAGGTCTCCGCGGCCGGCGTCGCCTTCAGCCGGGGCGGTTCCGGAACGCGCTCGTCGCCGAGCAGGCCGAGCAGCGTCTGCAGGTGCTCCGGGAACTGCTCGACGGTCAGATAGGGCGAGACGCCTCGCAGCGCGGCCGCGGTCGCCTGGTCGGTGCCCGGCGCCCGCCCGATGCCGAGGTCGATCCGGTCCGGGTAGAGCGCCTCCAGCAGGGCGAACTGCTCGGCGACCACGAACGGCATGTGGTTCGGCAGCATCACGCCGCCGGAGCCGACCCGGATCTGACGGGTATTGGCAGCGACGGCGCCGATCAGGACCGGCGGCGAGGTGGACGCGACGGCCGGCATGTTGTGGTGCTCGGCGACCCAGAATCGCGCGTACCCGAGCTCGTCGGCGGTCTTGGCGATCTCGATCGTGCCGCGCAACGCGTCGGCGCTGCCATGTCCCTCGCGGACGGTGGCCAGGTCGAGCACGGAGAGCGGGACGCGGTTCGGAGCGGTCATATTCGGTACAAGTCAGCTCTGCGGATACCGGATCCCGAATGTGGCAACCGTCACACCAGCTCCGCCGCTCGCTGATCGGCGCGGGCCATCGAGCCCTCCGGAAGCGCGGCGACCGCGGCCCCGATCAGCAGCACTCCGGCCGCGAAAGCGAACGCCCACGGCAGCCCGCCCGGCTGGTCGACGATCACGCCGGCCAGCGCGCCGCCGGCCGCGCTGCCGGAGACCGACACAGTCACCATCCAGGTGTACGCCTCGTTCAGCATGCCCGCCGGAGCGATCCGGCCGACCAGGTTGTTCTCCACGGTCAGCGCCGGCGCGATGGTCGCGCCGCCGAGAACCAGCGCCAGCCCGAGATAGAACGGGCTCGGCATGAACGCCAGCACCAGGAAGCTCGCCGAGACCGCGGTGAGCAGCCAGGCAAACTGGCGGGTCAGGGTCATCGCCGGGCGCCGGGTGCCGAACCAGATACCACCGACAGCGCTGCCCAGACCCCAGACACCGAGGAGTACGCCGCCGAGCGCCTCGCCGCCGCCGTGCTCCGACGCGTACGCCGGGACGATCACGCCAGCCGCGCCGAACGCGACACCGAGGGCGGTGACACAGACCAGCAGAGCCGGGAAGCCGCCGACCCGCAGCGGGCCCAGACCCTTGGCGGTGTGCTCGTCCGGGTGTGCACCGCGGTGCCGCATCACCGGCAGGCGGGCGATCCAGGCGGTGCCGACCAGGGTGGCCACCGCGGCGCTGATCAGCGCCGAGCCGGGCTGACCGGTGATCACCAGGAACGCCGAGACGAGCATCGGGCCGAGCACGAAGACCAGCTCGAACAGCGAGGTCTCGGCGGCCAGGGCGGCCGGGCGCAGGCCGTGCCGGCCACTGCCGGCCGCGGTCATGTCGGTCCAGGCGCGACGGATCGCCGCGGTCAACGGAGGGTACGTCGCGCCGGCCGCCGCGGAGGCCACGAAGATCCACTCGAGGGCGTCGGCTCCGCCCCGGCTGGCCAGCAGCAGAGCGGCCAGGGCCAGCGGGTGGAGCACGGCCGTCGCGAGCAGGATGGGAGCCGCCCCGATCCGGTCGGCCAGCCGGCCCGCGATCGGGCTCACCGCTGCCCCGGCCAGCGCGTAGACGCCGCCGGCCAGACCGGCCGCCGCATACCGCCCGGTGGTCTGCTCGACGAGCAGGAGAAGTGCGAGCGGGGTCATCCCGATGCCGAGCCGGGCCAGGATGCCGACCACCAGCAGAACCCGACCGCCCGGCATCTGCCACACGCCAAGGTACTGACGCAATGCGGTCACGGGGGAACCTCCAGCGGTAACGAGTGAAACGGCTCCCGATGCTAACGCCGGAGGTTCTGTTAACAGCCCTGAAACAGGGCCGGATGTCACGCGGCTCACCGTCCCGCCGGGGGAACGGGACGGTGAGCCGGTGGGTGCGCCCGGGGGGTCAGCGCACGCGAGGAGAGGTCAGCGAGGCCTGCTGGTGCAGGCGGCGGATCCGCTCCGCCATCGGCGGGTGCGTCGCGAACATCGACGACAGGCCACCGCCGCGGAACGGGTTGGCGATCATCAGGTGGGCGGTGCTGGTCAATTGACCGTCGGCCGGCAGCGGCGCGCGCTGCGTACCGTAATGGATCTTCTCCAAGGCACTGGCCAGGGCGAGCGGATCGCCGGTCAGCGTGGCGCCGGAGGCGTCCGCCTGGAACTCACGGTTCCGGCTGATCGCCAGCTGAATGATGGACGCGGCCAGCGGGCCGAGAATCAGCATCATCAGCGCGGCGGCCGGGTTCGGGCCGTCCTCGTCATCCGAACCGCCGAACGGCAGGAAGATCGCCAGCTGGGCGAAGATCGTGACGATGCCGGCCAGGCCCGCCGCGACACTGGAGATCAGGATGTCGCGGTTGTAGACGTGGGAGAGCTCGTGGCCAATGACACCGCGCAGCTCACGCAGGGTGAGGATGCGGGTGATTCCGACGGTCACCGCGACCGCGGCGTGCTGCGGGTTGCGTCCCGTCGCGAAAGCGTTGGGCTGCATCGACGGGGAGACGTAGAGGCGAGGCATCGGCTGCCCGGCCTCGGTCGCCAGCTCGCGGACGATCTGGTAGAGCTCGGGGAACTCGGCCTCGCTGACCGGCTGTGCGCGCATCGACCGCAGCGCGATCTTGTCGGAGTAGAAGTAGCTGACGGCGTTCGTCGCCAGCGAGATGAGCACGGCGATGATCAGGCCGGCGCTGCCACCGAGCCAGTAACCCACGGCCAGGATCAGGCCTGTGAGCAGACCCAGTAGAGCGGCGGTTTTCAGGCCATTGTGGTGGCTGTGCAACGTTCACTCCTTTGACTTGCGGGCTTGTGGCCCGCACTCAAAGGAACATTGATCAACTGCGTGTTCATCCGGGAATGCGCTGTGAGTTCGCTGTAGGTAGTTGATCAATGAATGCCGGGTGGGCGGCGTTGCTGAGCCGTGGGGGTCGGTGCGGCTGGGGCGCGGGTGGGTCGCGGCGTTGGGGCTGGCGCTTCGCGCGAGGTCATGGCCGGAGAAGTTGGTCTGGTCTGCGGGCCGCTTGGCCTAGCCGTCGCTCGGGCTGCTAGCCGTCGCTCGGGCTGGCTGTGGCGGCTTGTTTGCCTGGATGGGCTACGGCTGGGCGCGGCCAGCCGTCGGCCATGCCGGTTACCACCGCCCGAATACCTGCATGCGCTACGGCTGAGCCCCGCCAGCCGTCGGCCATGCCGGCTACCAGCGCCCGAAAACCTGCATGCGCTACGGCTGAGCCCCGCCAGCCGTCGGCCACACCGGCTGCCACTGCTGGTGGGTCAGGTCAGGCTGTTGAAGAGGAGTTGGGGGGCGAAGCCGAGCAGGACGGCGACGGCTACGGCGCCGATCAGGGCGGCGGCTACGGGGCGGGGCACCGGTAGGGCGGGGCGGGTGGGTGCGGGGACCGGGTCCGCGTGAGCGGGGGCGGTGTAGAGGAGGGCGCCTACCCGGACGTAGTAGGCCAGGGCGATCACTGCGTTGATCAGGACTACGCCGGCCAGCCAGGTCCAGTTCTCCTGGACCAGGGCTTCGACTACGAAGAGTTTGGCGAACAGGCCGGCCAGGCCCGGGGGGAGGCCGGCCAGACCGGCCAGGGCCAGCACCATGGCGGCGCCCAGCCACGGGGAGCGGCGGGCGGCGCCGCGGTAGTCGGTCAGTTCGCCGCCGTCGGCTGTGGGCGGGCGCAGCGCCACTACCACGCCGAAGGCGATGAGTTCGAGGACTACGAAGAAGGCGGCGTAGGCGAGGGCGGCCACCACTCCGGCGGCGCCGAGGGCCAGGGCGGCCAGGATGTAGCCGGCCTGGGCTACCGAGGACCAGGCGAGCAGACGGACCATCCGGGTCTGGCGGAGGGCGACCAGGTTGCCGACGGTCATGGTGAGTACGGCGAGTACGGCGACGACGATAGCGGTGTCCAGACGGGACACGATGGCGGCCAGGGCCAGGATGCCGCCGAGTTTGGAGGCGGTGGAGAGGTAGGCGGCTACCGGGACCGGGGCGCCGTCGTAGGTGGCGGGGGCCCAGGCGTGCAGCGGCACCGCGGCGACCTTGAAGGCCAGGCCGATCACCAGCAGGGCCGCACCGACTGCGGCGATTGCTTCCAGCCCGGCGGGCACAGCGCCACCGGGGAGCGCTTCCAGCCCGCCGGGCGCGGCGGCACCCGGCGCGACGGCATCCGGCGCGACGGCACCCGGCGCGACGGCACCCGGCGCGACGACACCCGGCGCGACGGCACCCGGCGCGACGACACCCGGCGCGACGGCACCCGGCGCGACGGCACCCGGCGCGGCGCCGGCGGTGGTGGGGGGCGGTGTGCCGAGGAGGGCCAGGTGGACGGCTCCGGTGGAGGCGTAGGTGAGGGCGGCGCCGAGCAGGGCGATCGCGGTGGAGACGACGCTGATCAGGAAGAACGTGACCGAGGCGGAGGCGGCGTCGGTGGTGACCCGCTCGCCGGGGGCGAAGCGGCGGAGGCCGACCAGTACGTACAGCGGGAGGGTCAGGGTCTCCAGGCCGACGATCAGGGTGATCAGGTCGCCCGCGTAGGCGACCGTGACGCCGCCGGTCATGGAGCAGGCCAGCAAGAAGCAGAACTCGCCGGCCGGTGCGACGCCCAGGCGTAGGGCCGGCGCGGAGAGGGCCAGGACGCCGGCGGTCAGGCCGGCGAAGAGCACTGCGGTCACTGCGGCCGGCCAAGTCGGCACCCAGGAACAGGCCTCGGCGCCGGCCAGGCAGAACGTGCCGGAGCGGTCGCCGGTGAGCAGCGCGCCGGCTGCGGTGGCGAGGGTGCCCAGGGCGGTGACCGCTAGGACGGCGGGGCGCCTGGCGATGAACAGGTCGGTCAGGAAGGCGAGGAGCGCGGTGGCCGCCGCGGCGTAGAGCGGGAGCAGCGCGGCGTGGTCGATGGACTGGCTGCTCACGGTGTACCTGCCAGGATTCCGAGGATCGGCGCGGACGTGTTCGCCAGCACCAGCGCCGGGGCCAGGCCGACAGCCAGGGTGAGCGCGATCAGCGGCGCCCACGCGAACCACTCGCTGCCGGTGATCGAGGGGCGCAATGCGCGTACCTCGGGGGTGGCTGGACCGTGGGTGACCTGCCGCAGCAGGCGCAGGAAGTAGGCCGCGGTGAGCGCGCCGCCGACGGCGGCGATGGCGGCCAGGGTGAGCCAGTACGGCCCGCCGACCTGGACGGCGGCGACGACGGCGAACGCCTCGCCCCAGAAGCCGGCCAAGCCGGGCAGGCCGAGTGAGGCGATCGCGGCGAAGCCGAGCAGGCCGGCCAGGCGTGGGGCGGACTCGCGAAGGCCACTCAGTTGGTTCAGCGAGCCGGTGCCGGCCCGGTCCTTGATCGTGCCGACCAGGAAGAAGAGCAGGCCGGTGATCAGGCCGTGCGCGATGTTGCCGATCAGCGCGGCCTGGATGCCGGCCTCGGTGAAGGTGGCGATGCCGAGCAGGACGAAACCCATGTGGCCGACGCTGGAGTAGGCGATCAGGCGTTTCAGTTCGAACTGACGCAGGCAGATCAGCGAGCCGAAGATGATCGCGAGGACGGCGAACAGGCCGAGGATCGGGCCGGCCGCTTCGGCGGCGTCCGGGGCCACGCCGAGCCCGACCCGGATCAGGCCGTAGGTGCCCATTTTGAGCAGCACGCCGGCCAGGATCACCGAGCCGACCGTGGGCGCCTCGGTGTGCGCGTCCGGGAGCCAGCTGTGCAGCGGCCAGAGCGGCGCCTTCACCGCGAAGGCCAGCAGCAGCAGGGTGAACGCGATCGCCTGGGTGGTCCGGCCGAGCGGGCTGGCGCCGGTCAGCTCCATCAGGTCGCCGGTGCCCGCGTCGGCGACCACGGTGACCACGCCGAGCAGCAGCAGGACTGAGCCGGCGAGGGTGTAGAGGACGAATTTGCGGGCCGCCGCGCGCCGGTTCGGGCCGCCCCAGCCGGCGATCACGGCGTACATCGGCAGCAGGACGATCTCGAAGAAGACGAAGAACAGGATCAGGTCCAGGGCCAGGAAGGTGCCGAGGATGCCGACCTCGAGGACCAGCAGCAACGCGGCCAGGCTCCGGCCGGAGCCGCCGTCCGGCACTTTCTTGATCGTGTACGCGCAGCAGAGCAGCGTGAGCAGCCCGGTCAACACCACCAACGGGTACGAGATCCCGTCCACCCCGAGGTGGAAGGAGAGCCCGAGCGCCGGCACCCAGTCGAACTGCAGATCGAGCCACGGGATCAGCGCCGGCCCGCCCGGACCGTAGGTGAACCAGCCGAACTCGGTCTCCCCGACCGGCAGGCCCAGGGTCAGCGTGAGTAGGAAGGTGACTGCGGCGAACACCGTCGCCACCACACGGGCCGAACGGTCGTCGCCACGTCGCGGCATCAGGGCGACGACGGCAGCACCGAGAGCCGGAACCAGGAGCACCGCGAGGAGGATCCCCGGCCAGACCGTGCCGGTGGTGCTGAAGGATTCGTAACTCATGCCAGGGCTCCCAACCACGCGACGGCGGCGAGCACGAGAGCGCCGGTGCAGACGGCGACGGCGGCGGCCGGCAGGGCCACCCGGTGTGCGCCGGCGAGCAGGCCGCCGAGGCGACGGGTGGAGGAGCCGGCGCCCATCACCGCGCCGTCGACCACCCGCTCGTCGGTGGCGGTGACCAGCCGGGCCAGCGCGCGGACCGGGACCACGACCAGGCGGTGCTGCACGTCGTCGAGCCGGAACCCGGCGGCGAAGAACGGCCCGGCCCGGCCCAGGGCCAGTGCCGGGTCGACGCCGGGCACCGCCCGCCAGAGCCACCACGCGGTGCCGACACCGGTCACCAGCAGCAGCATCGGCAGCGCGATCGCGACGCCCAGGTGGGGCTCCTCGAGCTCCAGGCCGGTGCGGAAGCCGGGCGCGAAGGCGGCCAGGCCGAGCAGCGCGGACGGGATGCAGAGCACCAGCAACGGGACGAGCATCAGTGAGGGCGGGTCGTGCGGCACGGCCGGCCGGTGGTAGCGCGCATCGTCGAAACCGATCTCCCAGTCCGGCCCGTCGACACCGTGGGCGCGGGAGACCCCGAAGAAGGCTCGCAGGAGGAGGCGCGTCGCGTACCACGCCGTGATGCCCACGGCGAGCAGCGCGGCCAGCCAGACCACCCACCCGGCCCAGGCCGGCACCGGCTCGCCGCCCTCGGTGGCGTGCGCGGCCGCGGTCAGCACGGTCTCCTTGGACCAGAAGCCGGCCAGCGGTGGGACGCCGGCCAGCGCGCCCAGGCCGATCACGAACGACCAGAAGGTGACCGGCATGTGCTCCCGCAGGCCGCCCATCCGGGACAGCAGGTTGGTGCCGACTGCGTGGATCACCGCGCCCGCCGCGAGGAACAGCAGCGCCTTGAACGCGGCGTGGGTGAGCAGGTGGAACAGCGCGGCGGCGGGCGAGCCGACGGCCAGCGCACCGGTCATGTAGCCGATCTGGGAGACCGTCGACCAGGCCAGCACCCGTTTCAGGTCGTCCTGGGCGGTCGCGGACAGGGCGCCGAGCAGGATGGTGATCGCGGCCAGCACGCCGAGGACGGCGAGCGCGGTCGGCGACTGCTCGAACAGCGGGTAGAGGCGGAAGACGACGTAGACGCCGGCCGCGACCATCGTCGCCGCGTGGATCAGCGCGGAGATCGGGGTGGGGCCGGCCATCGCGTCCGGCAGCCAGGTGTGCAGCGGGAACTGCGCGCTCTTGCCGGCCACCCCGGCCAGGATCAGCAGCAGCGCGGCGGTCAGCGTTCCGGCCGAGTAGTCGTGGGCCAGAACCGTGCCGAGGTACGTGCTGCCGGCGTCCGAGATCAGCACGGCGATGCCGAGCAGGAAGCCGACGTCACCCACCCGGGTGACCAGGAACGCCTTCACCGCGGCGGCCGGGGCCTCGGGCAGCCGCCGGTCGTGCCCGATCAGCAGGTAGGAGCAGGCGCCCATCACCTCCCAGCCGATCAGCAGCACGATCAGGTCGCTGGTGGTGACGACCAGGAGCATCGCGCCGGTGAAGAGGCTGATCTGGGCCGCGTACGGCGCGTAGCGCGGGTCGTCGTGCAGGTAAGCGATCGAGTAGACCTGCACGAGCAGCGCGACCACCGCGACGGCCAGCGCCACATAGGCCGCGCCGGGCCCGATCATCGTGCTGAACCGGATCGTCAGCTCGCCGAAGGCGCCCAGAGTGAGGCCGGTGTCGTAGGGATCGATGAAGGGATCGCCGGACGGTTCGGCCGGGTCCAGCGCGACCATGAACGCGAAGAGCACGGCCAGACCGGCGCCCGCGACACCGAGCGCGGCCGCCAGCCGGCGCCGCCCGGCATCGCCGTCGCCGGGCCGCAGCAGGAGACCGATCAGGCCCGCAAGCAGGGGTACGAGCGGCAGCAGCGGCCCAAGAGTGTCGACGCTCACCCGGTCACCCGCTCCTCGTCGGCGGCCAGCGGCACCTCGTCGATCGCGACGGCCCGGCGCATCCGGTAGTACTGCAGCACGATGGCGAGCCCGACACCCACCTCGGCGGCGGCCAGCACGATCACGAAGAGCGTGAAGACCCCGCCGGTGACGGCCCGCAGCGAGACGTCGGCGGTGATCAGGATCAGGTTCACCGCGTTGAGCATCAGCTCGACCGCCATCAGCACCAGGATCGCGTTGCGGCGGCGCAGCACGCCGTAGACGCCCAGGGCGAACAGGAGCGCGCCCACCACGTACGGGATGACGACGTGCATCAGGCGTGCTCCTCGTCCGCGCTCCGGGCGCCCAGGTCGGGGCGGGACAGGATGATCGCGCCGACCAGCGCGGAGAGCAGCAGGATCGAGAGCACCTCGAACGGGAGCACCCAGGCGCCGAAGATCTGCTCGCCGAGCCGTTCCGCGGTGCCGGGTTCCGGGCTCGGGTACTTCACCCAGCGGAAGGCGTCGATGAAGAGCGCGGTCAGGCCGATCCCGACGCCGCCGCCGATCAGGGCGGCCGGGAGAGCGGGACGGTCCAGGTCGGTGGAGGGGCCGATCGGGGCGCGGGTCAGCATCACCGCGAACAGCAGCAGCACGACGACCGCGCCGACGTAGACGAGCACCTGCACCCAGGCGACCAGCTCGGCGCCGAGGACCAGGTAGAGGCCGGCGATCGCGCCCAGGCTGACGACCAGGTAGAGGCCGGAGCGGACCAGGTGGCTGCTGGTGACGACGAGCGCGCCGGAACCGACTGCCACGGCGCCGAGGGCCAGCAGCAGCACGTCCGCGACGGTCACTGCTCCGGCTCCGGAGCCGGTTCGACCTCTTGCGCCGGGCGAGATGGCGTAGCCCGTACCGAGGCGGGTCTTGCGGTTTTTGCGGCTGTTGCCGCGCCCGGGCCTGCGGCCTTGCGGGCTGCGGTTGCCTCCTCCTTGGAAGGTTCGCCGAGCACGTCGTGAGCCGGCGGCGGAGGAACCGTGCGCATCCACTCGCCCAGCCGGTCCTTGTCGTGCAGCAGCGAGAGGACGTCGGTCTCCGCGTACTCGAACTCGGGGGTCCAGTGCAGCGCGTCGAACGGGCAGACCTCGATGCAGATCCCGCAATACATGCAGAGGGAGAAGTCGATGTCGAACTTGTCCAGCACGTTGCGCTGGCGGGCCCGCGCGGCGCCCGGAACGACGACCTCCTCCTTGTGCGAGTCGATGTAGATGCACCAGTCGGGACACTCACGGGCACAGAGCATGCAGACCGTGCAGTTCTCCTCGAGCAGCGCGATCACACCGCGGGAGCGCGGTGGGAGATCGGGCTCGACGTCGGGGTACTGCTGGGTGGTGGAGCGCCGGGTCATCGTCTTGAAGGTGACCGCGAGCCCGTCGAGCAGGCCCTTGCCGGGCGCGATGCGGTCGCCGTTCTCACTCACAAGCGCATATCCTGCCCGGTCATGCCGCTCGACGCGACCTCGCCCCGCCAAAGGTCTAGAGCGCGGCCTTCACTGCGGCGGTGAGGACCAGCTGAGCCAGGGCCACCGGGACCAGAATCAGCCAGCAGAGGCGCTGCAGCTGATCCTCGCGCAGACGCGGGTAGGACACCCGGAACCAGATGATCACGAAGGACAGCGCGAAGATCTTCAGCAGGGTCCACAGCCAGCCGAGCTGCTCCTCGAACGGGCCGTGCCAGCCACCCAGGAACAGCACGGTGGTCAGGGCCGCGATCACCACGATGCCCACGTACTCGGCGAGCAGGAAGAACGCGAAACGCAGGCCGGTGTACTCGGTCATGTAGCCGAAGACCAGCTCGGAATCCGCGATCGGCATGTCGAACGGGGGACGCCGGATCTCGGCCAGGCCGGCGATGAAGAAGACCAGCGCGGCCGGGGCCTGCCAGAGCAGCCACCAGGGCTGCCAGGCCTCCACGATGCCGGGCAGGCTGAGCGTGCCGGCGGCCATCGCGACGCTGGCCGCGGCCAGCACCAGCGGCAGCTCGTAACCGAGCAGCTGCGCGGCGCCGCGGACGCCGCCGAGCAGGCTGTACTTGTTGGCCGAGGCCCAGGCGGACATCAGGACGGCGACCACGCCGATGCCGAGGACGGCGAGGACCAGGAACAGGCCGATGTCCAAGCTCTGAGCGACCAGGTTCGGGCCGAGCGGGATGGTCAAAATCACCACAAGGTACGGGAAAAGCGCCACGATCGGAGCGAGGCGGAAAACCGTCCGGTCGGCGTCCCGTGGGGTGATGTCCTCCTTCTGGACGAACTTCACCCCGTCGGCGATGAGCTGTGCCCAGCCGTGGAAGGCGCCGGCGTACATCGGGCCGACGCGACCCTGCATGTGTGCCATCACCTTGTGTTCGGCCTGGCCGACGACCAGGGGCAGCACCAGGAAGCCGACCATGACGGCCGCGACCCGGATCAGCAGATCGAGCCAGAGCGGCATCAGGCGGTCTCCCCATCGGTCTTCGGGGGCCCGGCCGGGGTGGCGCGCGGGGCCCGGGCCGGCCTTGCCGGTTTCTCGGGCGGCGGCACCTTGCCTTTCAGCGGCCCCCACTCGTTCGGGTCGGGGACGCCGGGTGGGCGCATCGGGGCTCGCTTCGCGGCGCCGGCCTCCGACTCCCCCGGTTCCTTCGCGCCCGGCCACGGCTTGGCCACCCGGGAGGCGAGCACGAACTCCTTGCGCAGCGGATGCCCCTCGAACTCCGGCGGCAGCAGCAGCGGGCGCAGATCGGGGTGGCGGGAGAAGGCGATGCCGAACATCTCGTGCGTCTCGCGCTCGTGCCAGGCAGCGCCCGGATAGAGGTCCACCAGGGACTCGACCACCGGGTCCTCGCGGGACACCCGGGTGCGCAGCAGCAGCCCGTGCCGGCGGCGCGTCGACCAGAGGTGGGCGACCACGGCGAACCCGTCGTCGAGCTCGTCCACCGCCGAGAGCCAGTCGAAGAAGTCGCAGCCCAGCGCACCGGCGTCGCGGGCCGCCTCGGCGGCGAACCACCAGCGGGCCACCGGCACGTCGACCACGGCACGGGCGTGGCCGGGGCCGCCACCGGAGACCTCGGCGGTGACCGCGCCGGTGTCGGGATCGTCCGTCGCCAGCAGGGCGACCAGCCGGTCACCGACCTCTTCGGGCGTCATGGGGGTCATCCTATGGTCCGATCCGTCTACGCAACGTTCCGCCGGGGCACAGGCGTGTGGTCGATACGACGCGGACCGCGGCGAGTACGCGGGAGAATTGCCGGCGGCCGGGCGCAACCGGTCACCGGGCGTCGGCGTGTAGTCGCCGTGACAGCCCTCGCCGAGCCTGGATCGGAGACGCGGATCGCCGTGCATCACGACCCGCCGTCGTTCGATGAGGTTTACGCCGCGCACTATGCCGACCTCACTGTGCAGCTCTACGCCTACTTCGGTGACCGCCAGGAGGCGCACGACGTCGTCCAGGAGGCGTTCTACCGGGCGCTGATCAAGTGGAACAGCGTCGCCGGGTACGACGACCCGGTCGCCTGGGTCCGCCGGGTCGCGTGGAACCTGGCGGTCAGCCGGTGGCGCAAGGCGCGTACCGCGCTGAGTTTCCTCGGTAAACAGCGCCGGATCGAACCGCAGACCGCCGGGCCCGGCCCGGAACGGGTCGCCCTGGTCGCCGCGCTCGGCACGCTGCCGGACAACCAGCGCCGGGCGATGGTGCTGCACTACATGGCCGATCTGCCGCTTGCCGAGATCGCCCAGCGGGAGGGAGTCGCCATCGGAACCGTCAAATCCTGGCTGCACCGGGGGCGGGCCGCGCTCGCCGCCGAACTCGACCTCTCCGACAACGCCGGGGGTGCGCGATGACCGATCAGATCGAGGAACTCTTCGCGGACCTGCGAGCCGAGACTCTGCCCACGGTCCGTCCGCCGGGCACCGAACCGCTGCGCAAGGCCGTCCGGCGGCGTCGGGCCGTCCTGTCCGGCGCCACGGCGATCGCGGTGCTCGCGGTGGCCGGGCTGGTCGCGGTGATCCGGCCGGCGGAGAGCCCGATGCCGGCGGTGACACCGGCGTCCGAGGCGCCCACGTACTCGAGCGAGCAGCTGAAGTTGCGGGTCGCGCAGGCTCTTGACATCAGCGAACCGGACGCGCCGGGGCTCGGCGAGATCATTACCGACACCGGCTCCGGGCCCAAGCAGTTCAGCGGGGCGGTGCTCGGGGGCACCTACGACGTACGGATGGTCTGCTACGGGACCGGCTCGATGGAGGTCTCGGTGATCAGCGGCAACGTCGGCAGCGAACCGGCGGCGGTCGTGACGCCCGTGCCCTGCGAGAACACCAGGGAAACGGTCCTGACTGTGCCGGTGGTGCTGGCCCGGGCCAGCAGCACGCTGATGGTGCAGGTCGTGCCGGACGTGGCCGGGCCGGGTCGGGCCGCTTTCGGCTGGCAGGCCGAACTGGCGCAGTCCGACAAGTCCTACTGGCAGCAGCAGGCGGGCAAGGCTTTCGGCGACGATACGAGCGCGTCCATCGGCAGTGGCTCGGAGTTCCTGTCGGATGGCGGCACGGGCTACGAACAGCCTGACATCGAACCGGGTCGATATCGGGTCCGGGCGGTCTGCATCGGCTTCGGGACGGTTGAGCTCTCCGTCGGCCCGGCGGCAGGCGGCGGGTTCCCCGAGTATGCGGACGAGGTCGCGGTGAGCTGCTCGCCGGACGCACCCAGCGCTGGGTCGGTCACCTACACCGCGTCGTCGAAGGGCCTCTACTACGACGTCACGCCGGACGCCGGCGCCCGGCACCGCAGCGCGGTGGCCACGGTGCTCGAACGCTACTGACTCAAAGGCCGGGGAGGCGGCCGTTGCGGAACACGTCGACGAAGTCCTGGTGGTCCTCGCGGGCCTGGTCACCGTACCTGTGCGCGAATTCCACCAGGTGCCGGACGAAACCGGCCTCGTCCTTGTCGACCGCCGCGACGATCGCCTCCTCGGTGGAGAAATCCACCAGATCGTGGCTGGACTCGTCGTCGGCGACCGAGTGCATCCGGGCCACCGCCCGGCCCAGGTCGGCGATCACACCGGTCAGTTCCTCGGGCTCGTTCACGTCCGACCAGTCCAGGTCGGCGGCGTACGGCGAGACCTCGGCGACCAGCTGACCGACACCGTCCAGCTCGGTGAACCCCAGCCACGGGTCGGCGTGCGCCTGCAGGGCCCGCTGCGACTCGGCCGTACGGTGACCCTGGTGTTTGAAATAGCCCTTGACCCGCTCATCGTCGATCCAGCGGGCGACGGCCGGCACCTGCGCCTGCTTCATGTAGATGATCACGTCGTTCTCGAGGGCCTCGGTGTGCCCCTCCAGCAGCAGGTTGTACGACGGCAGCCCGGCCGAACCGATCCCGACGCCCTTGCGCAGCTTGATGTCCTTGATGTTGGTCGACACCGGGCGGGTCTGCTGAGGCAACGTGTCCAGGTATCGACCGAACGCCTCCCGCACCATCGCCTCAGCGGATGCGTCGACGTCGTAGACGCCGTCGCCGAGGGAGAACCGGCGCTCGTAGTCGTCGATCGTGGTCTGGCCGGCCAGCAGGTCCACCCGGGTGTTCAGCCGGGCCTCCTGCAGGACCCGGCGCAGTACGCCGTCCGCGTTCTCCAGGGTGATCGAGCCGATCGCGTCGTCCCCGCCGTGCGCGATGGCCCGCAGCTCGGTCAGATAGGAACCGGCGAACGTCGTCACCAGCGCCGAGATGTTGTCGTCGGAGAGCGCCTTCGAATACCCGATCAGGGCGACACTCGCCGCGAACCGCTTCAGGTCCCAGCTGAACGGGCCGACGTACGCCTCGTCGAAGTCGTTGACGTTGAAGACCAGGTGACCCGACGAGTTCATGTAGGTGCCGAAGTTCTCCGCGTGCAGGTCACCGTGGATCCACACCCGGCTGGTCTGCCCGTCGAGATAGCTGTCGTCACGGAAGTCGCCGGTCAGGTCGGCGTAGAAGAGCGAGGCGCTGCCCCGGTAGAAAGCGAACGGAGAAGCCGCCATCTTCCGGAATTTCCGGCGGAAGGCGGTCGGATCGAGCGCCATCAGAGCGCCGAACTCCCGGGTCAGCACGTCGATGATGAAGTCAGCACGAGACTGAGAGCCCATGGCGATCACGCTACTCTTTCCGCTATGTCCGCTTCACGCTTGCTGCGTATCGGAACCCGCTCCTCCCCCATGGCACTCGCCCAGGTCGAACGGGTCCGCCGGATGCTCGCTTCGCTCCGGCCAGAGGTGAGCGTCGAAGTCGTGCCGTTGACCACCAGCGGGGACCGGTGGCAGGGCTCGCTCGCCCAGCTGGGCGGCAAGGGAGCATTCACCAAAGAGGTGGACCAAGCGCTGCTCGACGGCCGAGCCGACCTGGCGGTGCACTGCGTCAAGGACGTGCCCGGCGACCGGCCCGCACCGGCCGGGACGGTGTTCGCCGCCTATCTGGCCCGCGATGACGTCCGCGACTGCCTGGTGCACCCCGGTGGGCGCCGGATCGAAGAACTGCCGGCGGGGGCCCGGATCGGCACTTCGGCCGTACGCCGCATCGCCCAGCTCGCGTTGCACTGGCCGCACCTGACTGCCGTGCCCATCCGCGGGAATGCCAATTCCCGCCTGGCGAAGCTGGACGCCGGTGAGTACGACGCCCTGCTGCTCGCGGTCTCCGGCCTGCACCGGATCGACCTGCCGGGGCGGATCACGCATCCCATCGACATCGACACGTTTGTGCCGGCGGTCGGCTCGGGCACGCTGGTCCTGCAATGTCGGCAGGACGACGCTGCGGCGCTGGAGATCGCTTCGGTGCTTGGCGACCGGCGGGCCGGGCTGGAGACCGAGGCGGAACGCACGATGTTGCACATCCTGCAGGGGAACTGCCAGTCGCCGATCGCTGGGTATGCCCGTACCGAGCCGGACGGGCGGATCAGTCTGCGGGCCCGGGTGATCAGCCTGGACGGCAAGACCGTGCTGGATGCGCACGAGTGGGCCGCCGACCCGGTTGTGCTGGGCACTTCGGTGGCCGCTTCGCTGCTGCGCCAGGGCGCGCGGGAGATCCTCGCGGCTTGAGATCCGGTGCGTGGTGGGCGGCTCGCTCCCACGAGCCGCCGCGCAGGCATGCATCCGGCCTCTTGAAACCCGCCTGACAGGCGGCTCGCACCCACCAGCCGCCGCCCAGACACGCATCCGGCCTCTTGAAACCCGCCTGGCAGGCGGCTCGCACCCACCAGCCGCCGCCCAGACACGCATCCGGCCTCTCGAAACCCGCCTGGTGGGCGGCTCGCGCACGCCAGCCGCCGCCCAGACACGCATCCGGCCTCTTGAAACCCGCCTGACAGGCGGCTCGCGCCCACCAGCCGCCGCTAAGGCATGGATCCGGGCGCGCGAAACACGCCTGGTGGGCGGCTCGCGCACGCCGGCCGCCGGTCGGGCATGTTTTGAGGGCGGCGGCTAGCGGCGGGGCTGGGGCTGGAGCTGTGCCATCGTGGCGATCACTGTGCGGACGGTTTCGGCCGGGCGGCGCAGCACGTCGTCCGCGGTGAACCGCAGCACCGTCCAGCCGGCCAGGCGCAGGGCGTTCAAACGTTCCACGTCGCGGCGGAACTGCTCGCGCTCCCGATGATGATCTCCGTCGTACTCCACCGCGAGCCGCAGGTCCGGCCACGCCAGGTCTACGCGCCCCACGAAACCGCCGACACCGGTTCGGACTTCGAGCTGGACCTCGGGCGGCGCCACGCCCGCATCCAGCAGAAGCAGCCGCAACCGGGTCTCCATCGGTGACTCGCTGCGCGGATCGGCCAGTGCGAGCAGCCGGGCCAGCCGCGGGACCCCCGGCCAGCGGCTCCGCTCGCGGACCATCCGCCGCAGAGCCGCCGGGTCGAGCAGGTGCCGGTGGAGCATCGCGTCCAGGATCACGAGCGCATCGGCGCGGCCGGCTCGCCGTCCAAGGTCGAACATGGTCCGCTCGCTCGTGGTCACCGGCAGCCCGGACAGCGTGGTCACGTCCCGGTCAGCGAGCCGGGTGTAGTGCGCTACGACCTTCCCGTCCCACCGCAGGTTGCGCACCCGCGGCGTGACCACGTGCACCGGTTCGGTTGCACGCAGCGTGGCGACACCCCACAGGCAGGCGGCGCTGGGGCCGCCGATCGCCGCGCCCGGTGGCAGCACCAGGGCGACTGCCGCACACCACAGCCGATGATCCAGTGTGAGGTCTCGGTGGACGTAGACATCCGGCAACAGGCGCCGCCAGGAAGCTCCGGCCAGCATCGATTTAGTGAGCAGTCCGGACGCCGCGGCATCTGATCCGCGGAACGGCACGCCGACCAGTCCGGGCGGGGTTCGTGGTGAGCTGGGCACAGCAGACAGGGTGGCGAAAACGCCCGGGTGACGCTGAGGGCCCTGTGGATAACCGGCAGGGCCTGTGGACGACCAGATCAGGAAGTGGGCGGGCTCACCAGCGGGGCGGTCAGGGTGGCCGCGTCGCGGGACAGCGGGTCAGGGCGGGGTACGCCGCCGGGGCCGGACTGTTCGGCGGCGATCTTCTCCTGCAAGCGCAGGATGCCGTGCAGCAGCGCCTCCGGCCGCGGTGGGCAGCCGGGCACGTAGACGTCCACCGGGATGATCTGGTCGACGCCCTTGGTGACCGAATACGAATCCCAGTAGGGTCCGCCGCAGTTCGAGCAGGAGCCGAACGAGATCACGTACTTCGGCTCGGGCATCTGGTCGTAGAGCCGCTTGATCGCCGGGGCCATCTTGTCGGTGACCGTGCCGGAGACGACCATCAGGTCGGCCTGGCGGGGGCCGTGCGCGAACGGGATGACGCCGAGGCGCATGAAGTCGTGCCGGCTCATGCTGGACGCGATGAACTCGATGGCGCAGCAGGCTAGGCCGAAGTTGAACACCCAGAGCGAGTAGCGGCGCCCCCAGTTCAGGACGAACCGGATGGGCTCACCGAGTACGCCAGGAAGGGCCATTCGGTCAACCTAGCCCATCGGGATGCGGCGCCATCAGGGTCATCGGCGTTCCCAGCCGCCTCGCAGACACGAACTGCGCCGGCCGGTTGCCCGTCTGAGCGGCGGCTCGTAGTAGTCAGCCGCCGCCCAGGCACGCCAAACGCCGTCCCATACCCGCCTGAGCGGCGGCTCCCGACAGCCAGCCGCCACCCAGACACGCAAACACCGCTCAACACCCGCGTGAGCGCGGCTCTCGGCGGGCGGGCAGCGCCGCGCCGACCTCTGGCGGGTCGGCCGGCGGCGGGGCGGCGGGGCGGCGGGGCGGCGGGGCGGCGGGGCGGCGGGGCGGCGGCGCGGCGGGGCGGCGGGGCGGCGGGGCGGCGGCGACATTTGGCGGGGCGGTGGGACGGCGGGACGGCGGGACGGCAGGGCGGCAGGGCGGCAGGACGGCAGGACGGCAGGACGGCAGGGCGGCGGGACGGCAGGGCGGCGGGACGGCAGGGCGGCGGGGCGGCAGGGCGGCAGGGCGGCGGGACGGCGGGGCGGCAGGGCGGCGGGACGGCGGGGCGGCAGGGCAGCAGGGCGGCAGGACGGCAGGACGGCAGGGCGGCAGGGCGGCGGGACGGCAGGGCGGCGGGACGGCAGGGCGGCAGGGCGGCAGGGCGGCGACCTCGGCGGACGCGTTCAAGCGGACGCGTTCAAGCGGACGCGGGGAAGAGTGAGTGGGCGGGACTGGGCAGTAAAGGGGGGCCGCCCGTTCAAGCAGGCCGCTGAAGCAGGCTCAGGAAGCCGGTGAGCAGGGCCTCGCGCAGGGGTGGCGGGGCGGCGTTGAGCAGGGTGTTGACCGCGGCCATCTGGGAGAAGTCGCCGCCGCCCAGGCCCAGGCCCTCGGCCAGGTTCGCGATCAGCTCCGGCGTGATCATTGATGGGGTGAGTGGGGGCAACGGCGGCAGTTCGATCGGGCCGCGGGCGCGTGCGGCGGCCGCGGCGGCGGCGAGGTCGGCCGCGAACTCGGAGGCGGTTTCGCGGACTGAGGCGGTCACGGTCAGGTGGATGGTGGGCGGCAGGTCGGCGTACGCCATCTGCGGCTGGGTGTGCCAACCCCGGGTGGCCAGTTCGTCGGCCAGCACGAACAGGTCCACCCCGTCCGACGCCAGGCAGACCACGCTCGTCTCGGGTGGCGCGTACAGGCGTACCCCATCGGTGGCTGTCACCGCATCGGCCAGGATGCGGACCGCTTCCCGGGTCTTGAGGGCGAGGTCCTGGTAGCCGGTGTCGCCGATGGTGCGCAGGGTGGCTAGCGCGGCCGCGATCGGGCCGCCCGAGCGGGTGGACGAGATCACCGGATTGATCATGGTGTAGCCGGGCCAGTCGGCGTAGGCGAAGTACTGCGGGAGCCGCAGCGTCTCGGTGCGGTGCAGCAGGATCGAGACGCCCTTCGGCGCGTACGCGTATTTGTGCAGGTCGACCGAGATGCTGGTGACGCCGGGCACGGAGAGGTCGAAGGCCGGCAGGTCCGCGCCGAGCCGCCGCAGGTAGGGCAGGACCCAGCCGCCGAAGCAGGCGTCGACGTGGAAGCGCACGCCACGCTCGGCGGCGATCGCGGCCAGGGCCGGGATCGGGTCGACCACGCCGTGCGCGTAACTGGGTGCGGAGGCCGCGACCAGCACGGTGTCCGGAGTGATTGCCGCGGCCATCGCTTCCGGGTCGGCACGCAGACCCTTGACGGGTACGACGTCGAGCTCCACCCGCAGGTAGTGCGCTGCTTTGGCGAAGGCGGCGTGTGCCGTGGACGGGACAACCAGGCGCGGGTGCGAGATGTCGGGGTGGGCGTCCCGGGCCGCTTTCACCGCGAGGATCAGTGACTCGGTGCCGCCGCTGGTGACGCTGCCGACCGTCTCGTCGTCTCCACCCAGCAGCCGGGCAGCCGCGCCGACCAGCGCGTTCTCCATCGCCAGCAGGGACGGGAAGGCGGTCGGGTCGAGGCCGTTGACCTGGGCCGAGATCGCGTACGCCGCGCGCGCCAGATCGTCCAGCCCGTCGACGGCCGGGTCGTAGACGTACGCGAACAGCCGCCCGCCGTGCGTCGGCAGGTCCGCCCCGCGCAGTTCCCGCAGCTCGGCGAGGACCTGCTCGCCCGGTACGCCCTTGTCCGGCAGCCCATCGATCATGCCCGTGACGTTATCCGCTCGTCATACCCGCGCAGAAGGACCACGGCGACACCGACCAGCAGGGCGGGTACGACGGTGAAGCCGAGCAACACGCCGAGCCGCGCCGTGTCGCTCTGTCCGGCGGCCTCGCCGGTGGCCGACGAGACGTACCCGAAGACCTGCAGCAGCAGGGCGTAGATGCCGGGGCCGAGCGCCAGGCCGAAGGTCTCGCCCGCGGTCCACAGGCCGGTGAAGACGCCGGCCTGGCGACGGCCGGTGCGCTCGGTGTCGTACGCGATGCAGTCCGGCAGCATCGCCATCGCGAACACCTGCTGGCCCGCGTAGCCGACGCCGACGAGGGCGACGATCAGGTACACCGCGACCGCCGGCAGGGCCGGGGCGGCGAGCAGGATCAGCGCGCCGGCGGCGAAGGCCAGCGACGCGATGATCAGGGAGCGCAGCTTGCCGAGCCGGTGACCGGCGGCCGTCCACAGTGGCATGACCAGCAGGGCCGGGCCGACGAACGCCGCGAACAGGAAGGTCGCGCCGGACTTCTGCTCCAGGACGTGGTCGGCGAAGTACTGCACGCCGGCGAGCATGGTGCCGATGCCGGCGGCCTGCACCACCCAGCAGATCAGCAGGGCACGGAACGGGGCGTTGCCGGACGCCACCCGCAGCTGTGCGCGGAGGCTGGGCTCGGACTCGCCGGCTGTGCGGTACCGGGCTTTGCGCGTACCAAAATAGGTGGCCAGCGTGCCCACGACGATGAGTGCGCCGACGAACGCGCCGGACCACCGGTGGCCCTCGCGGCCGCCGCCGGTCAGCTCGACCACGAGCGGTGCCAGGGCGCCGGAGACCAGGATGGCCAGCGCCAGGACGGCGACCCGCCAGGTCATCAGCCGGGTGCGCTCGTCGTAGCCGTCGGTCAGCTCGGCCGGCATCGCCACGTAGGGCACCTGGAAGAACGCGAACGCGGTCGCGGCGGCGAGGAACGCGCCGGCCACATAGGCGCCGGAGGCCGCACCGCTCGGGAACGGCGCCAGGAAGATCGCCGCGAACAGGATGGCCAGGGCGAGTCCCGCGCCGAGCAGGAATGGCCGCCGCGAGCCACTACGGTCGGAAATGCGGCCGGCGACCGGATTGACCAGAACATCCCATGCCTTCGGCAGCAGGACGAGCAGCCCCGCCACGCCGGCCGCGACACCCAACGTGTCGGTCAGATAAGGCAGAAGAAGCAAACCCGGCACTGTGCCGAAGGCGCCGGTGACCAACGAACCAAGCGCATATCCAGCCAAAACGCCGCGTGGAAGGGCACTCGTGGGAGGTACCACGGAAGAAGGACCGGCTGTCGTCATCGACGCGCATCGTAACCATGATCAGCCTGTACCGCCTACGCTCGCCGCATGAAAAGCGTTGCGGCCGGCGTCGCCGCCAGTCATCCGGCGACCGCCCGCACCGGGGTGCGCATTCTGCAGGCCGGCGGCTCCGCGGCCGACGCGGCGGTGGCCGCCGTGCTGGCCTGCTGCGTCGCCGAGACGGTCTACACCGGTCTGGGCGGCGGCGGGTTCGCCACCTACTTCGAGGCGAGCACCGGAACGGTCACCTGCCTGGACTTCTTCGTCGCGGTGCCGGGGCTCGACGGCGACCGCAAGGCCGAGCCGATGGTCTCGGTCGACGTCTTCTTCGGCGGGCTGCCACAGATCTACTCCATCGGTGGGGCCAGCGTGGCGGTGCCCGGGGTGCCGGCCGGGCTCGGCGAGGTGCACGACCGCTGGGGACGGCTGCCCTGGGCCGAGGTCGTCGCCCCGGCCGCCGGGCTGGCGCGGACCGGGGTGCTGCTTCCG
Source organism: Actinoplanes sp. NBC_00393 (assembly GCF_036053395.1). NCBI lineage: Bacteria > Bacillati > Actinomycetota > Actinomycetes > Micromonosporales > Micromonosporaceae > Actinoplanes > Actinoplanes sp. NBC_00393. Next base: position 9,076,090 of record NZ_CP107942.1, on the reverse strand, counting down.
GCGGCACACGCGCGCACGCTCGAATCGTGCGCGCCCGCCCTGGCGTACGGCGAAGGCGCAGCCCTGTATCAGCCGGGCGGCCGCCTCCTCCAAGGCGATGAGCTGCTCTTCCACCCCGGGCTGGCAACCGCGATGGACGCGATGGCTGTCGCGGGACCGTCCATCTTCTACACCGGAGAGTACGCCACCCTGCTGGTCGACACCGTTCGCGCAGCCGGTGGCGCTCTCGGCCCGGCCGACCTGGCGGCCTACCGCGTCTCGGAAACCGCCGTGGATCACGCGCCGCTGGCTGGGTACCGGGTGCACGGCCGCCACGATCTTAATAGGACAGTCGACACCATCGGTGCGCTGCCGTGCGATCTGTCCCGCCCGTCCCGTGCGCCCGCGGTCGCCTCCGCGCTGCGGAACAAGGGTGCGCAGCGGCTCGGCGAGACCACCAACGTCTCGGTGGTCGACCCGGACGGCAACGCGTGCGTCATCACCACGACGCTGGGGCTCGGCGCCGGAGTCTGGCTGCCCGGGCTCGGCATCAACCTCAACTCGATGCTCGGCGAGGGTGAGCTGCTGAGCGAGGACCTGTTGCCGGGGCAGCGGATGTCGTCGTACATGTGCCCGCTCGTGGTGATCGCGCCGGACGGCGGCCTGGCCGTGGCCGCCGGGTCGGCCGGCGCCTCCCGGATCCGGACCGCGCTGGTGGACACCCTGCTCGGCGTGCTGGTCGACGGGCTCAGCGTGCCGGACGCGATCGCCCGGCCGCGGTTTCACGTGGTCGAGGACACCGTGCACGCCGAAGCCGGCTGCCCGCCCGCGGAGTTGGCCGCGTTGGCGGAAGCCGGCTGGCAGGTGGTCGAGTGGCCGGAGATCAACCATTACTTCGGCGGGGTGACCGCGGTGGGCCGGGCCGGTGCGGCGGGCGATCCCCGCCGCGGCGGTGTCGGCCTGCTGCTCTGAGGGCTCACATCTTGCGTGCCGCGATCGCCTCCGCATCCTCGACGGTCTCCCGGATGCCGACCTCGATGTCGGTGGCGGTCAGGCCGAAGGTGCGCTCGGTGAGCGAGGAGTCGAGCACGAACGGGAAGTAGAACTGGTAGTCCATCTCGGCCAGCTCACGGGCGATCGGGACGACCAGGCCGGCGGTGCGCATCACGAAGCGCGGCAGCTTGCGGATCTTCGGCGCCGGCCGGCCGGTCATCTCGGCGAACCGCCCGGCGAGCTCCCGGATGGTGATCGGGGCCGGTGACGGCACGTGCCAGGCTTGGCCCCACGCCCGGTCGGCGCGGGCCAGCTCGACCAGCGTGCGGGCCATGTCACCGGTGTAGGTGAAGGTGTGCGGCAGGTCGACGTCGGCCGGGGCCCAGGCGGTGCGCCCGGCGTTCATGGCCGGCAGCAGGACCGCCGAGAAGACGCCGGCAGCTCCGGCGCCGATGTAGTCGGATCCGCGGGCCTCGACCGTACGCACCCCGCTGGCCAGGGCGTCCTGCCACATCTTGTTGCGGATCCGCCCCTTGCGGCCGGTGGCGGCCAGCGGGGTGCTCTCGATCATCCGGCCGCCGGGCTGCTGACCGTAGCCGTACAGGTTCCCGGTGATCGCGTAGACCGCGTCGTTCGCCTTGGCGGCGGCGATCATCGCGTTGTTCATCGGGAACCACTTGTCGGCCCACTCGGTGTATTTCGGGTTCGCGCAGTTGTAGATCACCTCGGCGCCGCGGGCCAGCTCGGTGAGCCGGCGGGCGTCGGCGGCGTCGCCGGCCACCCGCTCGATCAGCCGGTGCTCCGGTCCACTGCCGCTGCGCGTGACGATCCGGACGCTCTCGCCACGGTCGGCGAGGAGACGGGCGACGGACGAACCGATGGGGCCGGAACCGATGACGACGTGCATAACGACGCTCCCTTTTGTGAGCACTGCTCTCTGTTGAGAACAACAGTCGCACAACCAGGGGTCATTCTGCAAGAGCAGTGCTCTCGTTATGGCACACTGGTCCGCATGAGCGCCGCCAACCTGCGGGCCCGCGTCCGGGCCGAGATGACCGAAGAGATCAAGACGGTGGCCCGCCGGCACCTCGCCACCGACGGGGCGAACCTCTCGCTCCGGGCGGTCGCCCGCGACCTCGGCATGGCGTCCTCGGCGGTGTACCGGTATTTCGCCAGCCGGGACGAGCTGCTCACCGCGCTGATCATCGACGCGTACGACGCGGTGGGCACCTCCGCCGAGCAGGCTGCCGGGGCAGCGGCGGCACCGCTGGACAAGTGGCTGGCGGCCTGCCACGCGGTCCGCGACTGGGCCCTGGCGAACCCGCACGAGTGGGCGCTGATCTACGGCAGCCCGGTGCCGGGATACCAGGCGCCGCAGGACACGGTCGTGCCGGCGACCCGGGTGCTGCTCCTGCTCGGGGAGATCCTGGCGGACGCGTACCGGGGCGGGCACGTCACCGAACGCCCACTGACCGGCCGCTTCGCCGACGAGCTGCGACCGATCGCCGCGCAGTTCCACCCCGACGTGCCGCCGCGGGCGATCGCCGACACGCTGGCCGCGTTCTTCCAGCTCTGCGGCGCGGTCAGCTCGGAGCTGTTCGGGCAGCTCAACAAGTCGGTCGAGGAGGACCGGCGAGGCTTCTTCGAGTTCCAGATGCGCGGCGCCGCCGCGCAGGCCGGGCTCGGCTAGGGCATCCAGCCCGCCTCGGCCATCAGCACCCGGTCACCCCGCATCGGTACGCCCTCCGCGAGCAGCCGAGCCCTGGCCTCCCGTTCGTGACCGGGTGGGAGCCGGCCGCCGCCGTTGCACACCCGGTGCCACGGCACGCCACCGCCGTGCAGCGACATGATCCGGCCGATCTGTCGCGGCGAGTTCCGCCCGGAGCGTTCGGCCAGGGCGTCGGCGATCGCGCCGTACGACATCACGCGGCCCTCGGGGATGCTCTCGACCAGCGCGAGGACCTCTTCGACGTACTCCTGCGGTGTCATCAACCGCCACGATATGGGAACCGGCACGGATCGACACCAGCCTGCCGAGCACAATGGGCCTGGTGCGGGAAGTGGTTACCGGTGCGCGCCGGATCGTGGTGAAGGTGGGGTCGTCCTCACTGACCACCGCGTCGGGCGGCATCGACGAGCAACGGGTCGACGCCCTCGTCGACGTTCTGGGCAAGCTGGCCACCAACGGGCACGAGGTCGTTCTCGTCTCCAGCGGTGCGATCGCCGCCGGGCTGGCCCCGTTGCAGTTGCGCCGCCGACCGCGCGACCTCGCCACTCAACAGGCCGCCGCCTCGGTCGGCCAGGGTCTGCTGATCGGGCGGTACACGACGGGGTTCGCCCGGCACGGTCTGACCGTCGGCCAGGTGCTGCTCACCGTCGACGACGTGACCCGGCGGGCGCACTACCGCAATGCGTACCGGACGTTGCGCAAGCTGCTCGACCTGGGTGCGCTGCCGATCGTCAACGAGAACGACACGGTCGCCACCGAGGAGATCCGGTTCGGCGACAACGACCGGCTGGCCGCGCTGGTCGCCGCGCTGGTCGACGCCGATCTGCTGGTGCTGCTCTCCGATGTGGACGCCCTCTACACCGGCAATCCGACGGACCCCTCGTCGCGCCGCATCTCGTACGTGGCCGACGAATCCGATTTATCCGGCATCAGCATTGCCACACCGGGCCGGTCCGGGGTCGGCACCGGCGGCATGGTGACCAAGGTGGAGGCCGCCCGGATCGCCACCGGCTTCGGGATCCCGGTGGTGCTGACCGCCGCGCCGATGGCCGGCCCGGCGCTGGCCGGCGACGAGGTCGGCACCCTCTTCAAGGCGGCTTCGTCGCGGCCCGCGGCCCGGCTGTTCTGGCTGGCCCACGCCACCTCGCCGCGTGGCCGGCTGCACCTGGACGCCGGCGCCGTCGCAGCCGTGGTGGCCCGCCGCAAATCATTGCTCCCGGCCGGGATCACCGCGGTGGACGGGTCGTTCGCGGCCGGCGACCCGGTCGACCTGGTCGACGCCGGTTCCGGTGTGCCGGTGGCGCGGGGCCTGGTCAACTACGACGCGGTGGAATTGCCGGCATTGCTCGGCCGGTCCACGCCGGAGTTGGCTGCGGCACTCGGGCCGGGCTATGAACGAGAGGTCGTGCACCGCGACGACCTGGTGCTGCTGTAGCACTTCCCTTCCTTGACAGCTCTTCCTCCTTCGCAGAAAGGTTCGCCATGAGCGTGCTGGAGCAGGCGGCCGCCGCGCGGGTCGCCGCCATCGACCTCGCCGGAGCCACCCGGGCCGAGAAGGACAAGGCCCTGCTGCTGATGGCCGACCGGCTGGTCGAGCGCACCGACGACATCGTCGCGGCCAACGCCGTCGACATCGCCAACGCCCGGGAGAACGGGCTGTCCGATGCGATCATCGACCGGCTCACGCTCACCCCGGACCGTGTCGCCGCGATGGCCGACGGGCTGCGCCGGCTCGCCGCCCTGCCGGACCCGATCGGTGACGTGGTGCGCGGCTCCACCCTGGCCAACGGCCTGGAGTTGCGGCAGGTCCGGGTGCCGTTCGGGGTGGTCGGCATGATCTACGAGGGCCGGCCGAACGTGACCGCCGACGCCGCCGGCATCTGCCTCAAGTCCGGCAACGCGGCGCTGCTGCGCGGGTCCGGCTCGGCGTTCTCCTCGAACGCGGCGATCGTGTCGGTGCTGCGCAAGGCGGTCGCCGACGCCGGCCTGCCGGCCAACACCGTCCAGCTACTCGACGCCACCACCCGCGACTCGGTGAAGGAGCTGATGCGGGCCCGCGGCCTGGTCGACGTGCTCATCCCGCGCGGCGGCGCCTCCCTGATCAAGACGGTGGTCGAGCAGTCCACGGTCCCGGTGATCGAGACCGGCGTGGGCAACTGCCACGTCTATGTGGACTCCGCCGCCGACCTGGAGAAGGCCCTGGCGGTCACCATCAACTCGAAGACCCAGCGCTACTCGACCTGCAACACCGCGGAGTCCCTGCTGGTGCACATCGAGGTCGCCGACTCCTTCCTGCCGCTGGTGCTGGAGGAGTTCGAGGTCAAGGGCGTCACCGTGCACGGCGACGCCCGGGTGGCCGGCTACAGCGATGCGGTGGTGACCGCCACCGAAGAGGATTGGGGTACGGAGTACCTGTCCCCCGACATCTCGGTCGCGATCGTCGACTCCCTCGAGGACGCGCTGGACCACATCCGCCGTTACGGGACCGGCCACACCGAGGCGATCGTCAGCGAGTCGACCACCGCGACCCGCCGCTTCGTGGCCGGCGTCGACGCGGCAGCTGTGATGGTCAACGCCTCGACCCGCTTCACCGACGGCGGCGAGTTCGGCTTCGGCGCCGAGATCGGCATCAGCACGCAGAAACTGCACGCCCGCGGTCCGATGGGCCTGCCCGAGCTGACCTCGACGAAGTTCATCGTCACCGGCAACGGTCACACCCGCTGAGCGCGGTCACCGGCAGGCGCGCAGCGCTGTCAGGGTGGTGTTGACGTCGAAGAGCGGGCCCTCGTTGCTGTCCCAGCCGCCGTCCCGGCGCTGGGTCTGCGACAGGCGTTTCCGCGCGTTCTGCAGCAGCCAGTCGTCACCGAGATTGACCCGCCGCAGCACCGCCGCCATCGACGCCACGTCTGCCGGTGACATGTCCGGCAGACGCTCGCCCAGCACGAGCTGGACCCGGGCCGACTCGTAGAAGTACTGCTGCTGGTTGAGCAGGCCGGCGGCGTGCCAGCCGGCGGCCAGGAAGGACGGCCAGGTGCCGTCAGGCCGCAGCTGCGAGACCACCCAGGCGGCTGCGCGGGCGAGCACGTCACCGTACGACGACCTGGTCTGATACCGGTCCGCCTCCACCGCCGCCGAGGTGAGCCAGAAACCGGCCACCGACGTCAGATACAGAGTGGCCTCGGGATCGCCGGGCATGGCCCACGGTGGGGCCTGGTCGGCCAGCGCCTCGTGCTCCTGCCAGGTGCCGTCGCCGCGCTGCGCGGTGGCCAGCCAGTGCAGGGCGCGCTCGACGACGGGGCCGTGCAGGCCACCGAGATCGTCGAGCTCGTTGAGGCGGAAGCAGGTGGCGTCGATCGATGGCACCGAGCCTTCCGCCGAGGCCGGCCAGCCGCCCTCCACCATCTGCCCGGAGGCGATGCGGTCCACGATCTCGTCCGGGGCGGGCTGCCCGGCACGCAGGTAGGACAATCTGGCCCGCTCGACCGGGTCACCGTGAGCGACCACGTAACCGATCGCGGCGTCTATATCGACCACGGTGGTGACGGTACCGCTCCATCCTGTGATCCGCCGGGCCATTGCGGCTTGTTCGCGACGGTGGGGGCGATATGTATCACCCGCCCGGTGGAGCACCGAGGGGTCACCGGAGTGACCCCTCGGCATGGACGACGATCAGTACGACGGCTGGGAGGGGTCGACCGTGTTGACCCAGGAGACGATGCCACCCTGGACGTGCACGGCGTCCTTGAAGCCGGCCGTCTTCAGCGCGGCGAGCGCCTCGGCGGAGCGCACACCCGACTTGCAGTGCAGCACGATCTGCCGGTCCTGCGGGAACTTCGCCAGCGCCTCACCGGAGAGGATCTCGCCCTTGGGGATCAGGGTCGCGCCCGGGATCCGGTTGATCTCCCACTCGGCGGGCTCGCGGACGTCGACCAGGAAGATGTCCTTGCCGGAGTCCTGCCAGTCCTTCAGCTCACGGGCGGTGATGGTCGAACCGGTCACCGCTTCCTGAGCCTCGACCGAGACCGCGCCGCAGAAGTCCTCGTAGTCCTCGAGCAGGTCGGTGACGGTCGGGTTCTCCCCGCAGAGCGCGCAGTTCGGGTCCTTCCGGACCTTGATCTTGCGGTACTCCATCTCCAGGGCGTCGTAGACCATCAGGCGCCCGACCAGCGGCTCACCGATGCCGGTGATCAGCTTGATCGCCTCGTTGACCTGGATCGAACCGATCGACGCGCAGAGCACACCGAGCACGCCGCCCTCGGCGCAGCTCGGAACCATGCCGGGCGGCGGGGGCTCCGGGTAGAGGCAGCGGTAGCAGGGACCGTGCTCCTCCCAGAAGACCGAGGCCTGGCCGTCGAAGCGGTAGATCGAACCCCAGACATACGGCTTGCCGAGCAGCACCGCGGCGTCGTTGACCATGTAACGGGTCGCGAAGTTGTCGGTGCCGTCGACGATCAGGTCGTACTGGCTGAAGATCTCTTTGACGTTGTCGCGGTCCAGCGCGGTGTTGTGAATGACCACGTTGACCAGCGGGTTCACCTCGGCGATGCTCCGGGCCGCAGACTCCGCCTTGGGCGTGCCGACGTCGGAGACACCGTGGATGATCTGGCGCTGCAGGTTGGACTCGTCGACCGTGTCGAAGTCGATGATGCCGAGCGTGCCCACACCGGCCGCGGCCAGGTAGAGCAACGTCGGCGAACCGAGGCCACCCGCGCCGACGGCGAGGACCTTGGCGTTCTTCAGCCGCTTCTGCCCGTCCATCCCGACGTCGGGGATGATCAGGTGACGCGAATAGCGGCGGATCTCGTCGACGCTCAGCTCAGCGGCCGGCTCGACGAGCGGGGGCAGAGCCACAGTTCACTCCCCGGGTTCGGTGGTAAGGATCGCCGCCCATTGTTGCTCGCCGGGCGGCAACACGCCCATGACGTCGGACACGGCCCGACATGCGGGATCGCGGAATATTCAGGCCATCGGCTCGCCGGAGTACCGTTCGCCGTCGAGATAGGGCCAGGCGTTACGGGTGCAACCCTTCAAGCCGTACGTCTGCGGCATCATCACCGGCGCCTTCTCGCCCTCACCCGGGCAGGCCTCGTGCCCGTGCCCGAGCTCGTGCCCGACCTCGTGGTTGATCGCGTACCGCCGGTACTCGGCGAGGTGCCCCTCGTAGTCCGGGATGCCCTCCGCCCACCGGTCGGCGTTGATGATCACCTTGCCGGGGACCCGGCACGAGGTGAAGCCCGCGGTCTGCAGGCCGCCGGTCGCGCACATCTGCTCCGAGGTGCGGGCGGAGGCCAGGTAGATGGTGAAGTCGGCCTTTCCGGACTCCTGCGTGACCCGTCGCAGCCGTAACTGGCCGTCATGGATCCAGCTGCGTTCGTCACCCAGCGTGCGGTCGATCTCCTCGGCGAACTCGGCCGCTTTGGTGCCCTCGACCGAATCCTCCACCGCAACCTCGAAACGGTGCAGGTCGCCGTCGGTTCCGAGCATCGGGCCGCGGGTCTTGGCGTACCGGAACTCGCCTGCCTTGCCCACCTCGGCCGCCTGCGTCTCCGCAGCCTGGGCCTGCGGCGTTGCCACCGGAACGTCCGCCGGGGCCGGGCCCACCGGTTCGGCCGCGCGTTGCGCGGCCTCCCGACCAGGTGCGATGGGTTGCTCTTCGCTGCGCATCTGATGTCCGATGATCAAGACCGCGGCGACCACCATGAGGTACGCGAGAAGCACCGCCCGACGTCGACGCCGGATCGTCCGCTTGCTCGTCCCTGACGCGGCGTGCCGGGCGCCGGAGCCGCGCGAATGCGCCGGGACGTAGTCCTCTGGGTCGTCTTCGCCGTGGCCCAGCACCATCGGCAGGAACGCCGGCTCACGGTCGTCGTCGTGCTCGCCGTCAGCGCCTCGGCGGACGTCGTGCCTCTGGTCGGCGCGCTGCTCTTCCGCGCGCCGTTCCTCCGCGTGCCGGTCCTTTACATGCCGGTCTTCCGTGTGCCGGCCCTCCGCATGTCGCTGTCCGGCATGCAGGTCGTCCGCTTGCAGTTCATCTGCTTGCAGTTCTTCGGCCTTCAGTTCTTCGGCCTGAAGCTCGCTGGCCTGCAGTTCTCGGGCGTGCAGCGGTCCCGCGTGGCCTTCTCCCCCATGCAGCGCTCTTGCCTGCCGCTCTTCCGGGGGCGGTGGCACGTAGAGCCTGGCCTCGGGCAGTTCCTCGGTCACCGCCTCGGCGGGCGGGCGCTCGGTCACCTCGACCGGGACCGGGACGTAGATGTTCTCGGTGGCGTTCCGCTCCAGCAGGGCATGCGGCGGCCAGAGGTTGTCCGGAAGCTCGGCAGGCAGCCGGACGCTCTCCGGAAGCCCCACGGCGGGCCGATTCGCATTGCGGACATATCCGGCCGACGCCTCGTCATCGGCCGTGCGGTCCGGGTGGGCGGGGTCCTCAGGGTGGGTAGCCCAGCCGAACGGCTCGGGGTACCCACTGCTGCCAGCCCCAGCCATCCCGCCAGCGCCGGCCCCAGCCACGCCGCCAGGCCCAGCCACGCCGCCAGGGCCAGCCACGCTGCCAGGGCCAGCCACGCCGCCAGGCCCAGCCACACCGGGGCCGATCATGCCGTCCGCCGCCGCTGTGCCGGCCGAGGGCAGCGCGTTCTGCGGTCGCGTCGGGGCATACGGCCGCATCGCCTCGGGTGGCCCGGCAGAGGGCCGCGAGTTGAGTGCCGGACGGGCACTGATGCCGGGTCGGGTGCCGGCGGAACCCTGCGCCCGGCTGCCGACAGCCGCACCGCCGGAACGGCTTCCACGCCGGACCACGGACGAACCGGGACGCCCGGCGGCAGGGCTGGATCCGGAGCGCGGTCCGGCTCCGGCTTCCGCGTCCGCCGCGTCGGCGGGTGGCTCAGGCGCTTGGGCTGCTGCAGTCGAGGCAGCCAGCCGTTCCGCGGCCAGTTCCACAATGCCGCGGGTCAACTCAGCGGGCGGCCGGTCGGCAGCGGCTTCCGAACCGGCGTCGGCCATGGCCGGCGAGGCGGTAGCCGGCGTCGTCGTTGCCGGCGAGGCGGTAGCCGGCGTCGCCGTTGCCCGCGTGGCGGTAGCCGGCGTCGCCGTTGCCCGCGTGGCGGTAGCCGGTGTCGCCGTTGCCCGCGTGGCGGTAGCCGGCGTCGCCGTTGCCCGCGTGGCGGTAGCCGGCGTCGCCGTTGCCCGCGTGGCGGTAGTCGGTGAGGCTGCGGCCCGCCGCTTGCGTGGCTGCACCTCACCCTCGACCAGGTCATCTCCCTGACCCGACGGGGAGTCGTCCGGGCCCGGTTCGGCTCCGCGCTTCGCTGCCCGTGGCCGGCCCGCACCCTCCTCAGACGGCCCGGCTGCGCTACGACGAGCGGCCCGGGCAGCCGCCGGTTCATCAGCAGGCTGCGCCCCCGAACTGCGACGCGTGACCCGAGCGGTACCCGCCGACTCATCAGCAGGCTGCGCTACCGCGCTGCGGCGCGAGGCCCGCGCAGCAGCCGCCGACCCATCAGCAGGCTGCGCCGCGGCGCTCCGGCGGGTAGCCCGTGGGGCGGCTGGCTGCTCGTCCGGGCTTGTGAGGTCCGGTGCGGCCGCGGTCCGTCTGCGGGTGGGGCGCGTTGCGGGTGGAGGCTCTTCGGTGTTCTCCACGGCCGGGGCTCGTTTGGTGCGGCGGGCCGGTTCGGTGGCGGGCTGGATGTCTGCTTCGGCCGAGGTGGTGCGCCGCCGTGATCGGGTGGGGGTTGCGGAAGGGGCTGTGGCGGCCGGTGGCTCCGAGGCCGCTGGGGTACTGGTGCGGCGGCGCGAAGTGGGCTTGGCCGGGGTGGCTTCGGGTGGCTCGGGTGGGGTGGCGGTGGCGGTCTTGCGGGCGGCCGGCTTGGCGGTGGGTGTGCGGCTCGAGGTGGACTTCACCGCGGGGGCCTTGCCGGAGGTCGCCCTGCGAGGGGGCGCGCTGGTGGGTGGCTCGTCGGGCTCGGTGGCCCGCGGCGCGCGGGTCTGCTTGCGCGCCGGTTCCGTGGGCACGGTGATCATCGACTTCGTCGCGGTCGCCGGGAGTGTCCTGGAGGGCGGCTGCGCCTCGCCGGTGGGCACGGCTTCGGAGGCGGCGGGGCGCCGGTCAGCGCCCGAGACGCCCGGATCAGCGGGACCATTTGTCGCGTTTGCCATAGCAAGGGCAAGCCTGCCACGACTTATCGCTTGTCACAGGAGTTTCGGATTTCCGTATCGGATCAACCGGAACCCGAGGTCAGAGCCCCGGACCCGAGAAGTCGCGGTCGTTGCGGCGGGGCCAGACGTACGGCTTGCAGCCGCGCAACGTGATCGTCTGCTGCACCATCACGGGGGCCGGACCGCCCGCTTTCGGGCAGCCCTGGTGCCGGTGTCCGAGCTCGTGCCCGACCTCGTGGTTGACCACGTACCTGCGGTAGGAGGCGAGGTCGACCCGCGCCTGCAGGTAGGGACGGGCTGAGCCGCGCCAGCGGTCCAGGTTGATGATGGCTTTGCCGGAGGTACGGCACGAGGTGAACGGCACCCCGCCGATCCGGATGTTCGTGCCACCCCGGGCACACATCTGCCCGGCGGTGTCCCGGGTGGCCAGGTAGACCGTGAAGTCGGCCGGGTCGGCACCACCGACGGGCTGGAGACGCAGCCGTCCGCCACCGGTCCAGCTCCGCTTGTCGCCGAGGATCGCCCGGACCTGCGCAGCAAACGCGTTGACGTCCTCGTTGCTGCCGGCCTCGACGGCGACCCGATATCGGCGCAACGGTCCCTTGGCGCCGGCCACCGGGCCGCGCGTGGTCGCGTACTGGAACCGGCCGGAACCGTGGGTGGGCACTCGACCGGGGAGCTGCAGCAGACCGGCCTTCGGGAACGGGTCGGCGGACACCGGCGAGGGCGACGGTGACGCCGAGGCCGGACCGGATTCGAGCACCGGGAAGCTCGGCGCCGCGGCCGGAGCAGACGGACCGGCAGAGGCGGAGGGCGAGGGTCCGGAGGAGGACGGCGAGGGTCCGGAGACGGAGGCGGCTGCCGCGGGGCGGCCGGGCGGCGCGGCGGCGGTGAACTGCTGCCCGGCGAGGAAGACGAGCAGGACCAGCGCAACCGCGAGCGCGACCAGCCATGCCTGGCGCCACCGGTCACCCCGCGAGGCGGGTTCCGGTACGGGCACGGGCGCGCGAGAGATCATCGGTTCTGAGGGTGGCATATCCCGGCGAACACGCCCAGCCCGTACGGATCTTGTGCTTCACGGCACACCATGGTGGAAAGCGTGCCCCGCTGCTTAAGCCCGGCGCCCGCGTTGTGGCCGTGACCAGGCACCCGGCTCGCGCGGTAGAGCGGGAACTTTTCGTCACGCGTACTGATGAGGGTTTTCTTCATCAAGGAGACCGACGATGGCCCGCGCGACCAGCCGGGGCACCTCCATCTGCGCGACGTGACCGACGCCGGGCAGGACCAGCAGGCGGCTGTCCGGGATGGTGCGGGCGACCTGGGTCGGCACGCGGGGGTCGACCAGGCGGTCGTTGAGGCCCCCGATGACCAGCGTGGGGGCCTGGATGCGGGCGGCGAGCCGCCACTGCGAATCCGCGCCGGGCAGGTAGGCCCGCAGGAAGCTGGCGACGAGGCCGCGAAGCGTGCCGAGGTACGCCTTCGGGTAGTGGGCGACCGTGTAGCGGAGCTGGATCTCCTCCATCGCCTCGGCGCGGCGCTGCGGATGCACCTTGGTGGTGTCGCCGAAGCAGGCGGCCAGCACCTGCTCGGCCATCTGCTCGGCGGTCACCCGGGTGAGTGCCCAGGCGACCAGGCGTTCCGCGCGGGGCAACGCGAGCAGTGGCAGAACCGGGCCCTGCGCGGTGCGGCGCGGATTGAGGAACGGCATGGCCGGCGAGATCAGCGTCAGGGTGCGGACCAGGTCGGGACGCAGCGCGGCGACCCGCACCGAGATGGAACCGCCGAGCGAGTTGCCGATCAGGTGGACCGGGCCGCGGCCGGAGTGCTCCAGGTAGTCGATGACAGTGGCCGCGAAGGCCGGGATCGAATACCTCGGGATCGCGTCGCTGTAGCCGAAGCCGGGCAGGTCCAGCGCCTGCGCCTCGAAACGGCCGGCGAGCAGGCCGGCCAGATCGGTGAAGTTCTGCGAGGAGCCGCCGAGTCCGTGCACGTAGACCGCGGGTTCGGCGGCGCTGCTCAGGCTCGGGGTCTCGCGGACGTGCAGCATCGACCCGCCGACCGTGACCCGTCGGGCGGGCCAGGGCGGCGGGATATCACCTTCCGGCACCAGCGAGTCGTCGCCGGCAAGAACAGCGCCTTTCATCAAGCCAAGAGTGCCTCAACGCGCCGGTTGACCGCCGCGAGTGTGGCGCGGACCATGGCGTGCCGGTCGTCGCCGGTGACCACGGCCGAGCCGGCGAGCTGCTCGACCCAGCCGCCGCCGCAGGAGAGCAGCAGCACCACGACCGCGACCTGCATCTGGCCGAACGAGACGGCTGCGGCGTGCTCGACGAAGCAGCGGGCCGGGCCCTGCTCGTGCTGCGAGGCGGAGAGCAGCTCGTCGATCGCGCCGGCGGTGGCGGTGGCGCAGAGCCGCAGCAGGTAGCCGTCGACTGCCGGGCCGGTGGCCACGCCGGAAGCGGCACGCGTACCGGCGCGCAGCCGCACCTCCACGGTGGCGTCCGCGCCGAAGGTGTTGACGTGCACGTTCTCGATCACCACGCGGGGGCCGGGGTTGTCGCCCGGGTCCAGCGGGCGTGGGCGGCTCGCGTCGTGCGGCACCAGCGCGGCGGCCGAGACCCGGTTCTCGCGCGGCTGCGGTTTCGGGTCCTCTCGCTCTTTTCGCTCTTTCTGCTCGGCTTGCTCCGCCGGCCCGGGGCGCTCCGCCGGCCTGGGGTGCTCCGCCGGCAGAACGGCCGGAGCAGGCAGAACGGCCGGAGCAAGCGAGGCGGCCGGAGCGAGCGGGGCGGGCGGAGCAAGCGGAACGGCGGAGACCGGGGCAGTAGCCGGAGCCGCGGACACGGGGGCGGGCGCGGCCGAGACCGGCGCCGGCGGTGCGAGCGCGCCGGAGACCGGAGCGGCAGGCACGGCGGCGCGGCCCGGGCGGGTCACCTGACCGGGCACGAACGGCGGGGCCGCCGGGCTGCTGTCCCCGGGCATCGCCGCGTCCAGACCCATCCGGTCCTGGAGCAGCCGGGCCACCTGGCGGCTCACCTCGGCCGGGTCGGCGCCGTCGGCCAGGTCCAAACGGAGGCTGTGCGCGCCGGCCGGGGTGGCCCGCAGCGACGCGTCCCGGACGCCGTCGACCTCGCGCACGGCGGCCAGGATGTCCTGAACGTCGAAGCCTTCCTGGCGCTCCTGCGCCGGCAGCACGTCACCGCGGCGCAGGTGCGTCGCGATGCGCGCCAGGGCAGGCGCCTCGGCCGATGGCTCCACGGAGGGCGGCTCCGGAACTCGGGGCACGTCCGGCTGGGCCGGCACGCGCTGCGGGAGCGCCCCTTTGTTCTCGCCGGCAGCGTCGGGTTCGGCACGGCCGGGGTACGTGACGGGCGAGGCATAGGGGGCGGTAAAGCTGGACGAATCGTACGACGGGCGAGCCACCGTGGCAGCGTTGTCCGCCATTCGCTTGTCCCCCGGCGGGGCGGTCTCCACCTGCGGGAGGCCCTGCGCCAGCGTGTCGGTGACCAGCGCATGCCGGGACCGGATCGGCTCGGCGGCCGGTTGCGTCCGGGTGCTCTCCGGCGCCCACTCCGGCCGGGCGGCCGGGCCGGGCCGGGTCATCGGCACCGCGGCACGCTGGGTGACCGGGGGTGGCCCGTCCCGGTACGAGTCGTCGAGGTCCCCCTCGTACGGATACGGCGGGGCACTGCTCGGCGCGGGGCTGTGGGGCGCCGGGCCGGGGCCGGGTGAACGCCGGTGGCCGAGGATGTCGGCGAGGCGGCTGCGCTCACCGGTCCAGGGAGCGGGCGGCTCGACGTTTCCGGCCTCGATGGTTCCGCCCCTTCCGGGCTCGATGTTCCCGGAAGAGGGAATCTCGGAATTTTCCAGGTACCCCGGCGGGGCCGGGGGCGACACCGGCACGCCGGAGGAGGGAGCGGTGCCGAAGGGCCGCTCGGCCGGGAACTGCCGCCGGCCGAAGGAGCCGCCGTCAGCCGGACGCCGCCACGGCGGAATGTCCGTTCCCTGCTCTGATGCCACACTCGGGTTCACCCACGGACTTTCTCCGTTCAACCACCCGTTCATCCGTGTGCGGTCCCGCGAGTCGGCGCCGTTGCCACTCGCTGCGGCTCCGGTGTCTCCGGAATGCCCTGATTCATCCACCGCGTGCTCCTCGCTCGCCCCCGCTGAGGCTACCGTGTGGTTGCAGTGGCGATAAGTTGCAGCGTCGCGACAATTGACTGCACGACCGCGACATGCGCCGATCCGGGCAATCCGCGACGCCAAACTGCGGGGACCGACCCCCTGGAGGTTCACAGAAATGACCGCTGCGTCCGGCGGGGCACAGACCGCACGGCCCACCCGCCTGCCACGTTCCGCGCGCCGCAAGCAGCTGCTGGCCGCCGCGCAGCAGATCTTCGTCGCGCACGGCTATCACGCCGCCGCGATGGATGACATCGCGGAGCGGGCCGGGGTCTCGAAGCCCGTTCTCTACCAGCACTTCCCCGGCAAGCTGGAGCTTTACCTGGCCCTGCTCGACACGCACTGTGACGCGATAATCGCCAAGGTGCGCGGGGCCATGTTGGCGACCCCCGACAACAAGGAGCGTGTGAAGGGCGCGGTTCGCGCGTACTTCGACTTCATGGATCACGAGAGCGAAGCGTTCCGGCTGGTCTTCGAGTCGGACCTGCGCAACGACCCGCAGGTGCGCCAGCGGGTCGAGCGCGTCGAGCAGGGCTGCATCGCTGCTGTGACCGACACCATCATCTCGGACACCGGCCTGCGGCCGGATCAGGCCGAGCTGCTCGCCTCCGGCCTCGCCGGGGCAGCCGGCCAGGCCGCACAGTTCTGGCTGGCGAACGGGCGGCGTACGCCCAAAGCTGAAGCCGAATCGCTCGTAGCTGCACTGATCTGGCGCGGGATCGCCAGCTTCCCGCTGCAGGGCGGTTCAACAGCCGGTACGCCGCCGGAAATCGGGTAGCGTTTCCTGCGGTAGACGGTTTACAGAGGAGGGCTCCGTGGAGGTCAAGATCGGCGTGCAACATTCGCCGCGTGAGCTGGTGCTCGAGAGCGCACAGACCCCGGCGGAGGTCGAGCAGGCGGTGACCGAGGCGATGGCCAAGGACAGCGTCCTCTCGCTCACGGACGAGAAGGGCCGCAAGGTGATCATTCCGATCGCCAAGGTGGCCTACGTGGAGATCGCCGAGGCGTCGCACCGCCCGTTCGGCTTCACCACTCGCTGAAGTACCGGGAGGGTTCCCTGGTCACAGGGTTCCCTCCCGTAAATTTGCTCTCCGGTGCACCCGACGTTCGTCGGGTAGACTCGTCGTTGTCGCCGCCGGCGTTGATTTGTCGAGGGGTTCCGAGCTCGACTCTTCCGCCCGGCGACTGCGCGTGCGGCCCGCCTGTCTCGGCGTGTGGCCCGCGCCCATACGAGACCGCGCCCAGGACACGACGGGCGCACCACGAGAGGGCACCCGTAAAACTTCATGACCGACAATGAGCAAGCTCTAGTACCCGTAACCACACGTGCTCCGGTCCGTCCGGACAGCCCCACTTTCGCCGCTCTGGGCGTTCGCGCCGAGACCGTCGAGGCGCTGGCCAAGGCCGGCATCACCCACGCCTTCGCCATCCAGGAGTACGCGCTGCCGATCGCCCTGCGGGGCACCGACCTGATCGGCCAGGCGCCCACCGGCACCGGCAAGACCCTGGGCTTCGGCCTGCCCCTGCTGGAGCGGATCACCGCCCCGTCCGAGGGCGCCGACGGCCAGCCGCAGGCCCTGATCGTCGTTCCCACCCGTGAGCTGGGCCTCCAGGTGGCCCGCGACCTCGCCGCCGCCGGCAGCACCCGCGGCGTGCGGGTTCTGCCGATCTACGGCGGGGTGGCGTACGAGCCGCAGGTCGAGACACTCAAGAAGGGCGTCGAGATCCTGGTCGGCACCCCCGGCCGCCTGCTCGACCTGGCCAAGCAGAAGCAGCTGAAGCTCGGCTCGATCCGCGCCCTGGTCCTCGACGAGGCCGACCGGATGCTCGACCTGGGCTTCCTGGAGGACGTCGAGAAGATCCTGGCCATGCTCCCCGAGCAGCGCCAGACCATGCTCTTCTCGGCCACCATGCCGGACCCGATCGTGGCCCTGTCCCGCCGGTTCCTGCGCAACCCGGTCACGATCCACGCCGGGCACACCACCGAGAGCGCCGCCTCGCCGCTGACCAAGCAGGTCGTCTACCGCACCCACCCGCTGAACAAGCTGGAGATGGTGGCGCGCATCCTGCAGGCTCGCGAGCGCAGCCTCACGATGATCTTCACGCGGACCAAGCGGGCCGCCGACCGGGTCGCCGAGGACCTCGACTTCCGCGGCTTCGCGGTCGCTGCTGTGCACGGTGACCTGGGCCAGGGCGCCCGCGAGCGGGCTCTGCGGGCGTTCCGCACCGGCAAGATCGACGTGCTGGTCGCCACCGACGTCGCGGCCCGCGGCCTGGACGTCTCCGGCGTCACCCACGTGATCAACTACGACTGCCCGGAGGACCCGGAGACCTACACGCACCGGATCGGCCGGACCGGCCGGGCGGGTGCGACCGGTGTCGCGGTCACCTTCGTGGACTGGGAGGACATGCCGCGCTGGGTCCTCATCGACAAGTCGCTCGGGCTGAGCATGCCGGAGCCGCCGGAGACGTACCACACGAGCGCCGCGCTCTACACCGACCTGGACATCCCGACCGAGATCTCGGGCACCCTGCCGACCGCTGAGCGCAGCCGTGCCGGCCTGGCGGCCGAGGTCGAGGAGGACCTGGGCGGCGGGCGCCGGCCTGGCCGTGGCGGGCGTCCGGCCCGCGGCCGCGGGCGTGGGGGTTCGGGTCCGTCGTCCGCACCCGCTTCCGAGGGCGAGAGCGAGGGCGGCGATCGGCCCAAGCGGCAGCGTCGCCGCCGGCGTCTGGACGATGCCCCTTCCGGTACGCCGACCGAGTCCCATTCTTCGGATGCGTCTTCGGCGCCGGCCACTTCGCCGTCTTCGGCACCGGCCGCGTCGCCGTCTTCGGCACCTGCGGCGCCTGCGGAGTCGGTGGATGAGCCGGCTGCTCCGCGGGCCCGGACCCGGCGGCGGCGGACGGCCGCCACCTCGATGGTGTTCTCGGACGGGACCGCCAGTGCGGCGCCAGCCGAGGGCGCTGAGGCTCCGGCGTCTGCCTCTGCTCCGGCCTCCGCTTCGGCGGCTGCTTCCGCTCCGGCGGCTGCTTCCGCTCCGGCGGCTGCTTCCGCTCCGGCTTCTGCTTCGGCTGACGCAGCTCCGGCCGCGGACAAGGACGCTCCTCGCCGCCGTCGTCGCCGCACCAGCCGTTCCGCCGGCGAGGGTGCTGCTGAGATGGCCGGTGGCTCCGAGGCCGGCGTGGGCACCACCGCCGACGCCTGACCTGTTCGACCGCGAACGCACGGGATGCCTGGCGTCCCGTGCGTTCGGCGTTTCCGGCTCACGCCGGGCCGTCGGCGCTTTGCGGGGCGCAGCGGCGCTTCCGGGCCGTCGGCGCTTGCGGGCCGCAGCGACGCTTCCGGGCCGTCGGCGCTTGCGGGCCGCAGCGACGCTTCCGGGCCGTCGGCGCTTGCGGGCCGCAGCGACGCTTCCGGGCCGTCGGCGCTTGCGGGCCGCAGCGGCGCTTCCGGGCCGTCAGTGCTTGCGGGCCGCAGCGGCGCTTTCAGTGCCGGGGTGGCACGCCCAGCGTGGCGCAGGCCTCCTGGTACATCCGGACGACCTCGGCCCGCACCTGACGTCGCTCGGTGAGCCGCTCGCTGAACGGCACCCGCACCGGCGTCTCGATCCCGTCGACGGCCACCGCGAACTCCAGCGCCTCCGCGTCCAGCCCCGACATCCGTGCTGTGGTCGCGGCCGGCACCCCGCCGAACGCGCGCACGATCAGCACGTTGTCGTCGGCATGATCGTCGTTCATGTGCCGGGCGATCTGGGCGACCACCTCGGGCGGGAAGGGATCCGTCACGTCCAGTGCTCTCCCAGTTCGGCCAGCAGGTCGAGGTTCAGCCGGAAGGCCGCGGACGCCTCGTTCAGGAAGGCGGCCTGGTCGGCGCGGGTCCAGCGTACGGCGTTGAGGTGGTCCCGGTAGCGGGCCCGGAACAGCGGCGGGTCGACGCCCTCGAAGATGAAGAAGCGGTAGCCCTGGCGGCGCAGGCCGTACGCCTCGACGATCGATTGGCCGAGCCACTGGCCGCCGGAGAGGTCGCCGAGGTACCGGACGCTGTGGTGCGCGACATAGCCGGTGGCGCGGTCGAAGGCGGCGGCCCGGATCCGCGTGCAGTAAGTCGTCGTCGAGGGCAGCGCTGTCACCCGGCTCTGCCAGCGTGCCCCGTACAGATATCGCAGGTCGGCCTCGAGTGCCGGAATCCGGAACAGCTCGGGAAAGACGAACCGGCGCGCCACCGGGTCGGTCGCCATCGCCGAGGCGGCCAGCTCCAGCGTCTCGTAGATGAACCAGTGCTGGGCGAGCAACCCGGCATAGGCCGCGAACGGCAGCCGACCGGTCGCCAGTCCCTCGATGAACGGGCTGCGCTCGGCCGTGGCGTGCTCGTCCCGAAGGTGCTCACGCAGGCGGGACGAGAGTGTTGTGGTCTTCACGACCATCGAACGGCACCCACCCCTTCCCGCGCCCCGCCGATCAACTTAACCGCCCGGCAGAATGGATGCCATGCCAGAACCGCTCGAACAAGCACTTGCCGAGGTGCGCGAACTGCTGCTCGCGCCCGGTCTCACCCGGGCCGTGGCGGCCGGCCGGCGTCGCGGCCACGTTCCGTCGGTGACCCGCGCGCAGCTGCGGCCGGTCGCCCTCAAGCACGGGCGGAAACTGCAGATCGTCACCGATGACGGAGCGCGGCCGTACACCCGGAACGTCACACCCGGTGACGAGGCCGCGGCGGCGGTGGACGAGTTGCTGGCCGAGCCGTTCGGCAACTGGCACGTGGAGACCGAGTCGTCGACCGTACAGGTGCGGGTGACCAAGAAGGGTGACGCGCAGGTGCATCGTGGCGCGGCTGCGGCCCCGGCCGCGCCGCAGGCGCATGACCGGGCGAAACAGTGGCTGCTCGACCCGGGCGACCCGCTGTTCGAGGTGATCGGCGGCAATGCGGCGAAACGCCGTCAGATCGACGCGTTCCTGCGGGCGCTGGCGGCGACGCTGCCCGAGGATCTGCCGACGCCGCTGCGCGTCGTCGACCTGGGGTGCGGCAATGCGTACCTCACCTTCGCCGCCTACCGATACCTGGCCGGGCGCGGCGCGCAGGTCCAGGTCACGGGGGTCGATGTGCGAGAGGATCAGCGGGTACGCAACAGCGCGCTCGCCGAACGACTCGGCTGCTCCGACGACGTGACCTTCGTGGCCGGGACGATCGAGGACGCCGAGTTGCCGGTCGCTCCCGACCTGGTGCTCGCGCTGCACGCCTGTGACACGGCGACCGACCAGGCGCTGGCCCGGGCGGTCGGTTGGCAGGCCCGGTGGGTGCTGGCCGCGCCGTGCTGCCACCACGACATCGCCTCGCAGCTCAAGGGCAGTTCCGCGCCGTCGCCGTACGAGGAGGTCACCCGGCACGCCATCCTGCGGGAACGGTTCGCCGACGTGCTGACCGACTCGCTGCGGGCGGCGCTGCTGCGGCTGCACGGCTACCGGGTGGACGTGGTCGAGTTCATCGACTCCGCGCACACCCCGCGCAACCTGCTGCTGCGGGCCCGGCGCACCGGCGCGGCGCCGACCGAGGCGCAGCACGCGGAGTACGACTCGCTGACCGGTCAGTGGGGTGTGACGCCCGCGCTGGCCAAGATGCTGGGCTAGCTGACGACGACGGTCCAGGCCGCTGTGGAGACCTTTCCGGCGACCTGGAAGTCGAGGAACATCCGGTACGTGCCGGGGCTGGGCGCGGCCAGCCAGAACTTGATCTTTCCGTCGATCAGCTGGTTCTCGGGGTGCACGTGGACGTAGCCGGTGTCGCCCTGACGCAGCACGACCAGGTGGCCGAACGCGCCGAGGTAGGGCTCGACGGTGACCGGTTTGCCGGCGGTGTCGGTGACGGTCATCAGCAAGGGCTGGGTGGACTCGGTGGCGGGCGTTCCCTCGTACGCCACCCGGAAATCGGAAGTGGCTGCGGCCCGGGCCGGATCGGGCAGGGTGACCGGCGCATAGCCGCCGGCGACCGTCAGGTCGCTACCCAGCGTGGTGGCGATCTGGCTGCCGCCGAGAACAGCGGTGAAATCGGCGATCATGCGGTAGCTGCCCGGCTCGGGGAGCGTGAGGTCGATACTCCATGTGCCGTCCGCGGCCATCTCCGGGTGCAGGTGCTGGAAGCCGGTGAGATCGCGGCGGATCACGATCAGGTGCAGGGGTTTGTCGTGCACGATCGCGTAGGTGGTGACCGGCGCGCCGCCCGGGCCGTTGATGGTGAACTCGAGCTTTTGCGTCTTGTTTGCTGGGAATGTCGTGGTTGTCGGTGCCAGGGTCAGCCCGCTGGAGCTGAGGGACAGGCCTCCGACTGCGGCGCCGGCGCCCGCTCCCGGGACCGGGGCGGTGGTGCCGTGGGTGTGGGGTTGACTTTCATCCACGACTGACGCGGTGGGGGTCGGGGTGGTGGCGGCCGGGGCGGCTGTCCCGTTGTTGAGGCGGCCCAGGCCGTAGCCGGCGAAGAGAACCACGATGAGCAGGGCGCCGATCGCGGCCAGGCGGAAGGCGGCGTTGTCGGGGGCATTCGCTGCGCGGATCCCGAGTTCCTCGGCCTTTGCTTCTTCGGCCTGTGCTTCTTGGGCCTTGGCCCCTTCGGCCTTGCTTTCTCCGGCCTGTGCTCCTTCGGCCTGTGCTTCTTGGGCCTTGGCCCCCTCGGCCTTGCTTTCTTCGGCCTTGGCTTTTTCCGGGGTCTCTGGCGCTTCGGCTGCCTTGGTTGCTTCGGCGGGCGGCTGGTCAGGCATCCGCGAGCTCGTAGCCGGCCTCGTCGACGGCCGCGCGCACGGCCTCGTCGGTGAGCGGCGTCTCGCTGGTCACCGTCACGCCACCGGACGGCAGATCGACCTGCACCTCGGCCACCCCGGGCAGCGCGGAGATCTCCTCGGTCACCGCATGGACGCAGTGCGAGCAGGTCATGCCCTTCACGGTGTAGGTGCTGGTCACAGCCATGCTCGACCCCTCCGGTTGCTCGCTTCGTTCGTCCGGCTAGGACGCCAGCATACCCCCGTCCGGTATACCGTCTTCGGGACGTCTTACCCCCGGCCCAGGCGGCCTGCGGTGCCGCGCGGCAGCACGACCAAGCCGATGTGTCGGCGAGACGGCCGCATGGGAGCTCTCACTGGCTTGGAACTGCATTGGCGCATCTGCGCCCACTTGGTAAACCGGGTCTCGGCGATGCTGTCGAGCCCCTGGCTGGACCGCCTGGCCACAGCACATGACGGACAGTTGAGGAGTACCGAGGGTGACAGAGCTCGAACGCGGCGAGTACCTGCTGACCGACGACCCCCGCCGGGTCGACCTGAAGCGGGTGCACCGCTGGCTCTCCGAGGAGTCGTACTGGGCGGCCGGCCGCCCCCACGACATCGTGGCCCGGTCGATCGAAGGCTCCCTCCCTTTCACCGTCCTCCACCACGGCGAACAGGTCGCCTTCGCCCGAGCAGTAACCGACGGCGCCACGTTCGTATGGATCTGCGACGTCTTCGTCGACACCGCCCACCGCGGCCGCGGCCTGGGCACATGGCTGATCGACAGCATCGTGGAAACCTTGTCGGCGCGCGGCATCCAGCGCTTCCTGCTGGCCACGAAGGACGCCCAGGAGGTCTACCGCCGCTCCGGCTTCGCCGAACTGGAAGGCGCCCACCGCTTCATGGAGATCGACCGCCGCCCAACCCGAAACGCCATCCTCGGCAAGCCCTGACCCTCCACCGGCCGCTCCGAGCCTCCACTTGGCTGGGGCAGGCGGGCGGGCGGCTCATGGCTCATGGGCTGGTGGGCTGGTGGGCTGGTGGGCTGGTGAGGTTGGTCAGCCGGCTACGGCCAGGGCCAGCGGGAGGATGGCGGAGGCGCCGGCCTGGCGGAGGGTGCGGCCGGCCAGGGACATGGTCCAGCCGGAGTCGACCAGGTCGTCCACCAGCAGGATGGGGCCGGGGAGGTTGGGTAGTTCGACGGCTACGGATTGTGGGACGGAGAAGGCTTCGTGGAGCGTTCGGACGCGCTGGGCGCTGTTGCCTCGGTGACCGGTTTCGCTCACTCGGTGGGAGGACAGGACACCCAGAAGTGGTAGCCGGCCGACGGTGGAGATGTGTTCGGCGAGGCTGTGGACAAGTTGTGGATGACGGTGTGAACCGACTGCTACCACGGCTGCTGGGCGCTGTTTCCAAGCGTCTTCGCCGTGGGCCCAGGATTTGAGGACCTCGACCACTGCGGCGGCCAGTTCGGCGGGGATCGGGGCGTCCGGGGAGTCGGGTGAGACCACGCTGCGCAACCGGGTGCCCCAGCCGAGGTCGGAGAGGCGGCCGACGGCACGGCCGGGCTCGATCTGCTCGGTGGGGGCGATCTTGCCTTTGAGGCTGATGCCGACGGCGGCCAGGCCGGTGGGCCACATCTTCTTCGGGGCGATCTCCACGCCCGGCCGGCCCAGGAACGCGTCGGCAGCCGCCAGGGCAGCGGACGAGACGTCGGCGTCGAAGAGTGGACCGGCGCAGTTGTCGCACCGACCGCACGGGACGGCCTCGGGATCATCCAGACAACGCCGGAGGAATTCCATGCGGCAGTCGGTCGTCTGCGCGTACGCAATCATGGTCTTCTGCTCGGTCTCGCGTGCCTCGGCGACGCGTCGCAGTCGGGCCGTGTCGTAGGTCCATGGTTCGCCGGTGGCTAGCCAGCCGCCGCGCGTGCGGCGGACTGCGCCGTCGACGTCGAGGACCTTGAGCATCAGCTCGAGCCGGTTGCGGCGGAGGTCGACGAGCGGCTCGAGTGCCTGGGTGGACAGCGGGCGATCCGGGGAGAGCTGGTTGAGGACCGCGCGCACCTGATCTTCCGGTGGGAAGGCGAGGGAGGCGAAGTACCGCCAGATCGCGGCGTCCTCCGGGCCCGGCAGGAGCACCACCTCGGCGTGCTCGACCGCGCGGCCGGCCCGGCCGACCTGCTGGTAATAGGCGATCGGTGAGTTCGGCGCGCCGAGATGGACCACGAACCCGAGGTCTGGTTTGTCGAAGCCCATGCCCAGCGCAGACGTGGCCACCAGCGCTTTGATCTTGTTGTCCAGCAGGTCCTGCTCGGCAGCCCGGCGTTCGGCGTCCTCGACCTGTCCCGTGTACGACGCCACCGCGAACCCGCGGGAGCGCAGGAAATCGGCGGTCTCGGTGGCAGCGGCGACAGTCAGTGTGTAGACGATGCCGGAACCCGGCAGCCGGTCGAGATGGTCGGCGAGCCAGGCCAGCCGGTGTGCGGGGTCGGGCAGGTTCAGCGCGGCCAGCCGCAGCGAGTCGCGGTCGAGCGGGCCGCGCAGCACCAGGGCGTCACCCAACTGCTCGGCGACGTCGGCGGTCACCCGAGCGTTCGCGGTGGCGGTGGTGGCAAGCACCGGGGTGCGGGCCGGGAGGCCGCTCAGGAAGGTGCGCAAACGCCGGTAGTCCGGGCGGAAGTCGTGACCCCAGTCGGAGACGCAGTGCGCCTCGTCGACCACGAGCAGGCCGGTGCTGGAAGCCAGGCCGGGAAGCACGTTGTCGCGGAAATCGGGGTTGTTGAGCCGCTCCGGGCTGATCAGCAACACGTCGACCTCGCCGGCCCGGATCTCGTGCTCGATCTGGGTCCACTCGTCGAGGTTGGCCGAGTTGATGGTGCGGGCGCGGATGCCGGCCCGGGCTGCGGCGTCGACCTGGTTGCGCATCAGCGCGAGCAGCGGGGAGACGATGACCGTGGGGCCGGCCGGTGGTTGCCCCGGCGCCGCGGTGGCACCGCTGCGCAGCAGTGCGGTGGCCACGAAATAGACCGCCGACTTGCCCCAGCCGGTGCGCTGCACGCAGAGCACCCGCCGCCGGTCCACGGTGAGCGCCTCGATGGCCCGCCATTGATCCTCGCGGAGCACCGCCCGCTCACCGGCCAGTTTGCGGAGCACCTCTTCGGCACGCTCCCGCACGTCTGCCCGCTCGGCCGCACCTGCCGTCATCCGCGTCGCATCAGTCACCCGGCATGTCTATCAGCCCGCGGAAGATCGCCTTGAGTTATCCACAGTCCGGAGTTGTCCACAGGCTGGCGGACGAATTTGAGCGCCGGGATCGCGGATCGGCAAGGCTGCTGAGGCGAACGGGCAACCGACGTTCGCAGTCCGATCGGGATCGTTGAGAGGCGGGTGTGCCGGGATGAGTGGAATCACGGTGGTGGCGTTTCCGCGCGCTCGGCGGGTCCGGGTTTGCGGGGTGGTTCGTCCTCGTCGGCGGGGGCCGGCGCGGCGCAAGGTCCGGCCGGGGGAACCGGGGCCTCGTCCACCACCAAGCCGGGCTGGCCGGTGGCCGGCCTGGCCTGCTCCTCGGGTGGCCCCGCCTGCTCCTCGGTTGGCCCGGCCTGCTCTTCAGGTGGCCGGCAGGCTCTTCAGGTGGCCGGCAGGCTCTTCAGGCGGCCGGCAAGCTCACCTGCCTGCCAGGCGACTGCTTCCCTTGAATGCGACAAACGATGGCCGCGGGGGTGTAAGTCTCTAAGACATGACCAAAACGATCGCCGAGAAGCTGCTGATCAAGCCGAACTCGACACTTTGGCTCAACGAGCCGGCTCGCCTGCCGCTGCTCACGCCGATGCCGGAGGGGGTGCGGGAGACCGGGACCCTCGCCACCGCCGGCACCGCGGTGATTTTCGTGGAGGATGCGGCCGCGGTGCGCGATCAATTGACGAAGCACCAGGCCGATCTGGACAAGCCGGGTGCCTTCTGGATCGCCTATCCGAAGGGCAACAAGGCCGACATCAACCGGGATTCGCTGTGGCCGATCGTCGCCGATTTCGACATGCGGCCCTGTGGACAGGTGGCGATCGACGAGCGTTGGTCCGGGCTGCGATTCCGGGTCAACCGGCCGGGCGAGGGCCGGTTCACCGGCGGCGCTTCCAGCTGAGACGGCACGGCGCGGCGCGGCATGTGGCCGCGGACGCGGCTCAGCGCAAGCAGTGGCTGCGAGCAGGTGACTGCAGGCGCGGCGCGGCGTAGGCAGGTGGCTGCGGGCAAGCGGCTCACGCGGAGCGGCGTGAGGACGCCGGGCCGTGGGTGACCGCTGCGGGGCTCAGCGGCCCAGGACGGAGCCGCCGTTGACGTTGATGATTTGGCCGGTGACGAAGCTGCCGCCGGGGCCGACCAGCCAGCGGACGGCTTCGGCGATGTCGTCGGGCATGCCGGCGCGCTTCACCAGCGTGGCGTCGACCCGGCTCTGGTGGCCTTCCGGCGTCATCCGGCCGAGGAAGAACTCGCTGTCGGCGATGTAGCCGGGCGAGATCACGTTGGCCGTGATCCCCTCACCGCCGAGACGGGTGGCGAGATCCAGGGCGTACCCGTGCAGTGCCGCCTTGGCCGCGGAGTAGGGCCCGCCGCCGCCACGCTGGGCCGCGATCGAGCTGGTCAGGATGATTTTGCCGCCGGGGCGGCGGAGTCGGGGCAGCAGTGCGGTGGTCATGAGTACCGCGGTGAGCACGTTGGAGTCGAGGTTGGCCCGCCAGCGGGCGGCCACGCCGTCGAGGGTGTCCTC
Source organism: Actinoplanes sp. NBC_00393 (assembly GCF_036053395.1). Classification (NCBI taxonomy): domain Bacteria; kingdom Bacillati; phylum Actinomycetota; class Actinomycetes; order Micromonosporales; family Micromonosporaceae; genus Actinoplanes; species Actinoplanes sp. NBC_00393. The sequence goes on along the minus strand of NZ_CP107942.1, from coordinate 9,049,549 downwards.
GTCGCCGGCGATGAACGCGCCGGCGTTGTTGATCAGCACGTCGAGTGGGCGCCCGGCAACGGCCTCGACCACGGCGGGGATCTGGGCCGGGTCGGCGACGTCCGCGGTCACGGCGCTGGCCTGCGGGCCGATCCACTTCACCGCGTCGGCGAGCACCTCGGGACGGCGGCCGACGATGATCACGTCGAAGCCTTCGCCGGCGAGCATGCCGGCCGTCGCCTTGCCGATCCCGGTTCCGCCGCCGGTGACCACTGCGAGTCTCGTCATGGGATCGACCCTATCGGCGGCCGACTGCGGTCACAGGGCCAGTGAGAAGCCGGGGGTGTCTTTCGAGGCGGGGGCGGGAGCGTGGCCGCTGGGGACCTCGGTCACCGGTTTGCGGGGCTTGCTGTCGCGCCGGGGCGTGGACCGCTTGCGCTTGGGAGCGGGTGGGGCTTCGTCGACCGTCGCGCTCACCGAGTTGTTCTTGAGGGCGCCCGGGTCGATGCTGCCCAGCACCTCGGCGCGGCAGGTCTGGTCGTTCAGGGCGAAGGAGAGGGGCAGTGGGTTCCGGTCGCGGTACTCGCCGTGCAGGGTGATCATGCGGGATCGCCCCTTGCCGGTCACCGACACGCGGCGGCCGTGTTGTTCGACCGTCTTCGGCAGGGGGGTGAGGCGCTGGGAGCCGGGATAGGTGAATTCGACGCGCCAGCCCGGGCCCTGGTCGGGGGTGGCGGACACGGTCAGCCGGGCTTCGAACTCGGAGCCGGAGTCGTGCCGGATCTCGTATCGGACGGCGCACCGTGGGCGGCGCGTGCCGCCGGCGGCTGCGGAGCCAACCGCCGGGCCGTCCGCGCCTGCTGCTGTGGTGTGGGTTCGGTCGGCGTCTTCGGCTTCGCGCAGAGCCGACCAGCCGAGCGCGGTGGCGGCCAGCAGGATGACGGTGGCGAGGGCGGCGATCGCCGGACGCCGGTGGCCGCGGGAACGGCGGTTGACGAACAGGCCGCCACCGAGTGGGCGGACGGAGCCCATCCGCAGCGCGGTTCCGATTTTGAGACCGGCACGCAGCCGGGCCTTCGCGGTTCGGGCGCGGCAGGAATGGAGAAGCTCGCGCGAGGAAGCGCCGACAGCAGCGCCGGAGGGAAGGCCACGCAGGGCGAGCGCCACGGCGGAAAAGGCTGAGCTGGGGAGGAGGAGACGCCGCAGCAGGAGGGCTGCGGCGGGCAGGCGGCGATGCGGCTCGGCCGGGGCGGAGGCGGAGGCCGGGGCGGAGGCGGAGGCCGGGGCGGAGGCGGAGGCCGGGGCGGAGGCGGAGGCCGGGGCGGAGGCGGAGGCCGGGGCGGAGGCGGAGGCCGGGGCCGGGGAGGAGGCCGGGATCGGGATCGGTACGACCGCACGCGCCACCGGGCCACCAGCGGTCCTTTCGCCCGGGCGCAGGGGTGGGATGATCGCCCGTACCCCGACGGTCGCCGCGAAAGAGCGGGCGACCTCGGCCGCCCCCGGGCGGTCCACCGGGTTCTTCGCGAGGCAGCGCATGCACAGGTCCGCGACCGCCGCCGGCAGGCCCGGGAGGTCGGGGATCGGTGCGGGGTCCGCGTACAGATGGGCGCGCAGTGCCTCCGCAGTGGTCTCCGCCGACCAGGGCAGCCGGCCGGTGAGGGCGCGGTACAGCAGGAGGCCGAGGGCGTACACGTCGGTGCCCGGCGAGACGGAGGCGCCGCCGAGCCGTTCCGGGGCGAGGTAGGCGGGGGTGCCGAGGAGGCTGCCGTCCGGGGCCGCGTCCCGCTGCCCGATCGCTGCGGAGATGCCGAAGTCGACGACTTTCGCTCCGGCGCCGGTCAGCATCACGTTGGCCGGGGTGACGTCCCGGTGCACCACGCCGCGGGCATGTGCGGTGGCCAGCGCCGACGCCACCTCGGCGGTGATCATGACGGCTTCCCGCCAGTCCAGGGAGCCTTGCCGGCTGATGCGCGCGCCGACGGACTCGCCGTCGTTGAGTTCCATGACCACGAAGGGCACGGTGAGCCGGTCCGAGATCGGCGCCTCGCCGAAGTCGTGGATTCCGGTGATGTGCGGGTGGCAGAGCCGGGCGGCCGCGAGCGCCTCCTGCCGCAGCCGGTCCCGGAAGGCCCGGTCCTCGGCGAGCCGCGGCGACAGCACCTTGACCGCGACGTCGCGCCCGAGGATCTCGTCGTAGCCGCGCCAGACCACCGACATGCCGCCGGTGCCGAGTTTCTCGATCAGGCGATAGCGCCCAGCAATACGGAAATAACCGTTTTGCTCCGTACGCCCCATGCGCCGATTCTCGCCCGCGCGGATCGCCGCCGGTGCCGCACACCGAAAACCCGCGGCTAAACCGTCAGCCGGCGAGAAGTTGGTCCACCGGCGCGTAGTCGTCGGTCAGCACCTCGGCGTCGCCCACGAACTCGTCGAGCTCAGCGCCGGACAGCAGCTTGACCGGGTTCTTCACCTCGGTGAGACGGGTCCGGACGGCGTCGAGGGGCAGCGGATCACGGGACGCGACGATGACGAAGTTCGACCCGGTCCCACCGGCGAGCGCGTCCGGCGGGGCGATCAACGCGACGTGCGGGAACGCTGCGGCGACCGTCGCGATCTCGGCCTTGATGAACCGGTTGGGCGGGTAGTCGATCACGTTCTGGGCGTACACACCGGCGGGCCGCAGCACCCGGGCGACGTCGGCCGCCATCTCGCGGGTGGCCAGGTGCCAGGGCACCACCAGATGCCCGAACGCGTCTCCCACCACCAGGTCGTAGCTCGCGGTCGGCCGCCCGGCCAGGCCGACCCGGGCGTCACCGACCTCGACCTGCAGGTCGTCGCCGGTGGTCAGGCCGAGCTTCTCCCGGTCCAGGGTGACCAGGCCGCCGTCGAGTTCGAGCACGTACTGCCGGCTTCCGGGCCGGGTGGCCCGCAGGTAGTTCGGCACGGTGAAGCCGCCACCGCCCAGGTGCAGCGCGTCGACGGGAGAGTCCGGGGATTTGAGGACGTCGGCCACCGCCGCGATCCACTGGACGTATTCGAACTCCAGGTGCAGCGGGTCGTCCAGATCGACGTACGAGTGCCGCGCCGAATTGAGCATCAGAGTGCGCCCGGTAGGCCGCTCCGGGTCCTCGACGACCGCCGCGCAGTGATACGCCGTCTCCGCGTCACAGGGTGTCGGTGAGGCCGCCCCCAGCCCGGCCCCGACCAGTCCCACCGCGACCAGGGCGGCCCGGGTTCGCGGCGATCCGGGCAGCCGAGAAGCGCGCAACCACCAGCCGAGGGCCAGCCCGGACACCGCCAGCAGCACCGCCAGGCTGAGAACGATCACACTGCTCGGCAGCGCCGCCACGAAGACGAACCCGGTGACCAGGGTCGCGGTGATCGCCCCGAGGGTGCCGATGCTGGACAGCCGGCCCACCACGGTGCCCGCCTTGCGCAGGTCGCCGAGCTGCAGTTTCACGACCATCGGCGCGATCGTGGAGAGCACCAGGGCGGGCAGGAAGACGGCCAGGGCGGCGAGCATCAGGACAGCGGGGGCGGCTCCGCCACGCAGCAGTTCCCCACCCCAGCGGACTAGCGGGAGGGTCACGGCCGTACCGATGGCGCCCAGGATCAGGGCCGGCGCGAGCAGTGCCCGCGGGTCGAACCGGTCGGCCAGGCGCCCACCGAGCCACGCGCCGTACGCGATCGCCGCCAGCGCCACCCCGATGACCGAGCTGCTGACCTGCAGGGTGACCCCGACGTACGGACCGACCAGCCGCAGCGCGACGATCTCGAGGACCAGGACGGCGCCGCTGGATCCGAACGCGAGGGCGGTCGCCAGGGCCGAGGGGAGAGGGCGCGGCGCAGTTTCCATCGCCGGGATGCTACCGGCGCTCGCTGAACCCGGACCGCATCGACAGGCCGCTCAGCGGATCAGGTGCGCGTTCGCTTCCATGGCCGGCCCGGCGAACTCCGGCAACTCGACGACCTCGATGCCCGCGCCGGTCAGCAGGGCGATGCCCTCGCAGGTGACGAAGATGTCCGGCTCGCGCCAGGCGATCACCACGCGCGGGATCCCGGCCGCGATGATCAGGCTCACACAGGTGGCGTGCGGCCGGCTGCTCCGCTTCGAGCACGGCTCCAGGGTGCTGTAGAGCGTGGCGTCGCGCAGCCGCTCGTCGCCGGCCACCTTGAGCAGGGCCGACTCCTCGGCATGCACGTACGGATCGGTGTCCCGCGAATACCCCGAGGCGATCTCCTCCCCGGAGGAGACGATCACCGCCCCGACAGCGAAGGCGGTCTCGGACCGGGGGCAGAGGTGGGTCAGTTCGACCGCACGCCGCATCCACCGCTCATCGTCCATGACCGGAAACGCTATCCCGGACCCGCCCGCCCAGGTGCGGGCGGGTTCAGAGCATCGAGACGTGTACGTGGTTGGTGTGCTCCGCGGCCGCCCCGCCGCTCGCGCTGTACGACCGCCAGCTGCCGCTCATCCAGATCTGCCGGTACCAGATGACATACATCACACCGAGCTCGTCGGCGTTCTTGACGAAGTAGGCGGCCAGCCGGTCGCCGTACGCCTTGTCCTCCCCGGTGGCCGCCGAGTTCTTGAACGTCCCGGTCGCCGACGAGAAGTCGCAGGCCCGGCCCTTGGGGTGTTCACCCGACGACCGCTGGCTCCAGCACACCGTGTACCGCTTGAAGCTGTCGGCCCGCGCCTGCTGGTAGGCGTGCAGCGTGCGCGGCGTGATGCACCCGCCGGAGGTCGGGTCCTTCACCGTGCAGGACTCCTTCGGCCAGGACCCGTCGGAGTTGCGCGGCGCCGGCTGGGCGGCCGGGGAGTTCGCCGAGATGAAGCCACCGGCCGCGCCGCCACCGACCTCGGCCAGCGCGATCTCCGCCTCGCGCTTCTTCCGGGCCATCACGTTGACCTGCCGCTTCTGCTCGACGATCTCGGCGTCCAGCGCGATCTGGGCCTGCTTGGCGGTGGCGATGTCGTCCTGGTACTCGGCGAGCGTGCCGCTGTCCACCTGGGCCAGCACGTCGAGGCTCTGCACCTTGTCGATGAAGTCGTCCGGGGAGGCGCTGTTGAGCAGCATCGTCACCGTGCTGATCCGGCCCATCTGGTACGACCGGTTCGCCACCTCGTTGACCTGCACGGTCAGCGCCTTGGCGCTCGCCTCGGACGACTTGAGGGTGAGCGCCAGCTGCTTCTGCCGCTTCTTCGAGGCGGCTAGCTTCGTCTTCGCCTGGTCGTAGCCCTTCGCGGCGGTCTCCAGCGCGGTGCGCAGCTTCTTCGAACCGCCCTCAGGGTCGTTCGGCGCCGCTGCGGCGGGGCTTCCGGGCACCATCGCGACGGCGACAGCGAGAAGCGCCAGCAGGGCGGTGAACCGGCGCGGGAGAGTGGCCGCCACGAATACCTCCAAGTCCTGAGCGCCGGTACTTTACCGTGTCGGACCTGGGTAAAGGGAGATCGTTCAGGTGGCCGAGTACCCACCGTCGACGAAGAGTGTCTGACCGGTTACCGCTTGCCCGGCGCCACTCGCCAGGAAAACCGCACATCCGGCGAAATCGCTCGGCAAACCATTGCGGCCGATCATCGTACGAGCAGCGTGCGCCGACACTTTCGTGGGATCGGTGAACACCGCCTCGGTCAGCGGCGTGTGCACCACCCCCGGGGCGACCGCGTTGCAGCAGACCCCCTGCCGCGACCAGGCCTCGGCTTGCGAGCGGGTCAGCCCGACGAGACCCGCCTTCGCCGCCCCGTAGGCGCCGCTGTTGCCGTAGGCCCGGAACGCCTGCTGCGAGACGACGTTGATGATCCGCCCCCAGCCGCGGCGGGCCATGGCCGGCCCGAACGCCTGCCCGAGCAGGAAGGGCGCGGTCAGGTTGGCGGCGAGCGTCACGTCCCAGTCGTTGTCGGTGAGCTCGTCGAGCGGCGGGCGCAGGTTCACCGCGGCCGAGTTGACCAGGATGTCGGGTTCCCCGTACCCCTCAATGATCTTTGTGGCGACGGCCTTGACGGCTGTGCGGTCCGCGAGGTCGGCGGAGATCGCGTCCGCCTCGGCGCCGTGCCCGCGCAGCTCGGCCACCACCTCGGCCATCGGCGCTTCGCGCCGGGCCACCACCACGATGCGCGCGCCGGCGCGCCCCAGCGCGACCGCCATCGCGCGCCCGATCCCGGAGCTGCCGCCGGTCACCACCGCGGTCCGCCCGCTCAACCCGAAAAGATCATCGAGGTACGAGGTCATGCTCGCACCTTAAGCGGGCGGCCCTTGCGGGAAGAGCGTGCCCTGTGCGGTGTGCCAGATCTCCTCGTTGGCGGCGACCAGCAGTCCGCGCTGGTGGTTCGTCGGCCGGTACTCGACGCCGTCCAGGTGGCGCACCACCCCGCCGGCCTCGCGGACGATCAGCGAGCCGGGCGTGTGGTCCCAGGGCAGGATCCGCCAGAACATCCCGAACTGCTGCTCGTCGGTGGCGATCGCCGGATACTCGTACCCCGCGCAGTGCTTGCCGGCGGTGAAACCGCCCAGGCCGGCGGCGTTCCTGCGCACCTCGGCGCCCAGGTCCTCGGGCAGGTATTTGTGCGAGACGACGCCGTACAGCCCCGCGGCGCCCGGATCGTCGGTCCGGGTCTTGACCCGGACCCCGTCCCGGTACGCGCCGGAGCCCGCCTCGGCGATCGTGAGGTGATCACCGACCACGTCGAGGATCCAGGCGGCCGCCTGTTCACCGTCGGTGACCAGGGCGACCATCACGCAGAACGGGGTCTTGCCGGCCGCGAAGTTGTTCGTGCCATCGACCGGGTCGACGATCCACACCGACCCGCCGGCGCCGATCCGGTCGCGCACGGCCGGGTCGGCCGCGACCGCCTCCTCGCCGACCACCACCGAGCCGGGCAGCAGCGCGGTGAGACCGCGGCTCAGTGCCCGCTCGGACTCCTGGTCGGCGATGGTGACCAGGTCACCGGGCGCCTTCTGCTGCACCTCGTCGTGGGCCAGCCGCTGGAACCGGGGCAGGACGATGGTCTGAGCTACCTCGCGGACGAGTTCGGCGACCTGATCAAGCACGCGGCGGCAACTTCACGACGCTGACGAAGAACTCGTCGATCTGGCGGATCACCGCGATGAACCGCTCGAAGTCGACCGGCTTGGTCACGTACGCGTTCGCGTGCAACTGGTAGCTGCGCAGGATGTCCTCGTCGGCCGAGGAGGTGGTGAGCACGACGACCGGGATCCGGCCCAGCTCGTCGTCCTTCTTGATCTCCTCGAGCACCTCCCGGCCGTCCCGCCGCGGCAGGTTCAGGTCGAGCAGGATCAGATCGGGGCGTACGGCGTTCGTGTACTGACCCTCGCGGCGCAGGTAGGCGAGCGCCTCCGCGCCGTCGGAGACGACGGTGAGCCGGTTGCGCACCTTGTGCTCCTCGAACGCCTCCTGCGTCATCAGGACGTCGCCCGGATCGTCCTCGACCAGCAGCACCTCGATCGGCGTCCCGTTCTCCCGGGTCACGCTCACGAGCTCATCACCTCTTCCCGTTGCTCTTCCACCGGCTCCGTGCCCGGCAGCACCGGCAGCGTGAAGTTGATCGAAGCGCCCTCGGGCACATCGACGTCGAGCCAGATCCGACCGCCATGGTATTCGACGATCTTCTTGACGATCGCCAGTCCGATGCCGGTGCCCTCGTACGCGTCCCGCGCGTGCAACCGCTGGAAGATGACGAAGACCTTGTCGGCGAACTCGGCCTCGATGCCGATGCCGTTGTCCCGGACGTTGATCCGCCATTCGCCGCCGTCCCGCTCCGCGGTGATCCGCACCACGGGCGGCACGTCCGGTCTGCGGAACTTGAGGGAGTTGCCGAGCAGGTTGACGAAGAGCGTGGTGAGCAGCGGCTCCTCACCCTCCACCGTGGGCAGTCCGGACCAGACGATCTCGGCGTCCTCCCCGGCCCGGGTCTCCAGCTGCGATTTCACGTCGCCGAGCACCTTGTTCAGGTCGACCTCGGTGAACCCGCTGGTGAGCCGGCCGATCCGGGAGAACGCCAGCAGGTCGTTGATCAACCGCTGCATGCGCTGGGCGCCGTCGACCGCGAACGCGATGTACTGGTCGGCGCGGTCGTCCATCTGGCCGGCGTAGCGCCGCTGCAGGAGCTGGCAGAAGCTGGCCACCTTGCGCAGCGGCTCCTGCAGGTCGTGCGAGGCGACGTAGGCGAACTGCTCGAGGTCGCGGTTGGACCGGGTGAGCTCCTCGGCCTGGGACTGGAGCTGCTGGTTCACCCACTCGACCTGGCCGCGCGCGCTGCGTACCTCGGCCAGCTCGCTGGCGATCTGCTGGCGCATCCGGTCCACGTCCTCGGCGAGCGCCACCAGGTCGGACGATCCGTGCGGGCTGACGATGTGCCGCTCGTAGTCACCGGCCGCCACCTGCCGGACCTGCCCCGCCAGGTCGATGATCGGCCGGTTCACCAACCGGTCGAGCAGGATCAGCAGGATCAGGCCGGCCACCATGATGATCGCCGCAGCCGCGATCTCGATCGCCACGAGCGTCTGGCTGGATTCCCGGGCGGCCTGCGCGGACTCGGCCCGCAGCACCCCGATGTGCTCCTGCATGACGGCGATCGCGGTCCGCACATCGTCGAACTCGCGGGTGTCGGCCGCCTCGACCAGCGCCTGCCCGGCGGCCGGCCCCTCGGCCCGCACAGCGGTCATCACCGGCTCCGCCACCTCGGCGCGCCACGTCGCGGTGCTGCTCATCACCGCTTCCAGGGCGGCTCGGATGTCGCCGTCCTCCGCGTTGAGCAGCCGCTCGATGCGGGCGACCTGTGCGTTTTCCTCGGCAAGCCCGTCCTGGTACGGCAGCAGGCTGGCCTCCCGCCCGGTGATGGCGAAGCCGCGGATACCGGTCTCCTGATTCACCAGCGCGGTGTTCAGGGTCTCGCCGGCGGCCCGCATCGGGGTGGCTCGGTCCAGGACATCGTCGAGCTGCCGGTTGTTCGCCGCGGCGGTGAACGCCGCCATCACACCCAACCCGCCGAGCAGCACGCCGACGGCGGTGCACAACGCAACGATCCGTCCGCGCAGCGTCCAGTCACTGACGTTGAACAGGTTCATCGGCCACCGCCCCGGGAGATCAGCAGCATCGCGACGTCGTCGGTGAGCGGGCCGCCGTTGTCCTGGTCGGCCCGGCCCACCAGCCACGCCGGAAGAGCCGGGATCGGTACGTCCCGCGCGGCCGGCTCGTCGAGCAGTTTGCAGAGCCCATCCACGTCGAGCCGCTCGCTGCCGGCACCGGTGTGGCCCTCGATCAATCCGTCGGTGTACATCAGCAGGGACCAGTCATGGCCGGTGAACTCCAACTCCGTCGCGGGTGTGGGAGCAGGACGTACCCCGAGGACGATTCCGGTACGCGCGGCGACGGGTGCCACCCTGCCCCCGGAGAGCACCACGGGGGGCGGGTGACCTGCCAGGCGTACGGTTGCACGGTTGCCCGGAAGATCGATGACCGCCGACGCGACCGTGGCGAACACCTCCCGCGCCCGCCGTTCCGACATCAGCACCTGCTCCAGCGAGGGCAGCACCTGCTCCTCCGGGACGCCGGCCAGCACCAGGGCCCGCCACGCCACCCGGAGCTCGACGCCCAGCGCGGCCTCGTCCACACCGTGTCCACAGACGTCGCCGACGATCACGTGCAGCCGGTCGTCGCCGACCTGCACCACGTCGTAGAAGTCGCCGCCGAGCAGGCCCATCGCCCGCCCGGACCGGTAGAACGGCTCGACCGCCACCTCGGTGGTCTGCATCAGCGGCTGGGGCAGCAGGCCACGCTCGAGGCGGGCCGACTCGGCCTGCCGCAGCTCCACCTCGCGCAGCAGCCGGGCGTTCTCGTCGGCCCGCTTGCGCTCCACCGCGTAACGCAGCGAGCGGATCAGCAACACGCCGTCGACCTGGCCCTTGACCAGGTAGTCCTGGGCGCCCTCGGCGACCGCCTGGACACCGAGGTGTTCGTCGGAGCGCCCGGTGAGCACACAGACCGCGGCACTGCCCGCGACCGAGAGCAGCTTGCGCAGCCCGTCGATGCCCTCCGCGTCCGGCAGGCCCAGGTCGAGCAGGATGCACTCGATGCCGGTCAGCAGGTCCTGCGCCTCCCGCAGACTGCTCGCCACGGTGAGATCGAACGGCGCCTCGGCCTCACTGAGCAGCTCGCGAACCAGGAAGGCGTCACCCTCGTCGTCCTCGACGAGCAGGATCCGCAATCTCTCCAGCTGGTTCGCCGCGTACCTGCGGGGCGCGAGCGACCGCTCCGTCATTCCGATTCCCCACTCGACGCATAGGTGACCCGCAAATCGTGTACCACTCGGCCCGGGTGCACAACTCCGGTCATCACCTCGTGACCTCGGCTCATCTCGGGCTCGAGGAGTCCGGGCCGGCATTGTCCGCCGCCACCCGCCGGGCATGATCGGCGATCACCTGGCCGAGGATGCCGTGCAGCCGCCCGCAGTCCCGGCAGTGCAGGTTCTCGTCCAGGTGGCGACCACCACACTCCACGCAGTTCCCGCGATCCTCCGGGTCCCGGTACGACGCGAGCGCGCGGCACATCGCCCGGATCACATGGTCACTCAGAGTGAATACGTCCTCGCCGAGCGCGGTGCGCACGCCGAGAACGGCCACCGGTGCGGCGTCCGGGGCCGGGTTGTACGGGGACACCGCGTCGATGAACTCCGCGATGACGGCAGCTGGGTCGAGCGGGGTAGTCACCCGGACCACGCTATGCCACACGGGAATTGATCTTCGGGGTACCCGCCGGGCCTGTCGGGCGCTTAGATGTCAACCATGCGTGACTACGCCCTGACCAGGCCGGCCCGCCGGGGTCTCGCCGCGGCCGCCGTGCTCGCCGTGCTGGCCCTGGCCGGCTTCGCCGCGGTGCGTGCCGTGCTGCCGCCGTCCGAGCGGCCGGCCTCCGCGCCGGCGACCGAGTTCAGCGCGGGCCGCGCCTTCACCGACGTGACTGCGATCGCCACCGCCCCGCATCCGGCCGGCAGCGCGGCCAACGACCGGGTCCGCGAGCACCTGGTGCAGAAGCTGAGCGGGCTCGGCCTGAGCCCGGAGGTCCAGGACACCGTCACCATCCAGGGCGGCCAGCTGTCGTCCAGCGCGGGCGGCACCGGGCTGGCCCGGGTGCAGAACGTGGTCACTCTGATTCCCGGCACCGCCTCCACCGGGCGGATCTTCCTGGTCGCGCACTACGACTCCGCGCAGGTCGGGCCGGGTGGCAACGACGACGCGGCGGGCACCGCCACGATCCTGGAGACGGCCCGTGCCCTGACCTCGGGCGACCGGCTCCGCAACGACGTGGTGCTGGTGCTGACCGACGCCGAGGAGGCCTGCCTCTGCGGGGCCAAGGCGTTCGTCGACCAGCATCCGCTCGCCCGCGACGGCGGGGTGGTGCTGAACTTCGAGGCGCGTGGCAGCAGCGGTCCGGCGATCATGTTCGAGACCTCGGACGGCAACGGGCGGCTGGTCGAGGCGTACGGGCAGGTGCCGTACCCGGTCGGCACGTCGTTCGCGGTCGAGATCTACCGGCTGCTGCCGAACGACACCGACTTCACCCCGTTCCTGGACGCCGAGCGGTTCTCCGGGATGAACTCGGCGTACATCGACGGGGCGGCGGTCTACCACGCGCCGACCGACACGCCCGAGGCGATGAACCGGGACAGCCTGCAGCACCACGGTGACAACGCGCTGGCTCTCACGCGGGAGCTCGGTGGGCTCGACCTGGCCGCTCTGGACAGCGGTGACGCCACCTACTTCCCGGCTGCCGGGTGGCTGGTGCGGTATCCGGGGGCGATGGTGTGGCCGCTGGCCGTACTGGCCCTGATCGCCGTCGCCGCGCTGGCCTGGCTGGTCCGGCGGCAGGGGCGCAGCAGCGGACGGCGGATGGTCGCGGCGGCCGGGCTCACCCTGGTCCCGATCATCGTGGCCCCGCTGCTGGCCCAGGGCCTGTGGATGCTGCTCACAGTGATCCGGCCGGAGTACGGCGGGATGCCGATCGACCCGTACCGTCCACTCTGGTACCGCCTCGCGGTGATCGCGCTCGCCGCCGCCACCGTCTTCGCCTGGTACGCCCTGCTGCGCCGCCGGATCGGCCCGGCCGCCCTGGCCGTCGCCGGGCTCGGCTGGCTGGCAGTCCTCGGCGCCGTGCTCGCCGGGTTCACCCCGGGCGGCGCGTACCTGGCCACCCTGCCCGCCCTGGCCGGCGCGATCGCCGGCCTGATCGCGATCCACGTCCCGGACAGCGTCGCGGTGGCCGTGCTCGCCGTCGGCGCCGCCGTCGCGGTCGTGATCCTGCTCCCGACGATCTGGATGCTGTTCCCCGCGCTGGGCATGCCGATGGCCGGCGTCGGCGCGTTCCTCACCGTGCTGCTCGCGCTGGCCCTGCTGCCGGTCGTCGATCTGATCCATCCGGCGGCCGGCGGTGCACGCGGGATGGAAGCGCTGCGGGCCCGCCGGCTCGGCGCTGTGCCAACCCTGACCGCCGCGCTAGCCGTGGTGGTGTGCACCGCGACCGGACTCGCCGTCGACCGGTTCGACGCCGAACACCCGTCGCTGACCCACCTGATGTACGCGCTCGACGCCGACAACGGCACCGCACGCTGGCTGAGCGAGGAGACCGATCCGCAGGAGTGGACCAGCCAGTTCGTCTCCGGCGAGCCCGCCGCGGTCACCGACTCGCTGCCGGCCTTCGGCGGCGAGGCGCTGCGCAGCGGCCCGGCGCCCGCCGCCGCCCTGCCCGCCCCGAATCTCACCCTGGTGACGGACACCCGTTCCGGTGACAGCCGGACGCTGCGGCTCCGGCTCGCGCCGCAACGGACGGCCCGGTTCGTCACCCTGCACGTGGCCGAGGGGACCGAGGTGACCGCGGCGACGATCGGGGGCCGGCCGATCACGCCGGCCGGCGCGGCCGGCGGCGGGTGGGGCTTCGGTTTCGTCTTCCACGCGCCGCCGGCTGGCGGCATCGAGGTGGATCTGACCGTACGCGGCACCGAGCCGGTCCGCTTCCGGGTGATGGACGCCAGCGACGACGTCAGCACGGTTCCCGGCTTCAAGCCCCGCCCCGCTGCGGTCGGGGTGCTCGGTTCGCACAGCAGCGAGATGGTGGCGGTCGCGAAAAGCTACTCTCTGTGATGACCTCGTCGATCGGGTCAGCGGCCGCGACCGCGCCGACCGGTAGGCGCGTCGTGCCGGAAGTGCACGAACAGCCGCCCCCAGTTGTCGCCGTCCTTCTCGACCCGGTGATAGAGCTGCTTGATCTCTTTCTGGTCGAGGAAGCGGATCACCTTCTTCTTCAGGGCGCCGCTGCCCTTGCCCGGGATGATCTCGACGAGGGACGCCTTCTTCTGGATGGCCTCGTCGATGATCCCGCGCAGGGCGCGATCGATCTCGTGCCCCTTGTTGAAGATGTCGTGCAGGTCCAGCTTCAGCTTCACGATCGTGAACCCTACGCTTCGCTGTTCTTGCCGAGCCAGGTCTCGACCCGGCGCAGGGCCTCCTGATAGTCGGGCTGATCCTTCATCGCGGCGGCCAGGCGCAGGTGCGGCAGCGCCTCACGGAACCGGCCGGCCCGCTCCAGGGTCCGGCCGAGCACGTGGTGCGCGTAGTGATCCGACGGATCATGCTCGATGAGCGCCCTGAGCTGGGTCTCCGCCCCGTTCAGCTGCGCCGAGTTGAAATACGCCCGGGCCAGCAGCTGGCGGACCGCCGTGTTGTGCGGCTCGGCCTCGACTATCGGCTCCAGCAAGCGGGCGGCGCCGAGTGGGTCGCCGGACTCGAAGAAGAAGGTGGCCCTGCGGTATTCCTCGAGAAGATCCACGTTCGCACTCCCCACGCTCGCGTCGCCGATCTCAACGCTCGCACAACAACGAGCCAACAGCGAGTGTTCCTGCCCCTCAGCGTCGGAGTAGCAGCAGAGCGAGGCCGCCGGTCAGCAGATAACCGCCGACCGCGGCCAGCAGCATCGGGCTGGCCCCTCCACCGGGGAGTTCGGAAGCGTCGGGCTGTGCCGCCGCGGGATCCGGGAACAGGGCGATGATGAGGAAGGTGAGTGCGGACAACACCGCCGGGAGTCTTCGCACCCGTACATCATGCGCCTTTTGTCGGATTTGGGCGGTATGCCACACCGGCGAAAGGCTCATGGTCATCGGCCGCCGTGCCGAATAGTCGACAGACACAGCTGGTACACAGGAAACGGAAAGCCGGCGCAGAGCGACGCCCAGCAGAGTAAGGGCATGACGATGGCGAACGCAGACTCCAGCACCGAACTCCGGCGTCCGGACGGGACCCCGGTAAGGGTGCTCGTGGTGGACGACGAGCCCACCCTCGCGGAGCTGCTCTCGATGGCGCTCCGCTACGAGGGCTGGGACGTCCGCAGTGCGGGCGACGGGATGACCGCGGTGCGCACCGCCCGCGACTTCCGGCCGGACGCCGTCGTCCTGGACATGATGCTGCCCGACATCGACGGGCTCGAGGTGCTGCGCCGGCTGCGCGGCGAGACGCCCGAGGTCCCAGTGCTCTTCCTGACCGCCAAGGACTCGGTCGAGGACCGGATCACCGGCCTGACCGCCGGTGGCGACGACTACGTGACCAAGCCGTTCAGCCTGGAAGAGGTGGTGGCCCGGCTGCGCGGTCTGATGCGCCGGATGGGGCACGCGCCGATGCGCTCCGATTCCCAGCTGGTGGTCGGCGACCTGACCCTGGACGAGGACTCGCACGAGGTACGCCGGGGCGGTGACCTGGTCACCCTGACCGCGACCGAGTTCGAGCTGCTGCGCTACCTCATGCGCAACCCGCGCCGGGTGCTGAGCAAGCCGCAGATCCTGGACCGGGTGTGGAACTACGACTTCGGTGGGCAGGCCAACGTGGTCGAGCTGTACATCTCGTACCTGCGGAAGAAGATCGACGCCGGCCGGGCGCCGATGATCCACACCATGCGCGGCGCGGGCTACGTGCTCAAGCCGGCTGACTGAGATGGGCCCTGCCGCCACGACCCGGAACCGTCCCGCCCGCTGGCGCAGCCCGGCGGGCTGGTCGCTGCGCACCCGGCTGGTCGCCATCATGATCGCCCTGCTGTCGGTGCTGGGTCTGGTGGTCGGTAGCACCGCGGAGCTGTATCTCTACGACTCGTTGCACGCCCAGATCGACGACGATTTGAAAGAGATGTCGAATCGGCTCCGGAACTTCCCGAACGGCGGCAAGGGTCTGCCCGGGCCCGGAACCCAGCCCTCGCCGTCCGAGACGAACGGCTACAAGAAGCCGCCGGGCGGTAGCCAGGAAAACTCGATCATCGTTTCGGTCGCCGCGGACGGAACCACCGAGGGCGGCATCGTCCGTTTCGCTGCCTCCGCCACGGAGGACAACAAGTTCACCGAACTCTCCGACTCCGCGATCACCACGCTGAAGAACGAGGTGCCGCAGAACGGCGAAGCCATCGATGTGGATCTCGGCGGGGACCTGCCCGAGTACCGGATCATGGCCCAGGTCAGGTCGGACGGCGAGATCCAGTACATCGGCCTGTCGTTGGAACGGGTCAACGACACCCTGCTCACCGTCGCCGGCTTCACCGGGTGCGTGATTGCCGGGTCGCTGCTGATCGCCGGCTGGGGTGGGGCGCTCATCGTCCGCCGTACCCTCAAGCCTCTTGATCGTGTCGCTGCCACCGCGACCCGCGTCTCCGAGCTCAAGCTCGACCGCGGCGAGGTGCAGCTCATGCAGCGCGTGCCCGAGGTCTACACCGACCCGCGCACCGAGGTCGGTCAGGTGGGCGCCGCGCTGAACCGCATGCTCGACCATGTCGGCAACGCGCTGGAAGCGCGGCACGCCAGCGAGATGCAGGTACGCCAATTCGTCGCCGACGCCAGCCACGAGCTGCGGACCCCGCTCGCCGCGATCCGCGGGTACGCCGAACTCAGCCGCCGCAGCCGCCAGGTCATCCCGGACGAGATCGCGCACGTGCTGACCCGAGTCGAGTCCGAGGCGAAACGGATGACCGCCCTGGTCGAGGACCTGCTGCTGCTCGCCCGCCTGGACGCCGGCCGGCCGCTGGCCCAGGACCCGGTCGACCTGACCATGCTGGCCGTGGACGCGGTCAGTGACGCGCACGCCGCCGGACCGCGCCATTTCTGGCAGCTGGATCTGCCGGACGAGCCGGTGTCGGTGATCGGCGACGGCGCCCGGCTGCACCAGGTGGTGGCGAACCTGCTGGCCAACGCGCGGACGCACACGCCGGAAGGTTCGACCGTGACCGTGAAGGTCGGCGCCGTGCCGGATGCCGCCGTGATCCAGGTGATCGACGACGGTCCGGGCATCCAGCCGGACCTGGCCCCGCGCATCTTCGAACGGTTCGCCCGGGGTGACAGCTCACGCTCGCGGGCGGCCGGCAGCACCGGCCTGGGCCTCTCGATCGTGCACGCGGTGGTCACCTCGCACCGCGGCAAGGTCGGCGTGCAGAGCCGGCCGGGGCGGACCGTCTTCACGGTGATGCTGCCCCTCGTCCCAACAGCTGAACAAAGTCCGCAAGCTTTACACCATGTGGCGTGAGGCGGCTATGCTGGCGGGCGTGTCTCAGACGTGGTCGTTTTATTGGTTTACGAGGCCGGCTCGCGCCGGTGCCTCGGCCATGACCGCATGACCTGAGACACCCCGCCAGAGCCGGCTGAGGCAGCGACGACGTCGCTGCCTTTTTGTTTGCGACGAGCAAGCCGGCTCTCGCCTCGGGCAGCGCCGGCGAAGGAGAGTAAAGCCATGACTGCCCCCGAGGTTCAGCGCGTCCGCGACCAGCGCATCGAGAAGGTCGTCCCGCTGATGAGCCCGGCGCTGCTGCACCACGAGCTGCCGCTCACCTCTGAGCTCCACGACACCGTGCTGGCCGGCCGTAAGCAGGTCGAGGACGTGCTGAACGGCCGAGATCAGCGGCTGATCACGGTCGTCGGCCCGTGTTCGGTGCACGACGTCGCGGCGGCCGGCGAGTACGCCTCGCTGCTGCAGAAGGAAGCCGAGCGGCTCAGCGACGACCTGCTGATCGTGATGCGGGTGTACTTCGAGAAGCCGCGTTCCACGGTCGGCTGGAAGGGTCTGATCATGGACCCGGCCCTGGACGGCACCGGTGACGTCGGCACCGGCCTGCGGGTCGCCCGCAAGTTGCTGCTAGAGGTGCTGGGGCGGGGTCTGCCGGTGGCGGTCGAGTTCCTCGACCCGATCACCCCGCAGTACATTGCGGACACTGTGGCGTGGGGTGCGATCGGTGCGCGTACGGTCGAGTCGCAGGTGCACCGCCAGCTCGCCTCCGGCCTGTCGATGCCGATCGGCATGAAGAACCGCCCTGACGGCAGCGTCTCCACCGCGGTCGACGCGATCCAGGCCGCCGCGGTGCCGCACGTCTTCCCGGGGATCGACTACTCCGGCACCCCGGCGATCCTGCACACCGCCGGCAACCCGGACTGCCACCTGGTGCTGCGCGGCGGTGGCGGTAAGCCGAACTACAGCGCCGAGGACGTCTCGTCGGCTCTCGCGTTGCTGCGCAAGGCGGGCGAGGTCGAGCGGCTGGTCATCGACTGCTCACACGGCAACAGCAACAAGGATCACCTGCGGCAGCCGATCGTCGCCGAGGACGTGGCCCAGCAGCTCGAGGCCGGGCAGCGCGGGATCAGCGGCGTGATGCTGGAGAGTTTCCTGCAGCCGGGCCGGCAGAACCTGGGCGGTTCGCTGGTCTACGGGCAGTCGGTGACCGACGCCTGCATGGGCTGGGACGCGACCGTCAGCGTGCTGGAGCGACTCGCCGCAGCTTCGGCGAAGCGCCGCACCGTCTGACCGGTTTGCCAGGGGCGGTCCCGGTTCACAGGGGCCGCCCAGCAGGGGCACAAGGATGCGACAGAGGGTCGGCCGATCGTTTCAGGCATGACCTTGTTGCTGCCGGAGGCGCCCACCGCCGACGACGTTCCGGCGACCCGCGACCGTTCCGAGGCACGGTGGGTCCGCCCCTCCCTGTACGCCCTCCTGCTGCTGACTGCCGTCCTCTACCTCTGGGGACTCGGCGAGTCCGGCTGGGCCAACGCGTTCTACTCCGCCGCGGCGCAGGCCGGATCGGAGAGCTGGAAGGCGTTCTTCTACGGCTCGTCCGACGCCGCCAATGCCATCACCGTCGACAAGACGCCCGCCTCGCTCTGGATCATGGCGCTCTCGGTGCGGATCTTCGGGCTCAGCTCGTGGAGCATCCTGGTCCCCCAGGCGCTGCTCGGCGTCGCCACCACCGGCCTGCTCTACGCGACCGTCCGGCGCGCGTTCGGCCCGGCCGCCGGCCTGCTCGCCGGCGCGGTCTCCGCGCTCACCCCGGTGGCCGTACTGATGTTCCGCTTCAACAACCCGGACGCCCTGCTGGTCCTGCTCATGGTGGCGGGCGCCTACGCGACCCTGCGCGCCGTCGAGAACGGCGCCACCAAGTGGATCGTGCTGGCCGGCGTCTTCCTCGGATTCGGCTTCCTCACCAAGATGCTGCAGGCCCTGCTCGTGGTGCCGGCCTTCGGCCTGGCCTACCTGATCGCCGGGCCGCCGAAGCTCGGCCGGCGCATCCTTCAGCTGCTGCTCGCCCTCGGCGCGCTGGTGGTCTCGGCCGGCTGGTACATCGCCGTCGTCGAACTCGTCCCGGAGTCGGCCCGGCCGTACATCGGCGGCTCGCAGAACAACAGCCTGCTGGAACTCACCCTGGGCTACAACGGGCTGGGCCGGCTCAACGGTGAGGAGACCGGCAGCGTCGGCTCCACCACGAGCCGGTGGGGTGAGGCGACCTGGACCCGGCTCTTCGACAGCGCGCAAGGTGGGCAGATCTCCTGGCTGCTGCCGGCCGCACTGATCGTCCTCGCCGCCGGCCTCGTGATCACGGCACGGCGTGCGCGTACCGACCTGCAACGTGCCGGACTGATCCTCTGGGGCGGCTGGCTGCTGATCACCGGACTGGTCTTCAGCTTCATGCAGGGGATCTTCCACGCCTATTACACGGTCGCACTGGCGCCGGCGGTGGGCGCGGTCGTCGCGATGGGTGCGGCACTGCTCTGGAAGCACCGCAGCAACATCTTCGCCTCGCTCACGCTGGGGGCGGCGATCGCGGTGAGTGCCTGGTGGTCGTACACGCTGCTGGGACGCAGCGCCGACTTCGTGCCCTGGCTGCGCCTTCCGGTCCTGGTGATCGGCCTGCTGGCGGCGGTCGCGGTGGTGGCGACGTTCCGCCAGGCGCAGCGGTTGGCCCTGGTGGGTGCCGCGGTCGCGCTGGGCGCGACTCTGGCAGGACCGGCGGCGTACGCGCTACAGACTGCTTCCTCGCCACACACCGGATCGATCCCGTCCGCCGGCCCGTCGGTGTCCAACGGTTCCGGGTCCGGTCCGGGCGGGGGCGGCCGCGGCGGCGCTCCGGGCGGCGGCTTCCCCGGCGGCGGAACCGGTGGCACCCGGGGCGGCGGCGCTCCCGGCGGCTTCCCCGACGGCGGAACCGGCGGGGCCAGTGGCAGCACGTTCCCGGGCGGCACCTCCCCAGGCGGCTCTTCTTCGAGCCGCGGCGGCGGGGTTCGCGGCGGCGGCATGGGCGGCCTGCTCAACGCGGCTGAGGTCAGCGACGAGATGAAGGCGCTGCTCGAGCAGGACGCCGACCAGTACACCTGGGTGGCCGCCGCGGTCGGCTCGCAGAGCGCGTCCGGCTATCAGCTGGCCACCGAAGAACCGGTGATGGCGGTCGGCGGTTTCAACGGCACCGACCCGTCACCGACTCTCGCGCAATTCCAGGAATACGTCGCGAACGGCGAGATCCACTACTTCATCGGCGGTGGCAGCTTCGCCCGCGGCGGCGGTAACGGCGGAAGCAATTACAGCTCGCAGATCAGTGAATGGGTGGCCGCCAATTTCACCGCGAAGACCGTCGGCAACACCACCGTCTACGATCTCACCGCCCCGACCACCACCACGAACTGACAACCCGGATACCCGCCGCCCCGCGTCGACAGCGCGGGGCGGCGGTGGTTTTGACGGCTGGTTAGCAGCCGGGTGCGGGGCCGACGGCGGGGTGCGCCGGGCCTGGTCGCGCAGCGTGCCGGGCGGTAGCCGCCGCAGGCGGGGTACCCGGCTGCTGCGTTTGTCCAGCCACTAGGCGTACCCACGAATTTGCCTCTAAGAATGCCCACAGCCTTCCCCTAAATGGCGCAAAGGCCGGCCACGGACCTTTGTCGCATGAGCCTTTCGACGCTGCCTTCGCAGGATGCCGGACCGCGCCCCGTCAGCGCGCCGGTTCTCGATGTGGTGATCCCGGTCTACAACGAGGAGACGGATCTGGAGCCGTGCGTGCGCCGGCTGCACGGATATCTGGCCGAGAGTTTCCCCTACCGTTTCCGGATAACGATCGCCGACAATGCCAGCGTCGACGCCACCCCGACGGTCGCGCGGATGCTGGCGGACCGGTATCCGGAGGTGGCGTCGGTGCGTCTGGCCGAGAAGGGCCGGGGCCGGGCACTGAAGCATGTGTGGTCACAATCGGACGCCGCCGTGCTGGCCTACATGGATGTAGATCTGTCGACCGACCTGGGTGCGCTACTGCCGTTGGTGGCGCCGCTGATCTCCGGGCACTCCGACCTGGCGATCGGATCCCGGCTGGCGCGCGGCTCCCGGGTGGTGCGGGGCGCGAAGCGGGAGTTCATCTCGCGCAGTTACAACCTGCTACTACGCGGCACCCTGGCGGCCCGGTTCTCCGACGCGCAGTGCGGCTTCAAGGCGATCCGCGCGGAGGTGGCCGCCCGGCTGCTGCCGGTGGTCGAGGACACCGCCTGGTTCTTCGACACCGAGATGCTGATCATCGCGGAGCGCGCCGGCCTGCGGATTCACGAGGTGCCGGTGGACTGGGTGGACGATCCGGACAGCCGGGTCGACATCGCGGCGACAGCGATGGCCGATCTCAAAGGGATCGCGCGGATCACCCGAGGCTTGAGCACAGGGCGCATTCCCCTGACTGCACTACGTGAGCAACTCGGACGGAACCCGCTCCCGGTCGACGGCGTTCCGGCCGGGCTGACCGGTCAGTTGATCCGATTTGCCGGAGTCGGCATCGCCAGCACGCTCGCCTACTTGGTGCTCTATGCCCTGCTCCGGGCTGGTTTGGGACCACAATGGGCAAATCTGACCGCGCTGCTGGTCACCGCGGTGGCGAACACCGCCGCCAACCGCCGGTTCACCTTCGGGGTACGCGGTGCCGGCGGCGCATGGCGACACCAGGCACAGGGCCTCACCGTGTTCGCTATCGGACTTGCCCTGACCAGCGGCTCACTCGCCCTGCTGCACGCGGTGACCGCGACGCCGTCCCGGCCGGCCGAACTGGCGATCCTGGTGCTCGCCAACCTGTTGGCAACCGCCATGCGGTTCCTCATGTTGCGCGCCTGGGTCTTCCGCTCCTGATCGGATTCATGTCGAATCGCGTCATCGCGTGGCGACTCCGCCCGTTGTACCCGTTGCGGGGGACCGCCCTCTCCCGCCGGGTTCGGATCGGGCGGGAAAATCGGCACACGCAGGCGTATCACAAATGCAATTCAGAGGTAACAATGGGCCTGTGATCGAGATCGCTCTCGCTCGATCCACGTGGTACGGCCAGCTTTGCTTCACCGGCGCGGCGGACCGGAGGGTGGCGACATGCTCAGCAAAGAGGACAACCGGCGACTGGCACAGCTCGAACGCCAGCTGCAACGGGACGATCCCGACTTCTGCGCGCGGATGGGTGGCGGCAATTTCAGCGTCTCCACGACCACCCGGCCTGCTCTGCCGCTGTTCATCACCGCTGCCGTGATCGCGGTCGCCGCCGTCCTGCTGGGCCTGGCCGGCTGGTGGATCGCCGCCGGCGTGGTCGCCGTCTGGGCGGCCGTCACCACCACCGCCGCGGGTTTCCGGATCCGAAAGGCCCGCAACCGGCCGCGAACCTGACGTCCCTCACCTCCGGGGCGGTCTGACCGATTGACCAGGACGGCATCGTTCCCGTCCTGGAGGATTCAGTGGCAACCCTGTTGTACCGGCTCGGCCGGTTCTCGTTCCGGCAACGCCGGTTGACCCTGGCGGTCTGGGTCACCGTGCTCGCCCTGTTCGGGATCGGGGCCGCCACCCTGTCCGGACCCACCAGCGGCGCGTTCTCGATTCCGGGCACGGAGTCGTCGCGCGCCATGGAGGTGCTCGAGGAGAAGTTCGGCGGCGGTTCGGACACGGCCTCGGCGAAGGTGGTCTTCACCTCCCCGGGCGACACCAAGCTGACCGGCGCCGAGCAGAAGGCCGCGATCGAGACCGCGATCGCGGAGCTGGCCAAGGCCCCACAGGTCGCCTCGGTGGCGAGCCCGTTCGAGACGCAGACGATCTCGCAGGACCAGCAGACCGCGTACGCCACCGTCACCTACTCGGTCGCCGCGACCGACGTGACCACCGACGCCCGCAAGGCGATGATGGCCGCGGCCGACTCCGCCAAGTCGGCCGGGCTGGGCGTCGAGTTCTCCGGTGAGGTGACGCAGACCGTCGAGCAGAGCCACGCCGCCGAGGCGATCGGCATCGTGGTGGCCGCGTTCGTCCTGATCATCACGTTCGGTTCGCTGGTCGCCGCCGGGTTGCCGCTGCTCACCGCCCTGATCGGGGTCGGCATCGGGATGCTCGGCATCCAGGTCGCCACCGGCTTCTTCGACCTGTCGTCCTCGACCTCCGCTCTGGCCACCATGCTCGGCCTGGCGGTCGGCATCGACTACGCGCTGTTCGTCGTCTCGCGGTACCGCCACGAGCTCGCCGCGGGCCACGAGCAGGAGGAAGCGGCCGGCCGGGCGGTCGGCACCGCCGGTTCCGCCGTCGTCTTCGCCGGCCTCACCGTGATCATCGCGCTGGCCGCGCTGAGCGTCACCGGCATCCCGTTCCTCACCGCGATGGGCGTCGCCGCCGCCGGCACGGTCGCCGTCGCGGTCGTGATCACGCTCAGCCTGGTCCCCGCGATCCTCGGCTTCGCCGGCCGCCGGATCCTCCCCCGCCGGCGTTCGACCGCCGGCCAGAGCCCGGCGACGGTTCCATTCGGTGAGCGCTGGGCCCGCAACGTCGTACGGCATCGCTGGCCGGCTCTGCTGGTGTCGCTCGGTCTCATCGCCGTGGTGGCGGTTCCGGCGCTCGACCTGCGCCTGGCCCTGCCCGACGACAGCACCGCCTCGGTGGAGTCCACCCAGCGCAAGGCGTACGACCAGCTCGCCGAAGGCTTCGGCGCCGGCTTCAACGGCCCGCTCGTGGTGGTCCTCCCGGCCGCCGGCGCGGAACAGGCCCAGCAGGTCATCGGCAAGATGAACGACGTCGCCATGGTCACCCCGCCGACCGTCAACCCGGCCGGCGACACCGCGATGCTGACCGTCATCCCGGCCTCCGCGCCGACCAGCGAAGCGACCAAGGACCTCGTGCACACGATTCGCGATGCCGAGATCCCCGGCCTCGCGGTGACCGGCACCACCGCCGTCAACATCGACATCTCGGAGAAGCTCACCGCCGCGCTGATCCCGTACCTCGCGATTGTTGTCGGCCTCGCGTTCGTGCTGCTCATGCTGGTCTTCCGCAGCATCCTGGTGCCACTCAAGGCGACCGTCGGCTTCCTGCTCAGCGTGGCCGCCGCGTTCGGCGCACTAGTCGCGGTCTTCCAGAACGGCCACCTCGCCGGCCTGATCGGCCTGGAGTCGACCGGCCCGATCGTCAGCGTCATGCCGATCTTCCTGATCGGGATCCTGTTCGGCCTGGCCATGGACTACGAGGTCTTCCTGGTCACGCGTACCCGCGAGGACTTCGTGCACGGCGCGGGACCGAACGACGCGATCATCAGCGGCATGAAGCACGGCGCCCGGGTGGTCACCGCAGCCGCGCTGATCATGATGAGCGTCTTCGCCGGGTTCATCCTGGCCGACGACACGATCATCAAGTCGCTCGGCTTCGCCCTGGCGTTCGGGGTCGCGGTGGACGCGTTCCTCGTACGGATGACCATCGTCCCCGCCGTGATGTCGCTGCTCGGCCGCTCGGCCTGGTGGCTGCCGCGCTGGCTGGACCGGATCCTGCCCAATGTGGACGTCGAGGGTGAGCAGTTGACCCGGCAGCTGGCTGCCGAGCCGGTCGAGGCCGCCGAGCGGGAGAAGCTGCCCGCCGCGGCATGAAACAGCAGGAAGGCCCCCGCCGAGACGGCGGGGGCCTTCACTGTTCGGGTCGGGCCTACTTGACGATCTTCGTCGTGTAGAGCTTGGTCAGGGAGGTGTTACCCGCCTTGTCCTCAGCCCGGTAGCTGATCTTCAGGGTGCCCTTCTCGACACCGGGGAGCCCGAAGGCCCACGCGCCCTTCGCGTCCGGAGCCACCGAGAACACCCCGGCCTTGGCCTTGGCGTCCCGCTCCGAGGTGGCCTTCGCCCACTTGCCGCCGGCGAAGTAGTACCACTTACCGGACCGCTCCTGGATCACCTGCGCCTCGACGGTGGCGACGCCGGCGCCGAGGTCGTAGGACGTACCGGTCACGGTCCGCCAGGAGGACGCCAGGTTCTCCTGCTTCGGCTCGGTCAGGCGCACGTCCGGACCGAAGAGGTCCATCAGCACGGTGACCACGCCCACCGTGACGGTCTTGCCGGCCCCGGCCGGGTTCACCGGGGTGACCTTGACCTGGAAGAAGCCGGGCTTGGCGTACGCGTGCGACACCGCTGCGCTGTTCGCCGGCGAGGTCGTCGTGACCCCGTC
The DNA here is from genome assembly GCF_036053395.1 of Actinoplanes sp. NBC_00393. Taxonomy (NCBI): domain Bacteria; kingdom Bacillati; phylum Actinomycetota; class Actinomycetes; order Micromonosporales; family Micromonosporaceae; genus Actinoplanes; species Actinoplanes sp. NBC_00393. The sequence goes on along the minus strand of NZ_CP107942.1, from coordinate 9,024,806 downwards.
ACCCCAGTTGACCTTGAGCTCGGTGGCGCCGGTCAGCCCGGTGACGGTGATATCGGTCGACTCGGTCTCCCAGATCACCTTCGGGTTGAGGGTGAACTTGCCGGCCTGAGCCGCCACCACCACGGTCGACGCGCCCTCGAACGTCGCGGCGCCGCTGTTGCCCGCCGCGTCGGTCAGGGTCACCGCGACCTGGTAGCTGCCGGCCGCGGCGTAGGCGTGCGTCGCCGTGGTCGCGCCGGCCGCCAGGGTCTGCGGCGCGCTGCCGTCGCCCCAGTTGATCACCCGGGTGGTGGTGTCCTCAGCGACGGCCTTCTGGGTGAGCGTCACCGACTGGCCCGGCCAGAGTGCCGCCGTGTTGAGGGTGTAGGTGCCGGTCGGCGCGGTGGTGTCCTCGACACCGGGGGTGCTGCGCGGCGTGGCGTCCGCGGTGACCGGCGAGTGCTCGGCGAAGTAGTTGACCAGCATGGTGAGGTCGTTGTCGCCGGTCGTCACCTTGTTCGTGCCCTTGCCCAGGGTGGCGAAGTTGTCACCGCCGGAGGCGAGGAACGAGTTCGACGTGACCCGGTACGAGCCGTCCGGGTCCATGGTGACCCCGTTCAGCTTGAGCGACGACGCGATGATCTTCGAGCCGCGCGGCTTGCTCGCGTCGTAGGAGTAGGTCAGGCCCTTCGACGAGCCCAGGTGCAGCACCGGCCGGGAGGCCCCGTCCGGCTGCCACTGCTCCTCCAGCACCTGCTTGATCTGGCTGCCCTTGAGGGTCTGGGTCACCACGTCGTTCGAGAACGGCTGGACGGCGAAGGCCTCCGAGTAGGTGACCACACCGTCCGGGGCGTAGGTCAGGTCGGCACGCAGGCCACCCGGGTTCATGAAGGCGATCTGTGCGCCACCACGACCCGCGTCGGCGGTCTGGTCGAGCTGAACGTCAGCGATGAAGTTGCCGAGCACCGACTCCGAACCACGGTCCTCAGCGCCGGCCGCGGTGTAGGCCCGCTTGATGTCGCCGGTGATCTTGCCGAGCTCCGCCTTGCCGAGCTCGGTCGCGGTCACCTTCGCCTTCGCCACGATGTCGGCGACCGCCTGGTTCGACGGGTAGCCGGTGACGTTGAGCAGCTCGGCGGTCGAGCCGGTCACCGACTTGGTGGCCGGGTCGTAGGTCAGCACCGACTTGCCCAGCTTCAGGCCGTAGTCGCCGGCCTGGATCACCGGACGGGTCTTGTCGGTTCCGGGGACCGGGACCTGGAAGGCGTACGGCTGGTGGGTGTGACCGCTGAAGATGGCGTCGATCTCGGCGCTCACCCGGGTGAAGTCGCCGAACACCGGGTCGGCCGCCAGCGCCGCCGCGGAGGTGATGTTCTCGGTCGCCGCGCCCTCGTGGGCGAGCAGCACCAGCACGTCGGCCTCACCGTTGGCCTCGTTGCCGTCGGAGAGCTGCGCCGCGAGGGTGTTGGTCTCGGCGATCGGGTCGCGGAACTCGACACCGGCGATGCCGTCCGGGCTGACCAGCGAAGCGGTCTGCTCGGTCACCACACCGATGTAGCCGACCTTGACGCCGCCCAGGGTCTGCACGTCGTAGCCGGGCAGCACCCGTTCGCCGTTCTTGTAGACGTTGGCGGCCAGGTACGGGAAGTCCGCCCGGGTCTCGACCCGGCCCAGCAGGTCGGCGAGGCCCTTGTCGAACTCGTGGTTGCCGACCGCGGAGACGGCCAGGTCACCCGCGTTCAGCACGTCGATCGTCGGGTTGTCGTTGTCGATCGCGGAGATGAACGTCGACGCGCCGATGTTGTCACCGGCCGAGATCCAGGCGGTGTTCGGGTTGGCGGCCCGCAGCTGGTCGACCATGCCGACGAGCTGGGCGGCGCCGCCGTTGCCGGTGGTCGGCGACTCGAGCCGGCCGTGGAAGTCGTTGATGCTGAGCAGCTGCAGGTCGACCGGGCCGGCAGCGCCGGTCTTCAGCCCGACCACGACGGGATCGTGGTCGCTGGACCGGTACGCGTTGTCGGAGTAGAACGGCCCGTAACCGTCGTACTGGTAGGCGAACGACTCGACCGAGTTGATGTTCCAGATGTCGACGCCGGTGACCCGCTCGGCCAGCGCCGGAGTCGCCAGCGCGTGGTCCAGCGAACCGGTCTCGCCGCCGAAGACGTACGAGTACTGGCCCGGCTTGTGCAGGTTGCTGAAGCCCTTGCCGTACAGCACCTGCAGCGGGTCCTCCTGGGAGTACGAGTTGAAGTCGCCCAGCAGGATCACCTCGTCGGTGCCGAGGCCCGCGACGAAGCCGGCCAGCGCGTTCGCCTGGCGGACCCGGTCGCCGTTGTAGGCGCCCTGCCCGTCCCCGGTGTCCACGTTGTCACCGGTCGGGGTCACCGAGGTGCTCTTCGACTTGAAGTGGTTGGCAACCACCGCGAAGTCCGTCGCACCGGCGGTGAAGATCTGCGCGATCGGCTCGCGGGCGTTGCCCCAGACCGTCTCGTCGTTCACCGACTTCGACGCGCCCTTCGGCGTCACCGCGGCCGGCTTGAAGATGATCGCGCTGGTGATGTAGTCCTGCTCGGTCGCGCCCGGCAGCTCGGCCGGCGACCGGACGTAGTCCCAGGTGCCCGCACCGTCGACCGCGTTGAGCTCGCCCACCAGCGTCTTCAGCGCCAGTTGCGGGTCGTTGTCCTCGAAGCGGACCGAGTTCTCGATCTCCATGAGCGCGATCACGTCGGCGTCCAGGGCGGTGATCGCCGAGACGATCTTCGCTTCCTGCTTCTCCTTCGCCGCCTCGTCGGTCGCGCCACGCGCCTCGCCACCGAAGTGGACGAAGTAGTTCAGCACGTTGAAGCTGGCGACGCGGATGTCGCCGCCGACGTTGTCAGGCGCTGCCGTACGCGGGTTGCTGTCCTTGAAGGTGCTCAGCTGCGCGGTCGGGGAAACCGGCTGCAGACGCCACTCGCTGAAGCCGAAGCTCAGCACGCTCGGGCCGAACGTCTCCACCACGTCGCCCACCCGGACCGGGTCGTCCTTGGTCAGGTACGGCGGGGCCAGGTTCGCCGTGGCGAGGTTGGTGGTCCGGGCGTCGTCGATCAGGATGCGGCCGGCCTTGTTGGCGGCCTTCACCTGGTTCGCGGCGTCCGTGCCGGGCCGGGCGACATCGGTCGGGATCCGGGCCGGGGTGTCACCGGCGGCCAGGATGATCTCGCCGTACCGGTTGGTGTTGTAGACGTCCGACACCGAGTAGGCGCCGACCGGAGCGACCAGCATGCCCTCGGCTGACTCACGTGCCGCGTCGTCGAGCGGCAGGGCGAGCGGAACCGGGTTGGGCAGAGCGGTGCCGGTCGCGCAGACCTGCACGTCGGCCTTGGCGCCGATGGTGATCTGGGTGAGCGCGTTGTACTCGCTGACCGTACCGGTCACCCGGACCAGGTCGCCGAGAGCGACCGTCGGGTGGTTGGCAGCGGTCGAGGTCAGGTAGACGAAGATGCCGTCGGACGCGGTGCCCGCGGCGACCGGACGGTCCGCGCCGCTGCCGGCCGTCTGGATGTAGACGCCGTTGTAGCCGCCGGTCCGGTGGTCGGCGGTGACGACACCCTCGACGGTGACCGTGGAACCGGCCAGGCCGGTGGCCGCGCCGGTGCCCTGCACCTGCGCGATCGTGTGGGTCACGTCAGTGGTGCAGCCGGTGCCCGGCTCCTCGGGCTCCTCCGGCTCCTCAACCTTGGTGTTCACGGCGCCGAAGCTGCTCGCCGCGGCCGCCTGCCAGGCGCTGCCGATCTTCTGCAGCGAGTGACCGGCCGGCGTCGCCTCGGACTCGGAGACTCCGATGTCGACACCCGTGGTGCCCGCCGCCGGGCCGTTGGTCGCGGCGAACGTACCCTCGTACGTGAGGAACTCCGCCACCGTGCCGTCCGGCTTCACCAGCGCGACCCCGTCGGGGGCGCCGTTCTGGATGCCGGAGTAGGACTGGACGACCACACCGGCGGCCGGCACCACGCCATTGAGCGTGGAGGTTCCGTAGCTCTGCCCGTTGGACCCGTTGTAGTAGACGAGCTGCCAGCCGGTCAGGTCGAACCCGACCGGCGCCTCGACCTCGACGGACTCGCCGCTGTCGGCGCCGGTGTTGTCATAGTGCAGTTCGCTGATGAACGGGCTGTCCGCTGCCGCTACGGCCGGACCGGCGAGAGTGAGACCGAGCGCGGTGGCTACGGCGGTGGCGCCCAGTGCACGCAACCCGGGACGGGTCGTCAGTGCTGAGCGGGACCGCGCGGCCGAACCCACGCTGCGTATGTATGGACGCATCGAGGTAGGTCCTCCGAACGAAGTTGATCCGCCGGAGCGTAGGTAAGCCGGATGACGATCAATTCTCGGGAAGGTAACGGAAACGCATTGGTCTTCGTAAGATCAGCCGTTTTCCGGCCATCCATTGTTCGCTTTTGTACGGTACCCGGAAATGACGACGCCACCCGGGCCTCCGCATCGGAGACCCAGGTGGCGTTCGGTGACCGTCGGTCAGGTGCCGCGGATCGTGAAGGTCGCGGAAATGGTGCCCACCGCCCGGTTGTCACCCGGCACGTACACCCGGTACGAGTAGGTGGCCTTACCCGGCGGGGTCGCGGCGAGCGTGTAGCGCCCACTGTCGCGCAGCTTGGTGGTGCTCACCTTGCGCCAGGTCTTGTCCGGGTACAGCCGGTGCAGCTGAAGGACCTTGCCCTTCTCCACGGGACTGACACTGCCGTTGATGGCGACGGTCGTGCCGGCCTTGGCCGTCTTGGCAGCCGGAACCACGCTGACCTTGTAGCGCTCGGTGCGGACGTGACCGCCGTCGGACGCGATGATCGTCATCGGGTACGGCATCGTGGGCTGATTGACCCCCGGAATCCAGGCGCATTGCAGCCACTGGGCCCGATCGGCACTGAGGGTCCGCTGATACGTCCCGTCAGCGCGTGTCCGCACCGACTGCTCAGCGCCCGGCTCCACGCAACCGTTGTCGAAGCTGAGTTTGATCAGCAGGTTGGGCCACGGCTTGCCGGTGGTGGTGTTCACCACCCGGATCTTCTGGGTGACCGACTTCCCCTTCGGCAGCGGCTCCGGGGAGAAGGTCATGTCGAGCGCCGGGCGGTTGGAACTCGTCACCTGCACGCTGGGCGTGTCGACGAGCGTCCGCGGATCGCCCTCCAGCTCGTTGGTAAAGGTCCGGTCCACGGCGTAGATGCCGATGGGCTCGATCTTTCCGCTCCAGGCGGAGGTGACCGGGATGGAACCGGTCCAAATCCCGTCCTGCTCGGTGCCTTCCGCAAGCCGCAGCAGGACAAAGCTGTTCGGCGCGGCGTTGAATTTGAGCCAGGGCGATGCCAGTTCCTGGCTCGCCAGGTATTCGCGGGGCTCGACCCCGGTCTCGTCAGTCAACCGGACCCGCACTCCCACGAACTTCGTCTGGATGCCCGAAACGGCCACCGCCGACGTCGTGAAAGTGATCGAGTGAAGTTGTGGCGGCGCGGTGTCCGCGGCCGAAGCGGCCTGAGCCGGCGCGGCGGAAATGAGCGATAGCATGAGGACGGCGGCTATCGGCGCGACGCGTGACGTACGCATGCCGGTCACTGTACGGGCCGCTGTCCTGCCGGGTCGCCCCAATGCTTGAGCTGGCCGGTTTTCGGGATACGCCGATTCCGGTTGCGGCCGGTAAGCGCGGATTCGACCCCCGCCCGGACCGCCCCTGCCTCCCGATTTAGTGCCGACAACTATCGGGTTGCACAAGTGATCTTCGATGCCTTTGGATTCTCCTCGGTGGACAGACCATCCACGAAAGAACATGGGGGAAGACCTTTGCGCACCAGGATTCGCCGCGGCCTCACCGCCGCCACCCTCGTAGCCGGCGTCATGCTGGCAGCCGCTCCGGCAGCCGGCGCGGCCGCCGCGCCGGCAGACGCTCTCTCCGGCATCGCGACCGACCTGCGTTACGGGCAGCCCGACCTGAACGGCACCCGCAACGGCAGCAACACCATCACCCTCACCAACACCGGTACCACGACCATCGAGTTCCCCAAGCTGACCTTCCCGCGCAACGACCGGGACGTCCTGCTGCACGACGTGAACTGCCGGTACCTCTCGGGCAACTCGACCCAGACCACCTGCATCACCGAGCCGCTGGCCGCCGGCGCATCGTACGAACTCGCCCTGCCCTGGCAGAGCAACGCGGCCCGCCCGTCCGGCACCGGCGAGGCCCGCCTGGAGCAGGCCTCGGACAGCAGCGGTACGCCAGTGGCCGGCACCGCCAGCACCGTGACCTGGAAGGTCTCGTCCGAGGCGGTCACCGGCACCTTCTCGATCAAGGCGACCCCGCTGACCTACGGCGAGCGCGACCGCTACGGGATCCGGCACGGGTCGACGAAGGTCACCGTCACCAACCTGAGCACCGAGACGCAGCAGTTCCCGCTGGTCACCTTCCCGGCGAGCAGCGGCGACCCGTCCTTCATGGCGTGGAAGGACTGCGTGCAGACGATCAAGCACATCGACGACATCGTCTGCGTCGAGGCGCCGCTGGCGCCCGGCGAGAAGCGCACCGCCAAGTTCTGGTTCCACTCGGCCGGCACAGTCTTCGACTTCACCGCCTCGGTCCGGGTCGACGCCGGGTCCGACGAGTACGGCACGGTGGTTCCGGGCACGGCGGCGGGCACGACCTACGCGGTCAACTCCCCCGACGACAACTGATCCGCACCACATGACGAAACGGCCGCCCGTGGGGCGGCCGTTTCCATGGGTACCGGACCTCATGGCGCCCGCCGGATGAGCGTGACATCGTGTGACCTCATGGTGACGGGCCTACAGACGCGTGCCTCCCTGGTCCGGCAGTTCCGCAGCCTCGGACTGCGTCCCGGACAGACCGTTCTGCTGCACTCGTCGCTTCGATCGCTCGGCTGGGTGTGCGGCGGCGCGCGTACCGTCGTGTTGTCTCTGTTGGACGTTCTCGGCGCCGGCGGGACCCTCGTCGTCCCGGCCTTCACGCCGGAGAATCGTGATCCGTCGCGATGGGCCGATCCGGCCATCCCGGCCGAGTGGTGGCCGGCGATCCGCCGCAGCCTGCCGCCCTACGACCCGGCGACCAGCTCCTGCCGGTCGCTCGGCCTGATCGCGGAGACCGTACGGACGTGGCCGGGCGCAGCCCGCAGCCCGCATCCGCAGACCTCGTTCGCCGCGGTGGGCGCCCGCGCCGAGTCCTTGACCGCGCGCCACGATCTCGACTGTGAGCTCGGCGAGGAGTCGCCGCTGGCCGCGCTGGAGGCGGCCGGGGCGTACGTGCTGCTCCTGGGCGTGGGGTACGACCGGTGCACCGCCCTGCATCTGGCCGAGTACCGGCTGCCCTGGCGCACACCCCGGGACAACGCCTGCGTGATGAGCACGCCGAGCGGCCGGCGCTGGGTCCGGTACGTCGGCGTCCAGTTGAGCATCGACGGCTTCGACGAGCTCGGCGCCGACTTCGAACAGCGACCCGGGGCGGTCGCGGTCGGCCCGGTAGGGGCGGCGACCGCACGATTGCTGCCACTGCCGGAGGTCGTGGGATTCGCGGTGGACTGGTTGATCAAGAACCGACGATCTTAATTTGATGCCGGATCGTAGGTATTGACAGGGATGTATCGCAGTCCGGCCCGGCGAATATACTGACGGCATGCTCGACCTGAGTGGGAATCCGCCGGCGCGGTTTGCCACCCACGGTCGCCGTCGGGCAGGAGGGTTGCTTGCGGGACAACCATGACTACTACTTCTTCCTCAGTTATGCCCGCAGCGACGACGACGAAGTGATCCAGCACTTCTTCCGGGATCTCTCGGTGGAGGTGCGGGCCTACGCGGGCCTGCCGGCCGACACCGACGTCGGCTTCCTGGACGTGCAGAGCATGCCGATCGGGGTCACCTGGTCCCGGGAATTGATGCATGCGCTGGCCGATTGCCGCACTTTTGTCGCCCTTGTCTCGCCCCGCTACCAGCTCAGCGAACCGTGCGGCCGGGAGTGGGGCGTCTTCGCCAGCCGCTTGAAGATGCTGGAGGAGAGCGGTCAGCAGGTCCCGCCCGCGCTGCTCCCGCTGCTCTGGCTGCCCCCGGAGGAAGTGCATCCGGTGGTCGCCGCCGTGCAATATCAGAACAGCACCACGCCGGAGGCCTATCACCGGGCCGGCCTGCGGCAATTGATCCGGTTGCAGCGCCACCACGACGACTATCTGCAATTCGTCACCGAGCTCGCCGAGCACATCGTCAGGTCCAGCCGGCAATCCATCCCGGCGCCTCCCGACAACGTGAATTTCGATCAATTTCCGAGCGCCTTCCACCATCCGCCGTCGAACAATGTGGTGGAACTGGCCGCGGATCAGGTGCGATTCGTGGTGGCGGCGCCCACCCGCGCCGATCTGTCCGGGCCCGAACTGCAGGGCCGCCACACCGAGTTCTACGGCCGGCGGGCCGAGGATTGGGCGCCCTACCGGCCGGCCCTGGACCGGCCGATCGCCGAGTACGCCCGGGCCATCGCCGAGGAGCGGCAGTTCCGGGCCGTGGTGACGGATCTGCCCAGCCTGCTCAAGTGGCTGAAGACCGCCCCGGCGGCCGGCCAGCTGGTGGTGCTCCTGGTCGATCCGTGGGCGACCCGGCTGCGTAACCGGCGCCGGGATCTGGCCGGCTGCGATCAGTACGGCGCCGAGACGATCACCGCGGTGATGGTTCCGGCCAATGCGGACGACCAGCAGACCCAGGAGAAGCTCGGCGAGCTGACCGACGCCCTGCGCAACATCTTCACCAACCGGCTGGCCGGGGGCGAGGACCTCACCTTTCGGACCAGCATCGTGGCCCACGAGTCGTTCGGTGCAGACCTGCGAGTGGTGCTCGAGCGATCGAGGAACAGCTCGTTCCGCACCGCGCCGGTGCGCCGGCGGCCACCCGGCGAGACCCGGCCGCGTCCCATCCTGCGCGGCCCCTAGGAGGAAAGATGACCCGGGACGGACACATCGTCACCTTCTACTCGTTCAAGGGCGGCACCGGCCGGACCATGACACTGGCGAACGTCGCATGGATCCTGGCCGCCAACGGCAAGCAGGTTCTCGCCGTCGACTGGGACCTGGAGTCACCCGGCCTGCACCACTACTTCCGGCCGTTCATGACCGACAAGATGCTGCGCAGCTCCCGTGGCGTCATCGACATGGTCCGGGACTTCGCCACCGCGGCGATGCAGGAGCGCCCCGACGCGGCCGGCCCGGACTGGTATCGCAGGTATGCCGACGTGGAACGCGAGGCCGTCTCGCTGACCTGGAACTTTCCGAAACCCGGCGGGCTCGATCTGTTGCCGGCCGGCCAGCAGGACAGCTCGTACTCCGACACGGTCAGCACGTTCGACTGGGCCGCGTTCTACGGGCGGCTCAACGGCGTCGCCTTCCTCGACGCGCTGCGGGAGAGCCTCCGCAACACCTACGACTACGTGCTCATCGACAGCCGGACCGGGCTGAGCGACTCGGCCGGCATCTGCACGGTCAACCTCCCGGACACCGTGATCAACTGCTTCACCCTCAACGACCAGAGCATCAACGGGGCCGCAGCCGTGGCCGAGTCGATCCTGATGCAGCGCGGCGACGAGCCGATCCGGATGCTGCCGGTGCCGATGCGCATCGAGGACGCCGAGCTGCTCAAGCTGGAGGCCGGCCGGGACCTCGCCCGATACCGCTTCGAGGGGTTGCTCCGGATGCCGCCCGAGCGCGCCGACGCTTACTGGGGCGAGGTCGAAATCCCTTACAAGCCCTTCTTTGCGTACGAGGAGATTCTCGCTGTTTTCGGCGAACGGTCCCGCCAGGAGAACTCCCTGCTCTCCTCCTTCGAGCGCCTCGCCGCCCTGATCTCCAACGGCGAGATCACCGCGCTGCCGCCGCTGGAAGAGCGGGACAGACGCCGCTGGCTGGCCGTCTTCGAACGGCAGAAGCCCGCACGGGGTTTCGACGTCATCGCCAGCTACGCCGCGGTCGACCGCGCCTGGGCCGACTGGATCTCCGACGAGCTGACCGAGCTCGGCCAGCGGGTCACGCTGCGCGAGGTGGACCTGACCGCCGAGACGACCGCGCCGGACGCCGTCACCGACGTCCGCGCCCACCTGGACGCGGGTGGCCGGGTGGTGGCTGTGCTCTCGCAGGACTACGTGCGCTCACCGCAGGCCGCCCAGTTCTGGCGCGCGGCACAGGAACGCGACGTCGACGGCCGCGGGCTGATCCCGATCCGGGTGGACAGCGGCCGGATCGGCCCGCCGTTCGCCGAGCGGCCGGTGGTCGATGTCGTCGGATTGCCGGAGGGGCGTACGCGTGACGCGCTCTTCGCCGCCTTCGACTGGCCTTTCCCGCCGCGCGGCGGGCGCGGCGGCGACCGATCCGGCACCCGCTTCCCGGCGACCCGGCCGCCGATCTGGCGTGTCCCGCCGCGCAACGCGACCTTCACCGGCCGCGCCGGCCTCCTCGAAGGCCTACGGCAGGGCCTGCCGACGAGCGTCACCGCGGTGGTCCCGCAAACGCTGTACGGTCTCGGCGGCGTCGGTAAGACCCAGGTCGCTCTCGAGTACGCCCACCGGTTCGCCGCCGACTACGACGTGGTCTGGTGGATCTCCGCCGAGCAGCCCAGCCTGGTCGGCGCCGCCCTGGCCGAGCTCGGCGACGAGCTGGGCCTGCCACCCCGCGAGACCACCGCGGAACGGGTCCAGGCCGTGCTGGAGGCTCTGCGGCGCGGTCAGCCGTACCGTCGCTGGCTGTTGATCTTTGATAACGCGACCGGACCGGACGAGATCCGGGAGTATCTGCCGCAAGGCCCCGGCCACACCCTGGTGACCTCGCGAAACGCGGGTTGGACACCGCTGGCCACCCCGGTCGAGGTGGGCGTCTTCACCCGCGAGGAAAGCGTGCGGCTGCTGCACCGGCGAGTCCCGAAGCTGCCGCCGGACGCCGCCGACCGCGTCGCCGAACGGCTCGGCGACCTGCCGCTCGCCGTAGAGCAGGCGGGCGCGTGGCTGGCCGCCACCGCCATGCCCGTGGACCGGTATTTCGAGCTGCTCGACACCCAGATGTCGGAAATGCTCGACCTCGCGCCGCCGGCCGGCTACCCGCAGTCAGCTGCGGCTACCTGGCGGCTCTCCCTGTCCCGGCTGCGCCAGATCATGCCTGCGGCGGCAAAGCTGCTGGAGGTCTGCGCGTTCTTCGGCTCCGAGCCGATCCCGATGTCGCTGATCTACAGCCCGAGGTTCACGGCGGTGCTGCTGCCGCTCGACCCGACCCTGGAAGAGCCGCTGCTGCAGGGCCGGCTGGTGCAGGAGATCAGCCGGTATGCGCTGGCGAAGGTGGATCCGGCCGAGGAGAGCATCCAGCTGCACCGTCTGGTGCAGGCGGTGATCAGGGACGGCCTGCCGGAGGCCGACCGGGTGGAGAACCGGCGGCATGTGCACGAGATCTTGGCCGCGGCCAACCCGAAGGCCCCGGACGACCCGGCCGAGTGGCCGACGTACCGGGAGATCCGCCTGCATCTGGAGGCGGCGGAGGCGTACGCGACGCTGACCCAGAACGTCCGGCAGCTGGTCATCGACATGGTCCGGCACCTGTGGCTGGCCGGCGACTGGGATGGCAGCGAGGCATTGGGGCGGCGCGCGCTCGCGGAATGGCAAGCCGCCGGCACCCGCGAGGACGACCTGACCCTGCTTTGGCTACGGGTGCAGATGGCCAATCCGATCCGGCACTCAGCCCGATATGCAGAAGCGCACGAGTCTGACAGCGAGTCGCATCGGCTACTCATGGCCAGCGTCGGGCCCGATCATCCGTACACGATCGTCAGCTTCTCCAGCCTGGCGGCGGACGTGCGTGGTCTGGGCCGCTACGTCGAGGCGCGCGACCTCGACCAGGAGGGGCTTGACCGCTCGATCCGGGTACTCGGCGAGGAACACGAACGAACGATCAACGCGATGAACAACCTGGCGCTGTCCCTCTTCGTGACCGGCGACCTGAGCGGCGCGGTACGCCTGGACGAGCAAGCTTACGAGGTCCGGCGGCGGGTCTTCGGCTCGGATCACATCTACGCCCTGCTGTCCGGCATGAACCTCGGTCGCGACTACCGGGAGGTCGGCCGTTTCCGGGACTCCCGGCGGGTGCTCGAAGAAGCCCTGGAAGGACGGAGAAGAGTACAGGGGGCAAATCATCCCGAAACGCTTAAGGTCGCCAAGACCCTCGCTGTGACTCTGCGCAAACTGGGCGAGCTGACCGAGGCACGGGAGCTCAACCAGAGCACGTTGGGCCAGATGCGAATCATCCTGGGTGAGAACCACCCGGAAACGCTCGGCTGCCTGAGCAACCTGGCGTGCGATCAGGCCGCCATGGGCGAGGACGAAACGGCTCTACGGACCGCGGAAACCGCATGGGAGCAGTACCGCCGGGTCCTCGGTGACGACCACCAGTTCACGCTGGCCTGCCAGAACAACGTGTCGATCTTCCGGCGGCGCCTCGGTGACGTCGCCACCGCAGGAACCCTGGCTCAGCAGGTCGTCGAGCGGCTCACCGCGCGGCTCGGACCGCACCACCCGTACCCGCTGATCTGCCGGGTCAACCTGGCCAACGCCGCGTTCGACGGCGGCTCGCACCGGGAAGCGCTGGAGATCGACCAGGAGGTGTACGCCCGCCTGACCGCGGTGCTCGGCGAGGCCCACCCGGACACCCTGGCAGCCGGCAACAACCTGGCGATCAGTCTGCGCGTCGCCGGCGAGCGCGTCGCCGGTCAGCGTCTTCTGGAGCAGGTGCAGGCCCTGACCGAGGCCGAACTCGGCGTCGATCACTCGAACACCGTGGCGGTCGGCGCCGGCGTGCGCCTCAACTGCGACATCGACCCGCCGAGTCTGTGACAAGCGGGCGGCGGGCCGCGAGCAGGTCCGCCTCCACCCGGCCACGCACGTGGTTGATCAACCGCTGCTGGTCCGGGCAGAACACCGTGGGATGCCGGAATCCTGCGCCGTCCCGGTAGCGATGTGCGTACAGGCCGCCGCCGCAGACCTGGACGAGAGGGCAGCGCCGGCACTCGTCCGCGAGCGCGGTCAGCCCTTCCTGCCGGGCACGCACGCCGGGATGATCCAGCGCGGCATCGAAGGGGTGGTCGAAGACGTTCAGTCCCGTGCCCGCGAGGCCTTCCGCCGCGGTTTTCAACGCGTCACCCTGCTCGATCGCGCCGTCCGCCTCCACCGTCACGAACTCGACCGGGTCCAGGCCGAGGGACTCGACGCCGCTTCGGCCGCCGAGCAACAGCGAAAGCAGGGCGCTGAACAGACGGATGTCGGTCATGGCGGCACCATGCGGGGTGTCGTACCACCGGTCGAAAATGCGAACCAGCCAATCACCGTACGGTGTCTCGCCGTTGTCGGGCCGCAGCGGCGGCCTGGTCGTCCAGTTACCGTGTGGCAGCAACAGATCGATACGGGGCGGTTGGAAGCTGAGCAGGTCCTCGTAGACCGCGACCGGGTCGTTGCGCACATCGACCGTGCAGAGCAGACCACTGAACAGATGCTGGTAACGCGGGCCGCGGAGGCGTTCGAGCGCATCGGCCACCAGCCCGTAGCTGCCCCGCCCGTCGGCGAAACGACGATGCCGGTCGGTCGCGTCCCGGCCGCCGTCGAGGCTCACCCCGACGCTGATGCCGTAGCGGTCCAGCAGATCCAGCATCGGCTCGTCGAGCAGCAAACCGTTCGTCTGGACCGAGAAGCTGACATCGGTCACTCCGGCGGTGGCCCGTCGGACCGTGCCGACGATGAAATCCAGTGACTCGGTTCCGCCCAGAAGTGGTTCACCGCCGTGCAGGACCACCTCGACCTCGGGCAACGACCAGGCGGCTGCGTGTTCGGCGATCCGACGGGCGACCGCCTCGACCACGGCCGGCGGCATCATTCGAGGACGCCGGCGCCAGGACTGGTCGGCATGGCGATACACGTAGCAGTAGTCGCAGGCCAAGTTGCACCGGCTGTGCACCTTGAGCAGCACCTGGCGAAAGGGACTGAGCGCCATGCCGTTCATAGGACCTCAGATGCGGTTCGCGAATCCGGCGCCGCTGATCTGCCGACCGAAGTCCTCGGCTTCGAGCCGCTGCAGGGCGGCCAGAAGTGCCTGACTGACGACAGCATTCAACCTGATGTCATCCCGAGTCAGGATGTCGTTAGGGCGTCCATCGCTGACCGGCTTCACTGCCGCCCTCTCCATGTTCCGCCCTTTCGACTTAAGAGGCCGAACTATAGCGGTGTCATGGTCGACAGTGAACCCCCGCCCGGTGCACATTATCGGACATTCCAGTGATCAGGTGGCGGCGAATCGCCGAGCTCGCTATTGCCTGCCTCCAGGCTCATGTGTCTGCAGGATCGATATCCAAGGTGATGCGAGTTTCATCCCGGATAGCCACCACATTCGGGTGAGCCGCACCCAGCTTGTCAGTGGCCCGCCGGAGCGCTGCCTCCCGAAGCGCCCGCCCACCGTCACGGTCGCCCGTCGCCGTCCGGCTGGTGGCGAGGTTGGCGGCCGCGGCCAACACCGTGGGGTGGTCGTCAGTGAACCGGGCACGGAGCCGTTCGTAACAAGCCTCATCCAGGCTGAGGGCCTCCTGGATCTCACCCACCCCGAACCGCGCCGTGGAGAGGTTGAGCTGGCAGGTCAAGGTGTTCGGATGGTCGGCACCGAGCACGTCCACCATTCGAGCGACGGTCTCGGTCAGCGCGTCGAGCGCCGGCCGATAGTCCCGGGAGCGCAGCATGAAGACCGCAAGATCGTTGATCGCGGCAAGCGTGAACGGGTGCAGGTCGCCGAGAACTTCGCGGTAGATCTTGATGATTTCTTCAGTCCGCGAGCGAGCCTGCGCATGGTCGCCCAGCGCCGAACGGAGGCAGGCGTCCTCCAGCGCACACGCGAGAGTGTCGGGGTGGCGGGGCCCGCGATTCTTCTCGCTGTGGGCCTGTGCCTGCCTGACAAGATCCACACCGTCTTTGGCGCGACCCAGTCGACGAAGGGTGACGGATTGGTTACGCGCCGCGGAGCAGGTGTTCGGGTGCGCTTCGCCCAGCGCTTCACGGCTCTCTTTGAGAACCTGCTCCAGCGCCGCCTCCGACCGCCCGAGATCACCCATCTCGCGCATGTCCCGACCGTGGTGCACCCGGTGCTGAAGCGCGAACGGATGCCGGCGACCGAACGTTTTCTCGCTGCGCGAAACCAATTCCTGATCGTTGTTAAGCGCAGCGGCGTAATCGCCCACGAATCGTAATGTCAACCCGAGGTTGTTGAGCGCCATCAGGGTCCGCTCATGGCTGGCGCCCATGATCGCCGCCCAGCGGATATGAGCCTGGTCGGCCAGGTCTCGCGCGCGTTGATACTGGCCGAGGCCGGTCAAGGCAGCGCTGATGGCATTCAGAGCGACCAGGGTGTACGGATGCGACTCGCCCAGCGTCGGCGCCTTCAACATCCGGTCGTACGCGTCCTCGAGGAGACCCAAAGCCTCTTGATACTGCCCGCGAGCGTTGAGGACGTTGCCGAGTTCGCCGTGCATGCGAAGCACCGCCTCGGCGTTCTGGCCCATCAGACCTTCCCAGGTCTTGGCCGCCCGCTCACCCAAGCGCTGCGCGCCACTGAGGTCACCGCGATAGCGCAGGTAGCGGACCAGGTCGATGACGAGGTTGTGGACCTCGGTGTCGGTCGACTCCAGCGCTGCAGCAGGCTCACTGTGCGCGAGCAGCGACTGATACACCGACCAGTTGTTCGGGTCGTCGGGGTTTCCGCGCTGCTCAGCCGCCAAGATCACGTGCACCTGCCCTTGTCGTTGAACCCGATCATACTCGGGCAAACTGCTCCGCAAGACCGCCTGGACCAGGCGGTGCATGCGCAATGCGTTGGCTGCTGGGTCCACCCGGGCGAGGCCGAAGCGGGTAATTTCGCGCACAAGAGAGCCCCGCAGCAACGGATCTCTGAGCTGCGGGTTGCTCTGCGCGAGGACGCTCACCATACCAGGGCTGCCGAGCAGTCTGACGGGAATCGGCTCCGGCGCGAGGAAAGCACAGATTTCGGCCAGAAGCGCGGCCGCCGGGTTCGATTGCCGCAATCGGGCCTGCGAGAGCCGCCACGTCTCGGCCGCGGGGTGACGGTAACCAGGCGGCGGCGGCTGATCCAGGATGCGGGGCAGCTGCTCGTCGAGAAGTTCCAGGTAGTTGCGGGCGCTCATCGCGGTGGTGGAAAGCCACGACGCCGCCTGTTCGACCGCCAGGGGTAGATCGCCGAGCTTGCCGGCGATCTCGTGAGCTTCAACCTCCGGCAGGCCTTCAACCCGGTTGGTCAAAAGCGCGATGCTCTCCGACCGATCGAAGACGTTGACGTCCAGAGTCCAGGCCACCCGTGACCATTCCTGCCCAGGTGTGGTGATGATCACATCCCCACCGCCCACGGGGATGAACGGCTTCAACTGTTCGGGGTCGTCGTTATTGTCGAAGACGATGATCCAGCGGCTCGAAGGCCGACCTAGTCGCAGCGCCTCCAGCACCGCGGACAACTGCTGATCAGCACGATCGGCGCGATCGGCGACGGGCAGGTCGAGTTCGCGGGCGAGGTCGGCCATCGCGGTGAGAACCAGGGCCGGCTGTTCCGCGGAGATCCACCAGACGATGTCGTAGTCCGCCGCGAACCGGTGCAGGTACTCAGCGGCGATCTGCGTCTTGCCCACCCCGCCGATGCCCTGCAACACCGCCGGGCCGGAGAACGCCGTACTGGAGGCGAGACGCTCTCGCAGCTCTTCCAGCGTCGGGTCGCGACCGACGAAGGTCGCGTTGCGAGCCGGAACTCGCCAGACGCGGGCCGGATTGTACGGAAATCGAGGGCTGGGGCCACCACCCAGGGACTCCGCCACACGTACTGCATCGCGCAGGTCCAGCCGGGAGAGCAGTGCGTCACGGGCGTGATGATCGGACACGTTGGATACGTCCACCGGGTCCCGGCGGTCGTACGGCTCCGGCAAACGGGTTCCGTCCAGCCGCACCGGGACCAAGAACCGCCCCTGACCCGGCACATCCCGGGCGACAGCCTCGTCCCACCAGACACGCAAGGCCGGCGATCGAGTGGACTCGGCGGACAGGATCACCACTGAGCGTTCCACCTCGTCCAGGGCGGCGATGGCCGCCTGTGTACTGCTCAGGTCCTGCAGAATGCTGCGCTGCCCCACCAACCGCAACTGGTGGGCGATCCACTCGGCCCAGACCCGTTCCCGTGGGATGTACCCCACCAGGACTGTGCCGGCATTGGCGGAGCCGCGCTGCTCGAACTCGGTGAGCCAGCCGCGGCGGACCGGCTCCGGCACGCCGGCGAAGGTGATCTTCTCGCCGACCAGCTCGCTCGCCAGCCGCTCATACGCCGCAAGCAAGGTGTTCTGCTGCTTCGGCGGGTCGCCCAGGGTCGCGAGCGTCTCCTCGTACGCATAGAACACCTTGTACGGCACCTCGACCTGACCCCAGTACTTACTCGGATCGGTGTACTTGAGCGCCGCCACGTACTCGGCGAACCGCTGCTGCGCGAGACTGCGCCGCCGGTCCAACTTGGCCGCCTCGCCATCCTCCACCCTGGTCGGAACGGGGAAGATCCGCACGTCCCGGAGGCGTCCAGGATCGGTCCGGATCGACCTGGCGACGGCCACAGCCCCGTCGATGGACTGATTGTTGTAGGTGAAGCAGTTGACCACCGTGTCGGGCAGGATGACCGTACAGATGCCGGCGTTGTCGCTCAGGCCGGTCCGGCTGTCCACCAGCGTGATGTCGTAGTTGTCCCGCATGTCGTCGGCGAGCGCCAGGAGGAATTCGTCGCCGTTGAGCCGGGTGTAGAAATCGTCCCAGTTGAACATGCTGACGATGCGCGAGTACTCCGGCTTCTGCTGGCCCGCCGGCATGAAGTCGATGGAGCCGCCACCGGGAAACTCGTACCGCTCGAGGGAAGTCGCATATCGGCGGACCCGGGCGAGATCCCGGACCTCGTCGACGCTCAGCGTCCTGTCACCGGGTCGAGTGACCACGTCGGCGAACTGCTGGATGGCGTCCATGACGCCCGGGGAATGCCGCAGGTCGCGATCGGCAAGAAACGGCGAAAAGTAGCGGTGCAGCCCGGGAGACTCCAGATCCCAGTCCACCGTCAGGACGCGGCGCCCGGTGCTGGCCAGGATCCAGGCGATGTTGGCCAGCGCCATGGTCCGACCGACGCCCCCCTTGAACGAGTAGAAGGTGACGATCTGGCCAGCTGGAGACGTCGATGTCATGGCGCGCTCCCTCCACCGGTCACCCAGCGTACCGAGGTACGCCAATACGAGTTACTTTTCCCGATCATGGCCCGCCCAGGATCGGACGTTGACGACCACGACTGCCGACCGGACGGCGGAACACCCGGCCGGTGCGATAGATGCGATGCCGCGCGTCGGCAAGGACCCGCCCGAGATCCTTGTCGAACCCCTCCATGGAGCGGATGTCCATAGTCAGCGTCGCAGCCGGACGCGAATCGGAACCGTCGAAGGCCCGGGCCATCGCCTTCCGCAGTTCACCGGATTGGCTGACGGTCTCCGTGTCCTCGCCGTTGGCGGGAACCAGAACAGCGAAGTCGGCGTCCTGCCGCTGGGCCAGGTCCTGCAGCGCCTGGCGGAGTTCGGTCAGCCGGGTGGCCCAGGCGTCGACGAGGAGCACCACTATCTCGTTGCGCTCACGCGCGGCGGCGACGTATTGCGGCATCCCCTCGGCGGACACCACCTCGGAGCCGAGCAACTGATCGGCGGCCACGCCACAAGCGTGTTCGGCGATCGGCTCGGGGACGGTCGGACAGAAGGGTGCCCAGTCCTCACCGCGGTCGCCGTAGAACTGGACGTCCCGGCGGACCTCTCGCATCTGCTGACGGGTCCCGGCCACGACGACGAAATAGACTCGCTGTGGGTGCTCGCCCTCGTCCCAGTGAAACGCGTTCTCCGCCGATTCGAGATTTGTGCCTGGCGGTGCACTCGGCAAACGCTGCTTGTGTGCCACGTCGACCACCCGGTGGGCCAGGGAAGTCACGAATGCCCGATAGGCCGTGTGATTCCGGCGCAGGCGCAGGAGGACGCGGAGGTCCTCACCACCCGGAGCATGATGCGGTGTCACGTCCACGCCATGTCCGTGGAAGGCGCCGTTCGGCAGCCCTCCGCCGGACCAGATGACCGGGATCAGGGCGGGAGCGCGCACCCCCGTCTCGATCTCGTGCCGGCGCACCCGATCGGCGAAGATGCCCCAGGCTCGGCCGCAACGGTCGCTCAGAAAATATCGCCGGGAGCAGAGCGCGATGAACGTCTGGCAAGTAGTGATCGCAGTATGCGCGTCGGCCGGCCACTGCGGTCCGTCCAACATGGATGAGTCGAGAAAGCCAACTCCCGAGCTATCGCGGCCTGCCCGTCGGCTGACCTGATCTGACAGGTCGGCGAAGAACCGCTTGACGAATGGCTCGTCCTCGCCGGGAGCGTGGCTGAGGAAGAAATACGTCATTGGTTCCCCTCAGACCGTGAGCGGGCAGTATTTGAAGAATCCGAGTCGTTGTTGCCATCCGTTCAATAATGATCCGCACGCGACATCCAGGCGTGCGCTTCGACCTGCCGGGACTAGGCATTGAGCTAGCCTTTGTTCATTCCTACCGCAATCGCGCACGGTACGCCAGAGCGTCACCGGGCAGGCGGTAGATCGGTAGCCAGCCGGCCGGCCACGTGGCGGACGAGTTTTGCCAGATCAGCACAGTAGATCGACGGGTTGTCGAAGCCGTTCTCAGCTTGATAACGATGGGCATACAGGCCCCCACCGCAGACTTGGACGATCGAGCAGCGCCGGCACGTGTCACTCAGTCCCGCGAGCCCGGACTGGCGGGCCTGCACGCCAGGATGCTCCAGGTACTCGTCGAACGAGTTCCAGGTGACGTGCAGCCCGGTCGCCGGCGCACCCGGAGCAGTGATCTTGAGAACGTCGCCCTGCTCGATCGTTCCGTCAGTCTCCACGGTGATCAGGTCGACCGGTGCCAGCCCGATCGATTCGCTGCCGCTCGGGCCGCCCAGCAACAGCGAGATCAGCGACTCGAAGAACCGGATCCGAATCTCCTGGACCTCGTCGTCGTACCAACTGTCGAAGATCGGGATGAGCCAGTCCGCATACGGGGTGGCCGGGTCGTCCGGGTGGCGGCCTGGCGGTGGGCGCGTCCAGGTGCCGTGCGGCAGCAGGAAGTCGATCTCCGGCGGCTCGAAGCCGCTTAGATGCTCGAAGACCTCGATCGGGTCGTTCGCCAGGTCCACGGTGCACAGAATGCCGCCGTACAGGTCGCGGTAGCGAGGCTCCTGCAGCCGACGCAGCGCCCGGATCGTCGCGGCGTGGCTGCCACGTCCGTCGGCGTACTTACGGTGCCGGTCGTTCGCCGCGGCGGGTCCGTCGAGGCTGATGCCGATCCGGATGCGGTGCCGGAAGAACAACTCCAGGAAGCGGTCGTCGAGCAGGATGCCATTGGTCTGGACACCGAGCGCCACCTTCGCATGCCCGGCGAGCGCCTGCCGAATCGTCCGGGCCGCGTGGTCGAGTGCCTCGACGCCGGCGAGCAGCGGCTCGCCACCGTGCAGGATCACGATGACGAACGGCAGATTGTGCTTGATCACGTGCTCGGCAATCCGGGCCGCGGTCTGTTCGACCACCGCGGGCGACATCACGAGTGGGCGTCCCCGCCAACTCTGGTCGGCGTGCTCGTAGATATAGCAGTGATCGCAGGCGAGATTGCACCGGCTGTGCACCTTCAGCAGCACTTGGCGCACTGGTGCCGGCGGCGCCACGGCCGGCCTCTAGACGGGCCGCGCCGTGAACATCGGGTCCGGGTCACTAGACGGAGTCCCGTGCGAGACGAAATTCTGGAATGCGGTGACCTGGTCGCAACCAGCCCGGCCGATGATGCGAATCAGAACTGATCGCCGCAGGGCCCATATCTGATCCGGCGAAAGATCCTGCCAGCGCGGGATCTTGGTCAATTCCGCCTCTTCGGACATGGATCCCCCTCGACTCGCAGGTCGGCTAGCCACGGTCAATATACCGCGCGTCAACCGACGCCGACGAGATGTCCATTTACGCCGACGCAATCACTCACGTGAATGATCAATTTGCAGAGATCATCAAGCCCGCGTCCAGAGTCGCCCCGGCTGGACGTAATCGGCGATCAGCGCGGTCGATCACCAGGATCGTCTCTCCCGTACGTCGCGTGCACGACGCCCGGATGACCGACACCCAGAACGTGGATCGCATGCCCACTGACGTCGTCGCGCAGTCTCGGGACACCGACGAAACCACGGTTCCGGGTGAAACCGACGGCGATCAGACCACCCCGGGCGGGAATGTCGAAGACCTCATTGACGTGGAACTGCACGGCTGTCATGGCGACCTGTTCCTATTCCGGTTCAACGCCGGCGCTTCGCTGTCGTACGCCTCGTCCTCGGGCTTGCACAGGGGCCGCTCCCGATGCTCGCCGGCCAGCTGCGAGAACGGGACCGGTGACGCGTCGACGAGATCCAATCCATGCGGCCTGCGCCGTCTCGCACGTTGTCGAGCGTCATCGGGTGCCGGGCCGTGGTCGAGAACGTCCTGGTTGCTCGGAACTGGGCTCTCACTGAAGAGGTGCGTGGCCGCCTGATCTTGCGAAGTGCCTGCTCCATGCGGTGCAGCAAGCCGTTCAGCTTGTCGAGCTTGCTGTCGAGTTGTCGCAGGTTGTTGAGCAGTGCACGGATGAATTCCTGAATCTGGTCCACCCACTTGGCGACCAGGGCGGCTACCTGGCCGGTGACGACCGGGGTGGCGACGCCGAGAGTGAGCCCTTCCATCGCCAGCCACTGGAGCAGACGGGCGGCGAGGGTGAGCCTGGCGGGCTGCCACTATCCGGGTCGCGCTGTCCTGGCCGAGAAAGTAGGCCCGGGATTCGTCGACCGGATCGTGCCGCCGAAGTCATTGCTGGTCAGCGTCGGGTGTTATCGGGTGCTGGCAGTCACCGCTGGTCAGGTAGCATGAGCAACCGCGCCCTCGTAGCTCAGGGGATAGAGCATCGGTTTCCTAAACCGTGTGTCGTAGGTTCGATTCCTACCGGGGGCACCACACCACCGCCGGCCGGCCTGTTCAGGCCGCCGCGCTTCTCTCAACCCGCCGGCGCCGAAGCCCGATGGTTCCCGCCCTCTGTATCGACCCCGGCGAGGCCAAGTTTTCTTGACTCGATCCAGAGAATGGGGCCGGCGTGGGCGGACTTGATGATCCTGCTCCGGATACCTGGCACGGGGGGACATCAAGCAACGGACCTTGCTTCATCAGCGAGGCGCGCCTCTCAGAAAGCCGCCCGGCAATGCTCCAGAAAGACAGCCAACGCCGGGCTGCTGCGCTTCTGCCAAACCAGCGCAAGCAACGCCGGAGTCTCGATCCCCTCAATCGGAACCGCGACCAGATCCGGATAGGCGCCGGCCATCGACTCACTCAAAATCGCCACCCCTAAACCCCTGCGCGCCAGCCCGGCAACTGTGTCCGGCGACGTCGCCACAAGGGCGACCGAAGGATCAACCCCAAGCACAGCGCGAGCTTGATCAAGCACGTTGCGGATGCCGGTCCCGACCGGCAGACAGATGATCGGGTACGCCGAAAGCCCACCAACCGTAATCCCCCGCTGACCAGCCAGTTCACTGTCGCGCGGAGTCAGAGCGACAAGCCGTTCACGCGAGATCACGTGCGTCGCGAGGTGCTCCGGAGGCTCGCCCGCCAGCCCGACCAGAGCCAGATCCAAACTTCCGGAACGGACACCGGCGACGAGTTGGTCGGAGTTCGCCTCCACCAGGTCAAGTTCGATGTCGGGATGCTCGCGATGGAACGCGGCAAGCGCATCGAAAAGGGGCGCCACCTCGCAACCGATCACCATGCCGACCGTCAGCCGGCCACGGATCAGGCCGTTCACGTCGTCGATCGCGTCGCGCAGATCGGCTGCCGCGTCGAGCGCCTCCCGGGCGTAGCGCAGCGCGGCCGAACCGGCCTCGGTTAGCCGCGCGGTGCGGCCGGTGCGGTCGAAGAGGCGGGCGCCGAGCTCGTGCTCCAGGGCTTTGATCTGCGCACTCACCCCGGATTGGGTGATGTGTACGCGCTCCGCGGCCCGAGTGAAGTTGGCCGTCTCGGCGACCGCGACGAAGTACTCCAGCTGCCGCAAATCCATGACTCGCGATTGTAGTTGCCATAAGAACTATGCGTTGGACTTGTCATCGCGCTGAAGGCAGGTTGGAGTCATGACCGATCGCGAGAAGGCGTACCGACCTGAGGACCTGACCCGACTGTTCGTGGAGCGCGCCAACGCGAAGGACGCCGAGGGCCTCGCGTTGCTGTATGAGGAGGACGCCGTGATGGCGTTCCCGCCCGGCAGTCAGACGCGTGGGCGCAAGGCGATCCAGCAGCTTTGGGAGCAACTGCTGCCCAAGATGCCGCAGTTCGAGCCCGAGCAGCCACTGCCCACCCTGCTGAGCGGCGACCTGGCGCTGACGTCCACCCCACCCAAGGACGGGTCGGGCGCTCGCGCGCAGGTGGTGCGCCGGCAGCCGGACGGTTCGTGGCTACGCGTGCTCGACCAGCCGGAGTTCGTCCAGCCGGACGTCCACTGAGGTCCGGTGTGTGTTGAGCCCGGCCGTCCCGTCGCGGGACGGCCGGAGCCCGACGTTCAGATCGTGATCCGCTGGCCTGCGTAAAGGAGGTGCGGGCTGTTCAGGACCGTGTCATTGGCCCGGTACAGGGCACGCCACCCACCAGCCACGTCGTAACGGTTGGCAATGCCCGCAAGGGTGTCGCCTGGCCGGACGACGTACGTGCGGGTGGTCGCGGCGCTGGTGGCCCTGCGCGCCAGTGCGTTGCGGGCGGCGGCCCTACTGGCGGCTGCCCTGCGAGCTGCGGCTTTTCGGGCAGTGGCCTTCGTGGACGCGCTCGGTTTGTAGGCGTTGCGCCTGCCGCAGTGCGGCCAGGCACCGATTCCTTGACCGCGGAGTACGCGTTCGGCGATCAGGATCTGTTCGGACTTGGTCGCCCGATTCGCGGTCGTCGCGTACCTTCCGCCGCCGTAGGCACGCCATGTGCCCCGACTGAACTGGAGGCCGCCGTAATAGCCGTTGCCGGTGTTGATGCGCCAGTTGCCTCCGGACTCGCATTGGGCGATGGCGTCCCAGTTGACGGATGCCTGAGCGGGCGAGGCGGGACCGACCAGTGCCACGGTTCCGGCAAGGCCGGCGGCAACCACGCCGAGGGCACGGTGAAGTTGTTTGTGGATGTGAAACATGAGTAGTTGTCCTCCACGCCTGCGAGGTCAGCTGTCGGGTTCGGGCAGAGGTGCCCGGCCGCACGTGGCGGCTTCACCCCGAGGCGCATCAGCGCCGAGGAACCTTTGGGTCCCCCGCTCCATGCCGTTTGGGTTATTGATCCGTGGTCGGCGGCAGGACTCGGCGTTCCGGCCACGGTGTCCGCAATGTGCGGACTGCCGACAATTGTCACCGCCCGACGAGGCTGGCCATGCCTGCAAGCGGGGTCGGTGACCTTGTACCCCCAAATTAGCGGCTTTGATCCAACTTCGTGCGAGTAACTCCATATATTTCCGTGACTCGACTACCGATCGGTAACCAGTGCTGCGGACCGTCCACCGAGGGTGCACAATCGGCAGCCATGAGCGATGGAGCACGCGAGTTCGACGTGATCGTCTACGGTGCCACCGGTTTTGTCGGTGTCCTGGTGGCGCGGCATCTGGCCGGCCACGCGCCAACCGGCACCCGGATCGCGCTCGCCGGGCGCTCACCGGCGAAACTGGAGTCCGTCCGGTCCGAGTTGGGCGTCGACTGGCCACTCGTTGTCGCGGACGCCACCGACGCTGCCGCGCTGGCCACGATGGCCGCCCGCACCCGGGTTGTCATCACCACGGCGGGGCCGTATGCGAAGTACGGCCGGCTTCTCGCGCACGCCTGCGCCGAGGCGGGCACCGACTACGTCGACCTGACCGGTGAGGTTCTTTTCGCCCGGGACAGCATCGACGACAACCACGAGGTCGCCCGGCGAACCGGGGCCCGAATCGTGCACTCCTGCGGCTTTGACTCGATTCCTTCCGACATCGGCGTGCACGTGCTGTACGAGCAGGTTCAGGCCGACGGTGCCGGCGAGCTGACCGACACCACGCTGGTGGT
The DNA here is from genome assembly GCF_036053395.1 of Actinoplanes sp. NBC_00393. Classification (NCBI taxonomy): domain Bacteria; kingdom Bacillati; phylum Actinomycetota; class Actinomycetes; order Micromonosporales; family Micromonosporaceae; genus Actinoplanes; species Actinoplanes sp. NBC_00393. The sequence continues at coordinate 8,999,576 of NZ_CP107942.1, read as the reverse complement.
GACCAGCATGCGCGGGGGTGTCAGCGGCGGCACGATCGACTCGATGCGCAACCAGCTCGACGTCATGAAGAAGGACGTGAAGCTGCGCAAGATCGGGGCCAGCCCGTACTCGTTGAGTCCCAACCGTTCCGCGGAACCAGATCTCGGCCGCCAGCCGGACATGGTCACGCTGCCCGCCTCCGAAGTGGATCCCACGCTTCGCGGCCACCTAGCGCCGTTCGTCATGGCGTCCTACAACACCCGGATCGTCCGCCGCAGCAACGCCCTGCGCGGCTGGTCGTACGGTCGCCGGTTCCGTTACCGCGAGACGATGAGCGTCGGCACCTCCCCGCTGTCACCGGTGCTCGCCTTCGGCACGAAACTCGCGCTGGGCGGCCTGGTCGCCGGGCTGGCGTTGCCGCCCACCCGCTACGTGCTGGACCGCATCCTGCCGAAGCCGGGCACCGGCCCGAACGAGCGCACCCAGCGCAACGGGCACTTCACCATGGACATCTTCACCACCACCACGGAGGGCGCGCGCTACACCGCACGGTTCCGCGCCAAGGGCGACCCCGGCTACGCCGCCACTGCCGTAATGCTCGGCGAGTCCGCCCTGGCACTGGCCCTGGACCGCGACCAACTGCCCCCCAGCCAGGGCGGCGTCCTGACCCCAGCCACCGGCATCGGCAACGCCCTGGTCACCCGCCTCCGGGCCGCCGGAATGGAGATCACCGCCCGCAAGCTGTAACAGCCCGATCAGCCACCTCCAAGCGGCAGCCCGGAAGCTGTAAACGTCCCGATCAATACCTCCAAGCCGCCGGCATGGAAATCAGCGCCCGCAAGCTGTATTCGCCGGGCGCTGGTGGGCCGGTCAGGTTGGGCGGCCGGGCGATCGAACGGAAATCAGCGCCGTCGGCAAGCTGTAGCCGCCGGACGCCGACGGTCTGGTCAGGTTGGGCGGCCGGGCGATCAAACCGAAATCAGCGCCCGCTAGCTGTGGCCGCCGGCGCCGCGGTCCGGTCAGGTTGGGCGGCGGGCGATCAGTTCGAAGACGTGCCAGTGCTTCGGGCCGCTGAAGGCTGGGCCGGGCGCGTCCTGCTCATGCCAGTGCTCGGTCTCCAAGCCGTCCACCAAGGCGCGCGCCTCGGCCTCGGGCAGGAACGTCATCGCGGGATCGCCCGCCCACGAGTCGTGGTCGCCGAAGACATCGACGGCCACCCGGCCGCCGGGACGGAGCGCGGACCTGATCGCTGTCCACAACTGATCGAAGGACGAACGGGGCTGGAACGGAAGGGCGTAGCCGGCGTAGACGAGATCCGCGGCCGGGAGCTCGGACACGGCTTCGAAGCCGCATGTGCGTACCGTCAAAGCTGGATGACGGCCGCCTATGGTGCGCAACAGGCGTGCCTCCGTGCCCGGCTCGCTGTCGACCGCGACCACCCGCCAACCGGCGTCGAGCAGCGCCCGGGTCTCGCGGCCGGCGCCGCAGCCCAGGTCGATCGCGGTACGGCCGGCGCCGGGCCCGGCCAAGGCCATCGCATGCCGGCACAGATCGCGAACCTGCCGGCTGGTCTGGCGGGCGTTGTACCGGGCCCAATGGCCGGCGTCGTGGCGCTCAGTCATGCCCCGATCATGCCGACCAGGCACGCACCCCGGCGATGCCGACCGGGCACGCACACCCCCATCACGCCGGCCGAGCACGCATAGTCTGAGCGTGGCGGATGAGCGGCAGGGATCCGTGGCCCCGGCCGTGCCGACCGGGCGCGGAAAGCCCTGATCATGCTGGCCGGGCCGTGTGGCGCGAAGATCTGGCAAAGGTGGCAAAGGGCTCTGAGCAGGGGCGAGACCGGGCAGCTCAGGAGCGGTGTCTGGTACATGACGCCTGCACAGTCTGGAATCATTCAGGACCTTCATATCGATCGCTACTGGCACCAACCAGGTCCATACGGGCAGGATTCTGACGTGACCGCCAATCCTCTGCCGCACCCGCTGAGGTTGACGGGAACCGGTGTCGTGCTGCGTGAGTGGCGCCCGGACGATCTGGATGATCTGGTCGCGCTGCTGGACGAGCCGGAGATCGCGCGGTGGACGCCGATGCCGTCGCCGTTCGATGCTGAGTCCGGCCTTGCCTACCTCAAGCGGGCCTATCAGGGGCGCACCAACGGCACGCGGATCCAGCTCGCGATCACTGTGGCGGGCGGGCGGCCGCTGGGCGAGGTGCTGCTTTTCGGCGTCAACGCCGATCTCCGCGAGGCGGAGCTCGGCTATCTGGTCGGGCGCCCCTATCGGCGGCGCGGTCTGGCGTCGGCCGCGCTGGCAGCCCTTTCCGGGTACGCGTGTGGCACGCTCCGCCTGCGCCGGCTGCTCCTGCGCATCGACCCGGAGAACACGGCGAGCACCTCGGTGGCCCGGCGCTGCGGCTACTGGCTGACCGGGGAGGCGCCGATCCACCAGGAGGGTCCGTACGGGCCGATCCGGCTGGAGACCTGGGAGTACGTGGACGGGCGGTCCGGCACCCGTCCGGAGCGGCGCGGAAATGTCGCAGCTCGGCGGTACGGTCGTCGGTAAGAGGGGGTGCCGATGATCAACGTGGATCGGGCGCGCGTCATGGCGTACCGGATGGTGGCTCTGGGTTTGGCTGATCGGACCGCGCAGCGGCCGGCTGATCTTGCCGTGCTGGACCTCGGCATTCAGGAGTACACACCGGGTTCTCCACAGGTGGCCCTCACCGCCCGGAGCAGCGCGGAGCCTGAGGACGACCGGCTGATCAGTGTCTGGGGCGCGCGGGGCGCGCCGCATCTGCACCGGCGGGCCGACCTGGCCGATCTGGTGGGGCAGCTCTGGCCGCTCAGCGACGCCGACGCGAGTGCACGGATCAACAGTGCGCAGATCGCCGACGGGGTGCCGCTGGGGACTCGGGCGTTCACCACGACGGCTGAGGCGTTCCGTGAGGTGGTGACCGCCCCGATGCCGCGCGGGGAGGCGAGCACCGAGGTGAGCCAGCGGGTGCCGGCCGAGTTGACCTATGACTGCCGTGGCTGCCAGGCCCGGCACATCGCCGGCAATGTGTGGCAGCAGGCGGGTCTGGCCGGGGGCGTGGAGGTGCTGTCGCGGGGGCGTGACGCGCTGCTCGGGCCGATTCCGGATGCGCCACCGATGCCCGAGGCGAATGCCGGGATCGACCGGCTGATTGCGACCTACCTGCGGTTTCTCGGTCCGGCGACACCCGCCGACGTGGCGAAGTATCTGGGCAGTTCGACCGCGGAGATTCGCAAGGTGTGGCCATCCGACCTGGTCGAGGTTCGGGTGGACGGCAAGAAGGCGTGGGTGCCGGAGCCGCAGGTCGCCGAGCTGGAGTCTGCCGCGACGCCGGAGGGGGTTCGGTGGCTGCCCGGCATGGATCCACTGCTGCAGGCCCGCGACCGCGATCTGCTGCTGCCCGGCCGGGAGCGGCAGAAAGAGGTGTGGCGCCCGCTCGGCAATCCCGGAGTGCTGCTGCTGGACGGCGAGATCGCCGGGGTGTGGCGGGCCCGGATGGCCGGTCGCAAGCGGGTGGATCTGGCCGTGACACCGTTCGAGACGTTGACCGCTGCGCAGCGCAAACGGGTCGACGCCGAGGCGAGCGAGGTGGCCCGGGCCCGGGGTGTGCCCGAGGCAGTGGTTTCCTTCGACTGATCTGCCACACTGCGGCGTGGCCACGATTGGGTTTCTGCACACCTCTGATGTGCACATCGCGACGTTCAAGCAGCTTTTGGCCGAGTTGGCGCCGGAGCATGAGGACCTGCACATGGTCGATCAGCGACTGCTGGCCGACGCTCAGGCCAACGGTCTGACGCCACAGCTGGCGAGTCGGGTCGAGGCCCGGCTGGGCGCGATCGAGGCGGGCGGCGCGGACTTGATCGTCTGTACCTGTTCGACGATCGGCGCGATCGCCGAGAGCCGGGCGGGTTCGCTCGGTGTGCCGGTGCTGCGGGCGGACCGGCCGATGGCCGAGGCGGCGGTGGCTGCCGGCCGGCGGGTCGGCGTTCTGGTCACCACCGAGTCCACGTTGAAACCGACCGTCGATTTGATCTGGGAGAGCGGGGTCCGCGCCGGCGTCGAGGTGAATGTGGTGGCGGGACGCTGCTATTCCACCTGGCAGCACTTCGAGTCCGGTGATCTGGAGAGCTACTACGCGGAGCTCGCGGACTATGCCCGCCAGCTCGCGCCGGACGTGGACGTGATCGTGCTCGCGCAGGCGAGCATGGCGCCCGCGGCGGAGCTGCTGCGGGACCTGCACGTGCTCACCAGCCCGCGGTCGGCGGTCACCGCCGCGGTGGCCGCGGTGCGGGCGAACGGCGGCTGATTCCACCGGGCTCCCGACCGGAGCTTGCTGGCGACACACTAGCGATATATCGTTAGTGTCATGAGAGGTGATGGTGGCCCGCCCTGGGGCGGTGGACATCCACGCGGACGCGGCGGTCGCCGGATGCCGCGTGGTGACGTGCGCACAGCGGTCCTGCTGCTGCTGGCTGAGGAGCCGATGCACGGCTATCAGCTGATGCACGCGATCGCCGACCGCACCGGTGGGCGCTGGCAGCCCAGCCCGGGCGCCATCTACCCGACCATCAGCCAGCTCGAGGACGAGGGCCTCGTCTCGGTGACGGCGAGCGGCGGCCGCAAGCTGGTGACCCTCACCGGGACCGGCCGGCAGCACGTCACCGAGAGTTCGGGCGGCTGGTCCGACCCGTTCGCCGCGTTCCCGGAGCAGTCCGGTTCGACCGACCTGCGCCCACTGCTGGAGCAGGTGCACGACGCCGCCCGCCAGGTCGGGCGGACCGGCTCCGACGCGCAACGATCAGCGGCCGCGCGCATCCTGGCCGACACCCGCAAGGCGCTCTATCTGCTGCTGGCGGAGGGGCCCGACGGACCCGAGGAGTTTCAATGACCACCCAGCACACCGCCACCGCGAGCGTCGCCACCGACAACGCGCCGCGCTACGCCAAGCAGCTCGCCTCCCACCTGGGCCGGCGCAGCGAGATCAAGGAGCTCGGCGAGGACATCGCCATCGTGCTCACAGTCGGCGAGTGCCGGCTGCACAGCACCGAGGCGGCCCTCGAGCTGACCGCCACGGCCGCCAGCGACGACGACCTCCGCACCGTCACGCGGGTCGTCGGCTCCCATTTGGAGCGCTTCGGCCAGCGCAACGAGCTGGCGGTGAACTGGGATTTCCCGGCCTGACCCAAGAAGCACCCAAGGCCATTTTTGTACGCCGACGAGCTCGCCGTCGGCGCCACCAAGACGATCACCGACACCGCCGATGCGACCACCGTGCCGGCGATGACCGGCAGTCTCCCTGCGGCCGGCACGCTTTCCAGCTCGGCGCCTTCGACGGCGATCCGGCCGGCTGCCGGAACGCTGAAATTCACCCCGAACTCGGTGGCGGCCTACGACGCGAAGCCGCGGACCGCCACCACGTCGGACTTCGCCGTTCGACGGCGTCGCCCTCGACCCGGCGTAGCACGTCGATGTCGAGGGGTCCGGCCGCCGGCGAAAGCGGCCGGGTCCCGCCTCCTATTTGGAGAAGGTGAGGTACTGCCAGGTCGCCTCGGTGGTGGTGTAGTTGAAGCTGTCGCCGGATCGGCCGCGCGTGTACTCTGAGCGAATCCGCCACTTCGAGCCGACGGGATGGTTACCCGTCAGCCTGAGCGACGAGTAACCCTGCACGCTCAGTGGGAAGTAATTGTCGGAGAAGACCCTCCATTTGCCGCCGGAGTATCGCTGCAGGACGATCCGGTGGTGCCGGGCTGGATAGTTGGCCGTCATCGAGACGTAGATCTTCGGTTTCACCTTCTTGCGGAAGACGGAATACTTCGTGGAACCGACCTTCTTCGTCTTGTAGTGCCCACGCAGTTCTGTCTTGACCTTGACCTTGGCGTAGACAATCGATTTCACCGTGCGCGCGGCGTAGCCCGCATCGCCGCTGAACTTGGCGGTCACGGTGGTGTTCCGGGTCATCTTCAGACTCGCGGTGACCTTACCGGCACTGTTCACCGTTGCCCGCTTGAGCAGTTGGTTGTAGTGAGTTTCGTGATCCTCGGTCCAGATCTCGACAACGCGGTTCGTCGAGGTGACGCCGAGTGCCGCCGTGAAGGTCACCGTGGTTCCGTATGCGACGACGCCGTTGTTCCGGTCCAAGGTCAAGGCCGGGGTTCGCAGAACCACGTTTATGGTGGCGCTCGCCAAGGCGCCACGCTGGACGTAGGACGAGGCGGAGTACGTGGTCGAGCCCAGAATTGCCGGGGTGTCAGTGAAGTGAACGCTCCCGCGGAGTCGGGCCACACCTGTGCGATCTCGGTTTCCCAGGGCTTCTCCGGATCAGCGCGGGCGATCGTGAGCCATCGGTTCTCGGGAAGGTTGGTGGCGACGCCGGTGATCGTCACCGGCTGCCCCTTGATGACCGATGCCGGCGCACGAAGTGTGGCGGCAGGCGGTTTCGGGGACGCAGTGGTGGCACTCGGGGTCGGGACGGCCGGCTCGGTCTCGCTGACGGACCAGAGGGCGTATTTGTTCGAGCCCCCGCTGAAGACTTCTGTGACGGCAAGGAGGCGGTCGGTGCCCGGCTCCCAGATCAGTCCCCCGGTGACTACATATCCCTGCAGCTCGACTCGCCATTCTGGCGTCTCTGAGCCCGCTTCGTAGACACTTACAGCACCCGTGGCGACCGCGTACCGACCGTCCGGGCGGATGTCCAGTTCGGAACCCGAGATATCGGCGGTAGCGACGATCGCCCCATCACTTAGACGAACTCGCCGGGCTTCACCCGCTAGTTGCACCAACTCGGCCCCATCCGGGCTGAAACCGAAGTCACCGTTGGACGAGGGGGCACTCGCCAGTTCGGTGATCAGTGCCTCCGTGCCGGACGACACGTCGTAGATTCGAGCATCGCCGCTAGTTGCGTATTCTGACGCCACGACGAGTACGCCAGGAGCCGAGGGACTCGAATGCACGGTCGGCGATACGCCGTAGGACTCGAGGCTCTGACGAGGATGAAAATAGACCTGCCCGGACGAGTCCACCGACCCGAACTGCCCGGAAAGCGGCGGACCGTCGTAGCCGAACCATGCCTTTCCTCCGACGATCGTGACATCAGACGGGTGGATCTGATCGCCCAAGACGTAACGATTCGCTTCGGTGAGATCCGGTGTGGAGAACGTGACGATGGCGCGCAAGCTGGGCACCGCTGCATACAGCGTGCCTCTGTCATCGGACAGTGCAAGCCCTTTCACGCCTGGCAGGTCACCAGTCCGCGCCAGCTCCCGACCGCTGAAGTCGGTCGCGACGATCTCTCCGGATCTCGGATCGCTCACGAACAGTCGCTTCTGCCCCGCGTCGAATACCACCTCGCCCACCGAGGTGACCCTGATTGTTCCGGTCTGCGCCGCAGACGCATTGCCGAGTGACACGGCGAGACCTGCCGCTGTCGCTGCGGTGAGGACCGTGGCCGCCAACGCGACCCGGAAGAAGCGCCTCGAGGATCCCCGTATCGATCGGAGCGGATTGTCCGCGCCAGGAGCGTACGTCGAAGATCATCCCGGCATGATCAGCCAAACGGACGAGTCGGGGGCGGTTCGTCGTTACGTGGGCGGATCGGCGTGCTTCGAGCGTACGCCGCTGGGGTTTTGGGGTTGCCGGGATGGGCATGCCCGCGGCATGGCTGTCGTGCTTGACCCGCCGCTGCCCGCTCACCTGCAGGTGGAGGTGACCTCGGCATGCAATCTGCGCTGCACCATGTGCCTGGTCCGCTATCGGCCGCCGGTCAACAAGCTGGCCGGCGCCATGCCGCCGGAGCTGTTCCACCGCCTGGTCGACGAGGTGCCGCTGCGGCGGCTCACCCTGCAGGGGCTCGGCGAGCCGCTGCTGTCTCCCTATCTGCCGGAGATGATCGCGGCGGCCGTGCAGAAGGGGATCCGGGTCGGTTTCAACACCAATGCGACGCTGCTCAATCGAAAGCGCGCCGAAGAATTGGTGGCAAGCCGGGTGGACTGGCTGCATGTGTCGCTGGACGGGGCGAGCGCGGGGGCCTATGAGGCGATTCGCGAGGGTGCGCGATTCGACACGGTAGTCGCGAATCTGGCCGGGCTGGTGCGGGCCAAGCGGGCGGCCGGCAGTGCGACGCCGTGGATTCGGGTGGTCTTCGTGGCGATGCGGGACAACGTGGCCGAACTGCCTGCGCTGGTCGAGCTGCTCGGGGAGATCGGGGTCGACGAATTGCGGGTGCAGAATCTGTCGCACAGTTTCGACGACACCGATCCGGCCGGGCGGTATGACGAGATCCGCAATTTCACCGCTGACCAGGCATTGTGGACCGGAGCTGACCAGGAACGCGCGGCCGCGGCGTTCAGCGAGGCCGAATCAAAAGCCAAGAATCTCGGGGTACGCCTACGACTGCCGAACTTCCACGACGAGGGAGGCGGCAATTGCACCTGGCCGTGGGACGCGGCTTACATCACGAGTTCCGGCACCGTCCAGCCGTGCTGCATGGTGATGGGCGACGACCGGATCTCATTGGGCAGTCTCAGCGAGGCCGGCTTTCCGGAGATCTGGCGGGGCGAGGCGTACCGGGATTTCCGCCGGCGGCTGGCCAGCGCCGAGCCGCCGGCGGTGTGCCGGGGTTGCTCCCTTTACCACCACACGTTCTGAGCGCTACTTGGTGATGGAGGTGCGTCCATGGCGCAAGACCTCGGGTCACCGGCCTCGGCTTCCGGGACCATCCGGAGATCACCGTGGCCAGCGCGGTCGGCCCGGTCCTGGCCGAGCAGGAGACGCTCGCGCTCAGCAGTACGCACCTGGCGATCTGGGGTCTGCGCCGGCACCTGCCGGAGAGCCCGCGCTGGCTGATCATGCATGGCCGCGAGGACGAGGCCGAGGAGAACATCGCCCGGATCGAGCGGGCCGTCGAGGGCCGCCGCTGGACGAGTCGAAGGCGATCGACATCCGGCCCAGCAAGCCGCACGGCTATCTCTCGCTGTTGCGGGTGCTGTTCCGGGTCTATCCGTCCCGGTCGACGCTGGGCGCCACGCTGATGATCACGCAGTCGTTCTGTACAACGCGATCTTCTTCACCTACACGATGGTGCAGACGGCGTCGACGAGAAGAACGCGCCGCTCTATTCGGCGGCATCGTCGAGGCGATCATCGGCATCGACGCCGAGGGCAAGTCGCTGGAGGATGTGGCGACGCCGCTCTCGGCCGCGAGCCACCGGCTGACCGGGCGCAGTCCAAGGTATACGCAGGCCCGGGTGGGGTAGTCGGCGCGCATGAGACGGCTGCTTCGTACCCCGGGCCTGCTGCTCGGCATCGGCCTCGGTGGATTCATCGACGGCATCGTGCTGCACCAGATCCTGCAGTGGCATCACCTGGTGTCCAGCTGGCGTTCCCCGGACACCCTGGACGGCCTGCGGATGAACACCCTGTGGGACGGTCTGTTCCACGTGGTGGCCTGGCTTTTCGTCCTCGCCGGGATCGGCACCCTCTACAGCCGGGTCGCCCGCGATCACCGGCAGGCCTGGACGTCCGGCGCTCTCTGGGGGTGGGCGCTGGTCGGCTGGGGACTCTTCAACATCGTCGAGGGCCTCATCGATCATCAGATCCTGGGCGTGCACCACGTCCGGCCCGGGCCGGGTCAACTCTGGTGGGATCTGGGCTTCCTGGCTCTGGGCGCCGCGCTGATCGGCGCCGGCTGGGCGATTCAACGGCGCGCGGCGCCGTGACCGGTCACTCTCCCGGGGGCGGCACCGGGCCGCTGCTGGTCCTGCTTCTGGCGGTGGCGTACGAGCTGAGCGCACTGAACTCCCCCGGATGGAGCCGATGGCGCGCCGCCGCGTTCCAGGCCGGCTGTCTCGTCCTGCTGGTCGGTCTGGCACTGCCGGCGCACACCATGACCGAGCACATGCGGGGCCACCTGCTGATCGCGATGATCGCCCCGCTCGGTCTGGTTCTCGGTGCTCCGGTGACGCTGCTTCTGCGTACCCTGCCGGTGTCTGCGGCCCGGCGCCTCAGCCGGCTGTTGCGTTCCCGCCCGGCCCGTTTCGTGGCCCACCCGGTGACCGCGCTGGCGCTGGTCATCGGTGGTCTCCCGCTGCTGGCGCTGCCCTCGGCGCACGCGCATCCGCTGATCACAGCGCATTTCGTGCTCGCCGGCTGCCTCTTCGCCTGGGTGATCGCCGGCCCGGACCCGGCACCGCATCGCCCCTCGGTGCCGGTCCGCCTGATCCTCCTCGGCCTGGCGATCGCCGCTCACGCCGTCTTCTCGCAGGTCCTCTACGCGACCGCGACCACCGACGACCAGCGCACCGCCGCCACGCTGATGTACTACGGCGGCGACCTCGCGGAGCTGGCGCTGGCCTTCGCGGTCGTTCAGTCCCGCACCACGCGGAAGGTCGTGAGCTCCGCCTGGGGTGAACCTGGCGCTAGATCAGGCCCGCGCTGCCGGCCAGGGCGGCCGCCTCGGTTCGGCTGGAGACCCGCAGCTTACGCAGCAGGCCGGCGGTCAGGCGCTTGACCGTACGCTCGGAGACGTGCAACCGGCCGGCGATGTCGCTGGTCGACGAGCCGGCGGCGATCAGGCGCAGCAGCCGGCGGTCCGCGTCGTCGAGATGGGCCGTGGCCGCCTGCCCGGTCGGTGCGGCGGCCTGCTGAGCCACCGCCGCCAGCAACTCGGGTGAGAGCACCGCCCAGCCGTCCAGCGCGGCGAGCAGCGGCTGCCGCAGCTCGGCCGGGTCGGTGCCGCGGCGCAGGAAACCGGTCGCACCGGCACGAATCGCCTCGACCACCGGCCCCGGCTCGTCATCGTCGGCGACCGCTACGAGACGGGCCTGCGGCGCGGCCTCCCGGAGCGTGGTGATCACCTGAGGGCTGCCGACGGGCGGCAGTCCGAGACCCACGAAAACCAGATCGGGTACGGCTTCGCGTACCGCTTTCGTCGCCAGGACGGCCTCGCCCGCCGTCGCCACCACTGTCGCGCGCCCACCGCTCAGCTCGGGGAGCAGCAACTCCAGGCCACGGACGAAGTTCTCCCGGTCGTCCGCCACGGCCACCCGGATCCTGTTCTCCATGTGGCCGGGATGCCCACGTCGGCCCGGGTCATGCCTCCGGGCGCGGGTTGGCCGCAACGAATTCGGCGATGTACTCGTCGAGCTTGTGCTCCGGGTGCCAGCCCAGCTCGGTCGCCTTGGTGATGTCCGCCTGGCCGCGGGTCCGCTCACCGCGCCGGACGGGCGCCAGCACGTACTCCGTGCGGAACATCTTGGCGACCTCGAGCAGCGGCCATTCCCGCCCGGCGCCGAGCAGGTAGCCGTCGCCCGAGCCCTTCCGGGCGACCAGCAGCAGGCCGCGGACGATGTCGTCGATGTGGGTGAAGTCGCGGGTCTGGGTGCCCGGGGACACCACGGTGAGCGGCTCGCCGGACAGGTACTGGCGCTCGAAGATGCCGATCACCGTGGCGTACTTCCCGTCGGTGATCTGTCCCGGTCCGTAGACGTTGTAGAAGTATGTGATCGCATAGTCCAGGCCGTACCAGTTCGAGTAGTTCTTGATGTACTCGATGTTCTTGGCCTTGGTCCACGCGTACGGATTGAGGTTCTCGTCCTGCCCGTCGTTGCCGAACTTCGAGCTGGACCCGGCGTAGATCAGCTTCGCACCGTGCCCGGCCGAGAACTTCACCACCTCCTTGGTCCCCAGCAGGTTGAAGTCCCAGGTCAGGTCGTGATCCTCGAACGACTGGACGATCCTCGAGTATTCGCCCATGTGGAAGACGACCTCGGGGCCGGGCAGGCCACGACCGGCCCAGATCTTCGCGATGTCGACGGTCGAGCCGTCGAGATAGCTGACCCGCGGGTCGTTCACGTGGTTCGCCGGGGTGCCGGTGAAGTAGTTGTCCAGCGAGACGATGGCCGCGTCCGGGTACTCGGTCAGCAGCGACCTGATCAGCGCGGCGCCGACGAATCCGGCACCACCGGTGACCAACAGGGTTCGGCTCAACGTACTTCCCATCTTCCGGTCCTCGAAGCGCCGACCAGGCTACCAACCGTTCACGCCCGATACCCTTAACGACCGATGGGACCGAGACCGCGCGGCCGGATCATGCTGTTTCTCGCGTCGATCCTCGCTGCCTGCGCCGCTCCCGCCGAGACACCGGCCTGGACCCGGATCGACCTTCCCGGCGCCGAGTTGCACGCCACCGCCGACTGCGACGGCCTCTGGTACGTCGTAGGCGCTACCCGCGATCCCGCCGGCGCGACCCGGCCGGCCGCCTGGACCAGCCCGGATGCCGTCACCTGGCAGCGGGTCCGGTTCACCCCGGACCCCGCGAGCCAGTACGGTCCGCAGAACGTGATCTCCGCGGTGGCCTGCGCCGCCGGCCGGGTCGTGATGCTCGGCTCGGCGTCCGGCGGCGCGCACGGCAACCCGCGGGTGAGCACCTGGCGCCGGCTGCCGGACGGCTCGATGGCCGAGAACACCGCGCCGTTCGAGACGTACGGCGGGGACACCGCGGTCGACGTGGCCCACCTGAGCGCCGGGCCGGCCGGGTTCGCGATGGCCGGGACCCGCTCGTCCGGCGCGGCCGCCTGGCTCTCCCCCGACGGCGCCCGGTTCACCCTGTTCGAGAACGCGCCCGGACTGGCCGGCCCGAGCGTCGGGCGGGACGTGGTCCCGTTGCCGGACGGCAGGTGGGCGGTGGTCGGCGGGCGCGACGACCGGGCCGCCGCCTGGTACAGCCGGGACGGGCGCCGCTGGACTGCCGCGGATCTGCCGTCCGGCGGATCGGACTGGTCGGAGTTGCATCGGGCGGCCCGCGACGGCGACGACGTGGTGGCGGTCGGCCCGCGCGGAACGGCCTTCGGCGTCTGGCGGCTGCACGCCGGCGTCTGGACCGACCTGGGCGTCTTCGGCGGCGCGCCGACGGGCGTGCAGTCGCTGGCCGTGGCCGGCGACCGGCTGATCGCGGTGGCCGGCGGCCTGTGGCTCTCCACCGACGGGAAGTCCTGGCAACAGCGAACCGTCCCGGTGACGCCGCTGGCCGCGACCGGCCGTGACCACACCCTGCTGGTGGTCACGGCCGGCGCGGCCTGGCGATCGACTCTCTAACCGCTCCCGCTCACCAGCTGGACGGCGCCGGCGGCGGGACGACCGGCGGCCGGTCGTTGCAGGTGATCACGTTCGGCACGTACGGCCCGAGCCAGCCGCCGTCGTTGCCGCCGAGGTCGGTGAGGGTGAACTCGGAGCCGGTCGCCGGGAAACCGAACCGGCCGCAGTTGTTCACCCCGACCGCGCCGACGTTGCGGGCGTCCACGTTCTCGAAGGACGCGGAACCGCCGGCGCGAGCGCTGACCACGCTCGTACCCGTACCGTCGACTTTGATGTCCTTGAACTTGATGCCGTTGATCGAGTAGAGGTCCTTCACGCCCCACTCGGCGACCATCATGATCGCGTTGTACGTGTTGTCGAGGAAGTGGGCGCCGGTGACCTCGACGTTCGCGTCGAAGCTGCGCTCGAGGGCGTAGAGCCAGATCGCGCCGAGCCCGATGTTCCAGTTCAGCTCCAGGGTTCCGGCCCGCACCGTGGTGTTGCCGGTGAATCGCAGACTCCCGGTGAAGGGCTCGGCGCCGAACCGGGTGCCGGCGTGCAGCGCGCTGCCCTCCCGGATCGGGTCGGCGATCAGGTTGTTCGACACGGTGGTGTCGTCGCCGCCGTAGATCGCGATGCCATTGGCGAGGGTGGGCGTCTGGATCGTGTTCCGGTCGAAGGTGTTCCCGCTGTTGGCGGTCTTCTCCGACCACATGGCGAGCGCGTCGTCACCGGTGTTGCGGACGAAGTTGTTGCGCACCAGCGACTTGGTGACGCCGGTGTGGAAGTTCAGCCCGTCGGCGATCTGGTCGACGATGACGTTGTCGGTGACCCTGACGTTCGACATCGGACCGTCGAACCAGAGACCCACCTTGGTGTGCTGGATGTGCAGCCCGCGGATCGTCGAGTCGGTCATCGCCCCGCCGACGCCGTTCACCTGGTCGGTGTCGATCCGCTCCCGGACGTCGCCCTGGATCGCGAAGTCGGCCAGATGCACGTCGCGGCTGCCACCGTCGGCGGCGTCCTTGCCGTAGAAACCGACGCCGGTGTGCACCGAACCGTCGGGAGCGGGCTCGTCGAGCGCGACCTCGCGACCCTTGATGATCGTGTACCAGTTGCCGGCGCCGGTGATCGTCACGTCGTCGACCAGGATGTGCCGGTTCACCTGGTAGACGCCGGGCGGCAGGTAGACCTCGCCGTTCGTCTTCTTCGCGAAGGCGATCGCCTTGTCGATGGCCGGCGCGGAGTCCCGCCGGCCGGTCGGGTCGGCGCCGAAGAGCAGCACGTTGGCCGCGGTCAGGTCCACCTTCGGCAGGCCCACGAGCTCGGAGTCGAGCAGGTCGATGGTGGTCGGCACGGTCCGCGCGGTGAGCCGGATCTTGTCGCCGGCCCGGTACGTCGCACCGAGGAGCAACCGCTGCTCGTCGTAGAAGTGGGTGGGCCGGAACGGCTTGGTGATCACCGGGGCCGGCGTCGTCGCGGACGGCACACACGCGCACTCGGTGATCCACCAGTCCGGGTGCAGCAGGTCGGCCTGCGGGTCGTTGGTGAACGGGTACTGGTTGTAGAGCCAGGAGTACTGCGAGGTCAGGGTCATCGTCCGGGACCCGTGCTTGGTGCCGACGGTCAGCGGCGCGGTGATCCCGCCGCCGCCCGGCGCGTCCGGAATGCTGTACCGCACGGTGATCGCGTTGGCCGAGCGAGGGAGCGTGAACTCCACGTACTCCCCCGGGTCGAGGGTGACCGCGGACCGGCCGGACGCCTCGGCCGGCAGTGTGTACGCCGTCCGGTCCGGCCCGATCACCGTGCCGGTCGTGGTGGCGTGCTCCGCCTCCTGCTCGAGGAAGGCGACGGTGGCGCCGCGGCCCGCAACCAGCGCGGGATCGAGGGCGGCTCGGGTGACGGCGGGCGCGGCCGGGGACGCGGCGGCCCCGGCGGCCTGCGGGGCGCCGGTCACACCGGCCGACACCCCGAGCACCACGCCGAGAGCCAGGACGGACCAGCGCGGTGGAACGCCGGCCCGCCTCGAAACAACGGACATCAAGGGCTCGTTTCTCTTCGATGCGAAGGAGCGAAGTGAGCCGACGATAGATGTCCGGTGATGTTACTCACAAGAGATGGTAGAAGTTTTTCGCATTCCTGCTCGCTTCTTGCAAGCCTGCGCAAGTTCGTGCCCGCCGGCGACCGTGCGGGCAGCCGTCAGGGCTGCGTCGACCTTCTCCTTACGCTTCAGAACTCGCCCGGCGGGACGTTGCACGGGGTGATCACCTGGACCGCCGACGGGCGGGAACGGATCGGCCCGGGCAGCGCGCCCTGGGCGCGCAGCAGGACCAGGCAGGCATGCCGGAGGTCGGCACGCAGATCCTGATGTAGAACTGCCGACAATTGGTACGCCCGAAGCAGCCCCACGTTCTCCCGGTCCAGCCCGTGCGCGACGAAGACGTCGTAGTTGCGGCTCTCCGCGGCGAACGCGGCGATCACCTCGGCGTTCCCGCAGGTGCCCGCCGAGTACACAGCGCGGATCGCCGGGTTCTGCGCCAGCGTGGCCCGTATCTCGTCGGCGCTCTGCACGGTGTGCAGCCGACGGGCCGGCGACCGCTCCTGCAGCAGCGCCCGGAAGCCGGCCTCCCGCGCACCCTTCCCGTTGATCACCAGCACGTCACCGGCACGATCCGCGAGCCGCTGCTCGACCAGGTAAGCCGCGGTCGCCCCGGCATCGAAGTCGTCCACCCCGACGTGCGCGATCCGTTTCCCGGCCGGCAGGTCGCCGTTGAGCGTCACCACCGGCACGCCGAGCCGGGCCACCGCGTCCGCCACCTCCGGTCCCGGCGGCGCCATCACGACCACCCCGTGCGAGCGGGACCGGCCGACCCGGTCGAGGGTACGGACCACGTCGTTGCCGGAACTCTCGGCGAGATGGATCCGTGGCCGCAGCGCCGCCGGGGCGAACCCCGGCACCTCGGCCTCCAGCGCATCCCGGACCGCCGTGCTGTACCGCCGGGAAGTGTGCAGAACGACGTCGATCAGAAAGGTCCGGCCACCGAGCGGCGCCTGGGACTGCTGCCGGTCCAGCTCGGCGATCGCCTGGTGGACCTGCCGGATGGTGCTCTCCCGGACCCCGCCACGGTTGTGCAGCACGCGATCCACGGTGGCCTGACTCAGCCCGGATTGCGCGGCGATCTCCCGGATGCGGTACGGGTGCTTCACGCCGTACAGAATGAGGTGTTTCTGAGGTGGCATGGAAGGTTCTTGATGTTTTTCCGCCCCTTCGCGTGACGGATTGAACCCCCGTCACGCTGCGGCCGGTTCACGCCCGCCGGATGTGATCAAGCGGCGGTTCGGTTAAAGTTGACTCCGCCCGGCCGAGAGGCGCTGCAACGGACCGTCAGGTCCGCCACGCTCGGCGGGGTTAGATGACGCAAGGGCGCCTCCTGAGAGGGAGGAGCCCTCTTTTCATGTCCACTGAGCTTGCTAACTCCAAGTTCCGTTCCGTCAACGGCCTCGACTTCGCCGTAGCCGACCTGTCCCTGGCCGAGGCCGGGCGTCACCAGCTGCGTCTCGCCGAGCACGAGATGCCCGGTCTGATGTCGCTGCGCACCGAGTTCGGTGACAGCAAGCCGCTCGCGGGCGCCCGGATCGCCGGCTCGCTGCACATGACCGTGCAGACCGCCGTGCTGATCGAGACCCTGGTCGCGCTCGGCGCCGAGGTCCGCTGGGTGTCCTGCAACATCTTCTCCACTCAGGACGAGGCGGCCGCCGCGGTCGTCGTCGGCCCGACCGGCACCGTCGACGCGCCGGCCGGCGTCCCGGTCTTCGCCTGGAAGGGCGAGACGCTGGAGGAGTACTGGTGGGCGACCATGCAGCTCTTCGACTTCGGCAACGGCCAGGGTCCGAACATGATCCTGGATGACGGCGGTGACGCCACCCTGCTCGTGCACAAGGGTGTCGAGTTCGAGGGCGCCGGCGCTGTCCCGGCGACCACGCCCGAGGACAACCACGAGTACTCGATCATCCTGGAGACCCTGCGCGGCAGCCTCGCCGCCGACTCCCAGCGGTTCACCAAGATCGCCGCGGAGATCAAGGGCGTCACCGAGGAGACCACGACCGGTGTGGCCCGGCTCTACAAGCTGGCCAAGGAGGGCACGCTGCTCTTCCCGGCGATCAACGTCAACGACGCGGTCACCAAGAGCAAGTTCGACAACAAGTACGGCATCCGCCACTCGCTCGTCGACGGCCTGAACCGAGCCACCGACGTGATGCTCGGCGGCAAGCTGGCCGTGGTCTGCGGTTACGGCGACGTCGGCAAGGGCTCGGCGGAGACGCTGCGCGGCCAGGGCGCCCGGGTCGTGGTGACCGAGATCGACCCGATCTGCGCGCTGCAGGCGGCGATGGACGGCATGCAGGTCGTCCGGCTCGAGGACGTGGTCGGTGAGGCCGACATCTTCATCACCACGACCGGCGGCACCGACATCATCACGGTCGAGCACCTGTCCGCGATGAAGCACAACGCGATCGTCGGCAACGTCGGCCACTTCGACGACGAGATCGACATGGCCGGGCTGGCTCGCGTCGAAGGCATCGAGAAGGTCGAGATCAAGCCGCAGGTGCACGAGTGGCGCTTCCCGGACGGCCACTCGGTGATCGTGCTCTCCGAGGGCCGGCTGATGAACCTGGGCAACGCCACCGGCCACCCCAGCTTCGTCATGTCGAACTCGTTCACCAACCAGGTGATGGCCCAGATCGAGCTCTGGACCAAGCCGGGCGAGTACGAGAAGCAGGTCTACGTCCTCCCCAAGCACCTGGACGAGAAGGTGGCCCGGCTGCACCTGGACGCGCTCGGCGTCCGCCTCACCACCCTCACCAAGAAGCAGGCCGAGTACCTGGGTGTGGACGTCGAGGGCCCGTTCAAGCCGGAGCACTACCGCTACTGATCCCGAAG
Organism: Actinoplanes sp. NBC_00393; assembly: GCF_036053395.1. Taxonomy (NCBI): domain Bacteria; kingdom Bacillati; phylum Actinomycetota; class Actinomycetes; order Micromonosporales; family Micromonosporaceae; genus Actinoplanes; species Actinoplanes sp. NBC_00393. The sequence continues at coordinate 8,981,552 of NZ_CP107942.1, read as the reverse complement.
TACACCGCGACGCGCTCGGCCTTGGCGACATGGCCGGGCGCGTCTGCCATCTGGCCATCGCATCTCCGCGCGCCCGGTTAAGCTGCGAATATGCGTTTGCGTAACCTTTTTGCCACTCTGAGTGCCATTGCCCTTTTGGTCGCCCCCGCCACCAGCGCGGCCGCGGCGCCGATCCGTCCGGTGAGCCCGGACGCCGACTTCCTCATCGCCGTCCACCAGGCCAACCTCACCCAGATCAAGGCCGGGAAGATCGCGGCGAAGAAGGGCGGGAGCGCGACCGTACGCGATCTCGGGCAGCAGTTCGTCACCTTCCACCGCAAGCTCGACGCCCAGGTGAAGAAGGCGGCCCACACGGTCGACGTACGCCTGCCCGACTCGCCGAACTCCGAGCAGACCACCCTGCTCCGGCAGTACAAGACCGCGTCCACCGCCGAATTCGACACGCTCTTCGTCGGCAGCCAGATCCTGGCCCACCAGCGGGCGTTCAAGATGGCCCAGATCGCGGTCGACACCGGGACAAATCCGGCAGTGAAGCACATCGTCGCCACCGCCACACCTGTCGTGCAGAAGCACTACGCCGCGCTGCAGCAGATGGGCGGTGCCGCTCAGCAGTAACAAGCAGTGCCGCTGAGTGATGGGAATCCGCTAGCAGCGAGAATGATCGAATGAACCCCGAGGAGATCCTCTTTTTCGTCCTGGGTGCGGTCGCGGTGATCGTGGCGGTCCGCTGGGTCACCGAAAAAACCGGCCTCCCCGCGGCCGTGCTGCTGACGCTGATCGGCATCATCTACGCCTACCTGCCCGGCCCGAACGTCGAGCTGGAACCCGAGTGGATCCTGACGTTCGTGCTGCCGCCGCTGCTCTACAACGCGGCGCTTGATTCCTCACTGCTGGACATCCGGCGCAACATGCGTACGGTGATCAGTCTTTCGGTTGCTCTGGTGCTGGTCACCGCGCTGCTGATCGGCGTCGGCTTCTCCCTCTGGGTGGCCGGCGCCACGCTCGCGGCCGGCGTCGCGCTCGGCGCGGCGGTGGCCCCGCCCGACCCGGTCGCCGCGCTCGCCGTCGGCCGCAAGGCCGGACTCCCCGGCAAGCTGATCACCTTGATCCAGGGTGAGGGCCTGCTCAACGACGCCACCGCGCTGACCATCCTCACCGTCGCGGTGACCGCCTGGCGGACCGACAACTTCAACTTCGACAACGCGGTCGGGAAGTTCGTCATCGCCGCCGCCGGTGGTGTGCTGGTCGGTGTCGCGGTCGCGTACACCGTCCGGTTCCTGAAGGCGCTGCGGTCCGACCCGCTGAGCTCGAACGCGCTCTCCCTGATCACGCCGCTCGCGGCGTACCTGATCTGCGAGAACTCGTTCGTGCACCACTACGTGTTCATCTCCGGCGTGCTCGCCGTGGTGGTGGCCGGCCTGATCATCGGCCACGACACCCCGCGCTACGCCACCGGCGCCAGCCGTCTGCAGACCACCGCGGTCTGGCGGCTGATCGACTTCCTGCTGGAAGGCGCCGTCTTCCTGCTGATCGGCATGCAGGTGCCGACCGTGGTGAACGGGCTGGCCAAGTACGAGACCAGCACCATCATCATCGCCCTGGCGATCACCCTCGGTGTGGTTCTGCTGCTCCGCCCGCTCTGGCTGGTCGCGACCCAGCTGCTGCCCCGCCAGTTGCACACCAGGCTGGGCGGCCAGCAGCTCAGCGAGGCGGAGGACGACGAGAACGGCCCGCGCGAGGTGCCGCTCAACGGCAAGGAGGTGACCGCGCTGAGCTGGGCCGGCACCCGGGGTGTCATCACGCTCGCCGCGATTTTCACGCTGCCGATGGGCTTCCCGGACCGGGAGCTGCTCTTCTTCTGCGCGATCTCGGTCGTCCTGGTCACCCTGGTCGGCCAGGGCCTCACGTTCGCGCCGCTGGTCCGCTGGCTGGGCCTGCGCGCCAACAAGAAGGACCAGGCGCGACTGCGCAACGAGGCCCGCTCGGCCGCGGTCCGGGCTGCTCTGGACCGGCTGGACGACATCCAGGAGCAGCATCACGACCACATCGAGGACGAGGCCATGGTGACCATGCGCCAGCAGCTGGAGGTGCGGCTGGACCGGTACCGCCGCCGGCTCGACCTGCTCGAGCAGGTCGAGTCCCACGAGCTGCCGAAATCCCCGCAGTACGAGGCGGCGCTCATGGTCCGGCAGGCGGTCATCGACGCCGAGCGCGAGGAACTGCTGCGCTGGCGCGACGCGGGCCGGCTCGAGGACGACAGCCTACGGGTGCTGAACCGCGAGCTCGACCACGAGGAACTGGTCCTCCCCAAACGGCCCAAGGACCATTAGATCCCCATATCTCGGCGGCGCAGGGCCAGCAGGCCGGCGCCGCCGAGAGCGGCCGCGACCAGGGTCAACACCATGAGGGGTACGGCGGTGAAGTCGCCACCCGGCAAGTGCGGGACGTGGGTGAACGGCGACAGGTCGAGCACCCACTGGTCGAAGTCGAGCAGCGGCCCGACCAGCAGGAGCAGCAGCGCCCCCGCGATCACGCCCCACGCCGCAGCCGCCAGTTTCGGCAGCACCCCGATCAGCAGCATCGTCGCCCCGGCCAGCACCCACACGGCCGGGAGCTGGGCCAGCGCGGCGCCGATCACCGGACCCGGATCACCGTGCACGACACCGGACAGGACGCCCTCGGCGAGCAGCGCGGCAGCCGGCCCGAGCAGCGCGAAGACCAGGTGACTGCCGGCCCACGCGTACCGGCTCACGGCGGTGCTCAGCATCGCCTCGGCATGACCGGTCTGCTCCTCGTCGCGCATCCGCAGCGCGGCCTGCACCGCGTAGCAGGCGGCGATCAGCCCGCACATCCCGGCGACGGTGGCGAAGTACGCATCGACGATGGCGTCGCCCCCGCCGATCCGGCTGAACATCTCGCTCACCCCGGCCGAGTCCTCGGCTAGCTGCACCACGCTGCTGCCGACTCCGCCGAAGACCAGGCCCAGGGCGGCGAACCCGGCGGTCCAGCCGAACAGCAGGCCCCGGTGCAGACGCCAGGCCAGAGCGATCGGGGATCGCAGGCCGGGTGACGCGGCGGGCGGGCCGAGGCGGGCGGCGAGCAGGCCGGCACCCAGATCACGGCGGGTCGACAGGTACGCCGAGGCGGCCACCGCGACCACGATCAGCGCCACCGCCAGCAGGGCCGGTGACCAGTCGTCGGCCCCGTACGGAAAGACGCGGTGCACCCAGCCGATCGGGGACAGCCAGGACAGCCACTCCAGGCGGCCGTCCCCGAGAGCCGAGATGTCGCCGCCGAGGCGCAGCACGTACGCAATCCCAAGGGTCAGGACCGCGATCGTGCGTGCCCCGCGTGCGCTGCCGCTGAGCTGCGCGGCGACCGCGCCCACCGCGGCGAAGAGCCAGCCGGACAGGGTGAAGACCGCGCCGAGCGCGACCGAGCCGGCGGCCGGCTGCCCGGCGCCGATCATCGTGGCCGCGACCACCACGCCCATCACCAGAGTGGCCAGCCCGGTGGCCAGCAGCGCGGCGGCCAACTGGGCGTGCCGGCCGACGACCGTGGCTCGGATCAGCTCGGTGCGCCCGGCCTCCTCGTCGGCGCGGGTGTGCCGGACCACGGTGAGCAGCGCACACAGCCCGATCATCACGGGCACGAACCCGCCACGCCAGACCACCAGCTCGCCGACGGACGAGCCGTGCAGCGGGCCGTAGAGGGCCACGAAACCCGCGTTCTCCGAGCTGATCCGGGCGTAGTCGAGCCGCTCCTGCTCGGTGGCGAAGAGCGTGTCGAATCCGGACAGATAAACGTACGGCAGCAGGCCGATGCCGAGCACCCAGAGCGGCATGACGACCCGGTCGCGCCGCAGGGCGAGCCGGAGCAACCGGCCGGTCCCGCTCATCGCTCGTCCCGCGCGTAGTGCCGCAGGAACAGCTCCTCCAGCGACGGCGGCTGGCTGACCAGACTCCGGACACCCGCGGCGACCAGCGATTTCAGGGCCGGTTCCAGGGCGTCGGCGTCCACGTCGAAGGCGACCCGGCCGTCGTCGGTGGTCAGGTCGTGCACCCCGGCGATGGTTCCCAGCCCGTTCACCGGGCCGGTCAGCTCGGCGCGGATCGTGGTGCGGGTCAGGTGCCGCAGGTCGTCGAGGGTGCCGGTCTCCACGGACCGGCCGGCCCGGATGATGGTCAGCCGGTCGCAGAGCGCCTCGACCTCGGCCAGGATGTGGCTGGAGAGCAGCACCGTACGGTCTCCGCGCCGCTTCTCCTGCAGGATCACCTCGCGGAAGACCTCCTCCATCAGCGGGTCGAGCCCGGAGGTCGGCTCGTCCAGGATGAGCAGCTCCACATCGGAGGCGAGCGCCGCGACCAGCGCCACCTTCTGCCGGTTGCCTTTCGAGTAGGCCCGGCCCTTCTTGCGCGGGTCCAGCTCGAAGCGCTCGATCAGGTCGTCGCGGCGCTTGGTGTCCAGCCCGCCGCGCAGCCGGCCGAGCAGGTCGATGACCTCGCCGCCGGTCAGGTTGGGCCAGAAGGTCACGTCACCCGGAACATACGCCAAACGCCGGTGCAACTCCGTCGCGTCGGCCCACGGGTCACCGCCGAGCAGCCGTGCGCTTCCGCCGTCGGGCCGCATCAGCCCGAGCAGCACCCGGATCGTGGTGGTCTTGCCCGCACCGTTCGGACCGAGGAAGCCGTGCACCTCACCGGTCCGCACCTGCAGGTCGAGCCCGTCCAGCGCGGTCACCGCGCCGAACCTCTTGATCAGTCCTTCGACATCGACTGCCTCAGCCATGAGGCACACTCCTTCATGGATTGCCGAGCCGATCCACGGCTTTCATCGCCTGGTCGGCCTGCTCAGGAGTGAGTAGCGGCTGCGAGAAGATCTCGATCGACGCCCGGATCATGCGCAGATAGCCCGGCATCGCCCGGACGTCCTCGCCGAGCACGGCCGTGAGCTGATCGCCCATCAGGAACATGCCCATCTTCATGGCGCCGAGGACCGCGGTGAACGCCCGCGGGTCGGACGTCTCCAGATGCGTGGTCGCCAGCCAGCGCTCGCCGTGCTCCGCCGCCTGGGCGAACACGGCCGCGCCGCGCGGCGAACCGTCCATCAGGGACCGCACCAGATATTGCTGGAGGGCCATCACGTCGGGGGTGATCGGGCCGATCGTCTGGGAGTCGCTGAACTGCATCTGCAACTGACCGATCCGGCCCATCGCCCACTCGTCGCAGGCGTCGCGCAGGCCCTCCTTGGACCCGAAGTGGTGCCGCAGCAGGCCGGAGGAGACGCCGGCCGCCTGCGCGATGTCCCGGATCGTGGCGCCGGCGATGCCGCGCTCGGTGAAGAGCGCGATCGCGGCCTCACGGATCCGGGCGCGGGCGGTCAGGTCGCTGTCACTACTCACACGTGTAGCGTACTACACGCGTGTGTAGTTCAGATAGTCGTCGATTTCCCGTTGATCGTCGCCGCCGGAACCGCACTCGACGAGAGATCCCAGCGGGCCAGCAGCTCGCCGTAGGTGCCCGACTCGATCAACCGCTGCAGCGCCGCCCGCAGGCAGTCCCGCAGCGCGGTGTTGTCCTTGGCGACCGCGATGCCGAACAGGCCGGACTCGTACTGCTCGTCCGACGCGAGCTGGTAGAAGGCGCTGGTCCGCGAGTCGTTGACCAGGTACGTCGCCGGCGGGAAGTCGATCAGCACAGCCGCCGCCCGGCCGGTGCGCAGCAGCACCAGGGCGTCCGCGTTCGTCGGGTGCGCGTCGATGACGATCGGCCGGTCCCCGCAGCTCTTCTGCAGGCCCTGCAGCATCTCCTCCTGGTAGGTGCCGTGCTCGGTGGCCACGGTCCGGCCGCAGAGGTCCGCGAGGTCGGCGATGTGCAGCGGGTTTCCGCGCTGGACCACGATCGACGTACCGGTGCTGAGGTAGTTGACGAAGTCGGCCTTCGCCTGCCGCTCGGTGGTGTCGGTCATCGACGAGAGCACCCCGTCGTACGTTCCGGCGCCCACCTCGTCCAGGGCGGTGCTGAACGTGCCGACCACCATCTCGGTGCGGATGCCGAGAACCTCACCGAGGGCGGCGGCCAGGTCGGGTTCGAAGCCGATGATCGTACGGCCGTCGGCGGCGAAATACTCCATCGGCGCGTAACTGGCGTCGGTGACGAGCCGGATCGAACCGCGCGCCCGGACCGCCTGGGGCAGCTGGTCGTGCAGCGTCCGGTCGACCGTCACCGCGCCGATCGCGTCCAGCGCGCCGGCCGGCGCGGGTTCCTTCGCCGTGCTGCAGCCGCCGACCGCCAGCATCAGGACCGCGCCGGTCACGGCCACGGTCCGCCGGATGAAGCTCATCTGCCAACTCCCTCAGTGATCGAAATCTGGGTCCAGGGCGCCGGGCGGCCGAAGAGATAGCCCTGCGCTTCGTCGCAGCCGGCGGCGGCGAGCCACCGGCTGATCTCGTCGGTCTCCACGCCCTCGGCGGTGGCCCGGCTGCCGAGGCCGTGCGCCAGCTCGATCACCGACCGGACGATCGCCTGGCTCTGCGGGTCGCGTTCCACATCGGAGACGAACGCACGATCGATCTTGATCTCGGTGATCGGCAGGCCGCGCAGGTGTGCCAGGCTGGTGTAGCCGGTGCCGAAGTCGTCGACCGAGATGCCGACGCCCAGCTCACCCAGCTGCATGACGGCGCGGACCACGCTGCCGGTGTCGGCGGCCAGCGCGGTTTCGGTGATCTCCAGAATCAGCCGGTGCGGCGGCGTGCCGGTCGCCGCGAGCGCGTCCCGCACCGACTCCGGGAAGCCGGCCATCTCGAGGTTGCGGGCCGAGACGTTCACCGAGAGCGCCCAGTCCCGGCCCGCCGCGGTCCAGTCGGCCTGGTCCGCGAGCGCGCGGCGCAACACCCACTCGGTGAGCGGCACGATCAATCCGGAATGCTCCGCGGCCGGCAGGAACTCACCCGGCGGCAGCAGGCCACGCTGCGGGTGCTGCCAGCGTACGAGTGCCTCGACCCCACGGATCTCACCGGCCGGGAGATCCACCTTCGGCTGGTAGTAGAGAACCAGCTCGTCGCGTTCCAGCGCGTGCCGCAGCTCGGCCTGGACCACCAGCCACTGATGCGGATGACCGGTCTGCCCGCCGGCGTAGACCACGACGTCCGCGGCGCCCCGCTTCCCCTGGTACATCGCCGAGTCCGCACGCTGCTTCAGGTCGTGCAGGATCACCCCGTGCTCGGGGTAGAGCGAGACACCGAAGCTCGCCTCGATGGAGAGCGGCACACCGTCGAGCACCATTTCGTCGGACACCCGGTCGCATATCTTCTCCAGCAGCGCCACCGCCTCGTCCCGGTCACGATCCGGCAGCAGCAGGGCGAACTCGTCGCCGCCCAGCCGGGCCAGAATGTCGTCCGGGCCGAGACAGGCCTGCATCCGGGTGGAGACCACTCGCAGCAGCTCGTCGCCGGCGTGGTGCCCGAGGGTGTCGTTGACCTCTTTGAACCGGTTGAGGTCGGCGAGGACCACGGCGCCGCGGCCACCGGCACGGTCGGCCGCCCGCAGCACCACCTCGGCGCGGGCCCGGAAGTCCGCCCGGTTCGGCAGCCCGGTCAGCCCGTCATGGGTGGCCTGGTACTCCTGACGCGCGGCGTACCGGCTCAGCGACCGCGTGGTCCACCAGGCGAGCAGAGCCAGGACCAGGTAGAGCGCGGTCAGCGCGCCACCGATCCGCCACCACGCCCGGTTCACCTGGGCATGGATCTGATCGGCGATCGGCTGGTACGGCAGGTACAGCTCGAGCACCCCGACCGACTGCCCGGACGCGCTCGCGACCAGCGGCTGCAGCACCCGGATCACGTCGGCGCCACCACCGATCACCCGGGCCCGGGACTCGCCGGCCGAGGCGGCCCGGAAGTCCGGGTCCGAGGCCGGTACGCCACCGCTGGTGGTCCCGTCGTCGGAGAAGACCACCCGCCCGCTGAAGGACCGCAATCGCAGCCGCAGCACCGAACCACGGAACACGGCGTGCTCGGTGGCGTCCCGCATCCCGTCGAGCTGAGCCGTGGTCAGGCCCTCGGTGAGCCCCTCGCTGGGCGCGGTCTCCCCGCTGTTGAGGGCGGGCGTGATCGCCATCTCGGCGATGACCGCGGCCTGCGCCAGCCCCTGGGCGCGGCCCTGCTCGGCTGCGTCGGACTCGTATCCCTGCAGCATCACCGCGCCCAATGCCATCACGGGCACCAGGCTGGCCGCGGCATACGTCGCGAACAGGCGACGGGTGCTGGTCCGAGCACGCGGGCGCCGGTGGGCGCGGCCAAACAACATGCGGGACTGATCGACCCAGCGTGCTCCGGCTTGAGGGGTTCCGCCGCGCGGTCAGTCCCGGAGTAGCGGCACCAGCGTCCCGGCGACCCACTCGGCCAGCGTTGTGGGCGTGGTCGTCACCGGTGTCCGCACCTGTTCCGGCTCGAACCCGTCCCTCGTCCCGGCGGTCATCCCGACCAGACCCGCCACGGCCGGCTCCGGCAGACCGGCCTGCCGCAGCCCACCGGCCATCGCCTCGTCGGAGATCACCGACAGGCTCACCTTGTCACCGGTCGCCGCCGAGACGATCGCGGCCACCTCGGCCCAGCTCAGATCGGCCGGCCCGTGCACGGCCTGGATCACCGTCCCGGACCAGCCGCGTGCCAGCAACCGGACCGCCGCGACCTCGCCCACGTCACGCGGGTCGACCCAGGCCAGCGGCCGGTCCTCCGGCATCGTCGTGGTGAGCCGGCCGTCCCGCAGCTCGTCGAGGTTGCCCAGCAGGTTCGTGAAGTAGTAGCCGTTGCGCAGGATCGTCACGTCCGCCCCGGTCGCGGTGAACTCCTCCTCGGCCCGGGCCAGCCCGTCGATCAGCCCGGCCCCGTGCCGGCGTTCCGCCCCGACGCTGCTGATCACCACCACCCGCCGTACGCCGGCGGCCCGTGCCGCGGCGGCCCCATTCCGGACGACTGTGGCCATCTCAGCCAGTGGGTCGGCGGCGGTGAGGTCCTCCGGCGTCACCCACAGCAGCGCATCCAGCCCGGCGACCGCGGACTCGACGAACGCGGCGTCGCGCAGGTCGCCGCGCGCCACGTCGACCGATGCGGCCAGGCCGGGTGGAAGCTTCGCGGGATCCCGGACCAGCACGCGCGGGCGTTCACCGGCCTGCACCAGCAGGCGTACGGCCCGTGCACCGACGTTTCCGGTTGCTCCTGTCACCCCGATGGTCATGTCTTCTGATTACCCGGAACGGCGCTCTACGCGTACCTATGCCGGGGTTTTCTCCTGAGGCGGCGCAGCCGCTCCGGTCATGATGGCGACCGCTTCGGACATGGAATGCGATTCCGGGGTGATCACCGCGACCCGGCGGCCCAGCCGCTGGATGTGGATACGGTCGGCGACCTCGAAGACGTGCGGCATGTTGTGGCTGATCAGGATGACCGGCAGGCCGCGGTCGCGGACGTCGCGGATCAGCTGGAGCACCCGGTTGCCCTCCTTGACGCCGAGCGCGGCGGTGGGCTCGTCGAGGATCACCACCTTGCTGCCGAAGGCGGCGGACCGGGCCACCGCGACCGCCTGCCGCTGACCGCCGGAGAGCGACTCGACGGCCTGGCCGATGTTCTGCAGGGTGGCGACGCCGAGTTCGCTCATGTGCCGGGCGGCCTCCTCGCGCATCCGCTTGCGGTCCAGCATCCGGAACACCGATCCCAGCGGGCCGGACCGCCGCTCCTCCCGCCCGAGGAACAGGTTGTCCGCGATGTCCAGGCCCGGAGCGACCGCGAGGGTCTGGTAGACGGTCTCGATGCCGGCCGACCGGGCGTCCATCGGGTTGCGGAAGTGCACCCGTTCGCCGTCCAGCAGGATCTCGCCGCTGTCCGGGATCAGCGCGCCGGAGAGCGCCTTGATCAGGCTGGACTTGCCGGCGCCGTTGTCGCCGATCACCGCGAGGATCTCGCCGGGGTAGAGCTCGAGGTCGCTGCCGTCGATCGCGACGACCCGGCCGTACCGCTTGCTGAGCCCCTTCGCCTGCAACACCGGAGTCGTCACGTTTTCACCTTCCTGATCCACTGGTCCAGGGAGACGGCGATGAGCACGAGCAGACCGATCGCGAAGCCCTGCCAGACCACCTCGACGCCGCTGAGCTGCAGGCCGTTGCGGAAGACACCGACGATGAGCGCTCCGATCAGGGTGCCGATCACGCCGCCGCGGCCGCCGAAGAGGCTGGTCCCGCCGAGCACCACCGCGGTGATCGAGTCGAGGTTGTACTCGGTGCCGACGTTCGGGCTGGCCGAGGCGAGCCGTCCGATGAGGATCCAGCCCGCGATCGCGTAGAGCAGGCCCGCCACGGTGTAGACCGAGAAGAGCACCCGGCCGGTACGGATACCCGCGAGCCGCGCCGCCTCCACGTCGTCACCGGTCGCGTAGACGTGCTTGCCCCACGCCGTCGAGCTCAGCGCGTAGGCGAAGAAGCCGAACAGCAGCAGCATGATGATCGAGCCGTAGCTGAGCCGGAAGGAGCCGATCGGGATCGACTCGCCGGTCCACGTCATCAGGCCGGGCATGTCCGTTCCGCGTACCGTCTCGCTGTTGCTGACCACCGAATTGAGCGAGAAGAAGATGGTCAGCGTGCCGAGCGTGACGATGAACGGCGGCAGTTTGATCCGGGTGACCAGGGCGCCGTTGATCGCGCCCATCGCCGTGCCGCACGCGAAGCCGAGCAGCAGCGCGATCGGGCCGGGCATGCCGGCGTCGGTGCAGAAGAGCGCCATCAGGATCGACGAGAAGACCGCGATCGCGCCGGCCGACAGGTCGATGCCGGCGGTCAGGATGATCAGCGTCTGCCCGAGCGCCAGCGTGGCGATGACGGTCACCTGGAGGAGCACCAGGGAGAGGTTCGCGGCGGAGAAGAACCGGGCGTTGACGATCGAGAACGCGATGATCGCCACGAGCAGCACGGCCAGCGGCCCGAGGACCGGGTTGCCGTGCAACAGGTGCTGCACGCGCAGCCCGAACGAGTCGTGCTGTTTGACCTCGAAGTCCGCGGTGGTGGTCGCCATCGGTTACCCCCAGCAGTTCTGCTTGCCCCACGCGGAGTCCTTCGCCTCCACGCCGGCCTGCGGGTCGTCGGTGATCAGCTGTACGCCGGTGTCCACGAAGTTCTTGCCGGCGGTGTTCTGCGGCCGGGTGCCGTCCTTCGCGTACTGCGCGATCGCGGCGACCCCCAGCTCGGCCATCCGGATCGGGAACTGCATCGAGGTAGCGCCGATCACCCCGTTGGCCACGTTGTCGACACCCGGGCAGCCGCCGTCGACCGAGACGATCGTGACGTCCCGTTCCTTGCCGGCCGCCTTGAGCGCCTCGTACGCCCCCGCCGCAGCCGGCTCGTTGATGGTGTAGACCAGGTTGATCGACGAATCCTTCTGCAACAGGTTCTCCATCGCGGTACGCCCACCCTCCTCGTTGCCGTCGGTCACGTCGTGCCCGGCGATCCGTGGGTCGTTCTCGTCGCCGATCCGGCCGGGGTCGCCGATGTCGATCCCGAATCCCTCCAGGAAGCCCTGGTCGCGCTGCACGTCCACGGAGACCTGGTTGGCGTTGAGGTCGAGCATGGCGATCTTGGCGTTGCCACTGTCCCGGCCGAACTTCGCCTTCGCCCACTGACCGATCAGCCGGCCGGCCTCGAAGTTGTCGGTGGCGAACGTGGCGTCCGCGGCATCGGCCGGTTCGACCGGGGTGTCCAGCGCGATGACCAGCATCTCCGCCTCGTGCGCCCGGTCGATGGCCGGCACGATCGCCTTCGAGTCGTTCGGCGTGATCAGGAAACCCTTGGCGCCGAACGAGATCAGGTTCTCGATCGCCAGCACCTGCGCCTCGTTGTCGCCGTCCACCTTCCCGGCGAAGGTCTGCAGGTCGACGTCGAGCTGATCGGCGGATTTCTGCGCGCCCTGCTTCATCGTCACGAAGAACGGGTTCGTGTCGGTCTTCGTGATCAGACCGACGACCTCCTCGTTTCCGCCCCGGTTGCAGGCGGCGCCGGCGAGGGCCAGGAGCAGGCAACCCGCGGCGGCAACGAGCCTGGATGGCTGGCGCATGTCTCCTCCGGACATCGAGAGACAACGTTGTCTTGGAGTAGACGCCCGTGTTTTGTACGTGTCAACAATGAGTTTCCAGCTAATTGCTGTCCGTGCTGGAGGTTCCGACATGTCCGGAAAACCGACCATGAACGACGTGGCCCGCGCCGCCGGAGTGAGCCTGAAGACCGTGTCCCGGGTGGTCAACGGCGAGCCCACCGTCGCGCCCGACCTTGCGGATCGGGTGCGGGCGGCGGTCGAGTCCCTCGACTACCGGCCGCATCTCGGCGCCAGCATGCTGCGGCGCAACGATCGGCGTACCCGGACCATCGGGGTGCTCCTGGAGGACGTCGCGAACCCGTTCTCGGCCGCCCTGCACCGGTCGATCGAGGATGCGGCGCACGGCCGCGGGGTGCACGTGCTCACCGGGAGCCTCGACGAGGACGACCGCCGGGAACGCGAGCTGACCCGCGCGTTCCGGCAGCGGCAGACCGACGGTCTGATCGTGGCACCGGCCGCTTCTGATCAGTCTTACCTGAGTCGGTTCACCGGTACGCCGATCGTCTTCGTGGATCGGCGGCCGTCCGGCTTCGAGGCCGACACGGTGGTCTCCACCAACGTCGCCGGTGCTGCCGGAGCCGTCCGGCACCTCGTCGCGCACGGCCATCGCCGCATCGCCTTCCTCGGCGACCACCAGCGGATAGCCACCGCGCGCGACCGGTTCCGGGGATACCTGCAGGCGCTCGGGCACCGACCCGGCCCGGTGCTGCACGACATTCACGGCGAGGCCGCGGCGGAACGCGCAACGCTGACCCTGCTGCGCCGCGCCGATGCACCCACCGCCCTCTTCACGAGTCAGAATCTGATCACCATCGGCGCGGTCCGCGCGCTGCGCCGGCTCGGGCTGCACCGCGAGGTCGCGCTGGTCGGCTTCGACGACTTCCCGCTCGCCGATCTCCTCGACCCGGCGGTGACCGTGGTCGCGCAGCACCCGGTGCGAATCGGCCACGCGGCTGCCGGTGTGCTCTTCGAGCGCATCGACGGCTACGACGGCCCACCGCGCGAGATCAAGGTGGCGACCACCCTGATCCCGCGCGGCAGTGGGGAGATCTACGGGAAGTTGACCACGTAGGACGGAACTGTCGCGGTCCCCTGCGCCGGCCCACCGGTCGTGTTGACCACGTGGTCGATCACGCCGTTGCCACCGAGTGACACCGTGAGCAGGTTGTGCAGCCGCACCCCGGACTTGACCGGAACCTCGAAGCCGCGGTCCGCGTGGATCGACGGGTTGACGTTGAAGTAGCAGTAGCTGCCCATCGCCCACGCCTCGTGCGTGTTCACCGAGTCGGCCACCTTGTAGGCCGCGTACCCGTTCGCCCCGGTCCGCCAGGCCGCCTGGGTCGGCGGGTCGTACGGCATCTCGTTCTGGAAGAAGTAGGTCCGGCCGCCGTTGCCGTTCCAGATCACCTGGTACTTCTGGTAGTGCTCGACGAACAGCCCGTACGCCGTCACGTCGTTGCCGTTGACGATCAGACCGTGGTCACCGATCGCCGTGTTCCAGGCGTAGGTGCCCGCGTTGCCGTGGTCGGCCCGCCACGCCCAGATGTGGTCGATGATCACGTTGTTGCTGTTCACCAGCAGGCTGTTGGTGGCCTTTCCGGCGATGTAACCGCCGACCCGGAGGAACACGTCCTGCACCGAAGACGGGTTGGCCGCGTGGTTCGCCGACGATCCGCTCTGACCCATGACCAGCAGGTTCGGCGACAGGGTGGTGCCCGCGTCGAAGAGGATGCCGGCCACCTTCACACCGTCCACATCGGCCACCTGCATGGCCGTGATGCCGTTCATCGGGATGATCGTCGCGTAGCCCAGGCCGAGCACGACGGTGTTGGCCCGGTTCACGTTGATCGTCTGGTCGATCTGGTAGATGCCCGGCGTGAAGAGCAGGTTCAGCCCCTGGGCCAAGGCCTGGTTGATCCGCGCCGCCGAGTCACCCGGCTTGGCCACGTAGAACTGGGAGAGCGGGATGGTCGTGCCCGGCGTGTTGCCGTTCGCCCAGGAGATGCCGGTGGAGTTCGTCCGCAGCGACGGCACGAAGACACCGCCGTCGTAGAGGTACGGCTTCTCCCGGATCACCGGCGTGTTCGCAATCGTGGTGTACGGCGGGTTCGGGTAGCCGGCCGCCGACGGAGCACCCTGCACCCCGACGAACGCCTGGTTCCACACGCCGTTGGTGTTCGAGGCGATCTGGCTGTTCCGGGTCAGCCACTGCTGCTGCGAGTACTGCCCGAGACTGCCGCTGATCCGTGAGTCGGCGACGTAGCCGCCGGACGCCCAGCCGTAGCCGTTCGGCGCCAGGTTCAGGTTGCCGTGGATGTCCATCCGGCGGAACGGCGCCGCCTGTGAGACCGCCCAGCGGTTGGTGCCGTTCACCGGGTAGACCGACAGGTTCTCGGTGGACCGCCAGAAGTTCTGGGTGGCGTTGCCCTGGAACCAGCCGGCGTCGACGGTGATGTCACCGTTGATCCGTACGTCCTGCGGGTTCTGCCCGAGACCGACCACCGAGGTGTAGAAGCCGACCTGGATGTTCAGCCCGTTGTAGGTGCCCGGCTTGAACGCCAGCACCCACCGGCCGGTGCCGAACTGGGCGGTCTCCTGCTGCCGGAAGATCTCGTCGGCCCGGGCCTGGATGGACGCGCTCGACATCGACGGGTCGAAGACCACCACGTTGGCGCCGAGGCTGCCACCGCCGGGAATCGTCGGGCCGGTGCCGCCACCGTCGTCACCGAAGACCTTGAACTCCCAGAGTGAGTAGCCGTAGCCGGTGGTGCGCTGGGTGCCGTACATCCGCACGTACCGGCCGGTGCCGTTGACCGTGAGGTTCTGGTTCCCGCCGGTTGCCGTGGTGGTCGAGTAGATCGAGTTCCAGCTGGTCCCGTTGTCGGACACCTGGATCTGGAAGGCCCTGGCAGCCGCGGTCTCCCAGCTGAGCTCCACCCGGGAGACGGCCTTGCTGGTGCCCAGGTCGACCTGCAGCCATTGCGGATCGGAGAAGGCCGACGACCAGCGGGTGCCGGCGTTGCCGTCGACCGCCTCGGATGCCGCGTACGCGCCGGACGCCTCGGTGGAGGAGGCGGTGGCCGGCCTGCCTTGGGACAGGAGCACCTCGGCGGCTGCGGCGCCGCTCGCGGTGATCGAGGTGAACCCGGCCACCAGTACGGCGACCAGGCCACCGGCGGCGGCGAGCCGCCAGGGGGAGCGTCTCATTGCTTCTCCTTGGGAACGGTAAGGCTTCCTAGGGAGCACCTTGGAGAGCGCTCCCCGGCCGAACCGTAAGGAGGAGCACGAATTGATGTCCATAGTTCGCAACAGTTCCGGAACCTGACCGTCATCTGGCGCCGAATCCCTGCTCAGCCGGGACCACCAGCGCGTTCACACGTTGATAACAGCGAATCCGGAACCGGTTCCGGCGTGGCGTGCAACAACGCCCACGGCACCCAGACCGCAACAATTAGGATCGATCGCATGCGTCTTGTCCTGATCAGCGACACGCACGTCCCGAAGCGCGCCCGCGACCTGCCGGCCCCACTGTGGGCCGCGATCGACGCCGCCGACGTGGTGATCCACGCCGGCGACTGGGTGGTCGTGGATCTCCTCGATCAGCTGGAGGCCCGCTCGGCCCGGTTGATCGGTTGCTACGGCAACAACGACGGCCCGGCGCTGCGCAAGCGCCTGCCGGAAGTCGCGCATGCCACATTGGAGGGCGTACGGTTCGCCGTCATCCACGAGACCGGGCCGTCCGGTGGACGCGAGAAACGCTGTGCCGAACGCTTCCCGGACGTGGACGTACTGGTCTTCGGCCACTCCCACATTCCCTGGGACACGACGACCGACTCCGGCCTGCGGCTGCTCAACCCCGGCTCCCCGACCGACCGGCGGCGCCAGCCCTACGCCACGTACCTCACGACCGAGGTCGCCGCCGGCACCCTGACCGACGTGACTCTGCACAGACTGCCGCCCCGGAAGTGATCCGTTGATCTCTCCGGGGCGGCGATTGCGAACGATCAGCCGAGGTCGACGCTCGGGTACAGCGGGAACGGCGCCAGCAGCTCGGACGCCTGCTTGCTGATCCGGTCCGCGAGGGCCGGGTCGAGGGTGAACTTCGCCTTGGACCCCTCGGCCGGGCTGGTGTTGGCCAGCACGGTGTGGATCAGCTCGGCGATCTGGTCCATCTCCGCGGTGCCGAGACCACGGCTGGTCAGCGCCGGGGTGCCGATCCGGATGCCGGAGGTGTACCAGGCCCCGTTCGGGTCCTGCGGGATCGCGTTGCGGTTGGTGACGATGCCGCTGTCCAGCAGGGCCTGCTCGGCCTGACGGCCGGTGATGCCGAACGGGTGCACGTCGAGCAGCACCAGGTGGTTGTCGGTGCCGCCGGAGACCAGCTGCACGCCCCGCTTCGCCAGGCCCTCGGCGAGCGCCTGGCTGTTCGTGACGATCTGCTGGGCGTAGGTCGCGAACTCCGGCCGGCGGGCCTCGGCGAACGCGATCGCCTTGGCGGCCATCACGTGCGGCAGCGGGCCACCGAGCACCATCGGGCAGCCGCGGTCGACCTGCGACGAGAGCTCCGGCTGGCAGAACACCGCGCCACCGCGCGGGCCGCGCAGGCTCTTGTGCGTGGTGGTCGTGACGATGTGCGCGTGCGGGATCGGGTTGTAGTCGCCGGTGAACACCCCACCCGCGACCAGGCCGGCGAAGTGCGCCATGTCGACCATGAAGGTGGCGCCGACCTCGTCGGCGATCTCGCGCATCTTCGCGAAGTTCACCTTCCGGGGGTACGCCGAGTAGCCGCCCACGATCACCGCGGGCTTGAACTCGCGTGCCGACTCCAGCAGCGCCGCGTAGTCGATCTGCCCGGTCGCCGAGTCGACGCCGTAGCTGCGCTGGTCGAACATCTTGCCGGAGATGTTCGGCCGGAACCCGTGGGTCAGGTGACCGCCGGCGTCCAGCGACATGCCGAGCAGCCGCTGGTTGCCGAAGGCCTGCCGCAGCTCGGCCCACTCGGCGTCGGTCAGGTCGTTGATCTGCCGCTTCTCGAACTTCTTCAGGAACGGCACCTCGACGCGGTCGGCCAGAATCGCCCAGTAGGCGACCAGGTTCGCATCAATGCCGGAGTGCGGCTGCACGTACGCATAGGGCGCGCCGAACAGCGCCTTGGCGTGCTCGACAGCGACGGACTCGACGGTGTCGACGTTCTGGCAGCCGGCGTAGAAACGACGGCCGATGGTGCCCTCCGCATACTTGTCGGAGAGCCAGTTACCCATGGCGAGCAGCACAGCCGGGGAAGCGTAGTTCTCACTCGCGATCAGCTTCAGCGACTCACGCTGGTCGGTCAGTTCCTTGGCGATCGCATCCGCAATACGCGGCTCGACGGAACGGACCACCTCGAGGGCGGAGCGGAAAGCAGTGGATTCGGCGTTCAACTCTGACATGGGACCTCCCTATCACGTAGTGAAGAGGCCCAGGCGCACGGCAAGTCGTCGTCTCGACGGAGCCGCTCCCCGATGGTCAACCATCCGAACGCGCCAGTCACGGCCCGCACGCCAGCATACCGACGCGGTCCGGTGACGGCACACCCAATCCCTACTCGTAACAGTCCTGGTCACGCAGCTGCAGGTTCATGTGCACGACCTCGTCCTCGGCGATCGTGATGTTGTAGACAGCCTTGCTGTTGCCCGGAACCTTCACCCAACCGCGGCCGTCCTCCCCGGGACCGGTGAGGACATCCCAGTCCGAGTACGCCTTCTTCACAGCGGCGAGGCTGCTGCCGAGCTTGATGCCTTCCGGAGTAGCCACGCCCCGGTACGCGGTGAACGACACCAGACCCTTGTCGCCGTTGAAGAACACCGCAGCATCAGAGTCGCCGGAGGACTTGGGGTAGTAGTTCGAGTTGCAGCCCTGAACCTCTGCCGCCGGGTCGTCGGAAACCAGCAGGCCGGTCTTCTTCGCCGCGGTGAAGGACATGCCGAGCTTCAGCGCGCCCAGGCCGTCGGGGCCGAGCACTGAGGAGGCCTTCGGCTTCGGCGGCCTCGTGGTGGTCGTCACCGGCGGGTCCGTCGACGGCGCCGCCGACGGTGACTCGGTGACCGCGGCCGGCGTCGGCGCCGAACGGGAGACCGCTCCGCCGACCGGTGCTGCGGCACCGTCCAACGACTCCGGGGACTCGGTGCAACCGGTGATCAACGTCAGGCCGGCCACCGCAGCCAGAACCAGAACTGTGCGTCGCATGCTTTGCCTCTCCTCGAACTCTCATCGCTGTCACTAGGTGCGATGCGTCCCTCACGACGTTGGTTCGCGGATCCAGGTCACGGAACGGTAACGAGTCCGGTACGGGGCAAAAAGAAAGGCCCACCCCGGTCGGGGTGGGCCTTTCTGTCACGTTGAGTCCGGCGGCGTCCTACTCTCCCACACCCTCCCGAGTGCAGTACCATCGGCGCTGGCGGGCTTAGCTACCGGGTTCGGAATGTAACCGGGCGTTTCCCCACCGCTATGACCACCGAAACAACTATCAGCGAAACGCTAACCAGCAACCCGTGCCGGCCTTTTGAGGCCGAACAACCGGGGTGGTTGTTCGTTTGCTGTGAATCACACAGTGGACGCAAGCAGAAAATTTAGGGTGGTTAAGCCCTCGGCCTATTAGTACCGGTCAACTCAACACGTTACCGTGCTTACATTTCCGGCCTATCAACCCAGTCGTCTAGCTGGGAGCCTTACCCACTCAAGGTGGTGGGATACCTCATCTCGAAGCGAGCTTCCCGCTTAGATGCTTTCAGCGGTTATCCCTTCCGAACGTAGCCAACCAGCCGTGCCCTTGGCAGAACAACTGGCACACCAGAGGTTCGTCCGTCCCGGTCCTCTCGTACTAGGGACAGCCCTTCTCAAGTATCCAACGCGCACGGCGGATAGGGACCGAACTGTCTCACGACGTTCTAAACCCAGCTCGCGTACCGCTTTAATGGGCGAACAGCCCAACCCTTGGGACCTGCTACAGCCCCAGGATGCGACGAGCCGACATCGAGGTGCCAAACCATCCCGTCGATATGGACTCTTGGGGAAGATCAGCCTGTTATCCCCGGGGTACCTTTTATCCGTTGAGCGACACCGCTTCCACACGCAAGTGCCGGATCACTAGTCCCGACTTTCGTCCCTGCTCGACCCGTCAGTCTCACAGTCAAGCTCCCTTGTGCACTTACACTCAACACCTGATTGCCAACCAGGCTGAGGGAACCTTTGGGCGCCTCCGTTACCCTTTAGGAGGCAACCGCCCCAGTTAAACTACCCACCAGACACTGTCCCTCGACCCGATCAGGGCCGCAAGTTAGATACCCAAACCCAACAGAGTGGTATTTCAACAACGCCTCCACCCGAACTGGCGTCCGAGCTTCACCGGCTCCCACCTATCCTACACAATTAAATTCAGATACCAATGTCAAGCTATAGTAAAGGTCCCGGGGTCTTTCCGTCCTGCCGCGCGTAACGAGCATCTTTACTCGTACTGCAATTTCGCCGGGCCTGTGGTTGAGACAGTGGGGAAGTCGTTACGCCATTCGTGCAGGTCGGAACTTACCCGACAAGGAATTTCGCTACCTTAGGATGGTTATAGTTACCACCGCCGTTTACTGGCGCTTAAGTTCTCCGCTTCGCCCCGAAGAGCTAACAGGTCCCCTTAACGTTCCAGCACCGGGCAGGCGTCAGTCCATATACATCGTCTTACGACTTGGCATGGACCTGTGTTTTTAGTAAACAGTCGCTTCCCCCTGCTCTCTGCGGCCATACCACGCTCCACCCGCACGGGGCTTCACGCGTCCGGCCCCCCTTCTCCCTAAGTTACGGGGGCAATTTGCCGAGTTCCTTAACCACAGTTCACCCGTCGCCTCGGTATTCTCTACCTGACCACCTGTGTCGGTTTAGGGTACGGGCCGCTCGGAACATCGCTAGAGGCTTTTCTCGGCAGCATAGGATCAATGACTTCACCAGAACGGCTCGGCATCACGTCTCAGCCTATATGCGCCACGGATTTGCCTATGGCACGGCCTACACGCTTACCCCGGCACAACCACCGGCCGGGATCATCTACCTTCCTGCGTCACCCCATCACTAAACTACTACCACCCGAGGTCCCAGACTCCACACCCTTGACCCGAAGGTCGCCGGCGCTTTGCGTGGTTAGTACAGGAAGGTTCGTCTTGGGCGCTCCTTTGCGGGTACGGGAATATCAACCCGTTATCCATCGACTACGCCTCTCGGCCTCGCCTTAGGCCCCGACTCACCCAGGGCGGATTAGCCTGGCCCTGGAACCCTTGGTCATCCGGCGGAAGGGGTTCTCACCCTTCATTCGCTACTCATGCCTGCATTCTCACTCGTATGGCGTCCACGGCTGGATCACTCCGCCGCTTCACCCCCCATACGACGCTCCCCTACCCATCCACACACCTGGATCATTCAGTCTAGCTGAACGACCGGGTTAATGTGTGAATGCCACAGCTTCGGCGGTGTGCTTGAGCCCCGCTACATTGTCGGCGCGGAACCACTTGACCAGTGAGCTATTACGCACTCTTTAAAGGGTGGCTGCTTCTAAGCCAACCTCCTGGTTGTCCATGCGATCCCACATCCTTTTCCACTTAGCACACGCTTAGGGGCCTTAGCTGGCGATCTGGGCTGTTTCCCTCTCGACTACGAAGCTTATCCCCCGCAGTCTCACTGCCGCGCTCTCACTTACCGGCATTCGGAGTTTGGCTGATTTCAGTAAGCTTGTAGGCCCCCTAGACCATCCAGTGCTCTACCTCCGGCAAGAAACACACGACGCTGCACCTAAATGCATTTCGGGGAGAACCAGCTATCACGGAGTTTGATTGGCCTTTCACCCCTAACCACAGGTCATCCCCCAACTTTTCAACGTTGGTGGGTTCGGTCCTCCACGCAGTCTTACCCACGCTTCAACCTGCCCATGGCTAGATCACTCCGCTTCGGGTCTAGAACATGCGACTAAAAACGCCCTATTAAGACTCGCTTTCGCTACGGCTACCCCACACGGGTTAACCTCGCCACATGCCACTAACTCGCAGGCTCATTCTTCAAAAGGCACGCCATCACCCCAAAAGGCTCTGACGGATTGTAGGCGAACGGTTTCAGGTACTATTTCACTCCCCTCCCGGGGTACTTTTCACCATTCCCTCACGGTACTTGTCCGCTATCGGTCACCAGGAAGTATTCAGCCTTACCAGGTGGTCCTGGCAGATTCACAGCAGATTCTAGGAGTCCGCTGCTACTCGGGAACACCACAAAGAGGCTAGATGCTTTCGCTTACGGGGCTCTCACCCTCTACGGCCGGCTTTCCCACACCGTTCAACTAACAACTAGCTTTGTAACTCTTCACCGCACTGTCAGATACGATAAGTGGGTCCCACAACCCCGAATAC